>NZ_BILV01000048.1 GCF_004000745.1 Paenibacillus barengoltzii NBRC 101215
CGAGTTAGGGGTTCTTCCTCGGCTTCTTAGCCGCTTTGGCTTCGGCGGCCCGGCGATTTTCCTCTGCGCGGAAGAGAACCATGCGGCGAATCAGATCCAGCGGCAGCGGCTGGTCCAAAGGAAACTGTACGGACCCTTTTCCGCCTTGGTACTGGGACAGTTCCTCGGCAAATTGCTCCGTTCCACTCGGGGTTGGGTAGAAACCGATATGTTTCTTAAACGCTGCAAAATGTACCAGAACTTTGCCATCAGTTTCAAAAGTCGGCATTTTGTAACTGATCCGCTCAGTGGCGTGAGGCGCAATCTCATGGACCAGCTTACGGATTTGCTGCAATCTGTCCTGAATCTCCGGCGGAAATTGGGCGATATATTCGTCGATCGTCGTAAATTGGGGGTGGTTCGTGTCCATCGTCCGGAAGCCCTCCTTTAGTGTCGTTTTTTTCTAAGAAGAAAAAACCAGATCGCGTAAATGACCAGTAAGAGAATCAATAAGGCAATAACCGTATTTTCCCAAACAAAATACATTATGGGGATAGCTCCTTTCTCTGCAAATATCTTAATAATTCGCTTGCGGAGCGTGGATTTCCTTCCAGACGCGGCACATCCGTTATTTTCCGCTTGGATTCCCCGTGGGAGGACAGCTTCTCCTATGTTATACTGTGGAATGGAGAGTTTACCTGAAACGTACGGAAAGTAGACTTGGAAGATTGAAATCAAAGGAGGTGCCTTGCTTGAAGGAAAGAAAGCGACCGGCTAAGAACCAGCGGGGGAAAGTACTGCCGATCTCGATGGATGCGGGATTTTTCTTCGAGAGAGCCGTTTCTTCGTTGGACCGTTATCGCTATGACAAGGCATTAAAATATTTCCGCAAAGCCGTGGAATACGAGCCGAGCAACCCGGTGAATCACTGCAATATGGCCGGGATTCTATCGGAGATGGGAGACTATGCGGCATCCAATGAGGTGCTCCAGACCGTGCTGGAGGAGATCGACCCGTCCATGACGGAATGTTATTTCTATATGGCGAACAATTACGCCAATATGGATATGTTTGAAGCGGCCGAAGAAGCGCTCATCCGTTATTTGGAGGAGGATGAACAAGGACAGTTCCTGAGCGAGGCCGAGGAGATGATCGACCTGCTGCAATACGAGCTGGATCGCCCGACGAAATTAAAGAGCATCAAATCGCGCCATGGCGTCTATGAGCACGATCAGGCGCGTGCGTTGCTGGAGGAAGGCAAGTTCGCACAAGCCGTTAAAATGCTGGAGGAGCTGGTGCAGACTCGTCCTGATTTTCTGGCGGCCCGCAATAATCTGGCCTTAGGGTATTACTACCTCGGATTGTTCCGCAAAGCGGTAGAGACCGTGGAAGAGGTGTTGGTGCAGGATCCGGGTAATTTGCACGGCTTGTGTAATCTGGCGATTTTTTATCAGCATGCCGGGAACCGTGAGGCGTTGGAAGAGTTGGCCGGGCGATTGAAAAATATCGTTCCATTCCACCAAGAGCACGTGTTCAAGCTGGCAACAACGATGGGCATCTTGGGGCGGCACGAAGCGGCCTTTGGCCATTTTCAACGGCTGATGCGCGGGAGTGAGACGAACTTGGATGCCAGCCTGTATCACTATGCGGCTGTGGCTGCCTACCATACGGGGCGGAAGGAGGAAGCCGAGAAGCTCTGGAAGGCTGCCAAAAGACTGGATCCCAGCTCGAGTGTGCCGGGCTATTACTTGAACATTCTGTCCCAGGAGCGTGAACATCCCGAGGCAGAACCGGTTCCGGTGAATTACCAGTACCTGCTGCCGTTCGAGGAGCAAATGAAACGCTGGGAGGCTTCGGAAGAAGGGATCCCGGCTGAGATGAAGGAGAACCCGCTGATTCGTTCCTCGTTCTTCTGGGCGCTGCGCCACGGGGATCACAAAACCAAGCTTCAAGTCATTCAAGCGATGGGCCTGATCGCTGACCAGGAGGTTGAGGAGGCGCTGCAAGCCTTCTTGCTGGAGCCGGATGAGGATGCGTATTTGAAAGAAATGGCTTTGTTTGTCCTCCGCAATCTTGGCGTGAACCAGCCGCTGCCCGTTCGTTCTGGAGCAACGACAACGCTGGTTGATCCGAGCCGGGTATCTACACAGCTGCCGGTATGGCGGAGTGAGTGGCAAGCGGTGGTAGATTTGGCGCTGGAGCGGATGAAGCCGAGCTTCGATCTTCAGCAGCAGCATGATATGGAGACGTTGTGGGCGGAGTTTCTTACCCGGTTATATCCGGATACGCCAACGGTCTCCCATTTGGAGGGCTGGGCCGCAGCGCTTGAATATTTGACGGCCAAAATGCACGGGCAATCCGTTACCTACGAGCAGGTGGCGCAGAAATACAATATTTCCGCTTCTACGGCTCGTCGTTACGTTCAACGGGTGGATGAAGTTTGCGGCGTGAAGGAGAAGCTCGCGGACATTTTTCCTTCGGTCCAATAGTTTGATGGGTAAAGCAGGTCCAACTTGGGGAAAATTTGATGGAGTATTCCATTTACATAGGAATCGACGGGTCGAGCTATTTCCTAGGAACCAAGGAGGTACGAGCGTATGCACAAAGTATTGGTGATTGGAACGGGGCCGGCCGGATTAACGGCGGCGATTTATTTGGCGCGGGCGAATCTGAGCCCGGTGGTGATCGAGGGGCTGGAGCCGGGCGGTCAGTTGACCACGACGACGGAAGTAGAGAATTTCCCCGGCTTTCCGGAAGGCATTATGGGCCCTGAGCTGATGGACAATATGCGCAAGCAAGCAGAACGGTTTGGCGCACAGTTTCGGGCCAGCTGGGTGGAGAAGGTGGATTTCTCCAAGCGGCCGTTTCAAGTGACGCTCGAAGGCGGTGAGGTGCTGGAATCCGAATCGGTGATTATATCGACCGGGGCCTCGGCGAAATATTTGGGCATCCCGGGCGAGCAAGAGAATGTAGGACGAGGGGTCAGCACCTGTGCCACCTGTGATGGGTTCTTCTTCCGCGGCAAAAAACTCATCGTTGTCGGAGGCGGTGACTCCGCCATGGAGGAAGCGAATTTCCTGACGCGATTCGCGACCGAAGTGACGATCGTGCATCGTCGGGAGGAGCTGCGCGCCTCCAAAATCATGCAGGGTCGCGCCAGATCCAACGAGAAAATCCGCTGGGCACTTAACCGCACACCGTTGGAAGTGGTGACGGATGAGGACGGCGTCAAAGTGAAGGGCCTGAAGGTGCGGAACAATGCCGATGGGCAAGAGGAGCTGCTGGAGGCCGACGGAGTGTTCGTGGCGATTGGTCATACGCCAAACACGAAGTTTCTCGGCGGCGCCGTAGAGACCGACGACCACGGCTATATCGTGGTGAAGCCGGGAACCACGGAGACGAACGTGCCGGGGGTATTTGCTTGCGGCGACGTCCAGGATACACGTTACCGCCAAGCGATCACCGCGGCGGGTTCCGGCTGTATGGCGGCGATGGACTGCGAGAAGTTCCTGGAGGGCAGCATGGTGCATGATTGGAGCGGCCCGACGGGGAGTTAACGTTGGGGACACAGGACGGTCTTTTGCTGTCCGAAATGTATTCGAAAAATCGAGTATATTGAGGGGATTTCGGCGATTTCAAAGGATTGTATATGAAATTTCATACACATTTTGCCGATCCGATCCTAAACCGCAAGAATCTATATGAAAAATCGAGTACATTTCAGGTTTTCGATCATCTAACACCTGAATGAACACGAAAAATCGAATAGATTGCAACGTGAAAATTTAAGAGGACGCCGAGATCGGCGTCCTTTTTGGCGTTATGATATTTGCGTACTTAAATCCATCCGTTCTCCTCGGCGAGGCGAACCGCTTCGATGCGGCTCTTGACCTCCAGCTTGTTCAAAATTTCGGAAATATAATTACGAACGGTGCCGTAGGACAAGTGCAGAGAAACCGCGATTTCGCTGGCGGTGCAGCCTTTAGCAGCCAGCCGCAGAATATCTTGCTCGCGGGCGGTCAAGGGATTGTCCCGGCGGAGGCTGCCGAAGACCAGCTCCGGCGAAGCTTCGCGGTGGCCGGCCATCACCCGTCGGATCGCCTCTGCCAGCCGATCGCTGGATTCATCCTTGAGCAGGTAGCCTTGGACGCCGGTCTTCACTGCCCGTTCGAAGTAGCCGGGACGCGCGAACGTCGTTAAGATGATGACGCGGCACGGCGATCCCTGGGCCTGCAGCCGTTCGGCCACCTCCAGACCGCTCATCAGCGGCATCTCGATGTCCATGAGGCAGACATCGGGGCGCAGCTTCTCGATGAGCGCCAGCGCCTCCGCGCCGTCACCGGCCTGGCCGACGACCTCAAGGTCGTCCTCCAGATCGAGCAGGGAGGCCAGCGCCCCCCGCAGCATGCGTTGGTCCTCGGCGATGACGATGCGAATCATGCGGTTTCACCTTCTTTAGCAGCTTCTTTCACGATGAGCGGGATGGTGATCTGCAGCCGGGTACCCCGGCCGTCCCCGGCCTCGGAACCATCCGCGTTTTCCAAGCTCCCCGCTCCGACGGTTAATGTGCCGTCGATCAGCGACAACCGCTCGGCCATGCCCTTCAAGCCATTGCCTGCGACACTGTCGCCCGAAGGCGGGGCCAGCCGATCGCTGCCCGCCTTCCCCGAGGACAACCCGATCCCGTTGTCCTCGATCTGCAGCCGCACCTCCGCCGGTGCGGTCTCAATCGTGACGACGCAGCGCGTGGCCCGGCTATGCTTGACGATGTTCGTCACTGCCTCTTTGATGCAGAGGCTGACGATGTTCTGCATCAAGTCCGACACGCCGGCGAGTCGCGGGTCGCCTTCCACGTCGAGGGCGATGTCGGCTGCGCGAAGGATTTCGCTGGCTTCCGCCAACGCCTCCGCGACGGTGATCGCCCGCATGTCGGAGACGAGCTCCCGCACTTGTCGCAGCGCGGCCCGGGAGGTACGCTGGATCTCCCGCGCCTCAGCTTGGGCCCGTTCCGCATCTTTGGCGGCGAGCTTCTCGACCAGCTGGCTTTTGAGCGTGATTAGAGATAAAGTATGGCCGAGCGTATCGTGTAAATCGCGGGCGATGCGCATACGTTCCTCCCGCTTGATCAGCTCCTTAATCTGCTCGTTCGCCCGGTCCAGTTCCCGCTCCAATTGCTGCCGTCTCGACATTGAACGGATGCCGTAAGGCATCACCAGCATAATGACCAGAAAAGGCAACATAAACGGCAGATCGCTGGCAACCAGATTCCGGGCGCCAAACAGGAGCGACAGTACTTCTACTGCAGCGAAGCAGGAAATAGCCACATGGAACTTCTTGTGATCGGTGTACCAACCGATGAAGTTCGAGGTGAAGAAGCCCAAATAGAAGTTATACGGACTATAGAACATACAGAGCGCCAGAATGAGGGCCATTTGCAGCGCAAGCCACAAGTTGAAGACTTTGCCGGTAACCCAGTATAACTGGCGATAAGTCACGGCAAACAAGACGATCATTGCGCAGCCGATCCACAGCTTGATTCCATGCTCTCCCCGAATATTGAAGAAGGGAAGAATCAAGTAGATCGGCCAGACGTAGGGGAACCAGCCGTATTTTTTCGGAAACCATTCAAACTGGAACTTACCTAACTTCATTTGGAGTTACACCGCTTCCTGTTTTTTTCGGATATATGTGGATAGTATCATAAACAGGAAGAGGTAGCCCAGCAAAATCAGCACGCTTTGCCAGCTCGGGGCATCCCCTTGAACGATGGACCAGGCCCCGCTTCCGAACTGGTAGGAGGGTAGCCATTTGCCGATGGCCTGCATCACCTTAGGCAGCACTTCGAACGGCATCCACATACCGCCTGCGACGGCGAGAAGCAGGTACACAACGTTGCTGACGCCGCTCGCCGTATCCACGCGCTTCATCAGACCCACCAGCGTCCCCAACGCGAGAAAAGGAAGCGAAGCTGCAATGATCCACAACCCGCTGGAAATCCACAGATACCAAGGCAGTGTTACCCCGTTAATTAAATACCCCGCGATAAAAATAAACACTACGGAAAACAGGTGCATCATGGTTTGGCCGAACATTTTGCCGAAGAAATAAATCGAACCGGGCAGCGGCGTGATTCGCATGAAGGTCGCCCAGCCTTGGGTACGCTCCTGCACCAGGCGGATGCCAAGCGTCATAATCGCCGACCCCATTACGCTGAAGGTCGTCATGGACATCAGGTAATACGCCCGCCATTCGCTCGGATTGTCGGCCCCGGTATTAACGACCCGCGTGAAGATAAAGTAGAACAAGACCGGCATCAACAACGACCAAAATACATAATAGGGGTTGCGGATCACCCGAAGCATTTCCGCTTTACATTGCATCGTAATGGTACGCATCGTTAGATTGCCTCCTCTTCATGGTTTGTCGTTAGCTGTTCGAACGCTTCATCCAACCGTCCTTGCTCGATCTGGATGTCGTGCACGGGCAGACCGGCGGTAAACAAAGCTGCCAATGCTGCGTCGGTATCCTCCGTTGTCACATGGATACGTCCGTCTTTGTTGTAGCATTCCGCGACAGGGGAGAGCGCCAGCAATCGGCTCCGCAGTTCGGGACCATCGCCGTCGGCAAGGAAGGAAATCGAACGTTTGACAATCCGCGATTTGATCGCTTCAGGCGTGCCGTCTGCGACTAAGGAGCCCCGGTTAAACAACAAGATTCGATCGGCAATATCGTCGGCTTCTTGCAAGTAATGCGTTGTGAAAACGACCGTCTTCCCTTGTGCGGCCAACTTGCGAACGCTGTCCCAGAAGCGGCGGCGCGACGTGATGTCCAGCCCCACTGTGGGCTCATCAAAGAAGAGCAACTCCGGGTTCCCTGCCAAGGCAAGGGCAAAGCTAAGGCTGCGCTTCTGCCCGCCGGACAGCTTCTCGGCATAGCGGTTTAAATCGCTATTGGACAACCCCGTCAGACGAACCAATTCGTCCATCGCCATCGGGTTGGGGTAGTAGCTGCGAATCAGCTCCAGGATTTCGCGTACCTTTAGCCGATCCATCACGCTGACCTCCTGCAGCATCGCCCCAGTCCGCTCGCGGACCAAGCGGTCTTTCGGCGGCTTTCCGAACAGTTGAATCGTTCCGGCTGTTGGTTCCAGCAAGCCGAGCAGCATCGAGACCGCCGTCGTCTTCCCGGCTCCATTTGGTCCTAGAATGGCGGTGATGGTGCCTTTGGAAATGGTAAATGATAGATGATCTACCGCTTTTTTATCTTTGAAGCTCTTGCTGACGTCCTTCATTTCAATAATAGGTTCCACGAAAGCTTCGCCTCCGATCAAGGTTTCATCTTGGTTATTTCTTCCTCGGTTAACTTAAGCATAAAGGAACTGCGGCCCCTCTGTTAGTAAGGACTGTCATGACATTGAGATGACAATTGTCATTCTGATTTGAGTCTGAAAAGGCCCCCTCGATCTCAAGACCCAAAAATAGTTGAACTTTTCCCAATAAGCGCTTACTTATGGAGAACAAAAAGATGTATTAAAATGTGAATGCGGTTACAAAATACCGAGAAGAGTAAACAAAAGGGGAGGCAAAGCATGAAACGCATGAAACGTATGAAACACCTGTTGATCGGGATCTCCGCCTTGCTGGTGATGACAACAGCTCTCACGGCTTGCGGCGGCAATTCCAAGAATGAGTCGTCCTCGAACAATACAACACCTACGGAAACGAATTCTTCCGCAGGTAAAGGTTCCAGCGGCGAAAAGGTTACCATCAATCTGTGGAGCTTCACGGATGAAATTCCAAATATGACTACAAAATATTTGGAAACGCATCCAGACGCTAATGTTGAATTCAAAACAACGGTTATCGCTACAACTGATGGCGCTTACCAACCTGCGCTTGACCAAGCTTTGGCTGGCGGCGGCAAAGACGCCCCGGACATTTATGCTGCTGAAGCAGCGTTCGTTCTGAAATATACGCAAGGCGACGCTTCCGGGTATGCAGCGAACTACGCTGACCTGGGCTTGACTGACCAAATGGTTCAAGATGCTGGCATCGCTCAATACTCCGTAGATATCGGTAGTAAAGACGGCGAGCTGAAAGCTCTTGGCTACCAAGCAACTGGCGGCGCTTTCATCTATCGTCGTTCGATTGCGAAAGACGTATTCGGGACAGATGACCCAGCTGCTATCAAAAATGAAGTTGGTCCTGGTTGGGATAAGTTCTTCGATGCAGCTGCGAAGCTGAAAGCTAAAGGCTATGGTATCGTATCCGGTGACGGTGATATCTGGCACGCGATCGAGAACAGCTCCGACAAAGGCTGGATCGTTGACGGCAAACTGCACATCGATCCGAAGCGTGAACAGTTCTTGGATCTCTCCAAGAAGTTGAAAGACAACGGTTACCACAACGACACGACAGACTGGACAGAAGCATGGTATGCTGACATGTCCGGCTCCGGTGCTCAACCGATCTTTGGTTTCTTTGGTCCAGCTTGGTTGATCAACTATGTCATGAACGGTCAAGTTAAAGATACAAACGGTGACTGGGCTGTAACTGAACCACCAACAGGGTTCTTCTGGGGCGGTACTTGGCTCTTGGCTAACAAAGACGTAACGAAAGACGAAGCGAAGAAGAAAGCGGTTGCTGATTTCATTAACTGGGTAACGTTGGATACCTCTGAAACCGGCCTCCAATATTTCTGGGCAAACGGTACGATGAAAGAGGGCGAAGCAGGTACGAAGGATAGCGTAGCTTCCTCCGTGGTGATGGCAAAATCGAACGGTGAAGTTCCAATGCTGGGCGGTCAAAACATGTTTGACATCTTCGTTCCAGCGAACGAGAACGCTTCCGGTAAGAACTTGACGCAATACGACGAAACGATCAACAAACTGTGGCGCGACCAAGTTCGCGAATACACGGCAGGCAACAAATCCCGTGAAGATGCGATCAAAACCTTCAAACAACAAGTTAAAGACCAACTTGGCATCGACAGCGAATAAGAATACGCAGTAGATGCGAAGGGGCGGGGAATATAACCCGCCCCTTCATATCCATGAAAGAGGTGAAAGCATGCGCCGCAAAGGTGTTAACTATTCGAGATACGGTTACTATTTTACGTTGCCATTTGTGTTGGCTTTTTTGGTTTTTTCACTGTATCCGATTCTCTATACGGCCGTGATTGGCTTTACTAACTTACAAGGGATTATCCCTAAACCATTGGAAATTCTCGATAATCCGTTTCAGAACTTTAAAGATCTGATCCTTGAAAATGCTTCTTTCAAGAAGTCGCTTGTGAATACGTTTATTCTTTGGATTGTGAACTTTATTCCGCAGATCGGTCTTGCGCTGCTGCTTACGGCCTGGTTTACGAACAAACGTCTGAACATTAAAGGCCAAGGCGCGTTTAAGATCATGCTCTATATGCCGAATATTATCACTGCAAGTACGATTGCGGTGCTTTTTAGCTCTCTGTTTGCATATCCGATGGGGCCGGTAAACAGTCTGTTCCAGTTGTTAGGTTGGTCGGATGCTCCAATTTTCTTCCTGCAGGATAAGACGACAGCACGTGGGATCGTTTCCTTCATTCAATTCTGGATGTGGTACGGGAACACGATGATTATTTTGATTGCAGGTGTCATGGGGATCAATCCAGCGATCTTCGAGTCTGCTGCGATTGATGGAGCTAACGGCTGGCAGACCTTCTTCAAGATTACCTTGCCAAGTCTGCGCACCATCATGCTATATACGTTAATTACGTCCATGATCGGCGGTCTGACGATGTTCGATATTCCGCAATTGTTCCTTCAAGGCGGACCGGACGACTCCACGCTGACCACCTCGATGTTTATCTATGGGCAAGCATTTAAAGGAAGCTATATGTATAACCGTGCGGCTGCCGCAAGTATGATTCTGTTCGTCATTGCCGCTGCATTGTCCGCCATCCTGTTCTATTTGATGCGTGACCGGGATGCGGCGAAATTAAATAAATTGATTAAGCAACAAAAGAAAGCAGAACGTGCAGCTATGAAAGGGGAGGTGTAAGCCATGGAAAAAATTAAAGAAGGCAGTGCGGTCGCTCTCCGAATTAATCGGACGATCGTATATGTCGTATGTATTTTGCTGGCACTCCTCAGCATCCTTCCATTCTGGATCATGTTCGTGAACGCTACGCGTTCAACGGCAGAGATCCAAGCGGGCCTCTCGTTGCTCCCATCTACTCATATGATGAGCAACCTGAAGGTACTGCTGGACAAGAGCTTTGATCCGCTTCAAGGCTTCATGAACTCGTTTATTATCTCGGGTTCGGCGACTTTGTTGACGGTTTATTTCTCGTCCTTGACAGCCTATGGTCTGGTCGCTTATAGCTGGAAGCTGCGTCAACCATTCTTTACCTTTATTATGGCAGTGATGCTGATTCCAGCACAGGCCAGCTCGATCGGTTTCTATCAATTTATGTACAAAATTCATTGGACCAACAATCTGTTGCCTTTGATTTTGCCAGCGATCGCAGCTCCAGCAGTTGTATTCTTCATGCGTCAGTACCTGCTGGGTACGCTCTCGCTTGAGATCGTGGAAGCGGCGCGCGTTGACGGCTCCGGTGAATTCAAGACATTTAACCGGATCATTCTGCCGCTGATGATGCCGGCGATTGCAACGCAAGCGATTTTCGCCTTTGTTGCGAACTGGAATAACCTGTTTATGCCGCTCATTTTGTTGACGGATAAGAGTAAATATACGATGCCGATTATGGTCAGCTTGCTGCGCGGCGATATTTACAAGACAGAATTCGGTTCGATCTACATGGGTCTGGCATTGACGGCGTTGCCTCTGTTTATCGTCTACTTCTTGCTGTCCCGGTACATTATTGCCGGTGTAGCGTTGGGCGGCGTCAAAGAATAATCGGGCAACTCACTTGCCTGGCTTGAAAGCCAAATGAAAGATGAATAACCTCCCCATTAAATAGAAGGCCTGTAGAGGGTCTGGATGGCTAACATGCTCATCCGGCTCATCTACAAGGCCTTTTTTGTATTCAGTGGATCAGGTTGATGTAGTTTGATTGATTTATACCGCTTTGCGGCGGAAGTACAACATCCCAGCGATCAGGAACAACAGGAAGCTGCCGAGAACCGTAATGAGCAAACTCTCGTACGGCAGGTTAAAGGCACCGTAATCCGCTTGCCCGCGCGGCATCATGGCCAGCAACGGCTGTGCCCAAGGATAGAAAGGGCCAATCTTGTCTGAATTGATGATCAGCAGATTTGGAATCGTCAGGGATACGTTCACCGCAAGCGGCGCTGCGAAGCTGGACCACACCAGCGAGACGCCCAGCTGTAAGGCAACCAGTGGCATACAGGCAATCCAGCCGCCGATAAGGCTCGTGGCGATCATCCCCCATGGCATTGGGCCAGAGATCCCTTGGAATAGGGCTACAATCAACAGGGCAGCTAGAAAGAGCAACTGAGAGGCGGCTAATAAGACGGCAACGACGGTGAATTTGGCCAGATAAACGGCGCTCCGTGAGACAGGAAGCACCAGCAGCTGCTTCCAACCGCCGCCCGTGTGCTCATAACGGCAGAGGAACGACGGAAATAAGCCGGACATGATTGGCAGAAATAGTAGTGCATGAAGCATCGACATGGCGCTGATCAAGAGCGGCCAGACTGCTGCATCGGCCCCCTTTGGCAGATTAACCAGGGCGCCGATCAAGGCAGACAGGGCCGGGCTGATCAGCAGGACGAGCCAGAGGCGCGAGCGTGACATTTTGAGCCGTTCTGCGGCCAGTACGTTCAGGAACGTCTTCATCTTAATCCACGTCCTTTCGGTTGAAATGAACAAGTCCAGTCAACAGGATAACTGCGCCGCAGGCAAGTCCGGCTGCGACAAACCATTCGCGGTGTGGTCCTTCGAACCCGAACAACGGCCAGTTCAGTGGAAACCACTCGGACAGGTTCAATGTAAACGGCGAAAGGATGGAAATCGTGACGCCAAGGGATACCGGCAACGACTGGTTCCGATAGGAGAGCGACAGCCAGAGCTGGAGGGCCAGCAGCGGCAACGCGGCAAAAAACGGATAGAACCCAAGGCGAGCCAAATCCGCGTAAGGGATGGAACTGGCCTCGAAACCGAGAGCGATACCTAGAATTACGGTTACGACCGATAACAGCACGCAGGAAACGGACAGCAACAGGAAGCACAGCAGGAATTTGGCGCAATACACCGCGGTCCGTGAGATCGGCAGAGCCAGCAGTTGCTTCCAGGAGCTAAGCTGATGTTCGACGTTCGCCACTAGCGAGCTGACCAAGGTACAGCCGAGATATATCGCAATCGGCACGAAGAAGGAAATATTCTGCAGGAGACCTCCCCACAGGTCATCGGCATATTGCTTGGTCAACCAGTCGTAGCGCAGCCCGAAATTGAGCGCCTGCATGGCGACCAATCCGAGCGGAGCGAGAAAGATAAGAAACCAGATACCTTTACGCCGGATCTTCAAAAAGTCGGCTGAGAGGGAGCGTAACATCATACCGCGGTCCCCTCCCCAATGACCTGCATAAAGATATCCTCCAGCGACTTCTTCTTCTGCTCAACGCGATAGATCGCATGTCCGTTCTCCACCAGCTGTTTGACCAGGCGTGCGACCTGGGCGTCAGCCATCCCCGGGAACGAGAGAACTCCGCTTCGCAGCTTGCCGATGGCGCCTAGATCACGGGCTACCCAAAGGGCTTCATCCGGCTCTGAAACAACGAGTTCCATATCGTGAGCCGCCTGAAGCCGCAGATTGTCGATCGTATCCTGAAACACCATCCGACCTTCGCGGATAATGCCCACTTTGCTGGCCATCAGCTCCATCTCCCCGAGCAGGTGGCTGGATACGAGCACAGTGATGCCGTAACGCTTCGGCATGCTCTTAATTAATTCGCGGATCTCATGAATCCCGGACGGGTCCAGTCCGTTGGTCGGTTCGTCCAGGATGAGCAGTTCAGGGTTACCCAGCAACGATGCGGCGATGCCCAGGCGCTGCTTCATCCCCAGGGAGAAGCCTTTCACCGGCCGTCGTGCTTCGCTAGACAGCGAGACGATATCCAGCACCTCGTCGATGCGCGATTTCGGCACCTGCAAGATACGGCGGATCGCTTCCAAGTTGTCGATGGCGCTCAAATGTCCATAATAGGACGGGGATTCGACCAGCGAACCGATGCGGCGCAGAATCGCCAGCTTATCGCGTTGCAGCTCGCGGCCAAAGATGCGGATGCTGCCCGAAGTGGGCTGAATTAAGCCCAGCAGCATGCGGATTGTTGTGGTTTTCCCTGCACCGTTAGGTCCGAGGAACCCGTAGATGTCCCCCTTCGCAATCTCCAGGTTTAAGTGGTCCACGGCGTAACGGCCGCGATATTTTTTGGTTAAACCTTCCGTTTGAATGATCATTTCACTCACGAATTATCACCTCGTCATGATCATATCGCCCGGAGGTTAAAGGCAAAGGCGGGATAAGTTTAAGATTCGTTTAATTTTGGGGCTTGAAACATTTTTACACACAAAACGGGGATTGCTCCCTCACAAAAATGTATCATTGCAGGCATCGCGAATCGCTGAGATACTGCCTCCGAATCGAGGGAAAGGAAGCAGCTTTGGAGACAGTCTCTCTCCTTATTTCAACGACAATTTCGCCGCTGGATAAATATACACTTTCGTTCCGGCTTCACTGGATATGGTGGCTCGTGTGAGTCCCATTTCTCGGAGCAGCAGATCGACGATTTGCAGGCCTAGCCCCGCGCCTCCATTTGCGGAAACCGACTCCATTCCAGGGCCGTGGTCGCTGATCGTGAGAGCCGTAGTGCCCTCGTATGGCTCTACCGCAATCCCGGCATACCGACCCGATCCGGCATGGCGGACCAGGTTCTGGAACAGGTTATCGAGTACGCGGCGGAACCCTTGGGCATCCACGTTCCAGTAAATCGGCTGCTCTGGCAGCTCAATATCGGCTGTAATCCCGTTCTTCTCCCAGACAGGGTACCAGGCCGCCGCACTTTCCCGCACGATCCGCAGGATATCCAGCCGCTCCAAGGACATGGCATACCGTCCGCTGGAGAGCAGGTTGTACGATAACAGATGATCCATCAGTCCGGATAAATCACTGATTTTCGTCTCCATCAAAGCCAGGGATTGCTTTCCCTGTTCGGATAGAGATTCCTGACGGAGCGAATACAAATGGCTGCCCAGCACGGTTAACGGCGTCCGCAAGTCATGGGACAGGTGGCTGATCAGGCTCTTGCGCAGCTCCTCTTCCTCACGCTCCCGCTGGCGACTGTCCTTCAGGGCGAACACCATATGGTTAAAAGCGAGCTCCAATCGACCGATTTCGTCCGGACGCCCTTCCTCGATGGGGGACGGCAGACCATCGGGACCCGGACGGGTCATGCCGGCTTCCAGGCGCAGCAGGCGCTTGCGGATATCGCTGAAGAACAGATAGGAGAGCAAGACGAACGCCCCTAGCAGAATCGCGATAAACACGCCGTAAAAGCGATTGTCGCTAAACTGCTCCCCTTTTTGAATCACCATATATTTACGCGGGAGCTCCAGCACCATGAAGCCTTGTTTGGCTTGTTCGTCCCCGCCAATAAAAGCGACGACCGTAAAAGGATCAGCATCTACACGCTGCTTCATGAAGGCGATGGTATCCTCTAGGGACCATTGCGGGGGCACCGACGCTTGTTCCGGCAGCTGCAGGCGGGTCATGCCGGCGGTGTCGACCCAATACAGCGCGGCGTCAGGATACCGCTGCTTCATCTCTCTAAGCTTCGCGTTGATGGTCTCGGCTTGAGCTCCCTTGAGCTCAGCAGCCGCTTGATGCCAAGCGGCCTCAATTTGTTTTCCGGTGCCATAAGGACGGATCTCGTGTCCGTAATGGTCAGGGTTTAGGAGCACATTCACCCCCCAGGCTGCAATGAAGCTGATAGGAATCATGACAGGAATAAAGACAAATGCGATCCCTAAAATCAAAACGTATCGCGTCAGCAGGGATTTACGGAACTTGCGCACTGGACGAAATTTCATGCCCTCACCCGATAGCCGATCCCGCGGATGGTTTCGATTACTTCAGGATTGGCAGGATCCCGTTCGAGCTTCTCGCGCAGGTGGCGGATATGCACCATCAAGGTTTTGTCCCCGTCGAGGTAGGGCTCGTTCCATACCGCCTCATAGATCTGCTCCTTGGTCAGGATTTGCCCGAGGTGGCGCAGCAGGTAGGCGAAAATATGAAACTGCTTGCCGGTCAGCACGATCTCCTCGTTGGTATCCTGATGGATAATCCGGTTTTCTTTCTCATACACAAGCAAATGTTTGATCCGCAGCGGCGCCGGGTCAGCAATCCCCCCGCTGCGGCGAAGCAGCACCTCGATTCGCGCGGCGAGCTCATCCGGATGGAACGGCTTCGTTAAATAGTCGTCGGCAAACTTCAATCCTTGCAGTTTGTCGTCAATCGAAGTGCGAGCCGATAGCATCAATACCGGCAGCTTCGGATACTTCTGCTTCAACCGTCCCCCAATCGTGAAGCCGTCTAACCCTGGCAGCATTACGTCCAGGATTACTAGTTGGCAATCGACAGCTTTCTCCACCGCCTGATCCCCGTGCTTCAGCCAGGTGACTGTATACCCGCGCGCTTCCAGGTTGGAGCTGACCCATTCCCCGATTTCGGGATCGTCTTCAATATATAGCAAATGTGTAGTAGGCATAATGACACTCCTCCTGACTCTATTTTGGCAAAAGACGGAACAAAAAGAAACGGGGGGTTCCGTGAAATATTTGTGATTGCAATCACAAGTCAGTGATTTTCCCTGTGCTACGTTGTTATTGAGAATGGTTATCAACGAAAGTCAACGGGACATTTCGAAGCTGGAATCAGATCGATTTCTATAAGGAGGGGTTAGGCGATGAGCGAACTGATTAATAATCGGGAGTATGGCGCACCGGAACAAAGCCGCCGGCAGCAGATGCTAAAGGAGATTATTAAGGAGCTGCATCAGGGGAAGAGCGTGGAGGAAGTGAAGGCGCGGTTTGAAGAGGCTGTCGGTGACGTGACGGTTACGGAAATTTCTGCGATGGAGCATGCGCTGATGGATGAGGAGGGCATTCCAGTCGAAGAGGTTCAGCGGCTGTGCTCGGTGCATACGGCGATTTTTAAGGGCTCGATCGAGGACATTCACCGGTCGTCCAAGCCGGAGGAGCAGCCGGGGCACCCGGTGCATACTTTCAAGCTGGAAAATCGCGAGATCGAGCGGCTGGTGAATTTCAAGCTTCAGCTTCATCTGGACAAGTACCGAAAGGCCCCCAGCAGCGAGATCGTATACAAATTGTTAGAGGATTTAAACCTGCTGATGGATCTTGATAAGCACTACAGCCGTAAGGAAAACCTGCTGTTCCCGTATCTGGAGAAGTACGGCATCTACGGACCGACGAAGGTGATGTGGGGCGTGGACGACGGCATCCGCATGATGATCAAGGAAACGAAGGGCAAGCTGGCGGACGGCAGCGCGGATTCGGAGACGATAGTGATGAATCTGGAACGGATTATTAAGGAAGTCAATGAGATGATTTTTAAAGAAGAAAATATTCTGCTCCCGATGGCCCTTGAGAAGTTAACGGAGGACGAATGGGTCAGCATTGCGCGGGAAAGCGATCAGATCGGCTTCTGCTTAACCGCGCCGGAGCGCGAATGGATTCCAGAGCGCGTACCGCTGCAATCCTTGGGTGAAGAAGAGGAAGGAACCGCGCAGGCAGGTACGGAAGCAGGAGTTCCCCAAGGGTACGTTAAATTTGAGACCGGCGTTCTCTCGATGGAACAGCTGGAGGCGGTAATGAACCATCTTCCAGTGGATCTGACGTTTATCGATGAGAACGATGTCGTCCGATATTTCTCCCACGGTAAAGAGCGCATCTTTGCCCGGACGAAGGCGGTCATTGGCCGGACCGTACAAAATTGCCACCCGCCGCAAAGCGTCCATGTCGTCAACCAGCTGTTGGAGGATTTCAAGGCGGGGCGGAAGGATGTCGAGGACTTCTGGATTCCGGTGAAGGACAAATTTGTGTACATCCGCTATTTCGCTGTACGCAGCGAGGATGGACGTTATTTAGGAACGCTGGAGTTCACGCAGAACATCGCTCCTATTCGCGAGCTGCAAGGGCAGAAACGTATTTTGTCCTAGTTCCGAGCAAAAGCGGCTCGATCCTGTCCAAAATGGCTCACTCTTCTTCTTGCATCCGGCGTTTGCATTTGCGAATGCCGGTTTTTTCATATAACGGAAACTACACTCGCTGACGCTTGCCTGTGATCTGTGTCATTTACGCAAAATCCCTTATCGGTATTGGGATTGCCGTTTCTTCCCTTCTCTTGACCGAACCGATGGGTTCGCTTATAGTTGGTACGTAGGAGAAAACTACTTGCGAAGGCGTTTTCAGTCATGGCGCGGAATAAAGCGGCGATGGATCGAGAATGGCCTTTTTGCACGTATAGGTACGTAAATGATCTATATATTTATGAAAAAGGTGGCTTGTGAAAATGTCTGAAAAAATCTACATTGGCGTTGACCTGGGAGGTACGGCAGTCAAAGTCGGCATTTGCAATGAAGAAGGGCAGCTTCTTCATACGTACGAAGGACCGACCGAAGTCGATAAGGGCGCGGATACGGTCGTGGCGAATATCGAGAAGTACGTCCGGCGTGTCGTGGAAGAATCGCCGTTCGCCTGGGAACAGGTGGCCGGGGTAGGCGCTGGGGTCGCCGGGTTTACGAATGTCCGCGAAGGGATCATCATTTTGGCGCCGAATGTAGGTTTGAAGGATTTCCCGATTCGCGCCATTTTGGAGGAGCGACTGGGCAAGCCAATCAAAATAGACAATGATGCCAATGTGGCCGCACTTGGAGAAGCTTGGGGCGGTGCAGGCAAAGGCATCGACAATTGCGTATGCTACACGCTGGGAACCGGCGTTGGCGGCGGGATCATCATTAACGGGAAGATTTATCAAGGCTTCTCCGGAATGGCCGGAGAGCTTGGACATATGTCTGTAGTTCCGGATCTGGAAGCGATCGGCTGCGGCTGCGGCCAAATGGGCTGCTTGGAAACCGTATCCTCGGCTACGGGGATTATTCGCATGGCAAAAGACGCTGTGGCGCGCGGTGACCGGACCTCGCTGGCTCATGTGGAGAACATTATGGCGAAGGATGTGTTTGACGCAGCTAAAGCGGGTGACGAAGCGGCAATTCGCATCGTGAACCGGGCGGCCTTCTATCTGGGCAAATCGATGGCGGCTGTCGCTGTCGTTCTGAATCCAGAGCTGTTTATTATCGGCGGGGGCGTGTCCAAAGCCGGTGACATTCTGTTTAACGAAGTTCGCAGCGTATTCGCCAAATTGACGCCGGAGCCGGTGCAACGCGGCATGCAAATCGTTCCTGCAACCTTGGGCAATGACGCGGGAATGGTCGGTGCCGCTGGCCTCTTCCTCCGTTCTTAATCATAAGGTAGTTCAAGAGGTCGTCTTTCCATCACGAAGCATCTAACGGACACCAGAGCCGTTATTTGCCTGTCGTGAACGGATGACAGTTTCTAGCGGACTGAGGAGACCTTATTTGTGGGAAATGCTGCTCAGTGGCCATTCTCAGAGCCCTTTAAGGTATCTGGGGTCCGTTACAGTGGGAAATAGCCGGGAAATCGAGAAATAGAGTCATTACGGTCCGTTACAATTAGATTATGGACAAGGAGAAGTACGCGAGGAGGGAATACTCATGCCGGAGAAAGAAACAAGTTCGGTCGCCAATCTGATCATTATCACGGGCATGTCGGGGGCAGGCAAGTCGCTGGCCGTGCGCAGTTTGGAGGATCTCGGATTTTTTTGCGTAGATAATTTGCCTCCGGTGCTGATTCCCAAATTCGCAGAATTGATTGAACAATCCAAAGGGAAAATCGCCAAGGTTGCGCTGGTCATCGACCTGCGCGGCCGGGAGTTCTTCACGGCGCTTTCGGAGTCGCTGGCATATATTAAGGAGCATTTCACCATTAAGTGTGAAATCCTGTTCCTCGATGCCACCGATTCGATCCTCGTGCAGCGGTATAAGGAGAGCCGCCGCCGCCATCCGATGGCCCCGGACGGGATGCCGCTGGACGGTATCCGGCTGGAACGCAAAATGTTGGATGATTTGCGGATGTCGGCAACTCAAGTGATCGATACCAGCAACATGAAGCCGGCACAGCTTAAGGAGAAGATCATTTCCCGATTCTCGCATTTGGAGAGCAGCAACCTATCGGTGAACATTACATCGTTTGGATTTAAATATGGGATTCCGATCGATGCCGACCTGGTGTTCGACGTGCGCTTCCTGCCGAATCCCCATTATATCGAGCAGCTGCGGCCGCTCACGGGACAAAACAGCGAGGTATATGAATATGTTATGAAGTGGCCGGAGACGCAGACATTCTTGGCTAAATTGCTGGATATGCTGCATTTCCTGCTGCCGCAATATCATAAAGAGGGGAAAAGCCAAGTCATCATCGGCATCGGCTGTACCGGCGGCAAACACCGTTCGGTTGCCATTGCCGAGTACCTGGGTAAGATGCTTGGCGTCAGCGAAACGGAAACGGTTCGCGTCAGTCATCGCGATGAAGGCCGGGACCGCTAACCAAGCCCCCTGCAAGTATAGAGGACATTCAAAAGGATAACCTGTTCCCTTTTTGAACCCTCATTAAGAGGTGAACCTAGTGATACATCGGGCTAAGGATATAAGAGTTCCGCGGATCGTTGTGATGGGCGGCGGTACTGGCTTGTCTGTCATGCTCCGCGGGTTGAAAGAGAGACCGCTCGATATCACGGCTATTGTAACTGTAGCCGACGATGGGGGCAGCTCCGGGATCTTGCGCAACGAATTACAAATGCCGCCGCCCGGGGATATTCGCAACGTACTTACCGCACTGGCTGACGTCGAACCGTTGTTGTCGGATATGCTGAACTATCGGTTTGCATCGGGTTCGGGGTTGGCTGGGCACAGTCTGGGCAATCTGATCTTGGCGGCAATAACCGATATTTCCGGTGATTTCGTCACCGCGGTGCGTGAGCTGAGCCGCGTCTTTGCCGTACGCGGGCGCGTGTTGCCGGCTGCGGGTCAGGCGGTCGTGCTGCACGCGGAGATGGAAGATGGTACAATCGTGACTGGGGAATCGAAGATCCCGGAGGTTCGAGGCAAGATCAAGCGCATTTTCCTTGAACCGGAAGAGGTCGAGCCATTGCCGGAGGCCGTAGAGGCCATTCGGGAGGCAGACGCTATTCTGATTGGACCGGGCAGCTTGTACACCAGCATTATTCCGAATTTGCTTGTACCGAAACTGGCAGAGGCGGTATTGGAAAATACTTCCGCAATCAAAATATTCATATGCAATGTTATGACCCAGCCGGGCGAAACGGACGATTATACGGTCAGCGACCATTTGCAAGCCGTGTATAATCACGTGGGCAAGCATTTGTTCGACTACGTTATCGTGAACGACGGCGAAATTCCGCCGCAGGTTCAGGATTTTTACGCGGAGAAAGGCGCCAAGCCCGTCCAGGTGGACTGGGATAACGTGACGGGTCAAGGCTATAAGGTGATTGCCGATACCCTGGTGTTGTTCCGCAGATATTTGCGGCATGATGCCGATAAATTAAGCCATCATATATACCAACTAGTTGAAAACTGGATTTTACGAAAGAGGTGAGTCTCTTGTCCTTTGCGGCGCAAACCAAAAAAGAGCTGACGATGGTCGAAGCCTCAGACTGCTGTGAGCAGGCTGAACTATCCGCCCTCATCCGAATGAACGGATCAGTGCAGGTTTCGAACAAGAAGATCGTTTTGGATATTTCCACCGAAAACGCCGCGATCGCAAGGCGGATCTACTCCTTGTTGAAGAAGCATTTCCACATTCACACGGAGCTGCTAGTCCGCAAAAAGATGCGCCTCAAGAAAAACAATGTCTACATCGTTCGCATTCCGGCTCGGGTGGAGGAGATTCTAAAGGAGCTGAAAATCGTCTCCGAGGGGTTTATTTTTCATCCCGGGATTAATCCGGAGCTCACACGGAAAAACTGTTGTAAGCGGGCTTATCTGCGCGGGGCGTTCATGGCCGGCGGGTCGGTCAACAATCCGGAGGGTTCGTCTTACCATTTGGAGATCGCCTCGATGTACGAAGAGCATTGCAAGGCGCTGGTCGATCTGGCGAACGAGTTTCATCTGAACGCACGTTGCATCGAGCGGAAGAAAGGCTTTATTTTCTACATCAAAGAAGGCGAAAAAATCATCGAGCTCCTCAGCATCATCGGCGCACACCAGGCGTTGTTCAAATTCGAGGACGTGCGGATTATGCGCGACATGCGCAATTCCGTCAATCGCATCGTGAACTGCGAGACGGCCAACTTGAACAAGACGATTGGCGCTGCGGTCCGTCAGATCGACAACATCAAGCTGCTTCAGAAGGAAGTGGGGCTCGAGAACCTGCCGGAGAAGCTGCGGGAGGTCGCCGAGGTTCGCCTGGCTCATCCGGATATGAACCTGAAGGAAGTGGGCGAACTGCTGAAAGGAACGGTCAGCAAATCGGGGGTAAATCACCGGTTACGCAAGATCGATGAGCTTGCTGAAAAAATTCGCGGAGGCTAATCTGGTTTTGCTGCTAGTGTGATTTGTACTCCGTATGCTATAATGATAGAAATTATAATGTCAACGAATGTGACGAAATGGATTGAATTCGTATAGGGGGTAAGTTTTCATGGTTAAACACCCGGTTACCGTTCGTTTGAAAACGGGGCTGCATGCTCGGCCGGCTGCGCTTTTCGTTCAGGAAGCGAATAAATATTCTTCAGAGATTTTCGTTGAGAAAGACGATAAAAAAGTGAACGCCAAGAGCATCATGGGGATTATGAGCCTTGCAATCAGCACAGGTACCGAGATTTACATTAGTGCGGAAGGTGCGGACGCTGAGCAGGCTGCAAACGCTTTAATCAATTTAGTCAGCAAAGAGGAGCTGGAGAACCAGTAAACGCTGGTTAAGCCTTAGCGAAACAAGGGGATGTTTCCGTGGAAGGATCACGGGATCATCCTTTTTTGCTTTATACTGCAACATTTGTCCACGATTTACGTTTAGAAGGTAAAATTACCAATCTTTAACCGAAAACAGAATGGAGGTCATGAAAAATGAAAACCTGGTTGAAGCCGGCAGCTTCTTTGCTGGTTGCGGGAACCTTGATTGCCGGAGGAATCTTTGTAAGCGGTGCCCTTAACGCACCGGTGCCGGTTTATGCGGATGGCGAAATGCAAAAGAATGTGGTGACAGTGGTGGGTAGCGGTGAGCTGTCCGTGAAGCCGGACGTGGCGTATCTGTCCATTGGCGTGGTGACGGAGGCCAAGACAGCGAAAGAGGCTCAAAGCGCCAATGCGACTAAAGTGGCTGCGCTGACGAAGCTGCTGAAGGAGACGTGGAAGATTGCCGACAAGGACATTCAAACCGGTCAATTCTACGTACAGCCGAACTATACGTACAGCGACAAGGAAGGCCAACAGATCAAGGGATATAGCGCTTCGCATTCGCTGGAGGTCACTTACCGGGATTTGTCGAAAGTAGGACAATTGCTGGATGCGGCGTCTGCGGCGGGAGCCAACCGGATCAATAATATTCGCTTCAGCACCGAAAATCCGGATCAGTACCAAGACCAAGTGATTCAAAAAGCGATGAATGATGCGAACAAGAAAGCCGCCTCGATCGCGAAAGCCGCCAACCGCCAGCTGGGCATTGTGCTTAGCATCAGCCAAGGCAGCACAAGCACGCCGATCTTCACGCAGAACGTGAAAATGATGGAAATGGCGGCAGCGGATTCTGCGGTGAGCACACCGGTGGAACCAGGCGAAATCGACCTGCAAACCACGTTAACAGTGATGTATGAGTTAAAATAAATAGTCAATTTTAGACCACCTCTCATTATTTGGAGGTGGTTTTGTTTTTGACTCCCATAGAACCCAACAAAAACTATTGTAACCCGCGCCAAAACAAGGTATAGTGAATATGCGAAAAAATGAATCGAAGTACCCGACAAAGCCATACCAATGGATATGGCTTTTTTTTCTTAGGAAGACAAGCCTACATTGAAGGAGTTGATGCAAAGATGATAGAACTGGCCGCGGTGGAGAAGCACTTTGCGGGACAGGTCGCCTTGCATCCGCTATCGCTCACGATTAAGGAAGGGGAATTCCTCACCTTGCTGGGCCCAAGCGGCTGCGGCAAGACGACGATTTTGCGCATGATCGCTGGGTTCGAGCAACCGACCTCCGGGAAAATCCTGTTGGACGGAAAGGACCTGACGAATTTGCCGCCAAATCGCCGGGATTTGAACCTTGTCTTTCAACATTATGCTTTATTTCCTCATATGACGGTGGAAGAGAATGTCGCCTTTGGATTGAAGATGAAGAAGATGCCGATCAAGCAGCAACAGGAACGTGTGCGGGAGGCGGTTGAAATGACGCAACTGACCGCGCTCACGAAGCGATACCCGCACCAGCTGTCCGGCGGGCAGCAGCAACGGGTGGCCATCGCGCGGGCGATCGCCAACAAGCCGCGGGTGCTGCTATTGGATGAGCCGCTGGGCGCGCTCGACCTGCAGCTTCGTAAGAGCCTGCAGGCTGAACTTAAGCAGCTGCAGCGCAGCTTGGGCATTACATTCGTTTACGTCACGCATGACCAGGAAGAAGCGATGATGATGTCTGACCGCATCGTCGTGATGAACAGCGGCAGAGTGGAGCAGATCGGCACCCCGCGGGAAATTTACGCACAGCCGGCCACGTTGTTTTCGGCCACCTTCGTGGGCGAGAACAATATTTTCTCCCGAGACGGGCAGTTATTCGCTGTGCGTCCGGAGAAGCTCAAGGCCGTACAGAGCGGGGAAGGCGTCGAAACGAAGCGCAGCGGCGAGCTGATGGACGTGCAATACCTCGGCGGCGTGCATAAGCTGATCGTGCAGCTGGAGAATGAACCGATGACCGTATCCATTGTGCTGGATGTCAACGATGAGCGTACGTGGCAAATCGGGGAGACGGTTGGGGTGGATTGGAAGCCGGAGGATGAGGTGGTCATCGGATCATGAAAAAATCTGGCTTAAGCATGCTGCCGGTGTTCCTGTGGTTATGCCTGTTCCTGGTTGTGCCAATGCTGATCGTCGTAGGCATCTCTTTTATGGGACGTGACGAACTGGGCAATGTGGTACTGGACTTTAATTTGGATGCCTATGCGTTATTTTTTGACCCGTTATATTTGGGCATCTATTGGGATACGATTGTGTTATCCGTGCTGACGACCGCACTATGTCTATTGCTTAGTTACCCGTTGGCCTATTATATTGCAAACGCCGGTCCGAGAATGCAAACCTGGGGCCTTGTGCTAATTACCGTGCCGTTCTGGATCAACTTCCTGATCCGTACCTATGCCTGGGTGCTGCTGCTGCGGACGCAAGGGATCGTAAATGAGTTCTTGCTTCGCATCGGACTGATCTCCGAGCCGTTGCAGATGCTGTACACGAAGGGCGCGGTGTTGCTCGGCATGGTATATACGTTTATTCCGTTTATGGTGTTGCCGATCTTTGTCGCGTTGGAGCAGATGGACAAACGACTGCTGGAGGCGGCCAGCGATTTGGGCGCGTCGCGCTGGAAAGCGTTCTGGCACATTACGCTGCCGCAAACGAAGTCGGGGATCATGACGGGTTCTGTGCTGGTGTACGTTTCGACGACCGGCATGTTTGTCGTGACGGATATCCTCGGCGGGGCGAAATCGGCGATGATCAGCAACATCATTCAAAGTCAGTTTCTTGGGGCACGCAACTGGCCGTTTGGTTCGGCGCTGTCCGTGATCTTCGTGATCACCTCGCTGATTCTGATTGCGCTGTTTAATCGGGCGATGACGTCCCGGTATCAAAGGGTGCGGGAGGTGCGTTCATGAAAACCAAAAGCCATCCGCTGCTCGGCGTTCATTCGCTGATTATGATGATTTTCATCTATGTGCCGATTCTGTTTATCGTAGCTTACTCATTTAACAGCTCCAGGTTGGCTGCAGATTGGAGCGGTTTTACGTTTGACTGGTACATTTCGCTGTTTGATAATCGCCATGTTATGGAGGCGCTGGCCAACAGCTTAACTGTAGCGATCGTTTCAACGGTGATCTCGACGGTGCTTGGCACGCTGGCGGCGCTCGCGATGCGGAAGATCGGACGTCGCTTGAAGTCGGGGATGGGCGGCTTGCTGTATTTGCCGATTATCATTCCGGATATTATCATGGGCTTGTCGTTGCTGGTGCTGTTTAATCAGCTCCATATGCCGCTGGGCAAAATCACGATCATCATCGCTCATATCACGTTCAGCTTGTCCTATGTCTACGTTGTTGTCACCACCCGGCTTTCCGGTATGGGAGGTCAACTGGAGGAAGCGGCGCAGGATTTGGGGGCGAGCTCGTGGCAAACCTTCCGATATGTGACGTTGCCGCAAATTGCTCCGGGTATTATCTCCGGGGCCTTGATCGCGTTTACGCTGTCTTTGGATGATTTCATGGTCAGCTTCTTTGTCAGCGGGCCAAATTCGACCACATTGCCGATATATATTTATGGGCAGGTCAAACGGGGTATTTCCCCGGAAATTAACGCATTGTGTACGATTTTGATTTTGGTGACGGTCATTTTGATCTTCCTGGCGCAATTTGTACTCAATCGCGGCAAGGGCCAGAAGAAACAATCATTGCTGCCATTTTAGGCGATTTTTGATATTCTTTAAGACGATAATCGAAGGGAGATTGGGAATTGAACAAAAAGAGATGGGCCGGTCTCGTACTGGCAGGGATGTTGGTTGCCGGACTGTTGTCGGGTTGCGGATCATCGAAGGAGACGCTTAACATTTACAGCTGGGCCGATAACTTTGACGAAGAAGTGCTGGAGCAGTTCGAGAAAGAGTTCGACGTAAAGATCAATTATGACGTATTTGCCAACAATGAGGATTTGCTGGCTAAAATTAAGGCGGGCGGCGGCGGTTACGACTTGATTCAACCGTCCGATTATATGGTGGCCACGATGATCAAGCAGGATCTGTTGGCACCGCTGGACATGAACAACATTCCGAACTTCGCCAACCTGTCTGACGCTTATAAGAACCCTGCCTACGATCCGGGAAATAAATACTCGATCGTATACACCTCAGGGGTGACGGGGATTGCATACAACAAGAAATACGTGAAAGATGAGATCAACAGCTGGGAAGATCTGTGGAATCCGGAATACAAGGGCAAAGTCATTTTGCTGGACGATAACCGCGAAGTGATTGGCATGGCCTTGAAAAAGAACGGATACTCCAATAGCTCCACCGACGAAGGGGAAATCACAACGGCTGTGGAGGACTTAAAGAAGCTGCTGCCAAGTGTACTGGCCTTCGATACCGACAACATCAAGCAAAAAATGATTCAAGAAGAAGGCTGGATCGCCACTGTATGGTCGGGTGACGCTTCCTACATTGCTCAAGACAATCCCGATGTCGCTTATGTGGTACCTAAGGAAGGCGGCACGATCTGGTCGGATAACTACGCGATTCCGAAGGATTCGAAGCATAAAGAGCTGGCTGAGAAGTTTATCAACTTCATGCTTGATCCGGAAGTAAGCGCGAAGAACTACGAAGCAATCGGATACAGCGATCCGAATGTGAAAGCTGCGGAGTTCCACAGCGAAGAATACCGGAACGACAAGATGATTAATCTGTCCGAGGATGAGCTGTCTCGTACTGAATGGCTGGGTGACGTAGGCGATAAGCTGCAGCTGTACGACCGGTACTGGACCGAATTGAAGAGCGGCCGCGAGTAAGATCGGCTTACCTATTGCAACAGCGCCAGGCGCTTTCCGTGAGGGAAGGCGTGCTGGCGTTTTTGCGTACATGAATTTTTGCCACCCGGGTCATAATTTAGGTATTAACCGATAGAGGGTGGCGATAACAAGTGAAGCGTAATACGGTAAAAATGATCACTTCGCTGATGACCGCAGGCTTGATGATCTCCGGCTTGACCGTTGTTCCGGCAGAAGCCGCGCCGCAGGCTCCGGTCCAGATCAGCGGGGAGAAGCCAGAGACAGGCTCGGCAATGGTGCAGGAGCGGCAAGGCGTTAAAATCACGAATCATACGATCGTGAAGAAAATTCCCGAAGCGTCGATTAAAGTCGACTATCCGCAGGTGAGCGGATTAAAGCACAAGTCGGTACAGAAGAAGATCAATAAGCTGTTTAAGGTAAAAGCCGAGAAATTTGTGGCCAATGCGTTGAAGGAAGCGAAGGCGGGACAACCGTCGACACAAAGTGGGAACCCCTATGAGTATGTCGGTACTTACAAAGTGACGTACAACCGTGACGGGGTGCTCAGTCTTTATCAGGATTGGTACTCTTACACTGGCGGTGCGCACGGGATTACCGTACGTGACGGCTTGACCTTCCGGCTGGATAACGGAAAGCTGCTGACGCTGGACGAGCTGCTCCGGGCAAACCCGAATTATCGCAGCATCGTGGATCCGGAAATTGCCAAGAAGCTGCAGGAGACGGAAGGCTACTTCGGAAACTTCAAAACGATCGGCTCGAATCCGTCGTATTATGTGAAGGACGAGGGCGTGACGATCTTTTTCCAACTGTACGAATACTTGCCTTACGTGTTTGGTTTCCCGGAATTCTACTTCCCGTTTAGCCAACTGCTGCCGCCGGGAACGAATCCGTTTGATTTCAACACACGCTGAGGTTTTGTCGAATCTAGGGTCATGCCCTCTTGGCTGCATTCGCGGCTGAGGGGGTTTTTTGCTGAATGCGATCTGCGGGCCAGGGCCGATATTCTCTCTTGCGTTTTCCGATAAAACGTTTACAATAAAAGCATTGCAACTTATGTTAACGTTAACAACGAGTAAACTACGGAGCTGAAGGAAGGGAGAATGAGAAGTGGCGAAGACATTTTTAGGGGAAAACTTTCTGCTTGGCAGCGAGACAGCGGCGAAATTGTATCATCAGTATGCGAAGGATCTGCCTATTATCGATTATCACTGCCATTTAAGCCCGCAGGAAATCTATGAAAACAAGACGTTTCGCAACTTAACCGAGGCTTGGCTGGGCGGCGACCATTACAAATGGCGGGTGATGCGGGCTTGCGGCATCGACGAGGAACGGATCACCGGCGGGGCGGATGATTACGATAAGTTTCTCGCTTGGGCGAAGGTGGTGCCGCAGCTGCTGGGGAATCCGCTGTACCATTGGACGCACTTGGAGTTGCAGCGTTTTTTTGGGATTGATGAGTTGCTGAATGAGGAGACTGCACCGGTCATCTGGGAACAAGCGAATGCCCAGCTGCAAAGTGAAGGATTTGGCGCGCGAGATTTGATTACGAAGTCGAAGGTGACGGTGGTCTGCACTACGGATGATCCGGCGGATTCGCTGGAGTACCATTTGAAGATCAAGGAGCTGGAAGGCTTCGATACGTTGGTGCTGCCGAGCTTCCGTCCAGACAAGTTCCTGGAGATTAATCGCGATACCTTTAAACCTTGGCTGGCGAAGCTGGAGGCGGCGGCGGGTAAGTCGATTCAGGGATATGGAACGCTGTTGGATGTGTTACGGGAACGGATCGACTTCTTCCATGAGGTCGGCGGGCGCGTATCAGACCACGCGCTGGATACGCTGGAATACGAGGAAGCGACGCTGGAGGAAGTGGAAGCGATCTTTGCTAAGGCGCTGAGTCAGGGTTCGGTGACGCCGGAGGAGGAACGGAAATACAAATCGTATACGATGGTGTTCCTCGGCAAGGAGTACGCCGCTCGGGGCTGGGCGATGCAGCTGCATATCCATGCGTTGCGGAACACGAACACGGCGATGCTCCGGCGGCTGGGTCCGGATACGGGCTATGATGCGATTAACGACGGTCCTTTGGCTGAAGCGCTGGCCCGATTGCTGGACGCCATCGAGCAGGAGGGCGGGCTGCCGAAGACGATCCTGTATTCGCTGAACCCCAATGATTACTGGGCGTTAGCCAGCATTATGGGCAGCTTCCAAGGCGGGGGCGTTCCTGGTAAAATCCAATTTGGCACCGCTTGGTGGTTCAACGACAACAAGGACGGTATGATTCAGCAGATGCACACGCTGGCCAACTTTGGCGTGTTGTCGCAGTTCATCGGGATGCTGACGGACTCCCGCAGCTTCCTGTCCTATACGCGGCATGAATACTTCCGCCGCCTCTTATGCGACGTGCTTGGCGATTGGGTGGAGCGCGGCGAGGCGCCGGAGGACTATGCTCTGCTGGGCCGGATCGTCACGGATATTTGCTACGGCAATGCTAAGCGGTATTTTGCTTTTCCCGAAGCATAGAAAGGATTGACGCTGTTGTATGTCCGCTACGATCAAAGACATCGCCAAGCTGGCGAATGTCTCGCATATGACGGTTTCCCGGGCGTTGAACAACAGCCCGCTGATTAAAGAGGAGACCAAACGCAAGATTATGGAGATTGCTGAGCAGCTGAACTACGTGCCGAATTATAATGCCAAAAGTTTAGTGCTGCAGCGTTCGCATACGATTGGATTGTTTTTTACGAGTATGGTTCAAGGGACTTCCTCCAGCTTCTTGGCCGAGGCGATCCGCGGTGTGAGTCAGGAGGTTGGCGTCCAGTACAACTTGTTTCTGCGGGGGATCGACGATTTTGAGGACTTTAGCTCAATCCATCGGCGGCGGTTCGACGGCATCCTGCTCATGAGCCAAAGTGAGCGTGACGACACATTTATTCGTCATGTGCGGGAGCAAGGAATTCCTCTGGTCGTGCTGAATCGGAATGCAGACGATCCGACCATCGTCAATTTCGTGTCCAATGACCGGGCAGGGGCTTACGAGTTGACGCGATACTTGGCGGGCTGCGGGCATACGCGCATTGGCCTGGTAGAGGGAATCGCCGGCTATAAGTCGACGCAGGAGCGCAAGGAAGGGTATTTGCGGGCGATGAAGGATGCGGGCTTGGCCGTACGGGAGGAATGGCTTGTCGAGGGCCGCTACGACGTGGAGAGCGGTTATCTGGCGATGCACCGGTTGCTGGCGTTGCCGGAGCGGCCAACTGCGGTGTTCTGCTGCAACGACGACATGGCCATCGGTGCGATGAAGGCAGCGACAGAGGCGGGAATGCGGATTCCAGCGGATGTCTCGGTCGTTGGCTTTGACGACATTGGCTTCTCGCATTACACGAATCCGCCACTGACGACGGTGAAGCGGCCGATTGAGCAGCTTAGCCGGATGGGCGCGCGCAAAATCCTTGAGCTGATCGACGGGGCGGCGGCCGGCGGGGAGCTGGTGCTGCTGGATACGGAGCTGGTGCGGCGGGAGTCGGTGGAGGAGCCGCGTGCTCATCTGTAGGTGCGAGCGTTTCCGGCTGTATGTTTTATCGGCGCAGTAGCAGCCAGGAGGCCCACGCAAGCGTCTCCGGCGGCACGGCATCGGCTGTGCGACGGCCGTATGAGGCAGAAAACTGCACTTTTGCAGGAATTGCGAAAAACAAACCCGCCAGAGAGGATAACCTTTCTTGGCGGGTTTTTCAAGTGAGAGAGCTTGTTGCTGTTGTTATTGCCGTCGCTGTTGCTGGTTGCGGCTTAACCGACTTCGACCGGCACGAGCTTGAACTCGTTCACGTCCGCTAGGCCGCGGTTGGTGATCCGCAGCTCCGGAATAACCGGCAGGGCGATCAGTGAAAACGTCATGAACGGCGCGTTCAGTTGACAGCCGAGCTGTTTCCAGGCGGCCTCCAGCTCATTCACCTGGGTGACCACCGTCTCCAGCGGTTGATCGGACATCAGGCCAGCGATGGCCATCGGCACGGCAGCGAGCACTTGGCCGTTCAGGACGGCGATCATGCCGCCGCCCAGCTTCGCCAGCTCGTTGGCAGCAAACACCATGTCCTCGGGATTTGTCCCCATGACGATGAGGTTATGGCTGTCATGGGCAACGGTGGAGGCCACGGCTCCTTGCTTGAGCCCAAAACCGCGCGCGAAGGCGAGGGACAGCTCGCCGGAACCGCGGTGGCGGTCGATGCAGGCCAGCGTGGCGATGTCCTGCTCGGCGCCCGGACGCACGACGCCATCTCCGTCAACCGGAACGGTTGCCGTCCCCTTCGCCGTGCGGGCGCTGTTCTCGATCACGTCGACAACGTGGATCGTCGTTTCCGCTTGGCCGCTGGCGCTGCGGTAGAGGAAATCGTCGGCGGTCAGCGGACGCGCCAATTTCACCGAAGCGCGCGCCTGCGCCGGGTACGGGTACGCCGGGAACGGGACGCAGAGCTGTCCGGCGTCATAGGCGACTTTGCCGTCGGTGATGACCGTCGACGGCTCCATCCGCCGCAGGTCGTCGATCAGCAGCAGGTCCGCGCATTTGCCTGGCGCAATGCCCCCCACATCGCCGTCGACCTTAAAGTACCGCGCCGTATTGATCGTCCCCATCTGGATCGCCGTCACCGGGTCGACGCCCTCTTCAATCGCCCGGCGCACGACATGGTTCATGTGACCTTTTTCAATCAAGGTTTGCGGATACACATCGTCGGTGACCAGCATAATGTTCGAGGTATTCACCTTATCCTCAGTGACGACCTTAATCACTTCCTTGACGTCATGCCACGCCGATCCCTCCCGGATCATCAGGTGCATGCCGAGGCGCAGCTTGGCGAGCCCTTGCTCCCGGGTCACGGTCTCGTGGCAGGAAGTCACGCCTGAGGCGATGTAAGCCTGGAGCATCCGCTCGTCGTCGCTTGGAAAATGACCGGTGACGGTTTTGCCCGCTTCCATTGTGGCTTGGATTTCGCCGAGCATTTTCGGGTCTCCGAATACGACGCCAGGGAAGTTCATGACTTCGCCCAGCCCCTCAACACCGTCCCAAGTCATCCCTTCGGCAATATCGCGGGTGTCCAGCGACGCCCCGGCATCCTCTAAGTGATCGGTGGCAGGTACGCAGGAAGGAAAGGTCGTATATACCTTCAGCGGCAAGGCCTGGCCCTCCTCGTGCATCCAGCGCACGCCCTCCGCCCCGAACACATTGGCAATTTCATGCGGGTCCATAAAAATACCGGTCGTTCCTTTCGGAAGCGCAGCTTTGGCGAACTCCGCCACCGACAGCATGGTGCTCTCCACGTGCATATGCCCGTCCAGGAGCCCGGGAACGAGGTGACGACCTGCCGCATCGATCACGACGGTGTTCTCGCCAATGGTGTGCGCTGCGTCCCCTACGAAGGCGATCCGCCCTTCAGCCACCGCAACGTCCGTATTCGGCAACAGCTCTCCGGTATACACATTGACTAAGGTGCCGCCCTTAACCACCAAATCGGCTTTGGCTTTGCCCATGGCGACATCCGCCAACGTACGGCTTACTTCATACAATTTTTTTCTGGATTTCATTTCCCGGTTCGCTCCTTTAAACAATGTCGTTCAAAAAGTCAGACTTCTAACGCTTGCCACCGACCTTATTCCTGCCAAAATCACGATGTTTCAACTGTAACGCTTACCAGACTGCTTATTTCCCCCGTATCTGCCTATAAATAGGCATTTCCGTCGAAATAGTGTTTCTCAGCGTCGTTAGAGCCGCGAGCACGCTAATTTCGCCCCAATAGTGCTTCTCATCAGCGTTAGAGCAGAATGGCTACTAGATGCACGTCATCGACAGCAGGGTTACAGCAAAAGTGCAATTAGATACGGGTCATCATCAGCAGGGTTGTCAGCAGAAGTGCATCTAGATACCGGCTATCGGCAGATGTGCTGTCGTAGAAGGCTGCCAGCAGAAGTGCTACGAGATACACGCCATCAGCAGCAGAGTAGCCAGCAGATAGGCTACCCGCAGACGGGCTATCAGCTGAAAGACAGTCAGCAGAACGAAGGCTTATCTAGAGGCTATGTGCCTGTAGTAACTTGCGATCCGACTTTTTGAACCTTCGCGTTAAGTTATTTAAAGATTAATATAACAAGAAAGGCCGCTCCTCGAACAGTATTTTCTGTTCGGAGAGCAGCCTTTTTTTATATCGCCTTAAGCTTTGGCTGGATTCACTTTCTCGATCACTTGGTCGATCAAGCCATATTCCTTCGCTTCTGCCGCGCTCATGAAGTAGTCGCGGTCGGTGTCCTTCTCAATCCGTTCCAGCGGTTGACCCGTGCGTTCCGAGAGGATCCGGTTCAGTTTATCGCGCATCTTGAGGATGCGGCGAGCGCGGATCTCGATGTCTGTCGCTTGACCTTCCGCTCCGCCGAGCGGCTGGTGAATCATAATTTCGCTGTTAGGGAGCGCATAACGTTTGCCAGGCGCACCTGCGTTCAACAGGAAGGCGCCCATCGAAGCGGCCAACCCAACGCAGATGGTGGAGACGTCCGCTTTGATAAATTGCATGGTATCAAAAATCGCCATACCGGCCGTAATGGAACCGCCAGGGCTGTTAATGTAGAGGTGAATGTCCTTGGTTGGATCTTCCGCGTCCAGGAACAACATCTGAGCAATGATGGAGTTGGCCACAACGTCGTTAACTTGCGAGCCCAGGAAAATGATCCGGTCTTTGAGCAGACGGGAATAAATGTCATAAGCGCGTTCGCCGCGGTTGCTTTGTTCTACGACCATAGGAATATAACTCACCGATAAAACCTCCTTAAAATTCGGGTGTTCAAGTGAACCGCCCCGTCGAATGGAATGGTTTGGGTTCATCATCTCTATCTAAGAATTGACGGAAATGATGAGGATTAATCTCATCATAAACAATTTATTTGAGAAAGTCAAAGAAAGTCAAACTCAAGATAATAAAAAAGTCCAGAACACTTCTGTGACAGGACTTTGCATGTGTATGATATGGCGCGCCCGCGAGGAATCGAACCTCGATCTCAGGCTCCGGAGGCCTACGTCATATCCATTGGACCACGGGCGCAAATTTAGCGAACAAAATAGATTATATGGCATTTCCACACAAAATGCAAGGTGTAGATCCAAAGGTTTTGCAGAAAATAAATGGGAACCCCCAAAGAGGTGCGACGGATCGTTTTTTGTAAGGGATCAAAAAATAGGGGATTGTCATGAAAGCGTTTCTATGGTAATTTGAGGAATATAAAAACGTTTTTATAGACAAGGGTGTAATCAGGGATGGGGAAAGTCACCATTAAGGATGTAGCCAAGGCAGCAGGGGTTTCGATCTCTACGGTATCCAACGCGCTGAACGATGTGGATGTGTTGAATCCGGAGACCAAATCCCATGTGCTGAAGGTTGCCAAGCAGCTCAATTATGTACCGAACTTAAACGGGAAGCAACTGAAGTCGAAGAAGACGAACATGCTTGGTTTTTTTACGACGAGTGTATCCGGGCCTTATTTTTACATTTTGGTGGAGTCGATGGCTCGCGAGAGCGAGCGGTTGGGTTACGGTCTGCACGTCATGGTTACTGCCGATAAGCAAACGATTATCAGCAATATTATGGGGCGCCGGGTGGATGGCGTGATCATCTACGAAGAATTGCGGGTGGATGACCATGATATCGCGATGATGGAGAAGGACAAGATCAAGGCGGTATTTCTGGATCGGGTGATTCAGAAGGAAACGATGGGGACCGTGATTTTCAATTCGTATGCGTCCGCTTATGAAGCGACCAAATACCTGATCAGCCTAGGCCATAAGAAAATCGCCTACATTTCCGGCGTCGATACGATGTATGACAGCGTACAGCGGAAAGAGGGATATCTCGCGGCCTTGCGGGAGCATCAGCTGCCGATCGATGAGGATTTTATTGTGCAGGGGTATTTTGAGGAAGAGAGTACCTATAATGCGATCCGGGCGTTTATTCACAAGCATCCGGGCAAAGTGCCGGACGCGATTTTGGCCGGTAACGATTTGAGCGCCATCGGGTGTATCAAAGCGTTGCGTTCGTATGGCCTTGAAGTTCCAAGGGACATCAGCGTCGTAGGGTTTGACGATATTGATATTGCTCAGTATTTTACGCCGCCTCTGACGACGGTTCGTAATCCAATCGCCAGACAAGGGATCCTGGCAGTTAATCACCTGGTGAACATGATTAAGAAGCAGGAACAGGGCAAGGTGCAGAAGCTGGATGGTCAATTAATTGTGCGGGGCTCAAGTCATGTACGTTTAGGCTAAGAGAAGCTGAGACGGAGCTGAACTTGAGCTCAGCGAAAATTGTAAGCGGTTAATTAAAGGGATTCTATTGCTAAAAATAAAAACGTTTTTATCCATACGGGATAAAGAGAGGAGCGCAAAATGGCGAAGTCAGCTGTGTCAGCCAAAAAGCCGATGGGAATCCGAGTGAAACAGTTCTTTATCGATTTCGGCAGGCAGTGGGAAATCCAGTCGATGATCTGGCCGGGTATTATTTTTATGATTATTTTTTGCTACATCCCCATCTACGGACTAACGATCGCTTTCAAAAATTATACCGTCATCGATACGTTAAGCTCCGCTCCATGGGTAGGCTTGGAAAACTTTAAGATTATCGCCACCGACAAATACTTCTGGGAATCCGTGGTGAATACGCTGGGGATCAGCTTCCTGAAGCTGGCCATCGGCTTCGTGATCCCAATTATTCTCGCGATTATGATCTACGAGGTCGGAATGGGGCGGTTCAAAAAAATCGTGCAGACGATCTCGTACCTGCCGCACTTTTTGTCTTGGATCGTACTTGGCGGGATGCTGATCACCTGGTTTTCGACGACCGGGATGTTCAACCAACTGTTACTGGACTTGGGCTTGATCTCGAAGCCGCAAAATATCCTGCTTGATCCGGGCAAGTATTGGTGGATCGCGGTGCTGTCGGATGTCTGGAAAGAGGCGGGCTGGGGAACGATCCTATACCTCGCCATCATGGCCAAGATCGACCCGACCTATTATGAAGCTGCGAAGATCGACGGGGCAAGCCGGCTCCGGCAAATTTGGAACATCACGCTGCCCAATATGCGGATGATTATCAGCTTGAACCTGATTCTGACCATCAGCGGCCTGCTTGGCTCCAACCTGGACCAAACCTTGGTGCTGATGAACTCTCAGAACCGTGAAAGGGCCGAGGTGATTAACTCCTATGTGTACCGGATGGGGTTAACACAGGGGGACTTCTCCTACGCGACCGCCGTAGGACTTGGGGTTTCGGTCGTATCGGTTATTTTGTTGGTGCTGGCAAATAAGGTGACCAGCAAACTCAACGATAATCAATCTGTCCTGTAAGGAAGGAGCAGCAGCCATGAATCGAAAGGTGCTCAAACGGGATCTCGACAGCAGAATCTTTGATACGGTGAACGCGACGATCCTGATCATATTTACGATTGTTATTGTGATTCCGCTCTGGAACGTCATTGTCTCTTCCTTTAGTTCGGGACGAGCTCTTGCTGAAGGCGGGTTTGTCTTCTGGCCAAAGGAGTTTTCCTTGGAGAACTACCAGGCGGTGTTTCGAGACGATACGATTTGGCAGTCGTTCCTGATCTCGGTCCTCAAGACGGTGATCGGCGTTGTGACTCACGTCTTCTTCTGTGCGATGATCGGCTACGGTCTGAGCAAGAACAATGTCCGCGGTCGCAAGCTGTACGTGACGATGGGCGTTATTACGATGTTTTTCTCAGGCGGCATGATCCCGACGTACTTGCTGATTAAATCCCTGGGGCTGCTGAACAGCTTCTGGGTGTATATCATTCCGGCTTTGTTCAGTTATTACGATGTCGTGATCTTAATGAATTTCTTCCGTAACGTGCCCGATTCCCTGGAGGAATCCGCCAAAATCGACGGTGCCGGTGACTGGAGAATTTTCCTGAAAATCTTTATCCCGTTATCTATGCCGGCGATGGCGACCATCGCTCTGTTCAACGGGGTGAGTCAGTGGAATGACTTTTTGACAACCAAGCTGTACATCACAGATGAATACCTGTATCCGCTGCAAATGAAGCTGTACGAAATCATTGTGCAGTCCCAGACTCAATCGATGCAGAACATCGCGGGTTCCGTCGTGATTGAAACGACGACCAAAGGAGTTCAACTCGCAACAATTGTGATTACGACTTTGCCGATTGTTGTGATTTATCCATTATTACAAAGGTACTTCATCTCGGGCATGATGCTGGGGGCGGTGAAGGAGTAACGCATCCGCATGAAACGCTAGGCTTGATCAGCGAGTTGGACTAGCTATGCTTCTTACAAAAAAAGGAGGGTACAACGAATGCTTAAGTTGAACAAAAATCTTGCAAGAAAAGGGATGACCGCTTGCGCAACTCTGCTCACCGCTGCGCTGATTGTTACCGGCTGCGGCGGCTCTGGCGGCAGCTCGAAGGCAGCCAAAGAGGTATCTCTGGATGATCGCTATGCCTTGGACGCGAATACGCCGGCTTGGAAGCTGGATAAGAAAGAAGAGCCAACCCAGCTGACTTGGTACGTGAACGCCGATTGGTGGAATACCGACTTCGGTAATGATGTGGTCACGAAGAAGATCAAGGAAGATTTGAACATTGATATCAAATTTATTACCGGCGATGACACCAAGCTGAATACGTTTTTTGCCGGAAGCGACATGCCGGACTTGATCACCGTATTCGATTCCAATTCGGCCGTCGTGCAGAAGGCCTCTTCCTGGGCTTTACCGCTGAACGAGCTGGCGGAGAAATACGACCCTTATTTCAACAAAGTCGCTGCGCAAGATACGCTCAACTGGTTTAAGCAAGAGGACGGTAATACGTACGGTTACCCGAACTACTCTAACACGCAGGCTGATTATGACAGCGGTAACATTCCTGCGAAGACCGCTTTTGTGATTCGCAAGGACGTGTATGAAGCGCTGGGCGAGCCTAAGTTCGGTACCCCTGAGGAATTCAACAATGTGATGCAGCAAATTAAAGACAAATTCCCGGATCTGATTCCGTTTGGATTTAACTCAATTGGCGAAGGGACGGGCTCCTTAGGGGATGTGTTCCAAGACTTCCTTGGCGTACCGCTGGAAACGGAGAACGGCGAGTTCTACAACCGCAATCTGGACGAAGATTATCTGACTTGGCTCAAAACGTTAAATGAAGTTCATAGAGCTGGCAATATCAGCGACGACAGCTTTGCCGATGACGGCCCGGCTTTTGAAGAGAAAGTGAAAGCTGGCAAATACGCCACGATGTTGCTGGACGGAACGCCGCAGCAAGGCGGTAATTTGCAAATCTTCGCCACCGCTCATCCGGATCAAGCCTACCTGGCAATCGACGGACCGCAAAGCACAGTGGGCAACACGCCGAAGCTGAACCAATCCGGGATAACCGGCTGGATGATCAGCTTTATCACGAAGCAATGCAAAGACCCGGCGAAGGCGATTCAAATTTTTACGTACCTGTTGGATGAAGAAGGCCAAATGCTGATGAACTACGGCATCGAAGGCGAGACCTATACGAAAAATGCGGACGGCACGGTTCAATTTACGCCGGAAGTGAAAGAGCTGCAGCAGAAGGATGCGGATAAATTCAAGAAGGAATACCGCATGGGTGAATTTATGTTCTTTGGCCATGACCGCCATAAAGCGCTGAGCGCCGATGCATTCCCGGATTCGATCAAGCAAATGCAAGAGTGGGGCAAAGGGAAGCTGTACCCTCACTTCGTTCTTGAAAATATCAATCCGGATGCTGGATCTCCAGAAGCCCGCTCCTTAACCGCGATTAACACGACTTGGAACACGACGATGGTCAGCCTGATTCGCGCGAAGAGCGACGAAGAGTTCGAAAGCACGCTCAACAACTACAAGAAGTTCCTTGAGGACAACGGTTGGAATAAAATCGTGCAAATCCGTACGGAGAAAATGAAAGCCAATAAAGAGAAACTTGGCCTCAAATAACCGAGCCCATTAAAAGAAGTGGAGGGAAACAGCATGCGTGAGCTTGATATTTATTATTCCACTGGAGAACAATCCCTTTTTGTCCGTACAACAGAGGAACAACTGCGACCGACGGATTCGGCTGGCGTGGAGGTCGAGGTCCGATTGGACGAAAGCCTCATTTATCAGACGATGGATGGGTTTGGGGCGTCTTTTACCGATTCGGCTGCCTATCTGATTCATCAGGTGCTTCCCGAAGAGCAGCGATCCATCTTGATGAAGAAGCTGTTTGACCCGGAGGAGGGCATCGGCCTATCCGTGTTGCGCAATCCGATGGGGGCCTCTGACTATGCCCGTTTCTTCTATAGCTACAACGATTTGCCCGAAGGGGAGACCGATCCGGAAATGCAGCGGTTCTCGATCGAACATGATGAAGCTGATGTCATACCGCTTCTACAAGAGGCGCTGGCCTTAAATCCGTCCATCAAGCTGTTTGGCTCCCCTTGGAGCGCACCGGGCTGGATGAAAACGAGCGGTTCCATGATCGGCGGGGAACTGAAGAAGGAGTATTACGAAGCGTACGCGAACTATTTTGTCCGTTATATCGAATCATACGCTAAGCACGGGTTGTTCATTTATGCTGTGACGCCGCAGAACGAACCGTTGTATGTGCCTGGGCATTATCCGGGGATGCTAATGACGGCTGAGATGCAGACGGATTTTGTGAAAAATTATCTGAAGCCGGCTTTTGTGAAGCATGGCTTGTCCACGAAGATTTTGGCGTATGACCATAACTGGGATCGGCCGGAGTATCCGCTCTCCGTGCTGCAGGAAGCAGGCGAAGCCGTCGATGGGGTGGCGTGGCATTGGTATGGTGGGGAAGCCTCAGCGCAAAGCCAAGTGAAGGAGGCTTTCCCGGACAAAGAGGTTCATTTCTCTGAAGGCTCCGGCGGGGAATGGATTCCGGCGTTTGAACCGGCGTTCTCCAATGTCATGCGGACGGGGATTGAGATTTTGCGAAATCACAGCCAATCGCTGGTGCTTTGGAATATGGCTTTAGATGAGCAGAATGGTCCGACCGTCCCAGGCTTTGGCCGCAGCACCTGCCGCGGGATCGTAACGGTGAACCAGCAGACCCGCGAGCTCGAGTATACGCTGGACTATTATGCGCTGGCCCATTTCAGCACAGTGATCCGCCCGAAGGCCGTTAGAATCGCCACCGAGTCGGACCAGCCCTCGATTCGTTCCGTCGCTTTCCGCAATATGGACGATTCGATTGGGGTTGTACTATTTAATGACGACGAGCAGGCGTCTGACGTTCGCTTGCGTCTCCGGGGGACTGAATTGCCGAGTTTGCGGATGGAATCCAAAAGCGCATTGTCGATCCGACTGAACAATTGAACCATGGAGAAACCATAAAATGATGTAGATATTCGAAGAGGCTCTCCCATGCGGGAGGGTCTTTTTTTCTATGAAAATGACCGAACTTATCCCCTCATCCGCAATCTTGCGGGACACAGCTGGCCTATTTTTCGACAATTCTCTGATTCAAATGTCAGGTTCTTGCGGGATTCTTTGTGCCTAGGGGTATAACTGCTCCGAAGAAAGTAAATGATACGGACGTCAGGCTTGCAACTAAGGAGAATATTGAGTAAAATAGCAGTGGGACTTAAAAAGTTATCCCGGGACATTTTAAGGCCAGGAGATGGAGAGAGAAGACGAAGCTTGCAGGAGTGGAAAGCATGCGAAACATATTAGAGATTCAAAAGCAGCTTCTTCCTGATCTCATGGACATTCTCAAGAAAAGGTACACCATACTTCACCAGATCATGTTGTCTGATGTCATTGGCCGTAGAACCTTGGCGAATTCGCTGGACATGACGGAGCGTGTGTTGCGTGCCGAGACGGATCTCCTGAAGGCCCAAGGCCTGATAGAAATCGAGAATATAGGCATGAGAATCAGCGACGCGGGACGGCGGTTGCTAGAGGATTTGGAGCCGGTCGTCAAAGAATTGTTTGGCCTCTCCAACCTGGAGGAGACGATCCGTCAGCATTATGGGCTGCGCAAAGTAGTGATTGTACCCGGAGATTGTGAAGCCTCTCCGCTGGTGAAGCGGGAGTTGGGGCGCGCAGGCGCCAAAGCGCTGCTTAGTGTCATGCGTGGGGATGAGGTGGTTGCGGTAACCGGCGGCACGACGCTGGCGGAAGTCGCAGATCAGCTGAATCCGCCGCCTAACGTCACGATGAAGCAGAGCTGGTTCGTACCGGCACGCGGAGGTCTTGGCGAGAGCCTGGAAATCCAAGCGAACACGATAGCTTCCGGTATGGCGAAGCGCGTGGGTGCGGGGTATCGTTTGCTGCATGTCCCTGATCTGTTGGGGAAGGAAGCTTACGAGTCATTGGTACACGATCCGAATATCCAGGATATCGTGGACATGATCCGGCAGGCGCGTATCGTAGTGCACGGGGTCGGAGACGCTATGGAGATGGCACGTCGGCGCAAGCTGGAGCCAAGCATGGTCGAAGAAATCCGAAGAGAAGGTGCGCTCGCGGAATCATTTGGATATTACTTTAATGAGGACGGCGTCGTCGTGCACAAAATGCTGACCTTAGGCCTGCGTCTCGAGGATATTATGCAGACCGAGACGGTGATCGGCATTGCAGGCGGCAAGAGCAAAGCGAGAGCGATCCATGCCGTATTGCGGTTTGGCCAAGAGGATATCCTAGTGACCGATGAAGCGGCGGCGCAAGAGATCGTAAGCGAGTTGATCAACGGATCCGGGGCTAAATAGGTTTACTCATGACGGGTTTTATCCGGCCTGTCTTGAATAATAAAAAATCAAACACTGGGAGGAACTATCAATGAGTGTAAAAGTAGGGATTAACGGTTTTGGACGTATTGGACGCTTGGCTTTCCGCCGCATTCAAAACGTTGAAGGTATTGAAGTCGTAGCAATCAATGACCTGACAGATGCAAAAATGTTGGCTCATTTGTTGAAATATGATACAACTCAAGGCCGCTTCGAAGGCGACATCGAAGTACACGATGGATTCTTCAAAGTTAACGGCAAAGAAGTTAAAGTTCTGGCTAACCGCAACCCTGAAGAATTGCCTTGGGGCGAGCTTGGCGTTGACATCGTTCTGGAGTGCACAGGCTTCTTCACAACGAAAGAAAAAGCTGAGCTTCACCTGAAAGGCGGCGCGAAGAAAGTTGTTATCTCCGCTCCAGCTACTGGCGACATGAAAACCATCGTTTACAACGTAAACCATGAAATCCTCGACGGTACAGAAACCGTAATCTCCGGTGCTTCTTGTACGACGAACTGCTTGGCTCCAATGGCTAAAGCACTGAATGATAAATTCGGTATCGTTGAAGGCTTGATGACAACCATCCATGCTTACACTGGCGACCAAAACACGCTGGATGCTCCGCATGCGAAAGGTGACTTCCGTCGTGCTCGCGCAGCTGCTGAGAACATCATCCCTAACACTACAGGTGCTGCAAAAGCGATCGGCCTGGTTATCCCTGAACTGCAAGGCAAATTGGACGGCGCTGCACAACGCGTACCGGTTCCAACTGGTTCCTTGACTGAGCTGGTATCCGTTCTGAAAACGAAAGTAACTGCGGACGAAGTTAACGCTGCAATGAAAGCTGCATCCGACCCTGAAACTTTCGGTTACACTGAAGACGAAATCGTATCTTCGGACATCAAAGGTATGACTTTCGGTTCCCTGTTCGACGCTACACAAACGAAAGTATTGACTGTCGGCGACCAACAACTGGTTAAAACAGTAGCTTGGTATGACAACGAAATGTCCTACACTGCTCAATTGGTTCGCACGCTGGAATACTTCGCGAAAAAAGTAAAATAAGCAGTTACCCATATTAGAGATTCATCCCAAAGAGGAGCAACCTGTTCAGGACTCCTCTTTGGTTCTTGCATGTAATACGGCATTCACACACACCCAATAAAGTTATAGATAGAGATTCGTTTCATTGCGTTTTTATTTAGGAGAGGAACCAAGACAAAGCCGTAGATGCGCATTTTTTTGGTCTGGGAGACCTGCGCATATCGTTTAGGAGGAACGTGGAGATGAACAAGAAAAGTGTACGTGATGTGGAAGTCACCGGCAAACGCGTGTTTGTTCGCGTAGATTTCAATGTACCGATGCAAGATGGTCAAATTACTGACGACACCCGGATTCGCGAAACGCTGCCAACAATCAAATACTTGGTTGAACAAGGCGCAAAAGTCATTCTTGCGAGCCATTTGGGTCGTCCGAAAGGCCAAGTGAACGAAGATATGCGGCTTACGCTGCCGGCAAAACGCTTGAGCGAGTTGCTTGGCAAAGAAGTAGCGAAAGTCGATGAAGCTGTTGGGGAAGCAGTGAAAGCGAAAGTCAATGCAATGAACAACGGCGACGTTCTTGTGCTTGAAAACGTACGTTTCTATCCAGGCGAAGAGAAGAACGATCCAGAACTCGCAAAACAATTTGCTGAGCTGGCTGACCTGTTCGTCAACGATGCATTTGGTGCAGCACACCGCGCACATGCTTCGACCGAAGGAATCGCACATTACCTGCCAGCCGTATCCGGCTTGCTGATGGAGAAAGAATTGTCCGTTCTCGGCAAAGCCTTGACGAACCCGGACCGTCCTTTCACCGCAATTATCGGCGGTTCGAAAGTTAAAGACAAGATCGACGTCATCGACAACCTGCTGAACATTGCAGATAACGTGTTGATTGGCGGCGGATTGGCTTATACTTTCTTCAAGGCTCAAGGTTACGAAATCGGCAAATCGCTTCTGGATGATTCCAAACTCGACGTTGCCCTTGGCTTCATCGAGAAGGCGAAGAAGCTGGGTAAAAACTTCCTTCTTCCTGTCGACTGCATCGTAGCAGATGACTTCAGCCCAACCGCAAACCACAAAGCCGTGGATATCGACAGCATTCCTGCAGATTGGGAAGGCGTGGACATCGGGCCGAAGACTCGTGCGAAGTATGCTGAAATCATCAAGAACTCCAAGTTGGTCGTATGGAACGGACCGATGGGCGTGTTCGAGATGGACATTTTCGCTAACGGGACCAGAGAAGTGGCAGAAGCTTGCGCAACAACGGAAGGCTACACCATCATCGGCGGCGGGGATTCCGCAGCAGCTGCTGAGAAGTTCAATCTGGCTTCCAAAATGGACCACATCTCCACAGGCGGCGGCGCTTCCCTGGAATTCATGGAAGGCAAAGCACTTCCTGGCGTTGTAGCATTGAACGACAAGTAAGAATAAGTAGCTGGATCAAGGCTCAAAAAACGAGCTTTCAGCACTTCCGCTTCACGAGATACATCGTGATCAAAGTTCGTTTTTTGAGCTACCTCTATGAAATAAAAGGAGTGGGCTCTGTGAGAACACCTATTATCGCCGGAAACTGGAAAATGTTCAAAACCGTTTCCGAAGCCAAAGCCTTCTTCGAAGCCGTAAAAGGGAAAGCGGAGGTTGCTGGCGTAGAGAGCGTTATTTGTGCTCCGTTCACGAACCTTCCGGCTTTGGTAGAAGCTGCGAAAGGCACGTCGATCAAAATCGGCGCTCAAAACATGCATTTTGAAGACGAAGGAGCTTTCACCGGCGAAATCAGCGGTCGCATGCTGAAAGAGCTTGGCGTGGACTACGTGATCATCGGCCATTCCGAGCGCCGGGCATATTTCGGTGAAACCGATGAAATCGTCAACAAGAAGATCCTGGCTGCCTTCAAACATGGCTTGACCCCGATCCCTTGCGTGGGCGAGAAGCTCGAAGAGCGTGAAGCTGGCCAAACGAAAGAAGTCGTGAAAGTTCAAACCGAAGCGGCTTTGAAAGGCCTGACGGCAGAGCAAGCAGCGCAAGTAGTAATTGCGTATGAACCGATTTGGGCAATCGGTACGGGCAAATCCTCGACCGCACAAGATGCGAACGAAGTGATTTCCTACATCCGCAGTCTGGTTCAGGGGCTTTACGGTGACGACGTAGCGGCGAAAATCCGCATTCAATACGGCGGCAGCGTAAAACCGGAAAACGTGAAGGAGTATATGGGCCAAAGCGACATCGACGGCGCGCTTGTCGGCGGTGCCAGCCTGCAGCCAGAATCGTACATCCAGCTCGTTGAGGGGGCGAAATAAATGACGGCTCCAAGACCAGTAGCTCTGATCATCATGGACGGATTCGGGCTTCGCGACAAAGTGGAAGGCAACGCGGTTGCCCAAGCGAAGAAGCCGAACTATGACCGTTATTTGAAGCAATATCCGAACACTACGCTGACAGCCAGCGGGGAAGCCGTTGGTTTGCCAGAAGGGCAAATGGGGAACTCCGAAGTAGGTCACTTGAACATCGGCGCCGGCCGGATTGTTTACCAAGACTTGACTCGGATCTCCAAATCGATTCGCGAAGGGGAATTCTTTAAGAACGAAACGCTGGTTGATGCGGTGCGCAGCGCGAAATCGAAGGGAAAAAAGCTGCATCTGTACGGCCTTCTGTCCGACGGCGGCGTTCACAGCCACATCGAGCACATGTTCGCGATGCTGGAACTGGCGAAGAAGGAAGAAATGCACGAAGTTTATGTGCATGCATTCCTGGACGGCCGCGACGTTGCTCCAGACAGCGCTAAAGGCTTCCTTGAGCAATTGATCGCTAAGATGAACGAGCTTGGCGTAGGCAAGATTGCCACCGTCCAAGGCCGTTACTATGCGATGGACCGCGACAAACGTTGGGACCGCGTCGAGAAATCGTACCGGGCCATGGTTTATGCGGAAGGTCCAAAATATACCGATCCGATTAAAGCCGTAACGGAATCGTACGAGAAATCGGTCTATGACGAATTCGTGATGCCAACTGTCATTGTGGATGACAAAGGCGAGCCGATCGCACAAGTTGAGAGCGGCGACTCCGTTGTGTTCTTGAACTTCCGTCCAGACCGTGCGATCCAGCTGTCCAACGTATTTACGAACAAAGATTTCCAAGGCTTCGATCGCGGCCCTAAATTCCCGACAGACCTGCATTTCGTCTGCTTGACGCTGTTTGCAGAAACGGTGAATGGGTACGTTGCGTACAAGCCGAAGGATCTCGACAATACGTTTGGCGAAGTGTTAGCTCAACATGGGAAGAAACAACTGCGGATTGCGGAAACGGAAAAATATCCGCACGTCACCTTCTTCTTCAGCGGCGGACGCGATGTAGAGCTGCCAGGCGAGAAACGCGTGCTCATCAACTCTCCGAAAGTCGCAACTTACGACCTGAAACCGGAAATGAGCGCTTATGAAGTTGCTGAAGCTTGCGTGAAGGAAATTGAATCCGATGTACACGATGCGATCATCCTGAACTTCGCAAACCCAGATATGGTTGGTCACTCCGGTAAAATGGAACCGACGATCAAAGCGGTTGAAGTGACGGACGAGTGCGTAGGTAAAGTCGTAGACGCGGTCAAAGCCAAAGGCGGAGTGGTTGTCATTATTGCTGACCACGGGAATGCGGATATGGAAATCGACGATGAAGGTCGTCCGTATACGGCGCACACCACGAATCCGGTACCGTTTATCGTAACCGACGAGAACGTAGTGCTTCGCGATAAAGGCATCCTCGCCGACGTAGCTCCAACGCTGCTCGACCTGATGGGCTTGCCGAAGCCGCCGGAAATGACCGGTCAATCGATGATTGCCAGCCGCAAGGCGTAAAAACATAGATCACCATTTGAATGGAATAACTACTTAAAAAGGAGACTGTAAACATGACGATTATTTCTGACGTATACGCTCGCGAAGTCCTGGACTCCCGCGGGAACCCAACTGTTGAAGTTGAAGTTTATCTTGAATCCGGCGCTATGGGCCGCGCTATCGTTCCTTCCGGCGCATCCACTGGTGCGCATGAAGCTGTAGAGCTTCGCGATGACGACAAAACTCGTTACCTGGGCAAAGGCGTACTGAACGCTGTTAAGAACGTTAACGAAATCATCGCTCCTGAAGTGATTGGTATGGACGCGCTGGACCAAGTTGGCATCGACAAATTGATGATCGAATTGGACGGCACGCCAAACAAAGGTAAACTGGGCGCTAACGCGATCCTGGCCGTTTCCATGGCAGTAGCTCGCGCAGCAGCTGATGCATTGGATCTGCCGCTGTACGCTTACCTGGGCGGATTTAACGCGAAGCAGCTTCCAGTTCCGATGATGAACATCGTGAACGGCGGTGCGCATGCGGACAACAACGTAGACGTACAAGAATTCATGATCCTGCCGGTAGGTGCTCCTTCCTTCAGAGAAGCGCTCCGTACAGGTGCTGAAATCTTCCACAACCTGAAATCCGTTCTGAAAGCTAAAGGCCTGAACACGGCTGTAGGCGATGAAGGCGGCTTTGCACCAAACTTCTCTTCCAACGAAGACGCATTGTCCTCGATCATGGAAGCTATTACGAAAGCTGGCTATACTCCAGGTAAAGACGTATTCCTGGGTATGGACGTTGCTTCCACTGAGTTCTACAAAGACGGTAAATACCATCTGGAAGGCGAAGGCAAATCCTTTACTTCCGCTGAATTTGTGGACTTGCTCGCTTCTTGGGTTGAAAAATACCCGATCATCACAATCGAAGACGGCTGCGCTGAGGACGATTGGGAAGGTTGGAAATTGCTCACTGAGAAATTGGGCAGCAAAATTCAACTCGTCGGTGACGACCTGTTCGTAACCAACACCGAACGTTTGTATAAAGGTATCAAAGAGGGTATCGGTAACTCGATCCTGATCAAAGTAAACCAAATCGGTACGTTGACCGAAACGTTCGACGCTATCGAAATGGCAAAACGCGCTGGTTACACTGCGGTTGTATCCCACCGTTCCGGTGAATCCGAAGACAGCACGATTGCCGATATCGCCGTGGCAACAAACGCTGGCCAAATCAAAACCGGTGCTCCGTCCCGTACGGACCGTATCGCGAAATACAACCAATTGCTTCGCATCGAAGATCAATTGGCAGACTTGGCTCAATACAACGGCCTGAAATCCTTCTACAACCTGAAAGCTCATCGTTAAGAAGGACAGCCGGATGATTCCGGCCTAACGCAAAGCCCCTGCTTGGATTTACAAGCAGGGGCTTTGAACGTTAAAGATCCTTTTTGCGCATTGTCATTGACAAGTTGGCAGGACGGTAATATAGTTGAAAGTAAACGTTTACGTTCAAGATATATATGCTATTAATCAGTAATCAGTGAAATAGGTTTTTGTTGCTCAATATAGTAAACGTTTACGTTGTGAAGTCATTGGATAGATAGAAAAAATGAGTGGTAAAAACTAGGCTGAATTTAAGGGTAGATGGAGGAGAAGCATCGTGGACAAGAAATGGTGGAAAGAAAGCGTCGTTTATCAAATTTATCCTCGCAGCTTTATGGATAGTAACGGGGATGGGGTCGGCGATTTGCGCGGGATCATCTCGAAGTTGGATTATTTGAAGTACTTGGGCGTGGATGTAGTCTGGCTTTGCCCAGTTTACGAGTCGCCGAATGACGATAATGGGTACGATATCAGCAATTATCAATCGATCATGGATGAGTTCGGAACTATGGAAGACTGGGAGGAGCTGCTGGAAGGGCTGCATGCACGGGGCATGAAGCTGATCATGGACTTGGTTGTGAACCACAGCTCAGACGAACATCACTGGTTCGTGGAATCGCGTAAATCGAAGGATAATCCGTATCGGGATTACTATATCTGGCGTCCTGGCAAAGATGGGCAAGCACCAAATGACTGGGGATCCTTTTTCAGCGGATCGGCTTGGGAATACGATGAAGCTTCCGATGAATATTATCTGCACATGTTCTCGAAGAAGCAACCGGATCTCAACTGGGAAAACCCGAAGGTGCGTCGTGAGGTCTACGATATGATGACCTGGTGGCTGGATAAGGGCATTGATGGATTCCGTATGGACGTTATCAATCTGATCTCCAAACCGGAGGGATTGCCAAACCATGCGGACGGAGGGAATTGCATTAACGGCCCGAGGGTTCATGAGTTTCTGCAAGAAATGAATCGTGAGGTCTTGTCTAAATACGATATTATGACGGTAGGTGAGACGGTGGACGTCACGCCGGAAGATGCGATCTTATTCGCAGGGACGGATCGGAATGAGCTCAACATGGTGTTCCAGTTTGAGCTGATGGGCATCGATTCGGGTCCGGATGGCAAGTGGTGGGCCAAACCATGGACACTGGTTGATCTCAAGCAGATCCTCTCGAAGTGGCAAACCATGTTGGAAGGAAAAGCGTGGAACAGCATTTATATGAATAACCACGACCAGCCACGCCTGGTATCGCGTTTCGGTAATGACCGCGAATACCATAATGTGTCGGCTAAAATGCTGGCTACACTCCTGCATACGCTGCAAGGGACACCATACATTTATCAAGGCGAAGAAATTGGCATGACCAACGTACGATTTGAGACGATCGACGAATACCGCGATATCGAGACGTTGAACATGTATCAGGAGTACTTGGAGAAGGGTTACTCCCAGGAACAAATCATGGAGGGGATCTATGCCAAGGGCCGGGATAATGCCCGTACGCCAATGCAATGGAAGGGCGACAGTCCGCATGCCGGTTTTACGACCGGAACGCCATGGCTGGCGGTTAACCCGAACTATCAGGAAATCAATGTGGAACGTGCGCTTGCGGACGACAACTCGATTTTCCACTATTACCGTCGATTAATTCAGTTGCGTAAACAGCATGAGGTGATCGTATACGGACGTTACGAGCTGCTGAATCCGGAAGATCAGCAGGTATATGCGTATACTCGCACGCTTGGAGAAGAACGGCTGTTGGTTGTCTTGAATTTTTACGATAAACCGGCCCACTTCACTTGGACGACAGATGAAGCCGTTGCCATGAGCATCGATGAGGTGAAGTCCGCAGAACTCTTGATTGCTAACTATGACGTGCCTGCGGGAGAAGACGTGCGGCAGCTCGATTTACGGCCGTATGAAGCACGGGTGTATAAACTCAGCTAATCTAAGGGAAAACGGTTGTTTTCCCAGAATTGCTATGGTACAATAATAATGCTGTTTTTGTATCTAAATTTCTGAGCAATGGTATAGATGAAAGATGTTCTCACTTAGGAGGTGGATTGAATGGATATTTTGTTGAAGGTATTGCTCGTTATTTTCTCGATCGGTTTGATCGCAGTCGTGTTGCTGCAGAAAGGGAAGAGCGCGGGTCTTTCCGGTGCCATCTCCGGGGGTGCTGAACATCTTTTCGGAAAAACGAAAGCGCGCGGCATGGAGCTCGTTCTCGAACGAGTCACGGTCGGATTGGCGGTTGGCTTCTTCATCTTGTCGATCGTCGTGGCTATCGTACTAGACTAGGCAAATCAAACTTTGTGTCAGGCAAGCCCTCGTCTCTTTTGGGAGATGGGGGCTTTTTCGTTGTGCTCTCACGGGAATATAGGGTCTCTGTCCGCTTCCCTTAAGGAATATCCCGTTGCGTCAGAACGTCTGTTCGCATAAATAACATAACGCCTCAAATATGCCTCATACGCGCTTCAAATATACTTCATACATGCTTCATACGCGTTCCATACGCAGCTTCATACACGTTCCATACGCAGCTTTATGCCGTCCATATGGAGCCTTCATACACGTTCCATACACAGCTTCATATACGCTTCATACGCGCCTCATCCCGCATACCCGTCTCATACATACGTTTCACCCTTCATACTCACCCATAACTCCAAGTCGCTCCTACTAACCCCTAAATAACCAACCTGTAGATAAATCCCTGAATAGCCTCTTAATAGCCACAAGATAGCCCCAAGGTAGTAACACACGATAGACCTCGATAGACCCCGATAGACCCCGATAGCACCTCATTGGCCCATTTCCTGAACGTTCTGGTGCTTCGATTAAGCGGCAGCATTAATCGCCATGAAATGATTCTGATAATGGGCGATCAATTTGCGGTAAGGGATCGCTGGAATAGACAAGCACATCTGCAGCAAGTTCTGATGCATTTCTTCCTCGGAAAAGGACATACGAAGGTAACGGCGGACAGTGTATTCATTCAAATATGCCTGCAGATGGGTTAGCCCCAGGGCAATATAGGTGCGCTTCAGCGAAGTCCACGCCGCTCTG
>NZ_BILV01000049.1 GCF_004000745.1 Paenibacillus barengoltzii NBRC 101215
GCTTAGCTGGGCACGCCGCACATGCAAAAACACCCGAAGACCGGCAAATGCTGGCCTTCGGGTGTCTGGGTCGGATCCTCGTCCGCTTAGATGTTCTTACTATCTAATTTCTAATTTGGCGTACCCGCCGCAAAGTTCACCGGCAGCGGTTCGATGCAGGAAGGTTTGCTGATCTTCAAGCTATGCTCCGCCGGTGTCAGACTGCCGCTGTTGGGATCTCGCCGCAGGGCGGCGATATTGCCGCTGTACTGATTGGCCACCAACACATAGTCCTCCAGGACGGCGAAGTTCCGCGGCCAACTGCCTCCCACACTCGTCCATTCCGGGTCTACGAGATGACCGGTGTGCTCATCGATACGGAAACGTACAATGCTGTCATGTCCGCGGTTCGATCCGTAGACGTAACGTCCATCCGGCGAGAAGTGGATATCAGCCGGGTAGTTCTCCCCTTGGAAATCATCCGGCAGCGAGCTGGCGTGCTGGATCGCTTCAAGCCGTCCCTCCACAGGATCGAACGTATACGCCGTCATCGTGTTGTTCAACTCGTTCATGCCGTACGCAAACTGTTCTGATGGATGGAGCACGAAATGCCGTGGACCTGCCCCGGGCGGCAAGTGGGTTACGCCATGCTTAAAGAGCCGCCCGCACTCCAACCGATAGATCACAATCTGGTCCGTCCCCAAGTCGGAGACAAAGGCGAACCGACCATCATGGCTAGGCACAATGCTGTGAGCATGAGCCGACTCCTGGCGCTCCTGGTTAACGCTGCTGCCTTCATGTTGGATCAGGGCAGTCATTTCCCCTAATGCCCCATCCGGTTCCAGTGTAAAGGCATTCACATGCCCGCTGGAATAGTTAGCGACCAGCAAAAATGTATCCCGCCCCCACTTCAAAGCCAGATGGCACGGGTCGGCCCCCAGCGTTGCCCGTTCGCTGTGCAGCATCGCCAGCTTCCCATCCTTCGGATCAACCGTAAATCCAGCGACCTGCCCTTCAGTCTGCTCACTTACCGCATACAATCGCATCCCCTGTGGATCGAAGATCACGAAGGAAGGGTTGGTAAGACCCGCAGTCTCGTGGATAACCCGCATTTCGCCGGTGTCCCTCTGCAGCTCACAGAGATAAATTCCCGGCTCCCCGCGATCGGCATAGGAACCTACAAAAAAGTACCAGTGCTGCCTCGCTTCCTTGCTCACCGATTTCTCTTCCCTTTCTTTCTCAAATTTATCCATCATCTGCTTCACTTCAGACAATGGAAGCCGATCAAAAAACATCTCCACCTGTTTCTCTGCCCCGCTGTAGATTTGGTTCATCACGGCAGGGATGTTCGAGGAAATATTACAGGAAGAGCATTCACTGCCGGAACACCAGTTGGGTTGCAGCGATCCTTGAGCGAAGATGCGATACAAGTCGCCGAGGGACACGTGCGAAAGCTCGCACTTTAGCATATACCCGCCGCGGGCCCCTTCCTTTGTCGTTACGAGGTCATGGCGGCGCAGCAGGCTGAGTACCTTACGTACGCGGGCTGGATGGGTCGCAACGCTGCTAGCGATCTGTTCGCTATTGGCCATGCGATCCTGCTTGGAATCTAAATACAACAAGCAATGAACGGCGACTGTTAATTCACTATTCATCTTCCTTCTTCCCCTTCCCATACCAAGTTTGAAACAAGTGCAGACGAGTATGTTATAATGTTCTCGCGAATCGCTGTTCGCTAGTCACGTTATATCATTATCGCTAATTACTCATTGCTAATAACTCAACACATACATACTATACACTACACTTATAGAAAGGGAACCTCTATGAACCTAATGAATCCCTCGTATATGCAAATCGCCTTTACTGTTGGTGCGATGGCCATGGCCGTCGCTGTTCTGTTTATCCGTCTGAAAGCCAGTCGTCGACCTGTCACGGTGAAGAAAATCATTATCCCGCCGCTCGGAATGACAACCGGTCTTTTCATGTTCGTTGTACCGGAGACGCATATTCCAATTCTGTGGGGCATAATTGCCTTTGCTTTCGGCTGGCTTCTTTTTTCTTATCCGTTGATTCGGACAACCAAGTTCGAGAACATCGGCGGCGAAATTTACGCGGAACGTTCCCGCAGCTTTATCTTCATTCTGATTGGTCTGCTAGTTGTCCGTCTCCTGCTGCATGAGGCTGTAGAACAATACGTCTCCGTCATGCAAACCGCAGCGCTGTTCTTCCTGCTCGCTTATGGCATGATCATTCGCTGGCGGCTGTTTATGCTCAAGCAGTACCGGGCAATGACCGAGAGCTCCACTGCCTCCTGAACCGTAAGTGGTTCAGGAGCATCCTCCCTTCACAATCGCTCGATTGCGCCCCGCTGCCTTCGCTTGATACAGACAATCGTCGGCATGGCGGATCAATTCCTCCGACGTCATCGGTTCGTGCGGGCACAAGGAGTAACCTCCCATACTGATCGTGACGCAGTTGTCCACTTTCGACCTGTGGTGTTCGATCGCCAAGGCAGCCACCTCTCCCCGCAGCCGTTCCGCCAACTCTAACGTTTGCTGCGCATGGTGACCGGCCAGGATCACGACGAACTCCTCACCGCCGTATCTGGCCGCAAACCCGCGTTCCCGCTTCGCCGCAGCATAGATCGTTTGTGCAACCTTTTTGAGAACCTGATCCCCAGCTTGATGTCCGTAATAATCATTATAGTCTTTAAAATAATCAATATCTATCATGAGCAGCGATAGCGCGTTGCTTCGTTCCTCGGGAGTTTGCAATTCCCTATCGAGGATCTCATCCAATCTCCGCCGGTTAGGGATTTCTGTCAACCCGTCCAGATTGGTTAACCGAAGCAGCTGTTCGTTAGCCACCTCAAGCTGGTCCTCCGATTCGATCAACTGCCGATGCTGCTCCGACAGTCGGATGAATAAACGATTCACCTCGTTAACAATCGCACAGAGCACAATGGTGGCCGAGATCAGGGAATTGATTTTAGCCACATACCATCCAAGCGTGAAGCGCATGCCGGCCCATAACTCCAGCGTAACCTCCATCAGCAAGGCTAACATTGCCACAGACAGCCACAAGTGCAGCACCGACTGCCTCTTTACTCTCACCCTTAACACTAACAATGCGTACATATTAAGAGCCCATAGGATCGGGCCAATCATTGAATTTTTGAGTTGCCATAAATCATTATTATAAAAAAGACCCGGCAGCCTCTGAACAGCAAGCATTGAAGCTTTATATGAAAAAAATACAAGGAACAAGGTAAGGACAATGCCCGCCGTGCCAGATCGAACGATCTGCTTCTTCGACTTTAAGGGAGCAGACCACTTTCGACCTGCAAAAGCATATCCCCAGATCCCCCAGGGTAATTCCCACATGCCACATCACCCACACCCATCCCGCCGTTTGCTCCTTAATCGCTTCAACATCCGCGATGTTGATGAAGAGACTCGGAAAGGTCAAGACGTACAAGAGTGACATGAAACAACCGAACAAATAAGTGCAGAAGATAACCAGCAAAGCCGGTAGACCGGAAGCTCGGTACTGACTATACATGGTAATGGCGGTTAACAAATTGCCAAAAATAATGCAGCCAACAATGGCCGATAAATATTGATCTTTATGTGGAAGTTCAATCATTCCAAACGGTAATGTAATCAACGACACGACGGTAATGAAAACTGAGAGGATAATCGCCCACTTTCGCTGCCTTGGGCTGTAGGGGATGTCAAAAACCTGGGGTGCCACTTTATACTTTACGCGCATCAACGCCCTCCTGCTTGTCGAAACATGTCATAATTAAACATATTCGATTTTAGATAGGGATGCAATCCTTTTCTTAGGTAGCTCCTCACTTTAGCAAAGGGCATAAAAAAGCCGCATTCGCGAAAGGCGAACACGGCTGCGTTCGCTTAGGTCACTGGTCCCATGAAAGGGTACAAGCGCCTAAGCCTTCTTGGCCGACGATCTTTGATCGGAGCTTGGATTGCTCAGTTGAGGGAGCATGCGCATCCCCATGACCATCTCGGACGAGCAGAGCGGACATACGGGGCTATAATCAAAGGTGAAATTGTCCCGCATCCACCCGTTGCAGTCATCGCTAGTGCAGGTCCATACCGGCGTATTTTCCTCAGGAATTTCTTCTAACGTCTTTTTACGGTAGTTCATAAAATTCCCCTCCTCTTCAAGGTGAACGTTCCAACCAGGTGCATTGATGATTTTGTTGTAGTGTTATATGTATCATCAGAAGCGGACTTCTGAAGAATTAACCTCATTAATGATCTTTGCGAAGAAAAACTGCCCTTAATGCGAGCACGCATTAAGAGCAGTTTCTAACTAGCTTACAGTTTTACAACGTTCTCGGCTTGAGGGCCGCGGTTGCCTTGAACCACGTTGAATTGTACGCGTTGGCCTTCGTCGAGGGTTTTGAAGCCTTCGCCAGTGATCGCGCTGAAATGAACGAATACGTCATTTCCGCCTTCCACTTCGATGAAGCCAAAACCTTTCTCAGCGTTAAACCATTTTACTGTTCCAGTTTCCATGGGAGAATACCTCCTGTTTAAGATTAACATGATTCATTTTTTTAACAGAAGTCGTTCAAATAAAGGCTGACCCTTATTGAACATGCACCACTTGTATAAAAAAAATTCACACATTGAAAAAAGTTCCAGTTTTAAAAAAGTGACACCCTTTTCAATGCGTGAATGATATCTTCTTTCAAAAACATGATTTGATCTCATTATAGCCTTTTGCCAGATAAAAAGCAAATCCCCTGTTTTTTCAAGCCTACCGGAAAGACTGGACAAATCTAACTACTGAAAACTATAATGACAGATGTAATCTGCAGTCATATTGTTCAGGGGTGCTGGAATTGGCCGGCTGAGAGTGTATCCCTCCAAGATACTGACCCTTCAACCTGATCTGGATAATGCCAGCGTAGGGAGCCATACCATGGTGATGAACTTATTTTACATGTCATTTCCATTGCCTATCGCGTCCCGGATCCGGGACGTTTTTTTGTATCCGGAAGTTGGAAGTTACGCTTAAGGACGCACATCCAGGGTTATACCAAGAACAAGCTGCGGAAATTTACACCAACGAAGGAGAGTCGGAGTCGTGAAAGTTCAAGTACGTACCGCACTGGCCATATTTCTTGGTTGCTTGCTGCTGGTATTGTCCGCCTGCGGCGGAGCGAATGGGAATCGTGCCGGGAAGGCAGAAGGCGGAAACCAGGGCGGACAAAATACCGAAGCCGCCGCACCCAATCAAGCCTCTAATGCAGAGCTGCAACATGTGAAAGTCGTGCTCGACTGGAGCCCTAACACGAACCATACCGGGCTTTACGTCGCCAAGGATCAAGGCTATTTCGCCGAGGAAGGACTGCATGTGGACATCCTCCTGCCTGGTTCCGGCGGCGCCGAAGCGATGGTGGCCTCAGGAGAGGTGCCGTTTGGCGTCAGCGTGCAAGAGAACGTGACGCAAAGCCGAATCCAAGGCGTCCCGCTCGTTTCGATTGCCGCGATCATTCAGCACAATACGTCCGGCTTCGCTGCCCCTGTCGAGAAGAACATCAAGTCGCCAAAGGACTTCGAGGGCAAAGCCTACGGCGGCTGGGGTTCACCGGTGGAACAAGCGGTGATCCAATCGATCATGGATCTGCAAGGCGCTGATGTCAACAAGGTGAAATTCGTTAACATCGGGGATGCTGATTATTTTACAGCGGTAAAACGGGACATTGATTTTGCCTGGATTTTCTACGCCTGGACGGGCGTTGAGGCCGAGCTGCGGGGCGAGCCGCTGGACATGTTGTATGTCAAAGATTTCTCCGAGAAGCTGGACTACTACACACCGGTACTCGTGACGAACGAGAAGACAATCCAGAATAACCCTGAGCTTGTAAAAGCTTTTATGCGGGCTGTGACGAAAGGTTATCAGTATGCGATCGACCATCCGGAAGAAGCGGCGCAGATCCTGCTGAAAGCTGTACCCGAGCTCGACAAAGACCTGGTGGTGGCCAGTCAAAAATGGCTCAGCCCGAAATACAAGGACGATGCTCCGCGCTGGGGCGAGCAAAAGAAAGAAGTGTGGCAAAACTACTCCGATTGGATGTTTGAACGCAAGCTCCTGGAGAAACCGCTTGATGTGGATGCCGCTTTTACCAACGAGTTTTTGCCAAGCGAATAACTACCTTTAATAATTCTTTAATGCCAAAACTCCTATTCGAAAGGATGAACTTACCCATGCCAAACGCGTTATTAAGCATTCAAATCATTCCGAAAACGCCTAACGGTGAAGACGTCATTCCCTATGTAGACCGAGCCATTGAAGTTATTCAAGCTTCCGGCGTCAAATATCAGGTGAATCCCCTGGAGACGACCATGGAGGGAGATCTCGACGAGCTGCTGGCCATCGTGAAGAAAATGAATGAAGCCGTCATTGAATTCGGCAGCACGGGCATCATTTCGCAAATTAAAATTTCCTACAATCCCAAAGGCGTCAGCATGGATAAGCTGATCGAAAAATATCGGCCATGAATCTCCGCAGCCTTTGGCACAGCATATGGCCGCCCCTCGTGGCGGTCATCTTGTTTTTACTGATCTGGCAAGGCGCGACCGCCTGGTTCCACATCGAGAAATGGATTCTCCCCAGCCCGGTGGATATCGGTCGTGAAGCAGCTGCCGGTGCGGCCAGCTTGGGGGAACATACTTTAGCAACGCTGCGGCTGATGCTGATCGGTTTTGCCATCGGGACGCTTGTCGGCCTGCTGACGGCGTTTGTTCTGCATTATGTCCCGTTTCTGAAGGCATCGCTGTATCCGCTCATCATCTTAAGTCAAAACGTGCCCACCATTGCGTTGGCGCCACTGCTGATGATCTGGTTCGGCTTTGGCATCCTGCCGAAGATTATCGTCATTACGCTCGTCTGCTTCTTCCCTGTCGCCGTGGCAGCCATGGACGGACTTAGCCGCACGGACCGGGCGATGCTTGATTATATGCGAATGATTGGTGCATCCAAGGCGGATATTTTCCGCAAGCTGGAGGTGCCCTATGCGATCCCCTCGATCATGTCCGGGGTGAAAATCGCCGCAACTTACAGCGTGATGGGGGCGGTCATTGCCGAATGGATTGGCGCAGACAAAGGCATTGGCTACTATATGATGCTGCAGAAGGCATCGTTCCGCACGGATAAGATCTTTGTCGCCATCGCCATCATCGTGGCCATCAGCCTGGCGATGTTCGCCTGTGTTGCATTGTTGGAAAAATGGCTTGTCCGCTATAAACCGGCGAACGACCGGAGATAGAGAAGCGAACGGAAAGGAAGGCTTGGTTTATGAGCGAAGCATCTACACCCAAAGATAACGCCACCCCCGCGTTGGAGGTTCGGCAGATTCATAAAACGTTCCGCGACCGGCGCCGGGAAGTACCAGTGCTGCAGGACATTTCACTGCGAGTGCCGGCTGGTGAATTCGTGTCGATCATCGGCCCCTCTGGCTGCGGCAAAAGCACGCTGTTCCACGTCATCGGCGGTCTGACCGCGCCGGATCATGGCGAGGTGCTCCTTCAGGGACGCCCGGTCACCGGACAGCGCGGACATATCAGTTACGTGCCGCAGCAGCCTGCGTTGTTCCCTTGGCGGACGATCGAGGATAACGTTGTGTTGGCGCAGGAAATCGCCGGAGCCGGAAAGCAGAGCTCCCGTGCGGAAATTCAGCATTGGCTCGAAAAAGCGGGGTTACGCGGATTTGAACGAGCTTATCCTCATATGTTGTCCGGCGGTATGCAGCAGCGGGCTTCGTTCCTTCGGGGACTGCTCGCCCCTCAGGAAGTCATGTGCCTGGACGAGCCGTTTAGTGCGCTCGACGCCCTGACACGCAGTGAAATGCAGCGCTGGCTGCTGGATATTTGGGAAGAGAACAAGCGCTCCGTCCTGATGATTACGCACAGCATCGAAGAGGCGCTCATGCTCTCGGACACGATCGTTTTGTTTACGAACCGGCCGGCCCATGTGCTGCACACCATCCAGGTGCCGTTTCCCCGGCCGCGGCGTGAGGAAATGCTGGAGGACCCCGATTTTATGCGATTAAAACGGGAGATTGCGGCGATGATGGCGGCGGAGCAGCGCAAAATAGCAGCAGGAGGAGTCTGAAATAGACTTCCCCCTGCTATCAACGTTCCATTGCCACCTCGGTAACCTCCACCTGATCCACATCCAGCATCAGTTCGACCCATCGCCGCAGGTGCTGGGCTTCCCCAGCGACGGCAATGAGCCAAGTCACCGATTCAATGGATTCTAAATGCCCTGCCGGATCTGAGAGATTCGGCATCCGGTCAAGCACCTGCTCATAGGCGTTTAACTTCATATCAATCAGCCGGAATCGCTCCAGCTTCTGGGTACATTCGGGAAGTAAGGTTACGCGCAGGTAGAGCAAAGTCCTTCCTGTCCGTTTCGCTGCCTCCAGTTCCTCCGGAGTAACCGAACGGCTCCAGGACTCTTTTTCCATGTCCATTCCTCCTGATCTTTCGCTGATCACATGATGGAGTAAATATTTAGCATATCATCGGAAAGCTCCATTAACGCATCCACCACTTCCGGATCAAACTGGGTCTCACGATGTTGGTGCAGTTCCAGCTTGGCTTCAGCCATAGTCAGCTTCCGTTCCCGATAGTGCCGATCCGATGTCATCGAATCGAAGGCGTCAACCACCGCGCAGATTCTCGCCTTATAGGGGATTTCCTTCCCCTTCAGCCCATCCGGATACCCGCGACCATCCCAACGCTCATGATGCCAGCGAACGATATCCGCAATGCCCGGCCCAAACGCAGGATCCACTTCTACCAGCTCTGCTCCGATAACCGGATGCAGCTTAATGATCCTCCACTGGGCTTCCGTCAGCGGCCCCCGTTGCTCAATGATGGCACGAGGGATCATCGTCTTGCCGATGTCATGCATAAAGCAACCGCGGACCAGCATATCCTTCTCGGCTCCGGTGATCTTCAGCGGCTCGGCGATCTTCTCCGCCAGCATAGCAACCCGTATGCTATGATGATAGGTTTCCGGATGCCTGCGCACAAGCAGGTTAAACCACTTCACAGCTTCCGGGCTATAGTCCATATACCAATCGTCGACGAACTCATTAAAAACAGTCAACCGTTCTGCCCCCTAAAAAAACCTGTGTCGTCTTTCGTCTCTCCCGTGTCGGAGTCGACGTTCCTTATTTCCCGAAGAAAAAAAAGTTCTTTTGACTCATATTTTTTTGCTAAAAACCAGTTAATTTTTAACGCTTTCTACCCGATGATGATTCAGAGCAAACGGATGAAAATCAGACCATGTCGTACAATAACAATTATGCGACAACCCTAGGTAAAAACTGGTCGAAATTTGGCAAGGTTTGTAATTAACCCTTGTTACATTATAGGACAAAAGAGCGATTTTTGCATTATTTTCGACACAAAAAAATAGATAAATAGCACTAAAAAAATAGAAAAATCACATAAATTCCATCAAACTGTCCTGCACGAAGTCGGGAGCCGCCTTCTTTATTTGCTCGACGGTGTGCAGATAGCGCTGAGTTGTGTTGATATGAGAGTGCCCCAAGCTTTCCTGAACCTGCTGCAGCGAGGCGCCCTGCAGTAATGCCAGCGTCGCGTTGGTATGTCTTAACCAGTGGGGGGTCGGCTGCTTCTGAATTCCGCTCGCAATCCCTGCTTGTTTAATGATTCGTTCGATTTGCCGCGGCGTAATCGCAAACAGCTTCAGCTCCGGATCCGGTTCCTGCCCATTTGCCAATCTGCGTGCATGCTCCTGGTACATGCTCCAGAGCTCGCGTGGAATTTTAACCTCGCGTGTTTTTCCCCGTTTTGCGTGGGATACAGTGAGCCAGATGGACGTCTCCAACATATCAGTATGAAAATCCTTCCACTTGATGCCGCATAGCTCCGACACGCGAAGGCCCAACAGCACCAGGGATAGGCCGATCAAGTAATTTCTCAGACTTTGGCGGCGCAGCGCTTCCAGCAGCTTGCCTACTTCGTTGCGAGTCAGATAATGTCTGCGGCTCGTTACGGCAATGGCCGGGATACGGACATTTTGCGCCGGATTATGATCGAAAAAGCCGATGCTGCTGTCGCTTCCCCATTTATAAAACGACTTCAGCGGTGCGATAAATGCAGCCACACTGGCTGGAGCAAGCGGTTTTTGGCCATCACGGTAGAAGCCCTTTGTGAGGTAGATTTTATAAGCTTCGATTTCCCTCCAAGTCACATCCCGAAAACGCATTCCCGAAAGGAATTGCCTGAATTGCTCTAGAGCCCTAAAATAGTTTCTACGGGTATTTGGCGCTTTGGCGCATGCCGTCAAGAACATTTGAATAATCTGTTCGTCCTGATAATCCTGTGTGACTGATAAATGGAACGGAAATTGTTGGGCTACAGCGGACAAATAATTAGTACCCATTTTATGTAACGGACCTCCTGTTGACTTTAATTTTTGTCGCATAATTGTTATTGTACGACATGGCTTTGTTCGCTGTAAGAATTAACCTTTTACAGGATGGACATTCTCTAGCAAAAAAACGAAGAAATCCCGTGGTAACCGCGGAATCCCACTTAGATAACAGGTATAATGAGTACAAGGGTTTAACCTGTTTTTGGAAAGGGGCTGGTGAGATGTCCAACATTCTTCTTCATGAATTACCGAAGGAAATCCAAATTCCGTTCATTGACGCCCATATTCATATAGACCTTTACGATGCAAATCTCCGCGACCGCCTGCTGCAAGAGCTGCCGGGCTGTGGAGTGGAGGCTGTGATTGCAGTTTCGATGCATTTAGATTCCTGCAAGTTGAACAACGCTTTGGCGGAGCGTTATCCGAACCTGGTACGCCCGGCATTCGGATTCCATCCCGAGCAGCCTATCCCGGAAGATCGGGAAATCGATTACCTGCTGAATTGGATCAAGCAGCATGCCGGGGATATGATTGCCGTCGGTGAAGTCGGACTTCCTTATTACACGCGGCAAGAAGCACTGCAGCAAGGAAAGCCCTTTGAGCTTGAACCCTATGTAGATCTGCTGGAAAAGTTTGTGATGCTTGCCAAAGCATTAGACAAACCGATTGTACTGCATGCGGTATACGAAGATGCCGATCTTGCTTGCGATCTGCTGGAACGGCACGATGTGACGAAGGCACATTTCCACTGGTTCAAGGGGGCCGAAGCCACTGTGCGTCGTATGGCGGATCGCGGTTATGTGATCTCTTTTACGCCGGATATCGTCTACGAACCGGAGATCCAAGACCTTGCCCGGCGCTATCCGCCTGAGCAGGTGATGGCCGAGACGGACGGGCCTTGGCCGTTTGAAGGACCGTTTACCGGTCAGATCACCCATCCGCGCATGACACGCCATGTCGCGATGGCCTGGGCGAATCTGCTGGGCATTCCTCCAGAAGAAGCCGCAGCGAGGTTATACGAGAACACGCGACGCTTTTACGTAATATCATAACGACGAAAAAAGCTGCCCCCGGTTGCAAACCGAATGGGACAGCTTTTTGCTGTTTGTATTATTTCAAGGTAAAGCCGCGCTTCTCTAAAAATTCACGCATATGCAGCCGCGCCGGCTGCGCCAGCTTCTCGGCCATCAGCTTGGACCAAGGGGTATTCTTTGCCCCGCTGGTCCGTTCACGCAGATAGTTGGACATGACCTCGTCGTAAGCTGCCACCTGTTCCTCTTGCCCGGCTGTATCATACTGGTTCCAGTGTAGAACTGCCGGCAGCGGAAGCCTTGGACGAAGCTCAGGGGTTTGATCCGGGTAACCAAGGCACATGCCAAATACGGGATACGACAAGTGCGGTAGGCCCAGAAGATCCGCCACATCCTCGCTATGGTTGCGGATACCGCCGATATATACGATGCCAAGGCCAAGCGATTCTGCGGCAATGGCGGTATTTTGAGCAGCCAGCGCCGTATCGACCGTCGCCACAATAAAGTTCTCTGTCGTACCTTCATACGTCGTTTCCGAAGGAATATGCCGCTCGGCGGCCCGCTTAAGTCTCGATAAATCTGCGCACCAGACCAGGAATACGGGACACTCCGCGACATAAGCCTGGTTGCCGCAAAGCTCGGCCAACTTCGTCTTCCGATCCGCATCCGTCACGGCAATCACGGTATAGGCTTGTACATTACTGGAACTGGAGGCCATTTGGCCTGCAGATACGATTTGCTCGACGACCTCCCGGGGCACCGGACGATCGCTGTATTTACGAATGGAACGATGCTCCAGCATCTTCGATATCGTCTCGTTCATCTCCTCACTCCTTTTCCTCGCTTGATGTCATTCCTAATTATGGAACTTCCACCAACGGGAAGCAAGCCCCCGAGTTCCATTCATACTGAGCTTCAAAGCGCCCCGCCGCCTGAATTCAACTGATCAGCGATCACGGAACCGATCATATATAGTGCCAGTCCCCAAACGATCAACGCAGATAATCGGTTGATTCCCCGAAGCAGTTGACCTCCACGGTCCAGGCTTCCAAGCATTTTGCCAGCCCATGCTAATCCAAAAAACCATACCCACGATACCAGAATCGTAGCCAGCGTAAACGCCCCTTTCGCCCAGCCGGTATAATCCAGAGAGCTTGTCCCGATCACGCCAACCGTATCCAAAATCGCATGTGGATTCAAAAACGTCACCGACAAGGCAAACACCGCCTGCTGTTTACCTGGCAGCCCAGATACCCCTGCGGAAGACGGCTTGGACACGTCCCGCCAGATCGTCCAACCAATATACAGCATAAAGACAGCGCCTGCAGCAAAGAGTACGGTTTTCAGCCAAGTCCATGACAAGACCAACACCGAGACTCCCAACACCGCCAGCAAAATCAATATTGTATCGCCCAAAGCAGCGGTCAGAACAGCCGGTAACGCCCGGCGCAGCTTTCGTCCGGCAGCCCCCTGGTTAAATACAAATACATTCTGCACACCTAATGGCAGAATAAGCCCAAACGCCAAAAAGAACCCATGAATCGCAGCACTAACCATCTCTCTCCCCCTCTAATCTCTGTCTCTCCTTGTCATGAACCTTATTGTACCTGCCCACTTCCAACTTGGCTCCATCCATTTGGATGGAACTGAAACCAACCAAACGATATAATGGGAAAATAACACCGCTCGAGCAAGAAATCGACCATTCTGCAAAAGAGGGAGGTCTTCCATATGAATCCTTCGACTTGGCGCCCCAGCCGAAATTCGCCGATTCCGCTCCATCGCCAAATCATGGAGCATCTTCGTGACCGGATCGCCAGCGGCGAATGGCCGGTGGGGACGCGCATCCCGTCCCAACGGGAGCTGGCTGCGCGGTTTGGGGTTAACCGCAGCACAGTCGTCGCCGCGCTGGATGAACTAATCGCAGCCGGGCTGCTTCAAGGTGACCGGGGCGGCGGCACCCGCGTCGTTAACCACACGTGGGGCGTGCTAACAGCCTCCCCGCCTCCCGATTGGAACGAGTACGTCAGCTCCGGCGTGCAATACCCTAATCTACCTGCTGTGCAGGAGATTAACCGGGCCGAGTTCCAGCCTGGCATTTTGCGGCTGGGCACCGGCGAGATGGGCCCCGACCTGCTGCCGCAGGATGAGATGGCCGAACTGCTGGGACGGATGGCCGCCAAGGTCCCGTACCTGGGCTATGGTGAACCTAACGGGGATCTGCGGCTCCGGGAGGTCATCGCTGCCCGGCTACGCCGTCAGGGCATCACCGTCTCGCCGGCCTCGCTGCTGATCGTCTCCGGCGCTTTGCAGGCGCTCCAGCTCATTTCCGTCGGCCTGCTCCCCCAGGGCTCAACGGTACTGACCGAACGACCGTCGTATCTGTATTCGGTGCCCGTGTTTCAGAGCGCCGGAATGAAGCTGCGCGGCGTGCCGATGGATGAACATGGCCTGCGCGCCGACCTCGTTTCCGTGTACGCTAAGCAGTATGCGGGCGCATTGCTTTACACCATTCCGACTTTCCATAATCCGAGCGGAACGGTGATGAGCGAGTCGCGGCGGCAGCTGCTGCTGGACGTCTGTGAGGCGGCCCGCTTGCCCCTCGTGGAAGACGATGTCTACCGCGAGTTATGGCTGGACGCCCCGCCGCCCCTGCCGCTAAAGGCGCATGACACCAGCGGCAGCGTGCTGTATCTCGGCAGCTTGTCCAAATCCCTCAGCCCGGGCCTGCGGATTGGCTGGATTGCCGGGCCGCAGCCCGTCATCGAGCGGCTCGCGGACATCAAGATGCAAAGCGATTACGGCTCCAGCGCCCTCTCGCAACAGATGGCAGCAGAGTGGCTCGGGAGCGGCAACTACGACCGCCACCTTGAACGGCTGCGGGCGGCACTCCACCTGCGGCGAGAAGCGGCGGTGGACGCGCTGGAGCGGCATTTCCGCGATATCGCGGACTGGAAGGTGCCGCAGGGAGGGTTTTACATCTGGCTGAACCTACACAACTCCCCCTCCCCGCGCAAAATATTTGACGCCGCCCTAAAAGCCGGCCTCCTGGTCAACCCCGGCCACCTCTACGACCGCGCCTCCGGCAGCCACCTGCGCCTCTCCTACGCCTACGCCACCGCCGAGGAACTGAATGAAGGCATTGCCCGTCTGAGCCAAATCGTCCGCTCCTTGGATTAAGCCCGCCCATGGATTATCGCACTACGACATGGGCCCCTCAGACGGGTCACTCGTCCACGCTTATCCCGTTCGGTCAATTGTGGTTCCACTTTCTTCACACATTATCCCATTTGGTCAGCGAACTTCCGCTTTCACACGCCCATCTTCTCAAATTTGCGGTTCCACTCCCTCAAACATGATCCCTTTTGATCAGTTGCGGTTCCTCGAGCCCACAAACTATCACGTTCAATTAGCTGTGCTCCAACTTCCTTTTTACACATTATCCCCTTTGATCAGTCACTTCCTCATTTTCACGTCTATTCCATTCAATTCGCCGCGGTACATCTTCCTCCACACATGATCCCGTTCGATCAGCGCCCCTCCTTCCCATGTCTATCCCATGCGATCAGTAACGGTTCCATATCCCCACCCTTCATCCCGTTTATTGAGTTGCGATTCAACTTCCTCCATACATGATCCCGTTCGATCAGCCGGCCCCACTTCATCCACGCACTATCCCATTCGGTCAGATACGGTTCCACTTCACCCACGCACTATCCCGTTCGGTCAGCTGAGAGGCCGCCTCGCTTTTAACCCCATTCCCCTCCTCCTTTCCTTCCTTAAAAACACCATCCCCATCCCTATCCTCCTCATCATCCTTCTCACCGTTATCTCCTGACCATCCTCATCCTCATTCTCATCCTCATTCTCATCCTCATTCTCACTTTCTTCCCCATCCTCCATTCCTAACGCGCGCTACTCCCAGCGCGCGTTTCTGGCAGCACGACGGGCGGTCAGGCCACATGCTCCACTCCCATCCAAGCAATAATCGATTCATACCGTGTTCCTCCATCGATTTCTCGCCTATCTGAGCGAAGGGGATAATCATGTAAAGGACCCCGGCAGAGAATATCACCACAGCCTATTTACATTATTTTGCAAAAGTGATATCATATAAATATCAATTTAATATGTGAAGGAGTGTCACTTCATATGAAAGAAAAAGAAATTTCATGCCTAAACGGTTTTGTTGCCCTGTTGTTTATGTTCGGATTTATTGCATTGGGGGGGATTCCTCGTCACGTTAAGCGATGTCGTTCCTGTGGTCGGCGGTGTGCTCTCCTTCGTCATCGCCTTCGTGCTGTTAACCGGGCTGACGATCGTACAACCGAACCAAGCAGCCGTTATCACCTTTTTCGGGCGCTACCTGGGTGTAATCCGCAAGAGCGGCTTCTATCTAGCCGTCCCGTTCTCAACTCGCAAAAAAGTTTCGTTGCGTGTTCGTAACTTCAACAGCGCTAAGCTGAAAGTTAACGATGTCAAAGGGAACCCGATCGAAATCGCCACTGTCGTGGTGTTTTCGGTAGTCGACTCCGCTAAAGCGCTGTTTGAAGTGGATGAATACGAAACCTTTGTAGAAATTCAGAGCGAAGCTGCACTGCGCCACGTCGCCAGCAAATATCCGTACGATCAACTGGACGACTCCGAAACTGGCTTCTCCCTGCGCGCCAATACGGAAGAGATTGCGCTGGAGCTCACCAGCGAATTGCAAAACCGTCTAGCCATCGCCGGGGTTAAAGTCATTGAGTCGCGCCTGACGCATCTGGCCTACTCGACCGAAATCGCAAGTGCGATGCTGCAACGTCAACAAGCCGAAGCGATCATCGCCGCCCGCGAGAAAATCGTTGACGGCGCCGTCACCATGGTTCAAATGGCAATTGAACGGCTGCAAGCCGGTCAAGTCGTCGAGCTGGATGACGAACGCAAAGCCGCTATGATTAACAACCTGCTTGTCGCTGTCGTCTCCGACCGTTCCGCCCAGCCGGTCATCAATACTAGCACGTTGTATTAATTAGGGGCATCCATTCACGATGGCCAGCAAAAAGAGCTTCCCACTTCGCCTTGACCCGACGCTATATCAGGCTTTGGAACGCTGGGCAGCGGACGAATTCCGAAGCGTGAATGGGCATATCGAATACCTGCTGCGAGAAGCATTGCGCCGCGAGGGAAGACTGCCTTCCACCCGGGCGCCGGGCAAGGAGGAAGAGAAGCATGACGCAGACGACAGTAAAAAGTAAGTCGTGGTGGGAACCGAAGTCGACGACCCTGCTAAAAGAGTACGCCAGAACCTCTGGAGGGACTTACGCTGCAGGAACTTTTAAGAACTGGAAGTATAAGGGACAGCGTGTCCATCTGCCGCTTTCCCCACACTTCGGTTCCTGTGAGGTGACGATCACTGACCCGAATAACGACAGCTCCGGTCATGAGTACGCGATCTCCGTGAAGTACAGCTACCGGCCGCGCCGAAAGCTGGAGTTCGTGTTATTTTCGGCCAACCGACATATCTTGGCTTGGTTTTCCAGGGGGCTCCGGGAAGCTTCCCTTCCCAACTCCGCGCTGAACAAAAAATATCGAGCCAAAGCTTCCCATCCCAGTCTCCTGCGATCGGCATTGAAATATGAAGGGATCGAAGAGTTGCTGAACCTTCATTCCAAGATCCATGTACGACTGCGGATTAAGAACGGACGTGCCACTTTGACCTGTACGGAGAAATTAAAGAAGCCCGACGTGACTGCTATCACAGCAACCGTTGAGCTCATGAAGAAGCTGCTTCTTGCCTTGGAGGATCAAGGCATTATTGGGGATCCCGTCATCCATCCAAAACAATAGCATTTCCATCAAAAAAACGAGCCTTCCCTCGTAAGACCGGAACAAACGTCCGGAACCTTACGAGTTGGGAGGCTCGTTTCACTTTACATCGTAAGATTATAGCTTCACTCGTTGCAAGCGCAGCGCGTTCAGCACCACGGAGACGGAGCTGAGCGCCATCGCTGCTCCGGCCAGCCACGGAGCGAGGAAGCCTGCAGCGGCGACCGGGATACCGATCGAATTGTAAGCAAGCGCCCAGAACAAGTTCTGCTTGATGTTACCCATTGTGCGCTTGCTCATGGCGATTGCATCCGGCACGCCTTCCAGGTCGCCGCGCATCAGCGTGACGTCAGCGGCCTCCATGGCCACGTCGGTGCCCGTGCCGATGGCGATGCCTACGTCGGCTACGGCCAGCGCGGGAGCGTCGTTGATCCCGTCGCCCACCATCGCCGTCTTCAGGCCGCGGGCCTGGAGTTTTTTCACCTCGGCGGCTTTGCCTTCCGGAAGCACCTCGGCCAGCACCTCGTCGATCCCGACCTCGGCGGCGATCGCCTGGGCGGTGCGCACGTTGTCGCCGGTGATCATCACCACGTGAAGGCCCATCTCCTTCAGCCGCGCCACCGCGGCCTTGGACGTCTCCTTCACGGTGTCGCTCACGGCGACCATGCCGGCGTAGACGCCGTCGACCGCCACGAGCAGCACGGTTTGGCCGGCCGCTTCCAGCGCGGCCATGCCGGCTTCCGCGGCGGCGACGTCGACGCCTTCACGCGCCATCAAGCGGCGCGTGCCGGCGAGCACCCGGCGGTCCTCGACGACCGCCGTGATGCCGTGCCCGGGCACCGCCTCAAAAGCGGTGGCCTCGGGCAGCTCCAGGGCGCGCGCCCGCGCCCCGGCCACCAGAGCATCCGCCAGCGGATGCTCTGACCCGCGCTCGGCGGCGCCGACGAGCCGGAGCAACGCAGCTTCGTCCCAGCCCTCGGCCGGGACGACTTCCCGCAGCTCCGGCTGCCCCCGCGTGATCGTGCCGGTCTTATCCAGCACGATCGCTTGCAGCCCTTGGGCGGCCTCGAGGTGCTCGCCGCCCTTAAACAGGATCCCGTACTCCGCAGCTCGTCCGGACCCGGCCATAATCGATGTTGGCGTCGCCAGCCCCAACGCGCAAGGGCACGCGATAACGAGCACGGCGATCGCCTTTTCTAGCGCCTCGGCGAAGCTGCCCGGCGCCACGAAGAAAAACCATACCAAGAACGTAACTACCGCAATCCCAACCACAATCGGGACAAAAATCCCGGAAATCACATCCGCTACCCGCTGAATCGGCGCCTTCGAGCCTTGCGCCTCCTCAACGACACGGATGATTTGCGCAAGCGCGGTTTCACTGCCTACCTTGGCCGCTTGTACACGCAGCACGCCATGTTTGTTGACGGTCGCACCGATGACCGTGTCGCCCTCCTTCTTCTCCACCGGGATGCTCTCCCCGGTCAGCATCGATTCATCTACGGACGAGACCCCGCCGATGACGACGCCATCAACCGGGATCTTCTCACCTGGCTTGACGATCAATACGTCCCCGGGTACAACCCCTTCGATCGATACCACCGTTTCGACACCGTCTTTGAGAACCAGCGCTGTTTTGGCCTGCAGCCCCATCAACGTTTTGATCGCTTGGGAGGAGCGGCCTTTGGCTAACGCCTCAAACCATTTACCGAGCAGGATTAATGTAATCAAGATCGAGCTGGTTTCATAATACAGCTGGGGGGTATGCCCATGAGGCATCGACAAAGAGTCCAAACTCAAATACAAACTATAAAAATACGCCGCCGACGTACCCAGCGCGACCAATACGTCCATGTTGGCGCTGCGGCTGCGCAGCGCTTTGAAGGCACCGACGTAAAAGCCCCAGCCGATGATAAATTGCACCGGCGTTGCCAGCGCGAGCTGGAACCACGGGTTCATAAACAGCTCCGGCGTCCAGATCCATGAGGTAAAGGAGAAATGCCCGGCCATCGCCCAGAGCAGCGGAAACGCAAGCACGGCCGACACGATCAGCTTATTTCGTTGTTTCCGGATTTCCCGTGCGCGAAGTTCCCCGGACTCCTTCTCGGACGGCTTCAATACCGCACCGTAGCCCAACTGGCTTACCTTATTGATGATCTGCTCGATCGAGACCGTCCCCGGCTCATACCGCACTTGCGCCGTTTCCAGCGCCAGATTGACGTTGGCTTGTTCCACGCCGGGCAGCCGGTTTAACCCCTTCTCGATCCGTGCCGCACAGGCCGCGCAGGTCATGCCGGTAATTTGCAATGTTGTCTGGTCGTGATTCGCACCGGCGGCTGGCCATGTTTTTTCCATGACAATTCCTCCATCTTAACCCCTGTAAGTTATACCCCATAGGGGTATGTAAAGGGCAAATAAAAACTCCAACTCCCGTTCCCTAAAGACGCACGGCGAATTTGCTCGTACGTCTCAGAGGTCCAGGAAAAGTCTTTCGATCAAACGACGTCGTAGCCTTGATCCTCGATCGCTTCTTTGATTTGATCAACCGTCACTTTCGTTTCGTCGAAAGTCACTTCCACTTTCTTCGCAGCCAGATCCACTTTCCCTGTAGCGCCAAGGCCGGCAACCGCTCCTTCTACCGATTTCACGCAATGATTGCAGGACATTCCTTCAACGGTTAACGTAATATTTTGCATGATTCGTTCCTCCCATGAGTTTTATAGATGCTTCCTCTGCAGCGTACCCCCCCGGGGGTTCCACTGTTTATTTCATCAGCTTATTGACCGTAACGAGCAGCTCGTCGAGCACTTCCGTCTCACCGGCTTGAATTCGCTCGATCACGCAGCTCTTCATGTGTCCCTCCAGCAGCAGCCGGCCCACGCTGTTCAGCGCAGATTGCACGGCGGCGATCTGGTTCAGCACATCGTCACAGTAAGTATCTCTCTCAATCAGCCCTTTGATACCGCGGATTTGCCCTTCAATCCGGTTCAATCGGCTGGTCAAGTTGCTCTTCATCGCTTCGGAATGATGACTGCGCCGTACCGGCTTACCATTCTCCGTTTCCGATACGTGTTGATGCCCGCCGTGCTCCTCGCAATGAGCGGACGCCACATGTTCCTGTCCCTCGACCTTCGCCATACATGACTCCTTTCCAAACCAACGTGGTTTGCTGTGGTACGCTCATTATAATATACCCCCATGGGGTATGTAAAGAGGGGGCAGCAAATCTTTTTCTCGACGCAAAACAGACCTCGCAATGGTTACTCGAATGGTTACCTCCTAATGTTTACCTCTGAACGCTAACCTCTTAAAGCCTTCCTTCTGACGATATCCTCCTATCGCTGCCCCGTAACGGACCTCAAAGTCCTTATTTGTCATTTCCCGGCTCATTTCCCGTGTTAACAGACCCCATTGATCTTATTCGCACCATAAAGATCCCAACCTGTGCAACATCCGCAAAATAACGGCCATGAAGTCCATTAGCCGCCAGCAAACGCCAATCAACCTCAAATAACGGCTCTACGGTCCGTTAAAATAACCGGTACAGTAGTATGACAATAGCGACTGCGGCTACAACAGCAACAATGAGCAGCAACAGCCGAGACACCTGCTGCATCAGCGTATCATCTGCACTCTAACGCTTACCAGGAACGCTATTGGGCCCAAAATGAGGGCGTTAAGAATCTAACGCTTATGAGAGAGCTTATTCGCCCGTTATGCCCTGGAAACGGAGCCGTTTGGTGCAAATAAGCTCGCTGACAAGCGTTAGAAATGAAACCCCCCGCTTTGGGCCCAAATAAGCACTGTGGCAAGCGTTAGCCGAAACGGCACACGTCGACCGGTCGGTTAGTAGTTAGAAGTAGTTAGGAGTATCATGAACAGTTAAAAGTAACTTGCGCGACGACAGTGTCAATAGTCGGTAATAGGGAATTCGCGTAAGCGTAATATGCGGTTGCTCGCGTACTAGCGTAGCCCGCGCGCTTGCCCCCACCCGCCGCATAATAGCGCCGCCCGTCTTAGCCCCCTGCGGCTCCATCGAAGGCAGCTCCTCTCTATCTAGCATCCCCCCGCCAACGCCAAAAAACCCGCTGCCACACTACGTGACAGCGGGTTTCTTTTCCGATATTTGACTGCCCTCTTATTGGTAACCCCAAATCATCGTCAGCAACGTACCAAAGACGGTCACCAGCCCGACGAACAGGGCGTATACGAGGTTGGCGTACAAGGCACCTTTGCTGCGGTTCTCGCCGATGTGCATGAACATGAACAGCTGCACCGACATCTGTACGGCCGCGCAGATGAGCAGGATCGTCATGCCCATGGCAAACGACATATCCCAGAACACCACCGACAGTGCTACGACAGAAAGGATCAGTGAGAACACATATCCCATGACGTGTTGAATCGGGAACAGTTTTTTCATGTCACATCAGTCCTTTCAAGTATACAAAGCTGAAGATGAAGATCCAGACCACGTCCAGGAAGTGCCAGTACAGCGAGAAAATAAACGATTTATTCGCCGTATCATGAGTAAATCCTTCGCGTTTCACCTGAATCATCAACCCGCTGCCCCACAGAAGACCCAGCGTCACGTGGGCGCCGTGCGTCCCCAGCAAGACGAATAAGCTCGACAGGAACGCGCTCGTTTGCATCGTCGCGCCTTCATGCACATAAGTCACGAACTCGGTAATCTCGATGCCCAGGAACCCGAGGCCCAACAGCAGCGTGATGGCGAAGAACGCCATAAACGGTTTTCTCAGCCCCAGACGCATGCTGTGTACCGCCAAACCGCAGGTAAAGCTGCTGGTCAACAGCAAGAACGTTTCGCCCAACACCGGTCCGATTTCGAAGATTTCTGCTCCGTTCGGGCCGCTGCCAGTCCGGTTCCACAGCGTCAGATACACCGAGAACAGCGTGGCGAAGAGCACGATTTCCGCGCCCAGGAACAGCCAGAACCCAAGTACCCGGTTACTGTTCTCTTCCGTTTGATATTCGAGCGGTAAAGTATGATCTACCTTCATGCGTGTTCACCCCGCAATCCTGCATCCGAGTCCAACCGACTGGCCAAAGCCTTCTCGGTTTTGATAATTTCGCTGACCGGAATATGTCGACCGTGGTCGCGTTCGAAAGAACGTACCGCCAGCATGACGAGAATTCCCAGGCCGGCGATGATCGCCGGTACCCACCAGCTAAAGACCATAAAGAATCCGAAGAAGAAGAAAATCACACCCAGGATAAACGGTTGGCCGCTGTTGTTCGGCATATGAATCTCTTCGTATTTGTCCGAGTACAACGGTTTGCCGGTTTTCTTAGATACCCAGAACGGATCCAGTGAATCGACCTTAGGTACAACGGCAAAGTTGTATTCTGGAACCGGAGAATGCGTGCTCCATTCCAGCGTACGAGCGTTCCAAGGATCGCCCGTTTTGTCCCGTTCCGCGTAGCGGAAGCTCCAGTAAATGTTGTACACCAGCACGATAAACCCGATGGCGAGTCCCACCGCACCGATCGAAGCGATCAAGTTCAGCGGACCAAAGCCGGTGCTTTCCGAATAGGTGTACATCCGCCGGGTCATTCCTTTCAGACCAAGGAAGAACAGCGGCATAAAGGTTACATTAAAGCTAATGGCAATAATCCAGAAAGCCAGTTTGCCTTGACGATCGTTGAGCCGGAACCCAAACAATTTCGGGAACCAGTAATAGAACCCTGCAATCACCGCAAATACGGTACCTGGAATCAGCACGTAGTGGAAATGCGCCACCAAGAACATCGTGTTGTGGTATTGATAGTCGGCGCTCGCCATCGCCAGCATGACCCCGGTTACCCCACCGATCGTAAAGATCGGGATAAAAGCGAGGGAATACAGCATCGGCGTTGTAAATTCGATGCGCCCTTTTTGCAGCGTAAACAGCCAGTTGAAAATTTTAACCCCAGTTGGAACTGCAATCGCCATTGTTGTAATCGAGAAGATCCCGTTAACCATGACGCCGTGACCCATCGTATAGAAGTGGTGCGCCCATACGATAAACGACAGCAGCGAAATGACGATCATACTCCACACCATGGACTTATAGCCGTACAAGTTTTTACGTGAGAACGTCGAAATAACTTCACTGTAAATCCCGAAGGCCGGCAAAATCACGATATAAACCTCCGGATGGCCCCATACCCAGAACAGGTTGGCCCAGAGCATATCCATCCCGCCGTTGGCCATTGTAAAGAACTGCGTACCAAACAGGCGATCGAACATCATCAGTGCCAGCGCTACGGTTAATACCGGGAACGCAAACAAGATGATGATATTGGTGATCAGTACCGACCAGGTAAACATCGGCATTTTCATCAGCGTCATGCCTGGTGCACGCATTTTCAGAATCGTCACCAGGAAGTTGACGGCAGTCATCAGCGTACCGATCCCCGCGATTTGGATCGCGATCGAGTAGTAGTTATTACCTACCGTTGGGCTGAACTCAACGCTCGCCAGCGGGAAGTAAGCGGTCCATCCGGCATCCGGGGAGCCCCCGATGACGAAGGAGATGTTAAACAGCATCGCTCCGGCGAAGAACAGCCAGAAGCTGACGGCATTCAGCCGTGGGAACGCGACGTCGCGCGCGCCAATTTGCAGCGGAATAACCACGTTCATCAAACCAACGATAAACGGCATCGCCATAAACAGGATCATAATGACCCCGTGTGTTGTAAAAATTTCGTTATAGTGCTGCGCATCCAGCAGCCCGTTCTCCGGCATCGCCAGCTGCGCCCGCATGAGCAGCGCATCCACGCCGCCGCGGAAGAGCATCAGCAAAGCGGAGATGATATACATGATGCCGATCCGCTTGTGGTCGACGGTCGTTAACCATTCGCGCCACAGCCAGCCCCATTTTTTAAAATAGGTTAATCCGATGACGATCGCCAGCGATACAACCACAATGCTGACCATCGCACCATAAATCATCGGCTCACCCGTGACGAAAAATTCGTCCCATTTCATGTTCAGGTACTCCCTTCCCGTTGATTAGTTATGAGCTTCGTGTTCGCTAGATTCTTCCGTCATGTCCATGTCGGAGTGGTCCATTGTCGAATGGTCCATCTCCTCGGTTCCGTTCTCGCCGCCATGATGATGACCGGCGTTCTCGCCTTCCGGCGCAGGACGGAAGTCCAGATGAGTCGAGCTGTACGTTTGACGACCGACATGTGCGGTTTCCAGCAATTTATTGAACTCCGACTCGGTCAGCTCAGGAGCGGTGTCCTTCACTTCTTTGACCCATTTGTCATATTCCGACGGCGCCATAGCCAGCGCTTCAAATTCCATGTGTGCGAAGCCCTCACCGGAGAAGTTCGAGTTCTTACCCATGTAGGAGCCCTCATGTTCAGCAACGATGTTCAGCGTATTGACCATGTCGCTCATCGCGTATTTCTGTCCCGCCAATTGCGGAATCCAGAAGCTCGTAATTGGACCGTACGAATACAGCCGGAACTCTACTGGACGGTTCGTTGGAATGTTCACATAGTTAACCGTCTCGATTCCTTCCTCCGGATAGCTAAAATGCCATTTCCAGTTGGAGGAGGCGGCGTAAATCACGAGCGGCTTTTGATCCTCGTAGCCTTCCGGCACTTTTTCGACCGCTGACGTACTGCGCACGGTCACAACCGACAGCACCGCGACGATAATGATTGGAATCGTAATCCAAGTGATTTCCAGCCATTTGCTGCCTTCCACATGCGGCGGTTCGTAGTCCGGCGCTGCTTTGGAAGCCCGATATTTCGTTAACATATAGATGTACAGCGTGTAAACGACCAGCAAAATAAAGGCCATCGTTAAAATCGAAAAAATGATGACTTGCGATTGGGTCTTGGCCACCGGACCTTTCGGGTCTAACACCGTCAACTGATTACACCCGGTCAGGAGGACAAGGAGGGCTGAAAATAAAGCTAAAAGCAACCCTTTCCTTTTCATAGGATACCGATACCCCTTTCTTCATTGTGAACACCATCCCCAAAAGCTATGGGCATGGCTTCGTTCGATCAGCTACTTTTATGTTAGGAAAGGGGGGATTGAATAACAATTCATATAGAATGTTATTTCTGTAAATTTATTACATTCAATAGTGTGACTTTTATCCTTTACATCACATGAAAAGTTGATTTAAGCCGATTTTCGGCCGTTTTCCGGCAAAATTGGCGATTTTGATAATTGTTCACAATGCGGCTGTAGCCTATCAGAGTTCGCAGAATTGTCATAGAAAATCTCCATTTTGTGATTTTGTTCACAATATTTCGTATTCCAATCAATCTCGCACCCTCGCCTCTCTCCTGGATACGAGAAGAATGTGCGACATTTTCGTGACATTTTGATTGAACATAAACAAAAGAGGCTGCCCCAAAGCAAAACTTCCCTTGTCTTCAGGACAACCTCTTACCTCATGTTTATGCTATTTTTCGTACAGATAGACGAATCAAATGAAGCATGTCCGCTGTAAGTTAATTCTGAACAGAATCTTCGGCCTACAACAACTCTTTACGCAGTTGCTCCGGCGATTTCGGCGACAACAGGCCGAACGGAATATCAAAGACCGTTTTCGCCCCGGACTCACCAGCTTGCGACAGCTTGTACGCTGCGCGAGCGTAAGCGACCAGCACGCTAGCCGTAAATTCCGGATTGCTGTCCAGCTTCAGGCTGAACTCGATCAGCTGCGTGCTGTTTGCACCGGTCCGGCCGCTGCGCAAGACCATACCGCCGTGCGGCATCGCGGAGTGGTTCGTTTTCAATTCTTCCTCACTAATGAAGTGAACAATCGTGTCGTAGTCCGCGAAGTAGTTTGGCATCGACTTGATCTCTTGCTCGATCTTCGCCAGATCCGCCCCTTCCTCCGCAACGACGAAGCATTCCCGCAGGTGTTTTTCACGAGTGGACAGCTCTGGGTTTTCTCCGTTGCGTACGCGTTCTACGGCTGCCTCTACCGGAATGGTGTACTGTTTGCCGTCCTTCACGCCAGGCACGCGGCGAATTGCATCGGAATGACCTTGGCTGACCCCTTTGCCCCAGAACGTATAGTCCTTCCCTTCCGGGAGTACAGCTTCCGCCAGCAAACGGTTCAACGAAAACAAACCTGGATCCCAGCCCGTCGAAATCACGCTGACCGTTCCTGCTTTCTGCGCTACTTCGTTCACTTTTGCAAAGTATTCCGGAATTCTCGCATGCGTATCAAAGCTATCGACCGTATTAAACATCGACGCCAATTGCGGCCCTTGCTCCGGCAGATCTGTAGCCGACCCGCCGCACAGAATCATTACGTCGATTTCACCTTTATATTTTTCAATTTCGGAGATATGAACCACACCGCTGGCGGCAGCCACCTCGTCTGGTTGTCTGCGCGAAAAAATCGCTTTCAATTCAAAGTCAGGATTCTGCTTCAGCGCCATTTCCACGCCCCGTCCCAAATTTCCGTAACCTACGATACCGACATTAATTGTTGCCACTGAATATCCCCCTTCATGATGGTTAAACTCGTCATAACCCATAGACTAACCCCCATTGTAATGGACGCTCCTCATTTTTTGAATAGTTTACATGCAAGGTTAGCGTTTTTGTTTAAACATTCTGCATATTTGTGCAAATTATTTGACGTTTGATGCAAACCCTGGATTGCCAGGCTTCACAGATTAGACACAATTAGATAGAAATTGAGGCACGATATAGCCCATTCTAGTCATACTCAGGCGGAATTAATCCATGTAAAATGGTAATCATTGTGAGGAAGCTCATAGACTATCTGAATTGAGGATGAATTCGATTGAACAGGTTTCTTCGTAAATGGACAGGTTTCGCGGTTATCGCATGTATTATCGTTCTTGTTCTAACACCAGCTTCTGTTTTTGCCCACGCATATGTGGTTTCTTCCAATCCAGCAGCAAACGAGACATTAGACACGTCCCCAGAGATGATCGTCATCGATTTTAATGAACCGATTGAGGCAGGCTTCCATAAACTCGAAGTCATTGGCCCCAATGGAGACGACGTAACCGATGGCGAAGCGGCAATCGATCCCCAGAAGCCTTCTCGGCTGACCGTCTCCCTGCAGTCGGATTTGCCGGAGGGGCTGTATACGGCAAAGTGGAATGTGGTTTCCGGCGACGGTCATGCCATCTCGGGCACAATTCCGTTTCAGATCGGTCATGGTGATCCAGGCGGTGAGAGCGGGCTCCCGATCCATTCAACGACGGATGGCGGCAGCTCGTTTCCAGGATGGAGTCTGCTATTAGTCCGCTGGCTATTTTATGGCGGAATGACAGCCTATCTTGGGGCTGTTGTCTTTCATGCTTGGCTTCTCCCCCGCATGGACAACGCCTGGGGGTCCGAACGGTTGAAGCGGCGCAGCCGTGTCCTATGGCTAAGCGGACTGATCGCCTCCTCCGCCGGCATTCTGCTTAGTTTGCCGCAGCAAACCGCTGACGATGCAGGCGGGGGATGGAAGGAAGCGTTGGATCCGGCACTTTGGCGGCAAACGCTCGTGTATACCACCTTCGGGGAGATTTGGAAGGTTCAGCTCCTATTGCTGGGAGGTTTGCTCTTATGGACGCTGTACCTGCTGCGCGCCAGCAGAAGCAACCGACCATCTCAGCTTCCTTTGCTTGGGGCTATGCTGCTTGGCTTAGGGCTGCTGCTCTCCAAGGCATTTATTGGACATGCCGCCACGGCAGACCTGCGAGGACCAGCCATAGCGGCAGACTTCCTGCATTTGGCCGCATCCTTGATCTGGCTGGGCGGTGTTGGTGCGATAGCGTTTTTGCTTCCGGCAGCAGCCAAGACTGTCGCTGGAGAAGAGGCCCTGAAATCTGCACCGTCACACCTCCCTCTCTCTTGGCAGACGGTCCGGCGTTTTTCCATACTCGCCTTCATTATGGTAGCTATCCTGGTACTCTCTGGCGTGTATGGGAGTTTGTTGCACGTACCAACGCTTTACTCGCTAACGCATACGACATATGGTCTTGTACTGTTGGCCAAAATTGCCCTGACCCTGATCTGCCTGCTGCTTGGAGGTTGGTCCTTCCTGCGTGGAAGACAGGCAAGGAAGCCGCTGAACGCCGCCGGCATATGGACGGAATTGGGAGCAGGACTAGCTGTGCTTCTATTGGCTGGTGTCCTGGCGAACTTGCCCACAGCCGCTGCGTCCCCCGGCCCCGCTGCTCTGATCCATCAGTTGGATGATGGAACGAAGGTCACGATCCGCATAAGTCCAAACGTTGCTGGCACCAACACCTTTCAGGTGAATGTGCTCGGTCCGGATGGTCAGCCCCGCAGCGATGTGGACCAAGTGACGCTGGAGCTAGCGTCAAAGGAAATGGACATGGGCACGATCGAAATCCTCTTCCCCGGCGGCTCCCCTCCCGAGGCGAGCGAATTGATTACAATGGGCGGCCGCTGGAACATTCACGTCCATATTCTGACAAGTTCACTCGACAGTTACGATTACGATACAGAGCTGACAGTAGGGAATCCGTAGAGGAATAATCTTAACGATGATCAAAGGAGTTTTTAGTTATGTTCAATCCAATACGTAATTTTAAAAAGCCGTTTTGGCATTACGCAGCAATCGCTTCTGCTATTGCATGGATCTTGATTCTTGTCTTGTTCACCAGCACGGCCAGTGCACATGTAACGGTTAAGCCCAGCCAATCCCCAACGGGAGCCTGGGAAACCTATACCATCAAAGTACCTGTGGAGAAAGACATTAATACGGTGAAAATCGCCCTCAAGATCCCGGAAGGAGTCGCCTTCAAACAGTACCGCCCCGTACCGGATTGGAACGTAGAGCTGACAACCGCGGAAGATGGAACCGTCACGGCGGTCACCTGGACGACTGAAGGCGCTGGCATCGGCCCCGGCGAGTTCCAGCAATTTGAATTCGTCGCGCAAAATCCTGGCAAGCCCGCGGAACTGGCCTGGGACGCCTTCCAATATTACAGCGACGGCAGCGTTGTAGAATGGACCGGCGCGGAAGATTCCGATCGCCCCCATTCATTAACGGTGGTGAGCGCCGCGGAAGGCGCTGCGGATCATACCGGTTCACACGGTGGAACGGATGCCGCGTCAGGCACCACGGAGGACGCCGGACATGATCACAGCAGCACCAATGAAAGTGCGACAGCCGACAATACGGAGACGAGCGGTTCAGACAGCGAATTCTCATCCTCATCCCCGTCCAATGAGAGTGACAGTGGTTCCCCAACTGGCACGACGGCTCTTGTACTTTCGGCCTGCGCGCTGCTCGTATCGTTGGTTGCTTTAGGGCTGACGTTACGCTCCAGACGCAAGTAAGCTGATCGCATAAAAAACAGCGAGTCTCCCCCACGCTTCATCGCGCTGGAAGACCCGCTGTTTTTTCATAACGGATATATCCATTTATTTCATGCCGATGGGTGCCTGATCGAATGGCTCCTTCCCGGAGCGCTGTTGTTCCCGGGGGATGCCGAACAGGCAGCATAACGCCAGCAACATCCCAACGGACGCGCTGATGAACAGCGCCGGATAACCAAACGCATCGATCACCCAGCCAAGAAGCGGAGGCGATGTAATTGCGGCCAGGGAAGATACAAAGTAATAAATCCCTGTACGCGTCCCGATGCTCTCCTCCCGCCCGGTGGCAACAATCCATGGGTAAGAGTTGATGTTAATACACGCCCAGAAGATCCCCCCGACAATAAGCAGCAGGCGCAGCCACAGAACAGAGTCAACGAACACCATCACACCAAACACAACAAACAATCCGGCGACACCGATGGAAATGATCGCTTTTTTCCCATAACGGGCTCCCAGCCAGCCGCTTGGCAACGCAAATAGCAGAAACGCAAGCGAGAAGAACGTCAACGAAAAAGAAGCTTCCGCATCGTTCATCCCAATCTGCTTGGTGCCGTACAACGTGAACAATGCCTCAACGCCTTGATAAGCCACGAACCAGAAGAAAATGGCCCCTAAAATCAATACTGTCGTCTTGTCCAGCTGGTCCTTGATGCGAATCTGCGGTTTTGGCTTCCTGCCGGCTTCATCATCCTCGGCGAACCCCGCCACAAGCGCTGCGGCAGGTTCACGGATCACCGTCTTCAGAACCAACAAACAAATGAGCATCACAACTCCGGCAAAAAGAAACGGCATATACGAGCCGATCCCATAAAGCTGAGAGCCGATGCCAAAAGCCAGCACCGAGCCAATGCCGCCCATGAAGTTGATAATACCGTTTGCTTTGGTCCGCTGCGGCTCTGGCGTAATGTCAGGCATAAGTGCCACCGTCGGTGCGCGGAATAAGCTCATCGATAAATTCATTAACACCATAAACAATACCAGTGTGACGAACCCGGTATGCCAAGGGATCAAAGCCGCAAACACAGCCCCTAACGGCATGCCAATCAGCAGATAAGGCATCCGCCGTCCGTATCGGGTATTCGTCTTATCACTGCGGTGTCCAATCCATGGCTGCAATACAATGGCGAAATAATTATCGATCGTCATCATAAACCCGATCATCGCGGCGCTCTTCAAATAGTCGTCCAAAAACAGCGGAACAAACGCATTGTACAACGCCCAGGTCAAGCTAATGCTAAAAAACCCGAGACCCAGCAGCCATGTTTTTCTCATCCGTACACGCTCCTTATTTGACCAGCAGTTCAGCCAAGCGATCCGGGTAATCGGTAATGATACCGGCCACACCCGCTGCGATCAGCGCCTGCATCAGCTTTGTATCGTTTACCGTAAACGGATGATAAACGACTCCGTTCGCCTTGGCCTCCGCCACCAGCTCTGGCGTCAGCGCGTATTGATAAGCGTGGAGCGCGTCCGCGCCCACCCGCTTCGCATAATCCCACGGTTCATACAGGCCTTCCATGTACAAAATTCCGGTACGGATGTCCGGAGCCAGCCTTTTGCATTCAACGAGAGAATAGTGATTAAAGCTGGAAATGATGATCCGTTCGCTTAAGCCAAAGCGGCGCACCGTATCCAGTACCTTTTGCTCGATGCCCGGGTATAATACGACGCCAGTTTTCAGTTCGAGGTTGACGATGGTATCCGTGTTCCGAACGAGGTCCAGCAACTCCTCCAGCGTTGGAATGCGCTCACCCGCAAACTCCTCGCGGAACCAGGATCCCGCCTCCCGTTGCTTAATTTCGGTCAAAGTCAAATCCTTGACCCACTCCGGCGTTCCCGCCGTCCGTTGCAGCGTCTCGTCATGGATGAGAACCAGTTCTCCGTCGCGCGTCATCTGCACGTCCGTTTCAATACCGGTCGCCCCAAGCTCCAGAGCTTTGGCAAAAGCCAGCATCGTGTTCTCCGGGTAATACCCCGCAGCCCCGCGATGCGCAAAATTAATAATATCGCTCAAAAGGATCATCCTCCCAGGCATTTATTTAAAATTAATATTAAACATTCCCCTACTATAATCCTGCATTGTTAGGCCTGTATAAAAAAGCACCCCATAGCGAGATCGATAAAGGGATCCTCTCGCTGCGCCTCTTTGCACGATTATCCCCTTTGCTCAGAATTGGGGGATCTAGGAAGAGAGTCTTCTAGCTACCTCTTTGCACCATTATCCCTTTTAATCAGAATGGGGATCGAGAAAAGGGATCCTCTTACTGCACCTCATTGCACGAATATCCCTTTTGTTTCAGAATGCGGGATCTCTTCTAGTCTCTTTGCACGATTATCCCCTTTGCTCAGAATTGGGAAATCCATGAACGGGATTGAAATGAGGTGGCCCGTGGAGCTGATCATTCCGATTTTTACGAAGATAAGATGGTTATCTGGGATTTTTTTCTTGATTAACGAACATATGTTTGATATAATGACAAAAAAAGAGAACGTACGTGCGTATTTAGTGAACTAGAGGAATTTGAATTGGAGGGATCGGACTTGGAATTAGGTATGAATCCGGAGCTTCAATCTATCAGCAGCCGTTTTCAAAGTGAGGCCGACTGCATCGAGGCGATCATCGCTATGAAGTGGCCAAACGGCTTCGTCTGCCCGCGCTGCGCTTTTACCGAATGTACCCGCGTGTCCTCCCGTCGCCTTCCTTTGTTTGAATGTGGAAGATGCAGCTATCAAGCCTCGCCTTTGGTTGGCACCATATTTGAAAGAACTCATCTGCCCCTGGTGAAGTGGTTTCAAGCCTTGGAGCTGTTCCTGCTTCCCGACGGCATCTCGGCGCTCCGTTTGAGTCAGGTAATCCAAGTTACCTACAAGACCGCTTGGCTCATGCTGCACAAAATCCGCCATAGCCTCAGCGAATGTGATGCCCGAAATCTGCTTTCTGGAGAGGTAAAGGTGAACCGCGATCAGTATGGAACGGATCCCAACCGTTTTCATCCAGTTTCTCAACCTTATGCCACCGCAGTCGTCGCCGGTTGCACGGTAACTGAGTCTGGTGAACCCGGGCGAGTGAAGATCCAACTGGTATCACATAAAAGAGGAAGCGAGCAATGGGCTACCCGGTGCGATCTCGTCGCGTTCATCAACAAACATGTAGACGTCCATACCTCAACCAAGCGGTGGTTCCCTTTCGTTTATCGGATGTATCTGCCCTTACGGAGAGTCGTGAGACAAGCAAGGGACTCGATCAGACGCACGTATGTCGCCTTGGGGTTAACACATTTGCAGGCGTATTTGAATGAGTACACCGTCCGCCGTCACCTGCGCATGTCCTGTTCCGAGGAAGAGATGCGCCAGAACCTGCTACAGATGTGCTTGTCCATTCCTGCGATCCCTTACCGACAGTTAATCGCACGCCACCAGAACGCACGCCATCGGAAGCCGTTCCTTGCAACAGCGGCGTAAATTGAAACGCTCGGGGCATTAAACTTGTCTTTATAATCTGGATCTGGACTTGAACTTCTTGTCCTCTTCAATCTGAATTTCACTTTCAATTCTGGACGATCTATTACTTCCTTTAACTTTTGTAACTTGCCTTCTTGCCTCAGCTTCAATCTGCCATATTGGTCATACTCCTAGGTCGTATTCCTAGGGCTATCTTAGGTTTTTTACGATTAAGTAAGGACTTAGCTCTCGACTGCTTCAAAGCAGGCTATTCTCCTCAGACAAAGCGCTTTTTCGTAACAACGATTTCTCTTTCTCTACTGCCTGATTCAACGGGATAATCATGAAAAAGAGGGCGGCTGCATAGGTTCCTACCTATCTTCGACAAAGGGAGCATAAGAAAAACGTGCCGCTGCAAATGCAACCGCACGTCGGTCTTCCATCTGTCTATGAAAGTAAAGATTAGGAACGATTCACCGCCAACGGCTCGGCTTTTCGCAGCTCGGCGTTTAGCGCCGCAGCCTCGCGGATCGCCCGGGCGTCCTTGAAGATCTCGCCCGGTCTGCTGGCTTTGCCGATCACATAACCGGCAAACGGTAACCCCACGAAATCAAACGTGTACTGCAGCTGTTGAATGAGCGGCAGCGCTTTGATCCGCGGATTATCGCCGCCGACCACGACGGCATAGGCTGTTTTGGCCGCCATCCGCTCTTTAAAGTTGAAACGGACATCGCGCAAGCTTTGCGACCAGCGATCGATGAAGTTCTTCATCAAGCCGGATGGCCCGTACCAATATACCGGCGTGGCGAAGATCAAAATATCATGCTCCAGCACCTGCAGGATCAGCTCGTCGTAATCATCGTCCACGGGATCGAAGCCGCCTTCGTCGTGCCGTTGATCGTGGATCGGTTTGATTTCTTTCTCCCGCAGGATGATATTCGTATAGGGTAACCCCTCTAAAACCAGCCGCGTCAGTTCCTCCGTGTTTCCTCCATTCCTTGCACTTCCCTGAATGACAGCAATGCGCATTCCCTGCACTCCCCTCCGAATTCTCAAGCGAAACTTCCCGAAGTTGCGCCTGCTTTACGCCTATTTATTGTTATGCGACAGGCATCTGAAATATATGCAATCTTCATAAGTTTATGGCGTTTTTTCGGGAAACGTGCAGGGGGTTGTCTAATGATACGTAGGTAGAACGACACCGGGACCTGCCAAAGCTTCAGCAGAAGCTGACTTTGGCCCTGATCCGGGACTAGAAACCGCGCTATTCCGATTCAATCGCCAAACCTCGTTCCCGCCGAGGTTTACCGGATAAGCTCGGCCCCCAAATTCCAGCAGACCCTCCACCGTCCGAACGCTCATCCCGATGAGCGCTTTAGGCTCACCGCGTCGATCGGTGACGAGACGGGTCCCGTAGGGAAACCGGCAGTACGGCTCCCCGTCCCGGTATACGGTGCTGCCTTCACGCGTATTGACTAGCTCGAATACCGTGCCGTCCACTTTCCGGGCATACGCGGTTTCCTCGGCCGGTACTTCCCCGTGATCCATCGGATAAGGCAGCAGCCCGGTGAACCACAGCTCTTCCTCCGGCGTCGGCAGGATGCCGCACAACCGCTCCACATAGTCGAGCAGACACAAAATCGCAGGGGAGTAGGTCTCGGTGAAGCCTTCCTCTCCCGTCCAAGGGCTGAGGCACTGTGCGAAACGCTCCATGCGGGCCATCGCCGACAGAATCGGCTGCAGTACCCAGGTTAGCTCCACATGCCGCCCGTGGTACTCAAACGCATGCGGAGCACGGATTAAGCTAAGGAAGTTTGTCGTCCCCGCCCAGGTGTTGTAGGCCGACGACGGATCAAACCGCGGGTCGTCCATGGCAATCGAAGTGAAGGGATACTTGGCAAAAAACTTCCGCGTATTCAGCAAATATCGTCGCAGCGACGAAGCGAAAAATTCCCCGTCCCCCACCTCGCAAGCCAATACGCGCAGCAGCACGTCAGACTGGATGCGGACGAACTGTCCGCTCGCGTCCACGTCGTAGAAGAACCCGTCTTCCGCATCATAGCAATGATTCATCAGGCTGGACAGGCTCGCCTCCGCTTTAGCTGCCCACTCCGGTCCTGCTGCCGCCCCCAGCTCCGCGGCGATGTCCGCCAAATAACGCCGCTGACAGTAGACGTTAGCCGTCAGATCCGGCGCCAAAAACGGCAGCACCGGCGAGTCCGGATCGTACCGGCGCGGGTCGCCCAGATGCGACGTATCCGGCACATGCCAGAAGCGCGGAGATAGATCATGCCCCGTATCGAACGTGCAAAACGCCTCCACGCAGCCCGTCCCCCGCGTATCACGGAACGCGGCCAGCCAGGCGTCGTGCCGCTCCATGGCGCGGTACATCTTGTCCAGGAACTCCCGGTCCGCCCGGCCGTTCAGGCGGTAGTGGTTCCATACCGAGCGGGCCAGCGGCGTGACCATCTGGATTTGCCGGTATGCCGGTCCCGTGCCGGTCACCTTGTAGGGCATGAGGCCATCGGAGCGTTGGTAATCGGCAAACAAGGTGAAGGTCGCCTGCGCCACCGACGGCACAAAGCGGCTGAGCAGCTCGGTATTGATCGTGCCGGTGCTCTCCAGCCAAGTGCCGAGGTACACGCCGCCTTCATGCAGCACCGGCACGCCGCTCACCGACGGCACGATGCAATCGAGCAGCTTGCGCACGCCGGCGTAATAGACCCGCTCCAGCGGGCTCCCTTCGTTCGCCGCGAATTTGACGCCCGAAGCGGCAAACTCCTCCAGCACGGCTTGATCCGTGCTCTTACGCAAACCTTCTCCGCCTACAGCTGACACAACCTCCATCTTGCGCAACCGCTCCAACACGCCCATCTCTCCCATTTCCCCCATCTGTCCAACCTCACCTATCTCTGCACTTCTTTCGGATGCGCGTATAATCGCCCGTCCTGCTCCGTCACCGGGATGAAGATCGGACGTTCATTGGGGCTGTCGTTTGGCGTATGAATCGCCAGTCGCAGCTCGCCCGCGAACGTGCGGAACACCATCCCGTGGCCGCCGTCCCGTTTATACAACGGCTCTGCGTCCTGCACCCACGGGCCGGTAATGTCTCCACCAGCTTGGCGAGCGCAGCCGATCGTGTAGCCGCCGTCGCTAAAACTGGACCAGAGCAGCAGCAGCTCGCCGTTATCAGCGCGGTACAGGAAGGGGCCGTCCGTGACGTAATTGGCCCCGCCGCGAATCCCTTCGGCCCATGGTGCCTCCGAAGCCCGGAACAATAGCACAGGCTCAGACACCGCCCGGTCCAGCTCGCGGCTTAGACGCACCGCGCAAATCTTCCCGTCCTGCACCTGCACCCATTCATGGCAGAATACCATCCAGGGCTCGCCCTGCGGGTCGACGTAAAACGTCCCGTCCAAGCACTCCCAATCGCGCGGCGTCAACGGCCCGTCCCCAAGCGGCTGGAACGGGCCCAGCGGGCTGTCCGCCACCAGCGTTTGCGTGCCCCGGCATCGGCCGTCTGCCTTGAAGGTGGCGAACATGTAGTAGCGCCCCTGCCACTCATGCACCTCCGGCGCCCAGTAGTTGAAGTCCGACCAGAAATCCGGCTCCGGGCGGAACGCCGGGTAAGGACCTTCCCATGCCGCCAAATCCGTGCTCACGTAAACGTCAAACCCGCGCGGTTTGCCCTTCCAGCACGTCTCTCCGATCGTGCCGTACATATAATATTTGCCTTCCGCCGGCATCGGCAGGAGGAACGGATCCCGAATATGGATGTCCGATAACGCCAAGGTCATAACCAATCCCTCCTAGAAGTCGTGTACAGTTCACCGTCCTGTCAGCTTACTTCAGCCCCGTCGTCGAAATCCCCTCGACGATATAACGCTGGAAGATCAGGAAGATCACAATGACTGGGGCAACCGCCACCGTTGACATTGCCATCAGCGAGCCCCAGTTCGACGTGCTGGTGGAGTCGATTAAGGAGCGCAAGCCAATCATGACCGTAAACAGCTTCGGACTGTTCAGGTAGATCATTTGCCCAAAGAAGTCATCCCACGTCCAGTAGAACGTAAAGATCGATGTTGTTATCACCGCCGGTACGCACAGCGGCATAATGATCCGCGAATAGATTTGCCAAGATCCACAGCCGTCGATCCGGGCGCTTTCGTCCAATTCCATCGGCAGCCCGCGGATAAACTGCACCATCAGCAGTACGAAGAACGCATCCAACGCAAAAAACTTCGGTACCACGAGCGGCAGAAACGTATTCACCCATCCGAACGTGTGGAACAGAATATATTGCGGAATGAGCGTCACTTGAAACGGCAGCATCAGCGTCATCAGCATCATGCTGAACCAAAATTTCTGCCCCGTAAAATTTAAACGCGCAAAGGCAAAGGCGGCCAGCGAGCAGGAGATCACGTTACCGATCACCGCCAGCGCCGCAATAATAAAGGAGTTGATCAGGAAATGCCCAAACGAGTACCCTTGAATCCCCCGCCAGCCGTTGACGTAATTGGAGAGAGTGAAGGAGTCCGGCCACAATCCCATGTCCGAGAAGATTTCCGCATTGGGCTTGAATGAACTGCTGATCATCCACAACACCGGATAAATCATGATCGTCCCGATCACAATCACCACCACGTGTCTCCACAGTTTGCTTAAGTTTAGCCGCAACACCATCTATCTCAGCTCCTTTCGTCCTTGCCGTCGCCGTAATAAACCCAATACTTTGAGGAAGCGAATACGATCGCTGTAAATATCCCAATGATCACCAACATCACCCAAGCCATAGCCGAAGCGTAACCCATATTAAAGTAAGAGAAGCCCTTCAAATACAGGTACAGCGAGTAAAACATCGTCGAATCGATCGGCCCGCCATGGCCGTCCCCGATAATGTACCCGGAGGTAAATACCTGGAACGAGCTGATCATGTTCATCACCAGGTTAAACAGGATCACCGGCGACAACAGCGGCAGTGTGATCCGCAGAAACTGACGTGTCCGGCTGACACCGTCCACCGCCGCAGCTTCGTAAATTTCCCCCGGGATCTGCTTCAGTCCCGCCAGGAATATCACCATCGACGAGCCAAATTGCCAAACCGACAGCGCAACGATGGAATAAATAATGTAGCTCGGATTCGCCACCCAATCGGGTGCATTAATATGAAAAATTTCGAGAAACCGGTTAAACAATCCGTCGCCGGAGAAGATTTTTTTCCAAACTACCGCAATCGCCACGCTCCCCCCTAACAACGAAGGGATGTAATAGACGGTCCGATACAAACCAAGCAGCTTTAACCCTTTATTCAAAATAATCGCCACCGCCAGGGCGAACACCAACCGCAGAGGAACAGAGAGGAACACGTACTGAAACGTCAGCTTCAATGAATGAGTAAACGTGGCATCCCCCGTAAACATCTCCGTAAAATTCTGCATCCCAATCCAAGCCGGCGCCTTCAACATGTTATAGTTCGTAAAGGACAAATACAGCGAAGCCAAAATTGGCCCAATCGCCATGCAAAAAAATCCAATCAACCAGGGCAACAAGAACAAATAACCCGTTAAGTTCCGTTTCAAGGCTCGACGTCGCTTGGGCTTTACGATCGTTTGGGTTGCCACACCTGTCACCGAATCCATAAGTCAACACCTCCGTAACCATCATTCCTGGGTTCAGAAAAAGGGGAGCCCAGCGGTTCCCCTCTTCCTTGTGACAGGCTGGTTAATTTGTCGTAGCGCTCAAGTTCGCCTGTAAGATTTTTTGTCCCTGTGCATAAAAATCATCTGCCGCCTTCGCGATGTCCATCCGTCCGAACGCCACGTTCTGGCTGGCTTTCAGCAGCTCTTGCTTAAACTCGTTGGAGCCCGGAACGTTGTAAAGCAGGTCAACATCATCCACCGCCACGATATCCAGGTAATCGTAGACCACTTTATCCGTTTCGGAGGCTTCCGCCTTTAGAACGGCCCGCATCTCCGAGGAGACCGGCACACCGCGGTTGTTGCCGAGGATCTTCGCCGCATCGGGATCGTTCACCCAGAAGTCCATGAGCATCGCGACTTCCTTCGGATGCTTGGTATTGGCATAGCCCACGATGTTTTGACTCGATTGAACAGAGATCATGCTGCCGTTGGGTCCCATCGGAACTGGAATCAGCGTCAGCTTATCTTGGGACATTTTTTGGAAATCAGCAAATTGGTTTGTCGGAATAAACTGCATCGCCACTTGGCCTTTTGCCACCAGAGACATGCTGGTGTCGTCCGGATCAGCGGAGATTTGCAGCTCCGGCGTTACGATGCTGCCTGCTTTCCGCATGCCTTCCCAGAGCGTAAACCACTCGGCGACATCCGCCGCCTCGAAGCCCAGCTTCTTCTCCGGCTCATTGTAAATCATCTTGTCGCGCTGAGTCAGATATACCCCAAACTGGTCCATCTCGCCGGAATAATCGTACGAGCCGTAAATGCCTTCGCCCGTCGCCGCAATCTGTTCATTGATTTTGACAAAATCGTCCCATGTCCATTCCTTCGTTGGCAGCGAAAGACCGGCCTTCTCAAACAGCGCCGTGTTCGCGAGAATCGCCGTCGAGTTCGCCCCAATCGAGATCCCCCGAAGCTTACCTTCAAACGTGTTCACGTTAATGAGCTGCGGCGAAATTTTGCTGGTATCGACTTCATTGCCGACGTACGGAGTGATATCCAGCAGTACATCCCGGGTGGCATATTCCAAGATATTGCTCCCTAACGTAAACAGGTCCGGGGCCGTCCCCGATGCCAGCTGCGTATTCAGCTTATCGAAATAACCATCAAAAGGAGAGAACTCGGGAATCACCTTGATGTTCGGGTGTTTTTCCTCGAACTTCTTCAGCATGGCTGTCGTAATATCCGCCCGGGTTTGGTCCCCCCACCACATGACGCGAAGCTCAACCTGCTCCTCGCTGGCAGCACCTCCCGCCTCTGACGGCTGGTTCGTATTCCCGGTCGTTGCGCTCCCAGCATTGCTGTTCCCGGAGCCGCACGCCGAAGCCAAGATGGCTGTCACCAGCAACAAACTGGCCAACAATATCGCCTTTGTCTTCTTCATCTCTTCCTTCCCCCTTTATGAGAATGGTCTTGCTGATTAAATGGTAGCGCATACAAAAAAGGAGAAGAATCCAATTTCTTTGGGCATTGGACTTTTACTTTTTTTAGATGTTCTTATCTTTCTGCCGGTATTCGGATGGACTGACCCCAAACACCTTCTTGAATTTGGTGCTGAAATAGCTGGCATTGGAGAAGCCCGTCAGCTCCGCAATATCGCTTAAGGACAACGGGGTTTCATCAAGCAGCTGCACCGCTTTGTTCATGCGCACATCGGTCAAGTATTGGAGAAAGGATTTGCCGGTTTTGGTTTTGAACAGATCGGACAAATAGGACAGGTTGTAGTGGAACTGATCGGCGATTTGCGATAGGTTCAGATCGTTCATGTAATTCAGTTCGATCATGTCCTTCATCGCTTCAACGATGGAGGGCTCCTCTCTTGTACTGTCCCCCTTCTTCAGCGAAAACAGCGGCTCCGCCAGCCCATACAGGAACCCGCAGGCTTTGGATACGGTGCCGAGCCCCCATACTCGCTCCGGATCCAACCAGATCTCGTCCTTCTCCCGCAGCGCAAGCCCCATGGCATCCGCTGCCGCTTCGATGGCCAAGCAGCATTGGAAAATCAGCTTGATAAACTGCGGGTGCGAGAAAGCCAGCGCGGCGGCGAGCTCCTCCTCCACCAGCTTCTCAAACGCTGCCTTGCGGCCGTCGGCCAAATGCCGCTGCAGCAGCTTCAGCTTGTCCTGGGCCGCCAGCTGTGCCGGATCCGCCAGGCCCCGCGTAGGCTCCGCTCCGGCTTGCTGCGTGTGCCGGCTCATATACCAGGCCAGCACGGAGGAAAGGTACCCCTCCCGCCATGCCTCCAGACCTTGCACGGGTTCGCCGGCCATCACCAGCGCCTTCTGTTTCAAATAGCTGCGGACAATATCAGCCACTTGGCTGGAGAAGCTTTGCACAGCGGCTGGATCGCCCGGCACGATGGCAAACAGCAAGTCGGGATGCTTCGCTTCCCGAAAGACCGGGATACCGGGAGCAGAACCGGTTGTACCCGCCAGCTCGCGGCAAAGCAGCTCAAACGGCAGACGCAGGCCGGATTCCTCCGGCGCTTCTTCCGGTGCCGGCGGTAACCCGATCGCCACAAAACGCACCGGTTGCTCCGCCAGTTCATTTAAGCCAAACAACCGAACCCGTTCCGGCCACAGGTGGCTGCTGCCTGGATAAGCTCGGATCACGCTCTGAATAAATTGCTCCTTCATTTCCTCCAGGTAGCGGGACAGCTTCCATTCCGCCAGCTTCCGCTCCGCCTGCGCCGAGCGCTCCCGGTCCAGCTCAGAAGCGACCCTGCCCAAGGCTCCGGCCAGTTCGCTCCGCGTCACCGGCTTGAGCAGCAGGTCGCTGGCGCGATTTTTGATCGCCGCATGGGCGTACTGAAAATCGTCATATCCCGTCAGCACGATCAGACGAATATCCGGATATTGCCGGGAACAGCTTTCGAGCAGCTCCACCCCGTCCATGATCGGCATGCGCATATCGGTAATGATAATGTCGCAGTCCCCGGTCTGAAGCCACTCCAGCGCCTCCTGACCATTCCCCGCTTCCCCGGCGATCTGGAGGCCCAGCTGCTGCCAATCGATTTTTAGCCTTAGTCCTTGACGAATCTCCCGTTCATCATCAACCAGCAGCACGTTATACATCCGCATTTCCCTCCCCTATCGGCAAACTCAGTGTGATCGTCGTCCCTTCCCCGGGCGCCGATTGAATCGAAAACGCAAAGCCAGCTCCATAATAAAGCGCACACCGGGCCAAAATATTCCGCAAGCCGATCTGTCTCCCGCCGGTGCTTAATACCTGCTCCAGTTGGGAATGCTGGTACTCCTCGTTCAGCTGCCGCACCAAGTCCGGCTCCATGCCAACTCCGTTGTCGGCCACCTGCAAGAGCAGCCGTTGATCCTCCTCCCAAATCCGGATGCGCACAACGGCAACGTCGTTTTTGACCTGACTGTATTTCACGGCATTTTCCACAAGCGGCTGCAAAATAAACTTCACGATATACACCGGACGGTCCGGCACCGCGTTCTCCAGCGTCAAAACCAGCTGTTCCGCAAACCGATGGTGCAGAATCGCAGCGAAAGATTCGGTATACGTCACTTCGTCACGCAACGGGATCAGATCGCTTTTGGCATTCAGCGAGAAGCGCAGCATTTTGCCTAGCGATTCGATAACGTCAACTGCATCATCCGTTCGCCTCTGGATCACCAGACTGCTGAGTAACTCCAACGTGTTAAACAAAAAATGCGGATTAATCTGCATCAGCAGCGCCCGATATTCCGCCTGTTGCCGGCGCAGCTTCAATTCAAACTCGCTTTTCAAATGGGCGCGCAGCCGTACAATCATGTTACGGAACGTGGCCGTCACGAACCCGACCTCATGGTTCACCTGCTGCCGCTCAGGAATACGCTGCTCCGCCTGGGCGAACTCCCCGCGCTGGACAAGCCGCATCGCTGCCACCAAGCCGCCCAGCGGTTTGGTAATGCTGTAGGAAATCCAGACGGCCGCAAGGACAGCGAACACCAACAGTGTCCCGGTCGCCACCAAAATCCCTGATTTCAGATTGATCAGGTTGGCCAGCAGTTCATTTTCCGAGACCGCCCCAACGAGCATCCAATCGTTAAATTGCAGTTTTTTATAGACGTAGATCATGTCCTCGCCCTGAGGTTTGGCATAAAATACGCCTTCCCGCGGCCCCCGCTCCCGGATCTCCCCCAGCTTGTTCAGGACCGGTTCGCTGAAATCTGATAACGGCTGGCCTAACAGCGGTTCACCTTCGCCGCTAAGCAAAAAAATCGTACCATGGGTTCCGAGATGCACCTGGCTGAGCGGGTCCTTGAAGTATTCAGCGCGAACGTTCACCTTCATGATGGCGGTAGCTTGGGAAACGCTGAACGTCCCGATCGGGATCAGGAAGCTGATGACCTCATGCTCCTTCAAACGCACCGGTTCAAACGGATCCACCGCCGCCGGGGCCCAATGCTGCTCAGACTCGTAAAAATTTCGATACCAGTCCGTCTCCAAAAACGACGGGTCCTGCAAGATCCGGTTGTCCAGACCGACATACAGCCCGTCTTTGCGATAGATCGAGGCGGTGGCGATGATGGAATAGTTGTTCACCGTCCGGGTCAGAAACTTGCTGAGCTGGATATTTTTCAGCATCTTCTGCCCTTCGGACTGCGTGGGATCGGAGACAAATTCACTCCACTCATTCGTGATGTCACTGTTATAGATGACTGAGGAGAAATCGTAGATTTGGCCAATCGTGGAGTTGATGAGTGCGGTGTAGGCCGTCATTTTTTCCAATGCCGCCGTTTCGCTGTCAGAGCGCAGGATCGCGCTGGATTTGTTATAGCTGATCAGGAACATGACACAGAAGGAAATGACCAATAAGACGACAAATACGGCAATCAGCCGATTGCGCAAAGAAAAAAACATCGGGCGCCCCCCCTTATGCACAACACTATAACGAAAACGCCCAATTCCCGCAATAAGCGCTTACATAGGCGTGGCGTCAAGCTATTTTTCATTTCATCAGCCAGAATCCCTCCCGCATCCAAGCCTCTGCCCCGACTTCCAGACGAGGGAGCGACCCGACCAAGGTCCAGTTCACAAACCGTCCCCAGCCCGTTATGCGCTGCCGCTATTCCCGGTAGAATGAAGACATGAACAACGGATAACCCAATCGATGCATTAGGAACTTAGACTCAATAATCCTGATTGACTTAAAAATAAATGAAAGCGAGTGGTTGACCATGAGAAAACTGTATCGTTCGGCAACGGATAAGCAATTGACCGGCCTGTGCGGCGGGATCGCCCAATGGTTTGGGATGGACTCCACAGTTGTGCGGCTGATCGCCATCGTGGCGCTATTCTGCAGCTTTGGCACCATCGTTGCCCTGTACTTAATTGCGAGCTTGATCGTTCCGAAGGAACCGATCGGCAACTACAGCTACGATGACCCGTTTGCTCCGTTTTGATCGGTGAAGGTTCCCAAACTTAATTAACTCTAAAGGAGAGATTTCAATGAGCAGCGTATTTGATCGTATCGCCAATCTGGCTAAAGCATCCATTCATGAAGTGTTAAACAAACTGGAAGATCCGGTCCTGATGACCGGCCAATACTTACGCAACCTGGAGGACGACATCGCCGCCGCGGAGAAATTGTTGAAGGAGCAGCAAATGACTGCGACCGTTCAGGAGCGAAAAAGCGCAGATATCGCCCATCTGGCCAAGCAAAGTGAAATTCGGGCTTTGACCGCCCTGGAGCAAGGGGATGAAGTGACGGCGCGCCATGCCGCTGCGGAGAAAATCCGCTACGAGGAGCAAGCACAGCTGTACGCGAAGGAGGCGCAGGAAGCCCGCGACCGCGTCGCCGAGCTGGAAATTCGCATTGCAGAAGGGAAAGCGGAGTTCGCCCGCTTGAAGGAGAAACGGAATGAGCTGGCAGCCCGTGCCCGCAAAGTCCAAATCAAAGCCGAGACCGAACGACCGAACTTCAGCCGTGGAATCGAAAGCGGCGCAGCCGCGCGGGGCTTCGAGCGCATGGAAGAGAAAATTCTGAGCTGGGAGGCTCAGCAAGAAGTCTCCTCCAGCTACGGGAGAACGGCCGGCGTCGCGGATGCAGGGATTACCCAGTCCGCCGCCGTCAACGAAGAGCTGGAACGCCTGAAGGAGCAATTGTCGAACCGGCATTCCTGAGCCGTTCATATATAGAGGAACCGCCCGAACAGATCGGGCGGTTCTTTTCATTTAGGCCGGCATCGAGCCGGGATCGGCGGCAAGGTAGCATATCTGCGGATGAACCGTCTTCACCCCGGGACAATACCGAGCGAGAGAGCTTCTTATTTGCCATCCTTGCCTGTTTTGAACACTTCGCCAATCGCGCCGAGACTTCCCAGCGTCTCGATCGCATTCGACGGGAGAAACACCTTGTTGGCTGGTCCCTTGGCCACTTCCTTCAACGCATCAAAGGATTGGTACGCCAAGACAGCTTCGGTTAAGGCGGCGTCGCGCAGCATTTCGATCCGCGCTTTTTCGGCAGCGGCAATCGACTCGATGGCTTTTGCTTGACCCAGCGCCTCCAGCTCCTGGGCTTGACGGAAGCCTTCGGCTTCGCGAATCCGAGCTTCCTTGTCACCCTCCGCCTTCAGGATCTTACTTTGCTTGTCACCTTCCGCACGCAAGATCATATCCTGCTTGGCAGCTTCGGCCTCAAGCACGATCGCCCGTTTGTTCCGTTCGGCCTTCATTTGCTTATCCATCGCTTCTTGGATATCCACCGGCGGCCGGATGTCCAGCACTTCAACCCGTTCGATCCGCACGCCCCATTTCTCGGTCGCTTCATCGAGCGCCGTCCGGATATCGGTCGAAATCTTCTCCCGACCGGATAACGTTTCGTCCAGCTCCATTTTACCGATGATTTGACGCAGCGTAGCTGTTGTAATGTTCCGTACCCCGTACACAAAATCGGAGATGCCGTACGTTGCTTGTTCCGGACTGACCACCTGATAGAAAATAATCGTATCGATCTGCACCTGTACGTTATCCTTGGTGATTACGGTTTGCGGCGGTACATTCGTCTGTTGAATCCGCAAATCATGATACGTCCGAACCTGGTCGATGATCGGGATCAGGACGTTCAACCCCGGTGTCAGCAAGCGGTTAAATTTACCGAGTCGTTCGACGACACCTACCCGTTGTTGCGGTACAATTTTGACTGTCAGCGAGATAAATACAACAGCAACAACTACAATTACCGCAATAATTGCCCATTCCATTAAGTCAATTCCTCCCATCTTTCTACTTCGATAATTGTACTGCTTCGCGCCAGCACCCGAACCTTCTCATCCCTACCGATCGGGACGGAGGCTTTCGCGCTCCACGAATCTCCCCCAACTTTCACGATGCCGTATTGACCGGGTTCAATCGGTTCCACAACGACGCCTTGCTTCCCTACCAGTTCGGTACCGATGTCCTTAAACCCTTTTGCCTTGCGAAATTTTCTGGAAAGCGGCTTCGTAAACACCGTCAAGACGACAGCGACCAGACAGCCCAAAGCGACCTGCCAGAAGTAAGCTTCGGGGGCCACCCAAGCTACGACTACCGCAACCAGCGCGCCGATGCAGAGCCATAGCAGGTAAAAAGTCATCGTCATCATCTCAAGTACCAATAAGATTCCGGCGACGATGAGCCAAATCGCCCACATTTCCATCCCCCTGTTGCACCACCTTTCAGCATTATAGTTATTTATACGGGAAACATACCAAAAAGTATCAAGGAATATTTTGTTTTCTTATCTTTTCGGGACTTTCCTCCTGTTCTGATGCCCTTTTGCAGGATTATCCCTTTCGTTCAGAAATGGGGCATCATCGAAAACGGAGGATTAGAGGATCACCTGAACATCTGAACATCTGGACAGGAAATCGCCCCCTGATGCAACGGGATAATCACGAGAAGCGGGCGGCTGACATAAGCATTTCCTCGCAAAAAAATAACCGCCGGGCATACGCCCAGCGGTTTTCGTTTGCATGTATCCGTGCCATACGGCATTAACGGAGATTAAGCAGTTACAGCATCCAAATCTACGTCGCGTTTGAACGTCTCGGTGTCGTTCTCGCCCATGATCTTACCAGTGATCACGCCAGCAGTGATCGAGTCATTGACGTTCAGCGCCGTCCGGCCCATATCGATCAACGGCTCAACGGAAATCAAGAGGCCTGCCAAAGCAACCGGCAGGTTCATCGTCGACAGGACGATCAGCGAAGCGAACGTAGCCCCGCCGCCAACGCCGGCAACCCCAAACGAACTGATCGTTACAACCAGGATCAGCGTCAGAATGAAGTCCCAGCTCATCGGGTTAATCCCAACGGTTGGAGCAATCATCACCGCCAGCATTGCTGGATAAATCCCGGCGCAGCCATTTTGCCCGATCGTTGCACCAAACGAAGCCGACAGATTAGCGATTCCTTCCGGAACGCCCAGACGTTTCGTTTGCGTCTCCACGTTGAGCGGAATCGTCGCCGCACTGGAACGCGAGGTGAATGCAAATACCAGCGTCGGGAACACTTTACGTACATACTGAATCGGATTGTAGCCAAATGCGGCCAACAGAATCAAGTGAATGATAAACATCACGATCAGCGCCACATACGAAGCTCCAACGAACTTAATCAGCTTCAAGATTTCTTCCGCATTAGTCGTAGCAGCAACGTTCGTGATCAACGCCAGAATCCCGTAAGGCGTCAATCGTAGAACCAACGTCACGATCCGCATCACTACAGCGTATACCGCTTCGACCATTTTGCGGAATGTATCTGCTTGTTCGGGCTTTTTCTTATCGAGTCCAAGTACTGCTACCCCGATAAATGCTGAGAAAATAACGACTGCCAAAGTCGAGGTGCTCCGAGCACCGGTCATATCTGCAAACGGATTAGTAGGAATGAAGTCGAGCACTTGTTGCGGAATCGTCTTGCCTTCCACTGTGCCCAGGCGATCCTCAAGGGCCGCTCCGCGCGCCTGCTCTCGATCCCCCGCCTCGATTTCAATCGCCTTCAGATCGAAGCTCAAGCTGGTCACGATGCTGACGCTCGCCGCGATCGCTGTAGTAATCAGCAATACCGCGATGATCAAGGCGCTCATTTTTCCTAAGTTTTGCTTACCTTTCAAATTCATGATGGCCGAAATAATCGAAACCATGATCAGCGGAATAACAACCATCTGCAGCAGCCCGACGTAACCACGCCCCGCCAAGTTAAACCAGTCGGTTGATTTCGCGATAACCTCAGAGCCGGCGCCGTAGGATGCCTGCAGGATTACCCCAAATACAAGCCCGAGCCCCAGTCCGGTAAACACCCGTTTGGTAAAGGATATGTGCTTCTTCTGCATCCAAATCAGAATGCCGATCAGCACAAGCATAACGGCTACATTAATAATGATACGCAAGGTATCCATAACCAGATCTCCCCCTGAATATAGTCCATAAATTCGTGTTCGCATCCTGATAGGTAAACGCCCAGATGCGATTTACAAATCGTATGATATCACATATGCAAGTATTTTGATAGGATTAATTTTCACACAACTTGTCGCTAAATGAAAAAAGCTTATCCCGCCTAATCCGGTAAGTCTTTGATACAACTTCATGCATTTATAATCCTAACGATTGCACACTGATATCTTTCATAAATGGGATGAATTGGATCGTTTTTTCGTTAATTTTTGGCTCGATCTTCTGGACAATTCATTTTAAGTTAAATAAATCATCAAATAATCAATTATTCAGGAGATAATGATTGATTTATTCCATAAAACAAAATAATTTGCTTGGATATTCTGTATTTTCTCGTTTTTTCCTTTGTGCAAACGTTTTATTTTCTTTGTTACTCCGGTATGATGGTGAAATAAAGGTACTTTTGCGAAAGGAAGATGATCGATGCTCATCCCAAGTCTTCTTCGGCGATTTCAGCTGCGGCAAAATGGAAGCGCTGTCCCAACGCTTCAGCCGCACCCAATGCGATTCCTGATCGTGCTCATGGTGCTGCTGCCAATGCTGCTTGCCGGCTGTACGAGTACATCGGACAGTAACGGCTCCGCCACGGAACCAACAGGGAATACCAACGACACTGCGACTATTCCAAGCCCAAACGCCCCTGAAGGCGGGAAAGCCGCTGCCCCAGATGCGGTGGATTCCCAACCCTCTACGGTTTTTTATGAAATATTTGTTCGTTCCTTTGCTGATTCGAACGGTGACGGCATTGGGGATTTCAAGGGGTTAATCAGTAAGCTTGACTACTTAAACGATGGAAACCCGGAGACGGATTCCGATCTGGGGATTGGCGGTATCTGGCTGATGCCGATTAATCCTTCGCCAAGCTACCACGGTTATGACGTCACCAACTACAGGGACATTCATCCAGATTACGGGACGATGGACGACTTCCGCACGTTTTTGAATGAGGCCCATAAGCGCGGGATCAAGGTCATTATGGATTTGGTGGTCAACCATACTAGCAAAGAGCATCCATGGTTCACCGAAGCGGCTGCGGATCCAAACAGCCCGTATCGGGATTGGTACGTTTGGGCCGAGGAACAAGGCCGGAAGGTGTCCGGCACCAGTGCCGCCGGAAGCGGCAACCCCTGGCATAACCTGAACGGCAGCCATTACCTTGGCATCTTCTGGGAAGGGATGCCGGATCTCAACCTCGATAATCCGGAAGTGCGGAACGAAATGATCAAGACCGGCCAATTCTGGCTAGAGCAAGGCGTAGATGGGTTTCGCCTGGACGCAGCGAAGCATATCTACGAGGATTTGCTGACCGACAAGAGCCAAGAAACCACGAACAAAAACGTGGCTTGGTGGCAGGAATTCCGCAGCGGGCTCAATGAAGTCAAGCCGGACGCCTACCTCGTTGGCGAGATCTGGGACCCTTCCGCAGCGCTGATCTCCTCCTATTTGGACAGAGCGTTGGATTCCGGGTTTAATTTCAGCCTGGCCGAAACGATCCTCAGCAGCGTCAAGAATGAAAAGGACGCCAATATCCCTTATACGCTGGAGCGAACGCATAAGCTGTACAGCGAAAAATCCGGCGGCAGCTTCGTTGACGCGACGTTCTTGACCAACCATGACCAGAACCGGGTTATGACCCAACTGGAGGGAGATGTGCCGCATGCGAAGATGGCTGCGAGCCTGCTGCTCACGCTTCCCGGCAATCCGTTTATCTATTACGGCGAGGAAATCGGCATGTTTGGGGCGAAGCCCGATGAGCTGATACGTGAGCCTATGCGCTGGACACCGGACGACAGTGAAGGCCAAACGACCTGGGAGCCTGCCGTGAACAATGCCGGCATCCAAGGCCTCAGCGTAAGCGAGCAAACCGGCGATCCCACCTCCCTGCTGTCGCATTATCGCCAGTTAATTCGGATGCGCAACGAAATTCCGGCATTAAAGGACGGCGCGATTCAGGAATATGCAACGGATCAGCCGGGCATTACAGCCTTTGTTCGTTTGACGGAAGAGCAGGCGGTGCTCGTCGCTCACAACTTGACGGGGCATGAACTCACCGTCTCCTTGGATCCGAACCAAGCCGACGGCAAGAGCTTCACCAAGCTGCTTGCGCAAACGAGTGAAGGCGCAATTCTCAGCAGAAACACGTTGACGCTACCCGCTTATTCAACAGCGATACTAGAGTAGATAAAAGCCCTGCAGCTAAGCCAAAGCTGCAGGGCTTTCTAATGTAACGGACCATATGGACGTTATTTGCACACTTTGCGTCTATTTTAAAATCTAACGGACTCCAATGACGTTATTCGGGCTAAAACTAGCATGTGAGGCACTAGCCTTGCACCAAACCTGACATGAGAAATTACAGAAAAATTGTTTGTAAAATATCCTAAATATGG
>NZ_BILV01000050.1 GCF_004000745.1 Paenibacillus barengoltzii NBRC 101215
GCATTTCTGAGTGCATCTAGACTGTCTTCGTCCATGCTCCTTCCTGGATTGTGGTATACTAAATCGGATGGATAAAATATGGGTGGTGAGAACATGGCAAATGCAGCTAAAAAACAGTTTGCCGTGATCGGTATGGGCCGTTTTGGGTTAAGTGTGGCAACCTCACTTAGCAGCATGGGCTTTGACGTTCTGGCGATCGATGCGGATGAACATCATACGCAGGCCGTGGCGAATCAGGTCACGCACGCGGTAACCGCGGATTCCACCGATGAAGATGCGCTGCGCGCACTGGGAATTCGAAATTTTGACGTCGTTGTTGTAGCGATTGGTGAAGATATTCAGGCCAGCATTTTAACCACGCTGATCCTCAAAGACATGGGCGGGCCGCTCATTGTGGTGAAGGCGCAAAATGAATTGCATGGCAAAGTGTTGCAGAAAATTGGGGCCGATAAGGTCATTTTCCCGGAACGGGATATGGGGCTGCGGGTGGCGCATCATCTGACCTCCCCGAACGTCTTGGATTATATCGAATTGTCCGACGAGTACAGCATTGTGGAGATGCGTGTCAGCTCGGAAATGGTTGGCAAGAACCTGAAGGAGCTGGATATTCGCGCTCGGTTTGGCTGTAACGTGATGGCGATTAAGCGGGGCAGCAAAATGAACATCTCCCCGGCAGCGACGGTTCCGTTGACGGAGGAGGACGTGCTCGTCATCGTTGGCGAGAAGGGGGATTTAACGAAGCTGGAGCTGGCTTATGCTGAGGAATAAGACAAGCCGGGCTTCGTGAGCGACGGATCTTTTTGAAACCAGAGTAAGGATGGAAGAACATGGAAATCTTGTCTGCACAGAATCCCCGCGTCAAGGAATGGGCGGGGCTGCTTGAGAAGAAAAATCGGGACAAGCAGGGAAAATATCTGATTGAGGGCATTCACCTCGTGCAGGAGGCGCTTGAGGCGCGGGCAGACGTGGAGTGCGTCTGCTACGATATTGAAGGCGGCATCCCAGCCGAACTGCAGGAGGCCGCGTCCGCAGGGCTGGACGTCCATTGGATCGGCGTGTCCGCCGCCGTGATCGCCAAGTGCAGCGATACGAAGTCGCCGCAGCCGGTGTTCGCGGTCGTCCGCAAGGACCGCGGGACGGTCGCTCCGCTCCTGGCGAAGGAGCGGAGCTTGGTGGTCGTGCTCGACGGTGTGCAGGATCCCGGCAACGTCGGCACGATCATTCGCAGCGCCGATGCGGTCGCTGCGGACGGGGTCATCGTCGGCGCTGGCTGCGCCGACATCTACGGGCCCAAGGTGCTGCGCGCCACCATGGGCTCGCTGTTCCACCTGCCGGTCATGCATGCCGACCTGGCAGAGGTGCTGCCGCAGGCGAAGCAGCGGGGCATCCGGCTGGCCGGCACCAGCCTGCAGGCGGCGGCGAACTGCTTCGCCTACGATTTCACGCAGCCCGTGTGGCTGCTCTTCGGCAGCGAGGGCGGCGGCCTGAGCCCGGCCGTTCGCGAGCTCATGGACGACGGGCTGCTGATCCCGATGCGCGGCCAGGCCGAATCGCTGAACGTGGCCATGGCCGCCTCGGTGCTGCTGTATGAGGCGATGCGGCAGCGATATTATCGCTAGCGCGAAAAAATCAAACCCCGAACCAGAATCTCCGGTTCGGGGTTTTTATTTACGTAAAGCCCTTGATAGCCAGCTTGGAGCCAAGGGCTTTTTTGTTTAGTTCCAGATCCTTCATATAGTTATTAATTTTGGAGTCGAGCTGTTCGATCAAATGCTTGCGGATCTCCTCGATATGGTCTTCTTGACAGAAAGCGGAAACCGCCAGGGTCCCATCGCAATAATGTTTAGTTTCATGAACGGCGATATTCAGCTTCTCTTTGTACAGACGTTTGACTGCTCCTGGTCCTGTAATGGGTTTGATTTCGTAATAACGATTTGTTTCCACAAGCAGCTTCCATGGTATGACTCTCGATGCCAGTTGATCTTTCCTTAATTCGATGGTGACTTGGTACAGCGTTTTTAAGCTGTTCATGTTGCAGGTCCCCTTGTATATTTATGCACTGTGATGAATATTATAGCATGGTTCATGTCAGCTTTGAAATTAAGTTTCATTACAAAAATTTAATCCTAAAGAACTATACGAAATTGACCTCAAAAAATCAAGGGCAAAACCATGAAAGTGTGCCTTTTCATTTCCATTCGTGCATCCTTCTTTTTTGGCCATGTCCCGCATAACTTTGTAGAGAAGCAGGGGTGATAGAACATGCGGATACGACGACGACGCGGATGGCGAAGCCGAACCAGGCGGCCAAAGCATAGACGAACGATATGGATCGTCCTTGTGCTCGTTACGGTGATCGGCCTGCTGCAATTTGTACAGTATGTCGAACGCCGGATGACAGGGCCTATCATTCATCTGGCGCAAATTCGAGTCAAGCAAATCGCGACAGAATCCATTAATGACGCCATCACCGCGCAAGTCGCAATTCAACAACAGGTCGAAGAATTGATCGACTGGAAGATGGACGATAACGGAAAAATCACCGGGTTTATGCTCAACTACTCCGCCCACATGAAGGTCACGTCTGAAACGATTCAAACGGTGCGGCATACGCTGGTGGAGGTCGCCCGGCTATCGGAGTCCATCCCGCTGGGGCAGGCTCTCGGCAGTCCGATTCTGGCTTCCTTTGGTCCCAGTATTCCAATCAAGATCGAGCCCAAAGGGGATGTGAAGGTTGATCTGAATACACGGCAACAAGATGCCGGGATTAACATGATTCTTGTCGAAGTGTACCTTCGGGTAAAAACGGAGCTGGCCGTCGTCGTCCCGTTTGACATGGAGTCACAGACGGTTGAAACGGAAATCCCGGTGTCCTACTTGCTCGTGGTTGGAGATGTGCCGATGTACTACTATGACAGCAAAGGCAAACCGGTGGGCGAAGGCCAAGCTAATGCACCTAACATTGCTCTTCCGGTGCTGCCAAGCGAGAAGGATTCCACTGAGCCGCTGACCAAGGACAAAGGGAATCTGCCAGATGGAAATGGAGGAACGGGGAATTCCAATTCCGCTGGGAATACAGAGGCCGGGAACAAGGGATCAAGCTCGGAGGAGTCGGAAAGCTCAGAGACATCCGATACGGGGGAACATGAATAAAAGGGCGCCGACTATTTGGTCGCCCTTTTATTTTTTTTTGGAGCGTTCCGCTTGTTCCCATTTCTTCAGCAGTGGGTATGGATCAAATGCCCATTCCGTGCTTCCCGTATCCCGATAGATCCCGTAATGCAAATGCGGCGGGAATTTCCCCGACGTTCCCGGCGGGCCGTAGCCGCTGCTGCCCACCCAGCCGATCGTTTGTCCAGGCTCGACGAAATGACCGACCTCGATTCCTTTCTCATAACCTTGCAGATGTGCATAGTAGTGGTAACGGTTCTGGATATCCCGGATGCCGATGCGCCACCCCCCGTAGGGGTTCCACCCTTTCGTTTCTACAATCCCGTAGCAAACGCTGCGTACTGTGACGCCCATCGGGGCAAAGATATCCGTGCCCTCATGGATTCGGAGACCGCCCCAGCCGCGCCGATCCCCCCAGGTGTCGCGATAGGTATAGGAGCTGCGCAGCGGAAGCGGAAAGGCGCTGTCCGATAAGTCCAGCTTGCCCCAGTGTTTATACATTTTCGCGAATTGGCGAATCCGTTCGACCGCAGCATCATGTTGATAGTAACGCCATAAGGCGATGCGAAAATCATCTTCTGTATAGCCGAAGCTGGTTAAATAAGAAGCCAAGGTGTACAAGGCGTCCCGATCGTTCGTCGGGTCGGCTGCGCCATCTGCGGTGGCATCCTTCCCAACGCCGCCAAACAGTTCGATGGTGGCCGGATTTCGATCCTCAGGATCGGGATTGAGCGGCCCGGACCAGAACGCTTCCTTGAAGCGAAACCCGGTTACGCGCTGCACTTGCTGTTGCTGTTCCTTACGCGGTGTGATGGTGCGTTCATATTGATCTACAGCCGCAAGCCAATACCAGGGAACACTCGTCAACAGTTCCATCTCTTCGTACAAGGTGCGTCGTTGCTGGAATACGCTGACTAACGGCTTCTCTGTTGTTCCTGGAGCGTTCGCCTCTGCAGCTCCTATGCCTAAGATCGGTCCAAATGAGGTAATCAGCATCACACAGGCGATGCACCAGGCCGCTTTGCCGCGGGCAAACCGTTGAGACTTCAAGGCAAGTATTCCTCCTTCGCCTTTATTTTGCACGCGATTCGTGACCCTCTTAGAGTGAGGCAAATGCTGTTTTTTTATTCCATTTGCGAAGTAGGTTTTTCCAGCGGATTCATGATATAATAAATGGCGCTACAGCTTAAATCACAAGAAGGAAGGTCTTGCGCTTTGGCTAAACAAATCCAGGAACCGAAACCGGATTGGATTCGTATTAAATTGACGACAGGTGACAACTACCAAGACATCAAGCAGATGATGCGCTCTAAAACTTTACATACCGTTTGCGAAGAGGCGCGTTGTCCAAATATATATGAGTGCTGGGCCAACCGGACGGCAACGTTTATGATTTTGGGCGATATTTGTACACGGGCATGCCGCTTCTGTGCGGTGAATACGGGGATGCCAACGGAGCTCGATTTACAGGAGCCACAGCGCGTGGCGGAAGCAGCGGAGCAGATGAATTTGCGCCACTGCGTCGTGACCAGCGTAGCTCGGGATGATTTGAGGGACGGCGGGGCAAGCATTTTTGCCGGGACGATTAAAGCGATCCGGGAACGCTTGCCGTTCTGCAGCGTCGAAGTGCTGATCCCAGACTTTCAGGGGGATGCGGATGCGCTGCGGATCGTGATGGATGCGAAGCCGGATATTCTGAACCATAACATCGAAACGGTGGAACGGTTGTCTGACCGCGTTCGTGCGAAGGCGAAATACCGGCGCTCCTTGGAGCTGCTCCGGCGAGCGAAGGAAATGCAGCCGGAGATTCCAACGAAGTCCAGCATTATGCTGGGGGTTGGAGAAGAATGGGACGAGATCTTGCAGGCGATGGACGATCTGCGGGCCGTGGACTGCGATATTTTGACGATCGGACAATATTTGCAGCCTACACCGCAGCATTTGCGCGTAGAGAAATATTATAAACCTGAGCAGTTTGCAGCGCTGAAGGAAGAAGGCATGAAGCGCGGCTTCAGCCACGTGGAGTCCGGTCCGCTTGTGCGCAGCTCGTATCATGCGCATGAACAGGTCCAATCGGCCAAGAAACAAGCCGGCGCACCTGTTTCGCCGTAAACCGAAAGGAGGATGGGGCTTTGATTCAAATTGGCGGCAGAACCTACGAACTGATTAAGAATTATCGGGATGCGTGGGATCCTGAAGCGTTTAAGCAGCGTTACAGCGAAGTGCTTGACCGCTATGATTACATCATTGGGGACTGGGGTTATGAGAAGCTCCGCCTCAAGGGTTTTCTGCGGGACAACCATCCCAAGGCTAATCGGGATACCGCGTATTCCGGCATCACGGATTATATTAACGAATACTGTAATTTCGGCTGCGCTTATTTTGTTCTTCAGAAGGTGCGGGATAACCATAAGGATAAGGACGCAGCGAAGGACAAAGATGCCGGAAACGGTAAAGACGTGCAAACCCAGGAAACAGAAACGGCCCCCGAATAATCGGGAGGCCGTTTTTTTGGGGGCTTAAGGAATTATTTCATAAATAAGTTCAGTAAGCCTTGTTTATAGCTCCATGTGAGCTTCGGATATTTCTTCTGGAACTCATGCAGTTCGAGATAAGATTCACCATCGACCACTTTGACGGTTTTGGCAGCTAAGGTGAATCCGGTTTGCTTTCCTTGCAAGTCGGTGATGGTCAGCTTCCCGTTCTTGGAATTCCAGACCGGCGTTCCTTGAATCAGCGACGATAATAAACGGGAAGGGGCATAGGTGAGTTGGCCGTCCTGAATCACATCGATATATCCCGGGAAAGCCGTTCCGTTAATGTTGAGCGAGGCCGGCCCTCCGGATACGCTGATCTGCCGTACACCGGCTGCATACATCCCGGTAATTAACTGCGCTGCGGCATTGTTCTTTACTTCGATGTCCGGCTTGAGCCCCACATGGTTGAAATCCAGCTTGTTTGGCGTGAAGTAGGCTTGAACCGTCAGCTTCAATGAGCTGCCATTGGACAACGGGAATACGTTCTGAATGCGCGCCTTTCCGTAGGTTTGTTCCCCTACGACCTTAGCGATTCCGTTGTCGCGCAGCGCCCCTGTCAAGATTTCCGATGCGCTGGCGGTCAGGCCGTTGGTTAACACCACAACCGGCATCCCGATGTCTTGGCCGCCCGTGATTTCTACGGGCTGCATTTCCCCGCTCTGGCCGGAGGTGTACATTAAGATTCCCTCTTTCATGAACTGCTTGGCGATATTAGCTGCCGATTCAACGTAACCGCCAAGATTGTCGCGCAGGTCCAGAACAAGTGCACCAATTCCTTCTTTGCGAAGGGAGGCTAATTTTTGCGCAAATTCCTCATCCGCAGTATCGGAGAAGGAAGTCACGGCGATGTAGCCGACTCTGCTGGAAGGGATAACCTTGCCAGTGACGGAAGGCAAAGTGAAATGCGCTCTTGTAATTGGATATACCAGAGCCTGTCCGTTCCGGTTGACCGTAATGGAGACCTGGGTATTTTCCTCCCCTTGAATCCGGGCGACATCCTCACTGCTGGTGACCGGCTTTGCATCCACCTTGGTAATAATATCCCCTGCGAGAAGCCCGGCTTTGGAGGCTGGAGAATTAGGCAACACGTCGGTTATGTACAGTTTGTTGTTAAAGAAGCGAAGTGTAACACCGATGCCAACGAACTCCTGATTGACGCTGTTCTCGAAGCTCTCCAGTTCATCTTTAGAATAGTAATCGCTGTAAGGGTCGTCCAGCGTATAAACCATGCCGCGTATCGCATTATCGAGAAACTCTTGACGCTCAACGCCTTCGATGTTGTAGGCTTCCAGATAGTCCAATACTTCTTGAAGCGCCTGCAGGTCCGTGGAAGTTTCCGATGTTCCCAGTTGAATGATTGTCCCGGCAGCTGCGGCATCAGATGTGCCTGCCGTCCCGGCCGCTCCAACCATCTGGGGCAAGCCCAGCAAGGCGAGGGACAACACCGGGATGAATGCATACTTGCGGAATGAGCTTAAGATCATATTCAGTTCTTCCTTTACAATATTTTCGTGATCCATTGAGCTTGTCAGATCTGCCGATTAGTCCAGGAATGCATTACGGACCCGGTTCCAAAACGGGAATGGACGATAACGGACAAAGCTGATCTTCTGTTCCGATACCTGACAGCGCACGGACACTAAATCGTCCATCGGCAGGTTGACGTGGTCAATGGTCAACAATAACCGTTGTTCCTTGCGCGAATAAATGTCGCAATGATGATGCTTGGGCAGCACGAGCGGAGAACCCAACGTCCGGAACACACGATTGTTGATCGAAGCGATCTCTGTAATCTGCAGCGCTTCAATCGTGGGGTGAATCATTGCTCCCCCCAAGCTCTTGTTATAAGCGGTACTGCCGGAAGGGGTGGAAACGCAGATGCCGTCGCCGCGGAACATTTCGAACATTTGGTCATTAATGTCCACTTGGGCAACCACCGTACCATCGACGCCCTTCAGGGTAAATTCGTTTAAGCAAATGTAGGAAGAGCTGCCCGACTTCTTCTGAATCTCCAGATCGATTAAGGGGTAACGGACAATACGCGGTCTGAGCAAGCCAGGATCCGCATGACCGCTCATCATTTCCACCAGCTCGGGAATTTCGTCGGCTTTCCAGTCGGCGTAGAAGCCCAGGTGGCCTGTATGAATCCCTACGAATGCGATGGATTGAATCTGGTCGATAAACGTATGGAAGGCATGAAGCATCGTGCCGTCCCCGCCAATGGAGACGACGATGTCCGGGGATTTCGCATCCAGCTCAAGCCCATGCTGCGCAGCAAGCTTATGGAAGGTTTGGCTTAATTCCACGGACAGCTGATCGCCGCGGTCAAGTACAAAGTATCTCAAGTTGACAAGCTCCTTTGAAAAAGACTGTTCAAAAATGAACAATATTTTGAACATGCGCTTGAATGTCCTTTTGTAAAGATCATAATCAATTCGTCCGCAGAACACAACGTTTCATTTTCGATGCCGCTGGCGGCGAATGATTTCGGCCAAAAATGACAAAATAAGCAACATGGTCAGGGTCACTAAGAAGAGCCGGAACGCTCCCGGAACCGCACCCCAACCGTATAGCATCTGTCGGCCCCCAAACGCAGGGGGGTGAATTGCCCACGCCGGTGAGGCTCCCATCAAGGGGTTCCAGAGCAGCAGCAACAGCCCGGCGGAGATCACGGCATGAAGGAATCTTGCAATGAGAAAAGGCAAATAACGCAGGTCAGCGCCATTTAAGATGCTGGCCACTTGGGCATGAACCGATAAGCCGCCCCAAGAGAGAATAAAGGCGGCCGCTGCAGCTTTGAATTGCAACGGAATCCCCTCTGGCGATGCGGATGCTTTTGCGCCCAAGGTGACCTCGAACAAGCCGCCCATAAGCGGCTCAGCTAACTGGCCGGGCAGCCCCAGCAGCGGCAGCAGCTGTTGGAACCCGGTATAGAGGAAGCCCATGAAACCCGAAGCGGTGAGCACCTCCAGGATTACGGAGAAAAATACAACTAGGCCGCCAACAACGGTCATCAGCTGCAGGGAAGAAGCAACGGCCTGCCGCAGCAGTTCTCCGAGACTTCGTCCGTCTTGGATCCGGGCTTCATGCATGGCTTTAAGCGCCAGCTTCAGGCTGAAGCGCCCGGATTCATCGCCTTCACCGGGATCTGCCGGCAAGTTTCGGTCCGGACGGTAGAAGCGCATGACCAGGCCGATCAGCAGGGCCCCTCCATAATGGGTCAAAGCGAGCACCCCGGCCAGCTTCGGATTGCCAAAGAAGCCGACAGAGACCGCCCCGATGAGAAAGATGGGGTCGGATGACGTGGTGAACGAGACCAGCCGTTCTCCCTCTACTCGGGAAACGAGCCGTTGCTCGCGCAGCTTGGTCGCCAGCTTGGCGCTGACGGGGTAGCCCGAAGCAAACCCCATCGCCAGCACAAATCCTCCGCTGCCGGGGATCCGGAATAAGGGCTTCATCAACGGGTCTAGCAGTTTGCCGAGAAAATGAACAATCCCAAAGCCCAGCAGCACTTCGGAGATGACGAAGAACGGGAAGAGGGACGGGAACAGCACGTCCCACCAGATGGCGAGCCCGCGAACCCCGGCTTGCCAGGAAGCTTCCGGGTAGCAGGCCATAAGAACGGCCAGCATGAGTGCGGTAAAGAGTAATAACACAGCCGTTAAGCGTTGGAATTTCATGGGTACGCCTCCACAACAAATCATAGTGAAGTGTATGAAATGATTGGGACAAACAGCACAAAAAAATTGAGGAAGCGGTTTCAAAAAAGGGCTGATATTTTTGAGCTTCTATGCTAAAATGATGCTTAAGACTAATAATAGAACTTTAGTACCAGCTATTTGATCAAACATGGTTTGCAGCCAAATTTTGAGGATGGAGTGATGTTCATGAGCATTGTCGCAGGGATACTTGTCTGTGCTTTTGTTTATGTAATTCGAGCCGCTCTCGTCCATCCCGGCGAAGAGGATTGGCGCAGCTACTGATAGATGGAAAGACCGCAGCGAATAGAAGCTCCTTGGTAGGAGCTTTTATTTTTTTTTGATATAATAAGGAAAAACGGAGGCGGTGAACAGATGAATCCAAGCTTAAGTCTATATGACAACCTCGGCGGAGAGAAGACGATTCGGCGGTTGGTGGAAGCCTTCTATCCGCGGGTTCAACGTGATCCGTTGTTAGGACCCTTATTCCCGGAAGACATTACTCCGGTCATGGAGAAGCAATTTATGTTCTTATCGCAGTTTTTTGGAGGCCCGTCCCTTTATTCAGATGCCTTTGGCCATCCGATGATGCGTGCCCGGCATTTGCCGTTTCCCGTGACGACGGAACGCGCTGAGGCTTGGCTGGCCTGCATGAAAGCTGCGCTGGAGGAGATTGGCGTCGAGGAGCCGCTGCGAGGGATCGTGCTGGAGCGTCTGTCCGGCCCGGCTTTTCATTTCGTAAACACACCTTAGACCGATGAACTTAATGTGCCGGGCAGGGCAGATTACTGAAAGGAAGTAGGACGTTTTGGAACTTGAACCGCTTTATCAGATCAAGGTTACTTGCATCCATTGTCAGAATGAATTTTCGACCTCGCGTGTGCGTCCGAGCTTTAAGCGGGCTGTACGTACGGACACGGATTTCTGCAGCTATTACCAGAAGGAGAATCCGGATTATTACGTTGTTCGGGTATGCCCGTCCTGCGGTTTTGCTTCGACGGAGAATTCGGTACCACGATTGACCGACCGGCAAAGAACCCTATTCCAAGAGGCGATCGGCAGCCGATTTAACCAGAAGGACTATGGCGGGCGACGGGATTGGGAGACCGCGCTGGAGACGTACAAGCTGGCGCTGATCTGCGCGCAAACCATCGGCGAAACGGAACGAATTATTGCCAGCTTGCTGCATCATATTGCCTGGTTGTACCGGTACAAGAACAACGTCGAACAGGAGAAGCGTTTTCTGCAGTTTGCTCTGGAGGCTTACATCCGTGTTTACGAAAAAGAAGGCGTCGGCGGCAGCGATGCAAGGCTGATGTATTTGATCGGCGAGTTGAACCGTCGGGTCGGCAAGTACAACGATGCGGTCAAATGGTTTGGGCGCGTCATTAATGACAAGAAGATCATGGATGCGGCGATGATTCGGGCATCCCGTGAGCAGTGGGCGCTGCTTCGCGAAGAAATGATGAATGGCGGACATGAGCTGCCTGAGGAAATGCGCGGTTGACGGAACGGACAAGCAGACATCGAAGAAGGCATGACGAAGGGCCGGTTCCAGAAGGAAACGGCCCTTTCCTGTATCTTGAGCGCTAAAGGCGACCTAACGGACCACCTTATCCGTTAACAGGTAATCATTGTCACAGTCCAGGACATGAAGCTTGTTCCCGCAGCAAGGGAAGACGAGCAGCTTCTTCTTCCCCTCGTGGATCGTTTTTAACTCGCGGGGCTTCAGCGGCAGCAGCACGTTACGACTGGAGCAAAATGGGCATTCATGGACATACACGTCCCCCATGACAAGATCATAAGGCCATGTTTGGTTAAACGGGATCATGAAGGCTCCGATTCGTGACCGGCTTGATTGTCATTTCCGGGTTCTGATGGTGCGGAAGGCTGGCTTGCTTCTTCTTTGGCCAGTTCTGCGATTTTTTGCATTAAAATGTGCTGCGGCATATGCATAAGGTGCTCGACCGGCACCTTGAGTTTTGCGGCTAATTTCACGGCGGTATCCGCCGATATTTGCAACGGTTTCATGGAAATCCCCCCTGTATTTAGACAAGCGTGATAATAGAGCATCCTCTACTAGCATACACTGTTATCCCATAAGGCATCAATTCTAAACGATACGGAAAGGAAGCGAACTATGTCAAGATTCGTAGGAACCCTTCAACAAACTTGGGACTTGGAAACCATTTTCTCTGGAGGTTCTGCCTCTACGGCGCTAAGAGATCATCTGGATGCTCTGGAACGGGATATTGCCGCCTACCAGGCGAAGCTGCAAGAACTGCAGGCTCCGTCCACTGTAGAAGAGACCAAGGCATTGGACAACCTGATTGAAGATCTGCAAGCGGCCGACAGCCGTCTGTCCGAAGCCGGCTCCTTTATCGGCTGTTTGACCGCGCAAGACCAGCATGACAAGAAAGCTCTCCAGCTTGACGCGAGAGTCACTTCGTTAAACGCTGCATACAACAACGTGATGACTTTATTCTGGAACCTGCTCCGCTTGACGAGTGATGAGGTGTGGGAAGCCTGGATGCAGCGGGAAGAAATCGCTCCGATCTCCTTCCTGCTTCGCGAGAAACGGGAGCAAGCGCGGGAGAAGCTGGCGCCGGAGCTGGAAAACCTCGTGTCCGACCTGGCAGTAGACGGTTATCACGGCTGGGGACAGCATTATGATACGATCGTCGCCAAAGTAGGAGTCCCTTTTGAAGAAGAAGGGGGCGAGGTTCAAATGCTGTCTGTCGGTCAAGCAGCTAACAAGCTGGATCATCCAAACCGCAATGTGCGCGAGCGCGTGTTCCCGAAATGGGAGGAAGCCTGGACAAAGGCGGAGGACTATTGTGCCGATACGCTGAACCGCTTGGCGGGATTCCGCCTTAAATTGTACGAGAAACGAGGCTGGGACGATATTTTGAAGGAACCGCTGGACATGAACCGGATGTCCAAAGCTACGCTCGATGCGATGTGGCAAGTGATCGTCGAGAACAAGCCGAAGTTTGTGGCTTATTTAGAGCGCAAAGCGAAGCTGCTTGGGGTGGAGAAATTAAGCTGGACCGATGTGGATGCCCCATTAGGCCAAGCCTCAGGCAAAATTTCGTACGAACAGGCAGCCGAAGACATCGTCGAGCAGTTCGGCAAATTTAGCCCGAAGCTGGCGGAGTTTGCCACCATGGCGTTTAATAAGCGTTGGATCGAGGCCGAGGACCGTCCTGGTAAACGCCCGGGTGGTTTCTGCACTTCTCTGCCGCTGAGCAAGCAGACACGGATCTTCATGACATATGGAGGGAACGTATCCAACGTATACACGTTGGCGCATGAGCTGGGACACGCCTACCATCAATACGTGATGGAAGAGCTGCCGAGATTCAGTCAGGATTACGCGATGAACGTGGCGGAGACCGCTTCGACCTTCGCGGAAATGATTCTAGCTGACGCCTTCGTCAAACATGCGGAAGATGATCAACAGAAAATTGTTCTGCTCGCCGATAAGGTGCAAAATTCAATTGCCTTCTTCATGAATATCCATGCTCGCTTCCTGTTTGAAACCCGGTTCTACGAGAAGCGCCGGCAGGGCTACTTGGATGCTGCGGAATTGTGCGAATTAATGGAAGAAGCGCAGCGTGAAGCGTTCCAGGGGGCGTTGGGCAGTTATCACCCGCATTTCTGGGCATCTAAGCTGCATTTCTATATCACCGATGTGCCTTTTTATAATTTCCCTTACACCTTTGGGTACATGTTCAGCACGGGGATCTACGCACAAGCGCTCCGTGAAGGCCAAGGCTTTGCGGCTAAATATGATGCGCTTCTGCAAGATACCGGCCGCATGACGGTAGAAGAGCTGGCTGCCAAGCATCTGGGCGTGGATTTGACGAAACCGGACTTTTGGCGTGACGCGATGGCCGTATGTGTGGCCGACGTTGACGCATTCTTGGAATTAACCAAATAAACCGGGCGCTACCAGCTTCATTCTGTTACACTGTTTTAGGTCCTCGAGAGGGGACCTTTTTTGTTGAAGAATTTTGTCGGAAGAGGAAAGAAAATGTTGAGAGAAACAGACATAATTAGTCAGCTTATATCATAATGTTGATATATAGGAAAATTTAACCTATAATGTGACATAAGACCTATTTCATAGGTTGCATTCTTTGGGGGAAAGGTGGGAGAATATGCTGAAAGCCGAGCAACTATCGCTGGTTAGGCAGATCGACATGGTTTTTAAGGAACTGGAGGAGGAGCTGTCGGGGTTAACTTCGGGTACCGTATTTCTGCAGATCCGGAATAACACCATCGGGAAATTTGGCATCCGCCACAATCCGATTGCGGGTCGAAATGGGCAGCTTCGTGAAGAACCTTACGGACTTAATGCAGAACAGATCCATTCTTTTCGAAAAATGGCGATTGAAGCGCTGAAGTACAAGCGGTACTGGACACATGGCGAGATCAGCTATGAATTCGCCCTGCGCCAAGGGGCAGTCGTCGTGGATGCCATCATGGAATCGAATTATAACATGGCCAATTTGCTGATCCAACGGTATCCGCAGAAGGAGAAAGGCGCTAGTACATACCGAAAGCTGTCTTCCTAAAGGGTTCAACATTCAAGGGAAACAGGCGATCTGCTAAGCAGACCGCCTGTTTCTATAGAGGGTAATGGGAGGATGCAAGTTACAGGTTCGAACGACCCGACAACTGTTGCTCCGCCATTTGAACCAAACGTTTCGTGATATAGCCCCCAAGAGAACCGGTTTCACGGGAAGTATAGTTCCCATAGTAACCGTCTTGCGGAATTTGTACGCCCAATTCCTGAGCTGCTTCCATTTTCAGTTGTTGCAGCGCAGCAGTTGCTTGAGGAACAATAAGGTTATTACGGCTTCCGCGGCTTTGACCTGCCATGTTTGTCACCTCCTTTGGCGTTTGTGATGTTAGTATGGTTCGTAGGGTGCAAAATATGCGGGAGGCTTCAAAACTATAGCGGTGGTAATTATTTCTTCTCGCAGACAAGCTGTGGAATCATACAAAAAAACCGCCTTCTAAAGGAAGGCGGAAATTTTGAAAAAGGTTAAGCTTCGTTCTCATCGCCGGTATTCGGATAAATCATTTCTAGGGAAAGATTTAATTCCAACGTTTGTTGCGGCGTCAACTCGATCAGCCCCGTCTCACTGGCGGGTAGGTTCAAATTTGGAGCGTCCGGCAACCAAGTGTAAGGTTCAATGCAGAAGAATTGATCAGCTTCCCCCTTGGAGTAGATCACCCAAAATTTAAAATACTCAGGATCCGCTGCGTAGCGAAGGCCATAGCCGTCATCGCGCAGCATCAACGCTTCGACCGGCTTATCTCCGATTCGCAGCATGGTATCGCAATTCACGCCTTGCAGATTCATCCCTGTGTTTAATGCATCCCAGATTCCTAGCGGAGCGGTCTTCCCGGTAGGAATGTTCTCCTCGTCCAAATCGTAAAGCTCCGTCACGGGCAGCTTCACATTCCAGCGACCAGGTTCGCCGTCAATGAGAAACCAGGTATGCAGCCCCAAACCAAAGGGGGCTGGGTTTTGACCCAAGTGCGTAATTTTGAAGGTTTGCGTTAATTTTGCCCCCTGCAATCTGAGCGTCATTTCCAGCTTCAAGGGTTCGGGATACTGACGGATCCAATTGGGATCGTCAGAGGTTTTGAATTCTGTGGTGATCGTGCAGCCTTCGTCGTCTTCTTCAATATCGCTCACGCACCAGCTTTGCGTACGGTGCAGACCGTGGATGTGGTTGTCATTTGCCGTATTGCGATCAAATTGATATTCTTGCCCGGCATACGTGAATTTCCCTCTGCGAATGCGTCCGGGGGGAGTTAAGAGCGGGATGCCGAAATGATATGGCTTCTGCAGGTAGAAATCAAGTTCGTTCTCTTCTGGATGACGCAGCACATCGCGCTGCTGGACATTGTCCCATATACGAATGACGTTATTTCCTAGGCGAGGTAGCAGCGTGACTTCAAGCTCTCGGCTATGTAAGATGTACGTATCGTAACCGTTCCATTGCCCTTTGGTCACCTTTTTCATATCGTTGCTCCTTTTCCCACATAATCAGTTCCTTAGACTAGACTAATCATAACACTTTTTGCGTAAGACGAAAAATAGATTTGACACCAACGCTGGTGTTATTTATGATGATAGGCATAATGAGAAAGCGTTGATGAGGGGAAGTAAGCGAAGTTTCCGTTCCTCAGAAAGCCGGTGGTTGATGCGAACCGGTGAAGGAGCTTGTGCCGAATGGGCCTCGGAGCGCCAGGTTGAACACAAGAGGCGATGAGCCTGTTGCCAGTAGGCCGGCCGGGTCATCCACGTTACGGATTGGAAAGGCTGATCTTGTTGCGACAAACGCATCAGCGTCTTAAGTTGACTGCGTAACATTCATGCTCCAACATCAGCAAAGAAGGGTGGCACCACGGTCTCACGTCCCTTGCGGGCGTGGGGCCTTTTTGCATTTTACAATAAACCGGGATCTTACTTATGCAGAAATAGAATTAAAGGGAGGATTTTTGTTATGAAGAGAGTATTATCGGGCATTCAGCCCAGCGGCAAACTGACACTAGGCAATTACATCGGGGCGATTAAGAACTTTGTGAAGCTGCAGGATGATCATGCTTGTAACTTTATGATCGTGGATTTGCACGCGATCACCGTTCCGCAGGAGCCGGCTGCACTGACGGAGCAATCCGAAGCGGTGGCGGCGCTTTATCTCGCAGCTGGTATCGATCCGAATAAAGCGAATGTTTATCTGCAATCCCATGTGATGCAGCATGCCCAGCTCGGATGGCTGCTGACGACGCTCACCTCGATGGGCGAGCTAGAACGGATGACGCAATTTAAAGACAAATCGGCCGGGAAAGAATCCGTTGGGGCCGGGTTGTTCGTTTATCCTGCTTTAATGGCGGCGGATATTTTGATTTATAATGCGGATCTGGTGCCGGTTGGAGATGACCAGAAACAGCATTTGGAATTAACCCGTGATTTGGCGGGACGGTTCAACCATCGGTTTGGTGAATACTTTACGCTGCCGGAACCGTACATTCCTGAGGTTGGGGCACGGATCATGTCGCTGGACGATGCCTCCAAGAAAATGAGCAAAAGCAATCCGAACCCAGGCAGCTACATCGCCTTGCTGGACACGCCGGACGAAATCCGCAAGAAGATCAGCCGGGCAACGACGGATTCCGGGCGCGAAGTAAAATTCGATCCGGCGACGAAACCGGAGATCAGCAACCTGATTACGATCTACAGCCAATGCTCGGGACTGACCATCGCGGAAGTAGAGAAACGGTATGAAGGGCAAATGTATGGTCCGTTCAAAAAAGACTTGGCTGAAGCGGTCGTCAGTGTGCTTGAGCCGCTCCAACAGCGGTACCGTGATATCCGCGAGTCGGGCGAGCTGCGCAACATCTTGCGCCAAGGGGCGGAACGCGCTTCCGAAATGGCTGAGAAAACGCTGCAGGATGTTCAACGTCTGATGGGGTTTGTCGGAAAATAAGCGATATGTCAAAAGAAAGCCGCCGGCTGTGCCCGGCGGCTTATTGTGTCACTAAATTGTCATAGTTAACGCGCGATATTCCAGCGATTGTCAAACACTTCTAGCTTTTGATATGATAAAGTTTATAGCGTAAGGGTAAAAACGTTGAATTTTATGAATGATCGATAAAGGTAAGCCTAAACCTAAACTGAACTTTATTTCAAAATATAGGAGGAATGAATCGCGCGTGGACAAACCATTAAGTGTTCAGGCTTCTTCGGAATCCGCTGCGTTGTCCGTGAGACCTACTCCTCCGGGAGAGACGGCGACTTGGAGAGATTTTATCGCCTTAACGAAACCGGGCATTCTGCGTTCGAATCTGATTGCTGCGTTTGCCGGGTTTTGGGTGGCTTCCCGCTGGGAGCTTGATTATATTCAATTAGTTGTCATGTTGCTGGGAACGATGTTGGTGATGGCATCGTCCTGTGTCTTTAACAATTACTTCGACCGGGAGATGGATACGAAGATGGCCCGGACGAAGAACCGAGCCCTCCCTACGGGGAAGCTGGCTCCGAGGACGGTGTTATGGTATGCCGTTATCTTGGGAGTGCTGGGCTTATCCGTCTTGTTTATCTTCTCTGGTCTGCTGGCCGGGTTGTTTGGTGCGGTAGGGATGTTTGTCTACGTGGTGGTGTATACGCTGTGGCTTAAGCGTAGCTCGACCTGGAGCACGTCGGTTGGGGCCATCTCCGGCGCAATGCCGCCGGTCATTGGCTATGTTGCGGCTTCCGGCCGGATCGATTTGGGAACTTGGATGTTATTCGCCCTGTTGTTCCTATGGCAACCGCCTCATTTCTGGGCGCTGGGGATTCGCCGTACCGAGGAATATCGGGCCGCGGGCTTCCCGTTGTTGCCGGTCGTGAAGGGCATTCCGCGCACGAAGTTGCAGATGATCCCTTATCTGGCATTGCTGATTCCGATACCGATTTTGATGTATGTCTATGGCTATACGGGCGTTTGGTTCCTCATCATCGGCACCCTGCTGTCGGTGGCTTGGCTGCTCATGGCACTCCAAGGGTTCCGGGCTGGGGATAACGACGCTTGGGCGAAACGGGTATTTATTTTCTCCGTGAACTATTTAACCATTGCTTTAATCGTGATGATCTTGGATACGGTTAGGTTGTAATTAGGGGGATGGGAAATGGCGGTTTTGAAGAAATATAAATGGACATGGATTCTGCTGGCCATCTGCGTGATTTTAGCCGGCTATCTGCTCTGGGATACGTATGCGAAGCCTAAGCTTCCCGTGATCCGCCCTGTTGCGGATTTTAGCATGGAGAACGTAGACGGCAAGACGGTCTCGCTGCAGGATACCAATGGCAAAGTCCGGCTGTTTTATTTCTTCTTCACCAACTGTCCCGATGTTTGCCCGATCACAACCTTCCGGCTGAGCCAAGTCCAGGATATTTTGAAAGAGAAAGGCTTGTTCGGCAAGGATGCGTCGATCGTCTCGATCTCGTTTGATCCGGAACGCGATACGCTGGAGAACATCAAGGCGTTTGGGGATAAATTCAAAGCGGATTATTCCGGTTGGTATTTCCTGCGGGGGGATCAGCAGAAGACGATCGACCTGGCGATGGACTCCTTTAAAATTCTGATCGATAAGGACGCGGATGGAAACTACGTGCATATGGATCTCATCGGTCTCGTTGATCGCAAAGGCCAGCTGCGGGAAATTTACCGGCCAGAGGCGACGCCGGATGAAATCGCCGCGGGTGTGATCAGCCTCGCCAAGGAGTAACTTCATTCACAATCAAAACTTGTCATAGGTAGCCGGTGTTGGGGGATAGATGATGTATTCCTCCAGCCCGGCTTTTTCTAATTGAGCGATCAGGTATTCATCGGGTGTTCCTTCGACTCCGGCATATCCCCGTCTTGTGTAAATTTGCTCCGCATCGGGAAAAGCATCCCGAAGTACGCCGCGAATTCGTTTGCCGGAAGGATCGTTGTCGAGGAACAGAAACAACTCGTCATCCTTGACCTTCTTCCGCAAGCTCTCCAGTTTCTCATGATTTAATGTCCCAAACGTACAGTAAATGCGGACTTCTTCATCTAATAGGCGCCGCAGCTTACTGCGGTCGTTCTTCCCTTCCACAATGATGCTGATTGGCAAAATAAATCCCCTCCAGGCTAAACGTAAACCACCAAGCTGGGGTTATTACGTTCTAGTTTATACCCGGGAGGGGACTTCATGCAAAACTGCTAGAAACTAGATAAGAAAATAAGGGCTGTTCGATTCGATTAGTTCAATTCTATGCCAAAGCGCATGCCTGGATCACCAATAAACACAATCGTTCCGTTCTCAGGCAGGTTCACTTGGGTGCTGCCACTGGCTACCGAGAAGTTCACGCAAGCCCCTGCAGCATCATACACGGCAAAGGAGGCTTTGGCTGGAAGTTCCACCGTGATCGTCTTTCCTGCTGCTTTTGCCGGAATCGTGTACCAACGCGCTTGTTCAGACGGCTGCAAGGTCACCGTGGACTTCTTGCCAGGGTACAGCTCTTTGATTTGATCGCCGCTGAGGTACAAGGCGCCGCCGGCCTCCAAATATTCACTTCCACCTTGAGTGAAGAAGCGATATTCTTCGGAGTCTCGGCTGCCCGTCGCTGGAACCTGATGTTTGCCCATCAGGGTATCAGGGCCTGTAATTTGCTTGTCCATCACGTAACCGGGCAGGCTGTCCGTACGGTTCATTTGGACAACTGGCAACATCATGAAGTAGGCCATCGAGCTGTATTTTTCCGATACGAGGTAATAACTTTTCCCATCGCGTTGCTTCCAGGCTGCCTCCGCTTCCGGTGAAATGGTGTTGTCCGTAAGTTTCTCTGCGGAGTACAGATTGAGGGCGAGCTGGCCTAATTCAGGAACGGTGGCGTATTGTCTTTCCCACAGATAGGTGCGTCCGTTCTTCTCTTTCACAAAGCTGACTTTCAGTGATCCGTCCTCGCTGACGAAGGTTCCGTCTTTCGTATACACGAGCTTAGGAAGTCCTAACGATTCGCCAGGCGCAAACGGGGACGTGATTTGGATTTCCCCATCGGCGACATCGATGCGGATCAGCTGGTTGGTGGCTCCATAATATCCGCTGAACTGCTTGAGTTCTTCAGGCATGTCCGCTTGTTCCGGCGTACCAAAGGATTTGGCTGGCTTGAGCTCGGAAATCGTCCCCTTCTCCTTTAACGCTTGGAGCAGGATTTCGTTCGCAAGCAATTGGTTCAGCGAGCTGGACCCGCCGGAGGAGAGAACCGCTGCTGCCATTTGTTGCTCTGGCAACACGACCAGCTGGGCATGATACAGCAATGTATCGCCGCCTTTGGCCAATGCTTGGATACCGTATTCATTAAAAGGAAACAGTTTTACACTGTCCCAGCCTAGACCAAAGTCGACGCTGTTGTCGTTATCCTGAGGCCAGATCCCTCTTTTATACTCCGGTTGTGTCGTCGCTTTAGCTGCTTGCTTGGACAAAATGTTGTCGGCTTCGCCCGTAAACAAGCCGGCGAATTTCACCAGATCTTCAGCGGTCGAGTAAACGCCGCCCGTCCCGATTACATTCACCGTTTCCTTCGGTAATGGCTGTGGATTTCCTGGTGCATAGAGTGCGGCAAGCTTGTCAAAGTCGAGACCGTCCTGCGGCGTCAACGTATGCTCCATCCCAAGCGGTCCGGTGAATTCCTGGTGGATAAAATCCGTAAAATCCATCCCGCTGACACGTTCGACTAAAATTTCCGCCAGTGTAAATCCGTCGTTGCAGTATACGGAATACGCTCCTGGGTCAGCCTTCAGGGATTGATTGGCCAGTTGGTCAAGCAGCGTATCATGCGCATAAGGGTCGTTGTCTTCGAACAAAAACGCGTTGGTGAGACTGGATCCCCTTAAACCTGAGGAATGGTTCAGCAGCATGCGCGGCGTGATCTGCTTGTATCGCTCATCGTTCATCTTAAACTCCGGGATATAATTAACCAACGGCGAATCGAGGTTGATTTTACCTTGATCGACCAGTTTCATAACGGCAGCGGTCGTAAACATTTTGCTGGTCGATCCGATGCCATATATCGTTTCAGCGGTCAGCGGGATTTTGTCTTCAGGATCATTCTTTCCGGCTTGTCCTGAAACGAGGAGTTTGCCATGGTCGACCAGGGCGTACTGAACGCTGGTTGTTCCGTACGTCTCGGTGAGCAATGCGGCCTTCGCGGCGGCGATTTCCTCCAATCCTTGCGGTGAGGTGTTGGCCGGCGGCGCCTCTGCCGCCATAACCGTTCCAGGTAACCATAGCGTAAGAGTCAGAATGATGGCTAAAATCGAGTTTCGTTTTTTCTTCAACTAGAGCCCTCCCTTAAAATTTGTTCTATCTTTTAGTACGTTAACAGAGGAAGGGAGGGTTCATCTTTTTCGGTAGATGATGGAATCTTGTGCTGCAAAAGCCCCCTTAAACACAAGCGGCCTGCCCGAGGGCAGACCGGTGTGCAGGGGTCAGTAACGATTACAAGAATTAATAAAAAGGAGCACGGAGGATGATTACCAGTAAGATGTACAACACGAGGATCGTCCCCGTCGTTGTCCAGAATCCATAGCCAGGAACCACCGGGCCCGGTCCGCAATTGTCAATGCCGCCCATTCATGTTCACCCCGCTTTCAAACATGATCGGTTACTACACGATTATCTTATGTAGGACCCTATCATGTGCCCTGTGCGGCAGCCTAACCTTGGATGAAAAATCCGTTGCACTTGTCCCGTAGGCTTAAGGACATGGATCAGTGGTGTCCGGTGCCCGCGCCAACTGGGGGCGGCAGGGTTGCGGTGAACTTTCTGGGCGGGACGATGATGATGGCAAGCATCAGCACGAAAAAGGCTAAGAAGTAAGGGGAATAGCTGCCGTGCATCGCTCCCGCGACAATCGGGCCGATAAAGGAACCCAGCGACATGGCGATCGATTGCAGTGAAAACACGGTACCCAGCCGTTTTCCGCCGCTTAAATCGATAAACAACGAAGCTATGGCCGGGTACACGACCCCTTTAGCCATCCCTAAGACCACAAGCACGACGGGAAGCGGAATGAACTCAAATGCGGCCAGGGCAAAGAAAGATAAGGCGATCCCCAGAACGCCGATGCTGGCTCTTAAATAAGGGGAATAACGGCTCAAAAATAACATCGACAGCGTGACCAGCGCCCCTAAGCTGATAATGGAAAAATAGAAGCCTGTATTCATGATCCCCTCGGCTCCGCCGGCTTGCAGCGGCAGTTCAAAAAACAAAATGCCCTGGGAGCAGGCGACGGCGAGCGGCAGCACATAATAGCGCAAAGGGATCACATTGATCTTCACCGGTACCCGTGACTTCACAGAGCCCGATTTGGCCAGACCTTCCGCAACCAAACGGGGAGGCTCCTTGATCGTAAAAATGGCAATGATGCCCGTCGAGATCAACAGCCAGCCCAGCATTTGAAAGGCGATGGAAAAGCCGGATTGGGCGACAAGGAAAGCGCCGGCGGCCGGTGACACGACGGAAGCAACGGTATGCATCACCCCGTGACCGGCCATCAGCTTACCTTGCTGTACCGGATTTTTGGACAGCGAGGCGAGCATCGCCAGACAGGCCGGGGACAGGAAGGCGAGCACAAAACCGCTGATGGAGCGCAGCACGAGCAGCTGCCAAGGCTCCGTTACATGGGCTTGAAGCAGCAGAACCCCGCCGGCAGTCACCAGGCTGAAGATCATGTACGGCTTGCTGCCGTGACGGTCGACGCCCTGGCCGGCGAGCAGGTTGCCCGGCAGATGCGTCAGCGCATAAATCCCCATCATCCAGCCGATAAACGTCGGCGCGGCTCCCAGCGACAAGGCAAACGGAGTTAGGATCGGGTACTGGGCGTGCAGATCGAAGAAAGCCAGAAACATAAAGAAGTACAGCCAGAAGGCGATTTTCACGCGTCGCCCCTCCTTTGCGTAGAATGAACGTTAGTATTACTTGTACGCTCCCATGGACGAACTTATTACCCGATCGGCTTTCCATCACGAAGTAGAGGCGGAGATGCTGTTCGACTTCGAATCTTGAATTCACCTTGTCTCTTCGTTGCTCACGTAGCTTCCAGCTACGCTCCGCTACTCGATCCAAGTTTCATCCAAGCTTGATTTCCGCGGGATTGGGGGTTAAGCTGACATGGTCTTGGGCCATCATGTATAATGGGTTAGAATCAAAATACAGAAATCAAAAATCATGGAAAATCTAAATATGGAGGATTCATCAATGTATGACGTACAAGTATGGACTGAATTTCTGAAAGAAAATTGGCTGGTGATTGTTGTAGCACTGGTCATTCTCTTCCTTGTGCTCAATTTTGTGAGAACGGTTGTCAAATGGGCACTGGTGCTGGTCATCGCCGCATTTATCGTGATTTACAGCGGGATCACGCTGAAGGATATCGGGGAGGCAGTAACAACGGTGAAGGAACAAGCCCTCGACATCAGTAAAACCGAAGCGTTGAACATGATGAAAAATGAAGCGAAGGAAGCCCAAATCACGCAAAATCCGGACGGTTCGTTTACCATTACGACCCCGAATCTGGAAGTGACCGGACAAGCGGGCAGCGATAAAGTGAAAGTATCGTTCCGCGGCGTTTCGTTGGGTGAATGGTCGATGAACGACACGCTGGAGGCTTTCATCCAAGAAGCGAAACGGAATTCTCAATAACCTAAGATAATGACGACTTACACCTAGATTGGACGGAGGAGCTTATGAAGCTGGACATGACGACATTGCTGCAAACGCTAAGCGAATATAACTGGATCACGGTGCTGCTGCTTGCCGTGCTTCTCAGCTCGGTGCTGCAGGGATTGGTGCGCGGAGCCTCCCGTTCGGCAGGCCGTCTGTTCACGCTATTAAGCGGCGGCGTCTTATCGCTGGTTGGCATTGCCATCGCCATCCCGTTAACGATGTGGTTATCTCCGAAGGTTCAGACTTGGCTGACGGAGCTGCCGTTGCCGGATCGAGAGCTGGCGAAGTGGGAGCAAGTTCTATATATGCTGGTCATGGCGGTGCGGGATTTTCCGCTGATGCGATTTGCCGTCGTTTTTCTTCTGCTCTATTGGATCATACGTACTTTGGCGGGCTTCGCGATGCTGTTCGTTCGCGGGGGAAGCGGTCTGTTCGGCTGGCTGTTCTCCGGCGGGGACCGTCCGGCTTCGCTGCTGAGCCGTTTGGCTGGCGCAGGAATCGGCGCGGTGATTGGTGCGGCGCGTTGCGTGATGCTGATCGCCATCTTATTTATTGTCGTGACGTTGTATCCCAACAGCGGGTTCAGCCGTTACGTAGAAGCCTCGCCGGTCTATCAACAAGGGGCAAGAACGATTATTGAGCCGATTACCGGCAATTTGATCAAGGAGAAGCTGCCGGTATTCACGCGCAGCGTAGAAGCAGAGCTTGGCAGCATCCTGCAGCAGAAATACGAAGTGATTGATGCCAACATTCCCGAATCCATTGAGTTGGCCGCTGTAGAGATCACCAAAGGCGCTGACACGGATGAAGAGAAGGCCCGGCGCCTATACGACTGGGTTGGAACCCGGGTGTCATACGATTACGATAAAGTGAAAGACTATGAGGAGAAAGGCATCTGGCATGAGCAAACGCCGCAAATGACGTTTGATACCAAACGCGGGGTGTGTATCGATTATGCCCGGCTCTATGCCGTCATGGCCAGAACCGTTGGACTTCAGGTGAAGGTCGTGACCGGACTTGGATACGACGGGCAAGGCGGGTACGGTCCTCATGCCTGGAACGAGGTATACTTGTCCGAGAAAGACGCCTGGATTCCGCTGGATTCGACCTGGGCCAAGAGCGGCGACTGGTTTAATCCGCCGGCATTCAGTGAAACCCATGTCCCTAACAAGCTGATTTAAGTATGTGCTGCAATTTAAGTTGGTGCGATGAAAAAATACTGGAAAGGGGGCGTAACTTCACCGCCCCTTATTTCGTTATGGTACTATAGAGAAGTTGACTGCAAGAAATGAGGATTTAAGGGATAGAAAGTAGGGAAACGCCTTGAAAAGCACTTATGCGAAGGATCCGCAAGAACAAGAAATCGCAATGCAACGCCATTTTAACATTCGGCTTAACATGTTTTTCTTTAGTGCTTTTGCCATATTTACCGTGATCATCGTACGTTTGGCCATATTACAGTTCGTAGAAGGTCCAACGTTGTCTAAACAGGAGAGTAATTTGCGCGTTAAGGATGTGCCGCTTGCTCCAACCCGCGGAACGATTTATGCGGCGGGGGGCGAGAAGTTAGCCTATTCCACGCCGGTTCAATCGCTGTATATCACGCTGCAGAAAGACTACAGCAATTCCACGGATAAGGGAAAAGCCAATCGTCCGGAAGCATTGGCACTTGCCAAGAAGCTGAAGGAAGTTTTCGATAAATTAGGTTCGCCGGAGACCCAAATGACGGAAGAGGACATCATCAAGGCGATGGACCTTGATTACCGGCAGTATAACGGGTTTACGCCGCGTCGAATTAAAATCGATTTAACGCCTGCGGAAGTTGCTTATTTCTTGGAACGGAAAAGTGAATTTCCGGGGATCGACATCGTTGAGGAGAGTATCCGCCATTACGATCCTGATACCGTAGCTGTGCAAACGATCGGCTATATCCGAAAGTTTAAAGGGGCATCTACATCGCTGGAGAAGTACAAGCAGATCCGGGAAGCGAAGAACGATGATCCGGCACTGCAATATACAGAAACTGAGGACGTCGGATACGACGGCCTGGAGCTGTACTATCAGGACGAGCTGCGCGGGAAGAACGGCTATAAGAGCGTGCCGATTGATCCGCGGAACATGGCCACCGGGATCCCGGAAATTACGCCGCCGGAAAAAGGCCATGATCTTCACACGACGATCAACAAGAACATTCAGATGGTCGCTGAGCAGGCAATCCTTGATCAGATCGAATGGGTGCATACCCACCCGGTATCCGGGAAGGTTCATCCTAATGCTAAAACCGGCTACGCGGTTGCGATGGAAGTCGAGACCGGTAATGTGGTGGCTATGGCCAGCATGCCGGACTACGATACCAATGTGTGGCAATCCGGCGGGATATCTCCTGAGAATTGGAGCAAGATCTCTTCCAACTATCAGAACGGGGCGATCACGCCGATTAGTTCGGGGCGGTCGGGGCATGACTTGGAATCTGTTATTTTGTTGGGTTCAACCATTAAGCCGTTATCGGTGTTGATCGGCTTGAATGAAGGTTTGTTTACAACAAGTACCTATTATAACGATACAGGTATTGCCTACTTTGGGAAGAACAATTCTGCAAGTGTCCGGAACTCCCAACGCCATGCTTATGGTTCCATCGACCCGGCTGGCGCGATCCGTCATTCTTCAAACACCTTTATGGTTGATATGGTGGGGGAAAGACTCTACAACAAATACGGATCGAAAGGGATTGAAATTTGGGACAACTACATGAAGCAGTTTGGTCTAGGGGTTTCGACGGGTGTGGATCTGCCAAAAGAATATTTGGGCAATCTGGAGTATACAAATGAATCGGAGACAGCCTTATCAAGGCTAGTCTATGCTTCCTTTGGACAACAAGGGAAATACACCGCGATGCAGCTCGCCCAATATACAACGGCTTTGGCTACGCGAGGGAAACGCATGGAACCGCATCTCGTCAGCAAAATTACCGATACGGACGGCAATATCGTAAAGGAATTTAAGCCGGTAGTTCTCAATGAGGTCAAATTTAACGATGCTTATTGGAAAGAGGTCATCAGCGGTATGGAGACCGATGTCTCCATGGCTTTCTCGGGATTCCCTTACGATTTTGCTAGAAAAACCGGGACCTCGGAGCAATGGGCTGATGGTGCCAATCGCGATAACGGCGTATTTATCGCTTTCGCCCCTCGGGAGAACCCGAAGCTGGCGGTAGCAGTTGTTATCCCGGAAGGCGGCTTTGGTGCATACAGCGCCGCGCCGGTTGCCCGTAAAATTTTTGATGCATACGATCAGGAATATGGCTTGGACGGGGTTCCGAAAAAGACCAAAAACCAAAATCAGCAACAGACAAACAATAATGCTTCCCAGCAAAACGGAAATCAAACCGAGCAAACGAATCCTTAATTGAATCCAATGACAGCAACGACCTTTTCACAGCGATGTTGAAAGGGTCGTTTTTCTTATGGAAGGACGATTCATCACTAACAGGGAGGCGTAAAGTGGATGAACAAATTCGTCATTGAGGATCCCCAGGAACAGCAAGCCTCCATGCGGCGGCATTTCTATATTCGGCTGAATCTGTTTTTCTTCAGTGCCTTCGCGTTGTTCACCCTCATCATTATCCGACTTGCCATCTTGCAGTTTGTCGAAGGACCATCAATCTCTATGGAAGAGGTGAAAATGAGGTTCCGGGATGTCCCGATGCCGCCGGTTCGAGGATCGATTCTGTCCGCCGATGGAGCGAAGCTGGCTTATTCCACGCCAATCCAAACCTTATATTTGACTTTACAGAAAAGTAACTATGATTCTACAACTGAAACGGGCAGAGCCAATTTGACGGAAGCTGAGGCCCTGGCGAAAGAATTGAAGAAGGTGTTTGATTCGTATGGCGATCCCAACGCGCAGATGACGGAGGAAGAGATTCTGGATGCGATGGATTTGAAATTTCGCCGCAGCAGCGGGTTTGCTCCACGTCGAATCAAGAGCAACCTGACGGAACAAGAAACCGCCTATTTCCTTGCTCAAAAAAGCAGGTTTCCTGGAATAGACATCATTGAGGAGTCGGTGCGCCACTATGACCCTGATTTGGTTGCGGTGCAAACGATCGGTTATCTAAAGAAGTTCCAATCCACATATGATTTGGCTTGGTATCAGCCGATACGGGAACAACGAAATGCCGACCCGGCGCTGCAATACACGGAAGACGAGTTTGTCGGCTTCGATGGGTTGGAGCTATATTATCAGCAGGAACTGCGGGGGAAAAACGGATATAAGCGCGTGCCGATTGATCCGCGGAACATGGTGAATGGCGTTCCCGAAATCGTACCACCGGAGAAGGGGTACGATCTACATACGACAATCAATAAAAAGGTGCAACAGGTCGCAGAACAGGCGATTCTGGATCAAATCGAGTGGGTTCATCAAAACCTAGTATCCGGTAGAGTGCATCCTCACGCCAAAACGGGTTATGCCGTGGCTATGGAAGTCGACACTGGAAACGTCATCGTGATGGCCAGCATGCCGGATTATGATACGAATGTATGGCAAACTGGCGGAGTATCCAATGAGGTATGGAACCAAATTTCGTCAAATTATCGGAATGGCACGGTATGGCCGTATTCCTCCGGGCGCTCCGACCACGATTTTGAGTCCACCGTGTATCTGGGTTCGACGATCAAGCCATTGTCGGTGTTGATCGGCTTAAACGAAGGTTTGTTTACGACCAAGACGAAGTACAACGATCGAGGGATCGCTTATTTCGGCCGCAACGATTCAGCGAGTGTGCGGAATTCCTCCGGGCATGTCTACGGCCCCCTTTATCCGAAAGATGCCATTCGCGTATCGTCCAATGCATTTATGGTCGATATGGTCGGGGAGAAGCTGTACAACAAATATGGAGCCAAAGGGATTCAGGTTTGGGACGATTACATGAAGCAATTTGGGTTAGGCGTCCCCACAGGAATCGATTTGCCTGATGATTTCCGAGGGATCTTGGATTATAAAGACGAATCGCAGACGGCATTGTCCCGCTTGGCTTATGCCTCCTTCGGGCAGCAGGGCAAATATACGACGATGCAACTGGCGCAATATGCCGCAACGCTGGCCAATCGGGGAAAACGCATGCAACCTAGACTTGTGCAGAAGATCACCGATGCCGAAGGCCAAGTGGTGGTTCATTTTGAACCGAAGGTGCTTAACGAAGTGAAAATGAAGGACGCCTATTGGGATGAAGTTATTGAAGGGATGCGAACAGCCGTGAATGCCTTTGAGGGGTTTCCGTACGATTTTGCCCGCAAGACGGGAACTTCGCAGCAGGATTACAGAGGAGAACTGTTGGATAACGGCGTGTTTATTGCGTTCGCCCCAAGGGAGAAGCCGAAGCTGGCGGTGGCGGTTGTAATTCCCGAAGGAGGCTTTGGGGCTTACAGCGCGGCACCGGTTGCTCGGAAAATTTTTGATGCATATGATCGGGAATACGGTTTGGGCGGTAACCCTAAGAAGTAAATATAGGATTAAACGAAGCCTTGCTCGCGATGAGCAGGCTTTTTTTGTTTTATGGGAAATTCCTCTTGCTTTTTGGGAATCTTTTGCTTAGAATTTGCCCTAAGGAAACATTTTTATATAAATAAAACAAAAAGAGATTAAGTAAACAAGTGTTCTCATGTACAACATTAATCAAATTCGAGGAAAGGAGTAGCGCAATGGACGAAATGAAGATCAAGAAAAGCCCGTTTGAACGGGCCAAAATGACGCTCGGCGTGCTGGCGTTCATCGTATTAGTGGCTTGTTCCAAAGTACAAGATCAGGTTGATCATGTTCGCGCATCAGCTAATAATTCCCCTGTTAAGGTGGTGACTACGATTGGCATGATCACAGATGTCGTTCAGGAGGTTGGCGGCGAGCAGGTTGAGGTCATCGGTCTAATGGGGCCAGGAGTGGACCCGCATTTATACAAGGCGTCACAGGGGGATATCGAGAAGCTGGATCAGGCGGAGGTCGTGTTTTACGGTGGATTGCATTTGGAAGGGAAAATGACGGAGATTTTCGGGAAATTGGAGCAGAAGAAGCGGACTGTGGCGGTCTCGAAGGACATTGATCCTAGCGAGCTGCGCTCTGGCGCAGATGCCGGGGGGACGCAGTACGATCCGCATATCTGGTTTAACGTACGGCATTGGATCACAGCCACGCAAACGATCCGCGACACGTTGTCGGCCTACGATCCAGACCATGCCGACGTCTACAGGGAGAACGCCGAGGCGTATATTGCCGAATTAGAGAAGCTGGATGCGGAAGTGAAGGAGCGGATCGCAGAAATTCCTGAGCAGGACCGGATACTGGTCACGGCTCATGATGCTTTTGGCTACTTCGGAGATGCCTATGGCATTCAGGTGATGGGTCTGCAGGGAATCAGTACGGCGGCCGAATACGGTTCAAGGGATGTTGCCAAGCTCCGAGACTTCCTGGTTGAGCATAAGATCAAAGCTGTATTTGTTGAGTCGAGCATTCCGACCAAATCAATGGAAGCGGTGATTGCCGGAGCTGCAGAGCTGGGGCATACGGTAAAAATCGGCGGCGAGCTGTATTCCGACTCGCTGGGAGAACCAGGTTCAGAAGCGGATAGCTACATCGAGATGATCCGTCATAATGTCAACACGATCGTTGAGGCCTTGAAATAACTTTAGAGAGGGTGATCCAAAATGAACGTTTATCCGCTTGAGGTGAACCGATTAACCGTTGCTTATCAGAAGAAGCCGGTGTTAAGATCGGTTTCTTTTCACATCCCGGAAGGGCAGTTGATTGGGATACTAGGTCCTAATGGAGCGGGGAAATCTACGCTGCTAAAAGCTGTACTGGGGTTGCTTCCAACTCTGGACGGTGAAGTTCGCATCTATGGGAAGTCCTATCGGGAGCAACGCAAATTGATTGGCTATGTGCCGCAGCGCGAATCGGTGGATTGGGATTTCCCAACGAATGCGCTGGATGTTGTGATGATGGGGCGTTACGGCCAGCTTGGCTGGTTTCGCCGCCCCGGAGTCAAGGAACGGCAGATCGCGCTGGAATGTCTCGCGAAGGTGGGGATGGCGGAGTACGCCGGGCGTCAGATCAGTCAGTTATCCGGCGGACAACAGCAACGTGTCTTTCTGGCGCGGGCTCTGGCTCAAAATGCGCACGTGTATTTTATGGATGAACCGTTTGCTGGCGTCGATGCCACTACAGAGAAAGCGATCATCGCCCTGCTGCACGAATTAAAGGAGCAAGGGAAAACGGTGCTGGTGGTTCATCACGATTTATCTACAGTACGGGAATATTTTGATCATGTGCTGCTGCTGAACGGTGAGTTGATTGCCGCCGGACCTACTGAGGAGACATTTACACCGGAAAATTTGCACAAGACGTACGGCGGGAAGATTGCTATGCTGGCCGATTTTGGCGCGGTGCCTGCGGGGAAGGTGTGACGCGATGCTAACGACATTATGGCAATGGATCACGGATCCGAACCTGCAGTGGATTCTGATGGGATCCTTGTTGCTTGGCTTGGGCAGCGGCGTCATCGGCTCTTTCACTTATCTTCGCAAGCAAAGCCTGCTTGGGGATGCGTTAGCGCATGCCGCGCTGCCAGGAATCTGCATCGCTTTTATGCTAAGCGGCGTCAAATCCGTGGGGCTGTTTATGCTTGGGGCCATCCTCGCCGGGATGGCAGCGACGTTTGGTATCTCCGCCATTACCCGCTACACGCGGATCAAGCAGGACGCAGCGCTGGGCATCGTGTTGTCGGTGTTTTTTGGCATCGGCATCGTGTTGCTAACCCAAATCCAGCATAGTGGCAATGGGAACCAGAGCGGGCTCGACAAATATTTGTTTGGTCAGGCGGCTTCCATGATGTTGGCTGACGTTTACTTGATGGGCGCGGTGTCCGTGTTGCTGATTTCGATATGCGCGTTGCTTTTTAAGGAGTTGAAGCTGGTGAGCTTTGATCCCGGGTTTGCCCGGGGCATGGGGCTTCAAGTAGCTTTCCTTGAACAGTTGCTGCTAATGATGACCGTGGTGGCGGTTGTCGTGGGCATTCAAGCCGTGGGCGTGGTGCTCGTCGCCGCCTTGCTAATTACCCCGGCTGTGGCTGCGCGGTACTGGACGGATGCGCTGGGCGTGATGGTTGTGCTGGCCGGCGTGTTCGGAGCACTGTCAGGGGTAACCGGTACGCTGATCAGCTCCACTTTATCGAACTTGCCAACTGGGCCGGTGACGGTGTTAGCGGCGACCGCTTTGTTTTTCGTCTCCGCTGTGTTTGCGCCAAATCGGGGTTGGCTGGCTAAGTGGATACGACGCTGGCGCAGCCGCAATGAAATCCAGCAACCGATGGAGCTGGCGATGATCAAGCAAGCCGGGAACACGGTCGAAAGGGGGGCGGAATAACATGGCGGATTTTTGGATTATATTGACTGGTACGCTGGTTGCGGCGACGTGTGGAATCTTGGGCTGCTTTTTGGTCTTGCGAAAAATGGCCATGGTTGGGGATGCCATTAGCCACTCCGTGCTGCCCGGCATCGCCATCGCGTTTCTGGTCAGCAGCTCGCGGGACTCCTTGCTGATGTTAATCGGGGCCGCTGTGCTGGGGCTGATCACGGTGTTCTTCATCCAGATGCTGCAACAAAGCGGCTTGCAATCCGATGCTTCGATTGGCATTGTGTTTACAGCGCTTTTCGCCGTTGGTGTCATCCTGATCAGCCGGAACGCTTCGCATATCGACCTGGATCTGGACTGTGTCTTATTTGGTGAAATCGCCTATGTGCAATGGGATACCTGGATATGGAACGGCTACGATATGGGGCCGATCGCGGTCTGGATGCTGGGCGGGACGCTGCTTATCGTGCTTGCAGCCATTTTGCTCTTCTACAAGCAATTTAAGCTCTGTGCCTTTGATCCGGCATTGGCGGCTGCAATAGGCATTCCGGTTGCATTGTTCCACTATCTGCTGATGGGGCTTGTTTCGCTGTCGACGGTGGCCTCTTTTGAGAGCGTAGGGGCGATTCTGGTCGTCGGCATGTTGATCATTCCGGCCTCGGCGGCATATCTGCTGACCGATCGACTGAGTGTAATGATCGGTTACAGCGTGCTGATCGGGGCGATCAGCGCAGCCGGCGGTTATTATGCGGCCAAATGGCTGGATGCTTCGATCGCCGGTTCGATGGTCACGGTTGCCGGTGGGTTATTCCTGCTGGCATTCCTCTTTTCGCCGAAGCATGGTTTGATCGCTCGATTCGGGAGGAAGCAGCGGAAACGCGATGAACTGTATTCTGCGGCCGCTTAAGTCGGCAAGAAACGCAATATAATCGTGAAAATCGCTGGTTAACACAAATATGGCACGTTTTTGTCAAGTTTTTGCCACCAAGCGGCGGTCTTCTCCGTATTACTTAATATAGTTAGCCGGTCAATCGTTCCGGTTAGACCACATATTAAGGGGAGAGGGATTCATATGGAGACAGGTACGCAGCAGCAAACCAAGAGGAATATGTCCGCGGGGAAATGGATTTCTACGGCCATTATCGTCATCGTCGTCCTGATCGTCGGATCCAACAGTTATGCGCAGGTCGAATATGGTCATGTCGGCTTGTACAAAACGTTCGGGAAGTTAAATGATAATATTTTAGGCCCGGGCATGCATTTTAAAATACCGTTTGTTCAAACCGTCATTCAGGTGAATACGCAGGTGACCAAAACGGAAACAGATACAACCGCATCATCGAAGGACCTGCAGCCGGTATCTACGCATGTTGCCGTGAACTATTCGGTGAACAAGGAGTCGGCTTACAATCTGATGAACAATATCGGTGGCAATTACGATACGGTCATTATTAACCCGGCGGTGCAGGAGATCGTCAAAGAAGTGACAGCTCGTTACCAAGCTGAGGAATTGATTGCCAAGCGTGACGTTGTAGCCGGGGAGATCAGCGAGCATTTAACCTCCCGTTTGGCCAAATACGATTTAATCGTTAACGAAATTAATATCGTCAACTTTAAGTTCTCCGACGCGTTTAACCAATCGATCGAAGCGAAGCAGGTAGCTCAGCAGCAGGCACTGAAAGCGAGCAACGACCTGAAGCGGATTCAGATTGAAGCGCAGCAGAAGATCGCTCAGGCGGAAGCTGAGGCAGAAGCGCTGAAGCTGAAGAAGCAGGAGGTTACACCGGAACTCGTGCAGCTGAAACAGATCGAAGTGCAGGAGAAGGCGCTGGAAAAATGGGACGGCAAACTCCCGCAAGTTACAGGCGGCGCCACACCGTTCATCGATATTGAGTCGTTGACCAATCAATAATAATCGCATCAAATAATATGGGCCCTCGCTCTTTATAAAGAAAGGGGGTTCAGATCATCCGGGCCGCCCTTGAAGGGCGGCCTTTCTATTACCTCAAGTATAATGGGAAAGAGCCTCAGATGATATTCGGCGTGGAATCCCGGATAATTGGCTTGGTGTAGATATGGGAAACCTGATAAGGTTGATTCGGGTTGTTAATCCGCGAGAGAAGCATTTCGGCTGCCTTTATCCCCATCTCGTTGCTGAAAATATGGACTGTCGTCAAATGAGGTTCGACAATCACGGATTCGGGGCCGTTGTCGAAACCGCAGATGGCGATATCCTGCGGAATCGACAGTTTTTTGTTCTTCAAAGCCTTCATGACACTGACAGCAATGTAGTCGTTTGCGCAGACAAAAACAGAAGGGAGATGCGGTATCCCGGCCATCCGCTCGTCCATCCATTCGGGATGAGAGAAGAATCGGTCGTCGTCAACCACGCACTGGGACAAATCAAGGGTTATGCCAGCTTCAGTCAGCGCACGATTAAATCCGGTCCATCGCTCGTTAAAGCTTCGGCAATGGTTATAATCGCCGACGAATCCGAAAGTTTTGTACCCGCCATCAATCAATTTCTTGGTAAGTTGATAGGTGCTGTGTTCATTCTCCATCAGCAGCACGTCGGCACGAAAATCTGGATAGCAAACGTAAGCCGAGCAGTCGATAAAGATGGTCGGGATGCCAAGCTCGGTGATGAGCTTGCTGTATTCCAGGTCAAACAACTCGATGCAGATGATGCCGTCCACATTGGCCGCTTCGAAGTTGTTCGGTAGCGACAGCGACTTTTGCTCGATTTCCCTGATGATATGAATGGACAGGTTATACCCTTCAGCACTGATTCGTTTTTCCAGGCCGCTGATCAGGGGTGAACCGAAATGGGAGGTGTTCGGCAAGTTCTCCGTCAACAACGCAATGTTGCCCGAACTTTTGGACAAAAGGCCGTCGCTGCCCATAAAGGCAAATTGCTTGTATTTCAACTCAATGGCTTTTCTGATTACTTTATTGCGTGTTTCAGCTGGGATGCTTTCGCTTCCGTTCAGCGCTTTGGACGCCGTGTTGCGGGAGATGCCCAAAGCATCGGCGATATCTTGAATCGTTACTTTTTCCTTTGCCATCATTTCACCTCTAAAGTATCCTCGACTCACGATGCATAAATAGCGAGTATTTAGCAGAGATTTCCTATCCCCAATGTATAATAGATCGAGAAAAATATCAATATTTATTTTACAAATGTAAAGTCCGGTTTTACATTTCTAACAGAAAACAAGTTGAATTGATGTGAATTCATTGTATGACTTTTGACTTTATAATAGTGAATAGAATATCTGTTTTTTGCAAAAATCGATTTTTATAGCATATTGTGCAAAAAAGAATGATTATTTTAGTCAAATGCACAATAATAAATTTACAAAATTAATTGACTATAGGGTGTGTATTTGTTAAATTGTAAATGCATAAGGGTGCGAATGTAAAAGATAGATCTTAGTGAAAACCCTTACTCATGGGGGAATGTAAACGTAAACTTAACGGGAGAACGGAGGTAACAGAATTGCAAAGTACTATAAAAGCCGAACAAGGAAAAACAGCACTTAGGAGATCCCATAAACAAAGCCTCTTTGAATATTTGCGGAAGTACGGCTTCCTCTACCTGCTGCTTGCCCCGGCTCTTATCCTCACCTTGGTCTTCAAGTACGGACCGATGTATGGAGCAGTGATCGCGTTCAAGGACTTCAGCCCGATCAAAGGCATTTTGGGTAGCGATTGGGTGGGGTTCAAAAATTTCGACAAGTTTCTGTCATCGCCCAATTTTGAAGTCATCTTTATGAATACGCTTAAATTGAGCTTACTTGGGCTTGTGCTCAGCTTTCCTGTGCCGGTACTACTCGCGCTGATGCTCAATCAAATCCGCCGGGCCGGATTGAAAAAGAATATTCAGTTGTTTTTATATGCCCCCAACTTTATTTCCGTCGTGGTTGTCGTCGGAATGTTGTTCATCTTCCTGTCGCCAACAGGGCCCGTTAACCAGTTGCTCGTTTGGTTTATTGACGAGCCGATTATGTTCATGTCCCGTCCCGAGTATTTCCGGTGGATTTATATTTTGTCGGATATTTGGACGGGAGCGGGCTGGTCCTCAATCATCTATGTGGCCGCGTTGGCCAACGTGGATCCGGAGCAACACCATGCGGCTCACCTGGACGGCGCCAACCTGCTACAGCGGATTCGCCATATCGATCTGCCGACGATTCGCCCGATTATGGCAATTGTGTTCATTCTTGCTGCAGGTGGGATCATGTCGATCGGTTTCGAGAAGGCTTACTTGATGCAGACGGCCATGAACCTGCCGACCTCGGAGATCATTCCGACATACGTTTACAAAATCGGCTTGCAGTCCGGAGACTACGCTTACTCTGCCGCCGTCGGGTTGTTTAATTCCGTCATCAACGTCATCCTGCTTGTGACCGTGAACTTTGTGGTCAAAAAGCTAAACGAAGGTGAAGGCCTCTATTAAGTCTATCTTCCCGGTGCTGAAACCTGACTTATTGAACGCGTAACTGTATTGAAAGGAGCAAAACTGACATGCCCATCAAACATTCGAAATTCGACCGTTTACTGCTGTTTTTTAATGCAATTGGCTTAGCGTTCGCCGTTTTGATCGTGGTCGTGCCGCTGCTTTATGTCGTCGTGGCCTCGTTTATGGACCCATCCGTACTGCTTAGCCGCGGCTTGTCTTTTAACGTTAAGGATTGGACCTTGGACGGCTACGAGAAGATCCTGACGAATCCGGCGATGGTCCGGGGATTCGGTAATGCGGTGCTGTACTCGACTTCTTTTGCTTTGATCACCGTTACGGTGTCGATTTTCGCAGGCTACGCCCTGTCGGATCATAGGCTTGTCGGCCGCCGTATTTTTATGACTTTGTTTTTGATCACGATGTTTTTCGGCGGCGGGCTGGTGCCGACTTACCTGCTGGTCAAAGAGCTCGGCATGATCGATACGGTTTGGGCGGTGATCATTCCTGGCGCGGTCAACGTATGGAACATCATCTTATCCCGGACGTTTTTCAAAGGTGTGCCGAACGAGCTGAGAGAGGCTGCCAACGTTGACGGCGCTTCCGAAGCGATGATTTTCTTCCGCATCGTGCTGCCTCTGTCCAAACCGATCGTTTTCGTATTGACGCTGTACGCCTTCGTCGGCCAATGGAACGCCTATTTCGACGCCATGATTTATCTGGACAATCCGAACTTGCATCCGCTGCAGCTTGTGCTCCGGTCGATTCTGATCCAGAACCAGGTCGATCCTGGCATGATAGCCGATCAATTGGCCATGGCGGAGATGAAGCGGCTGTCCGAGATGATCAAATATGCGGCAATTGTAATTTCTAGCCTGCCGCTCGTTGTGATGTATCCGTTCTTCCAGAAATATTTCGAGAAAGGTGTTATGATCGGCTCCTTGAAATAATGCCGACTGCACATAGATTACCTAAAGCACAAAAACTGGGAGGTCAAAGAATAATGGAAAAAAGCCAAAAGCTCGCTTGCAAAGCCGTATTCGTCTCCGTACTTGCTTTCGCACTTCTCCTGTCCGCCTGCGGCAACGGGGGAAGCAAAAACTCGTCTAGCAACGAACAGGATCCGAGCGGGAAGATCACGCTAAACATGATGACGCAAAGCTCGCCACTAGCGCCTGCGGATCCAAACGACAAGCTGATCTTCAAACGACTGGAGGAAAAAACGAACGTCCATATCAATTGGAAGAACTTCACGAAAGACGTGTTTGTGGAAAAAAGAAATCTCGCCATGGCCAGCGGTGATCTGCCTGACGCGATCTTCGACGCCGGTTACAGCGATTACGAGCTGCTCAAGCTTGCTAAGGACGGTGCGATCATTCCGCTAAATGATCTGATCGAGCAGTATATGCCGAATTTCAAAAAGGTGTTGGAGGAAGCGCCGGAATACAAGGCGATGATTACCGCGCCGGACGGCAACATCTATGCTTTTCCGTGGATCGAAGAGCTCGGTACGGGGAAAGAGCGGATTCAATCCGTAGACGCAGTTCCGTGGATCAATGTGGAATGGTTGAAAAAGCTTGGTCTTGAGATGCCGAAAACAACGGAGGAATTGAAGCAGGTGCTGATCGCCTTCAAAACTCAGGATCCGAACGGAAACGGGCAGGCTGACGAAATTCCACTGTCTTTTATCAACAAGCCGGGGGCTGAGGATCTGGTGTTCCTGTTCGCCTCGTTTGGATTGGGTGAAAATCCCGATCACGCGGTGGTTACGAACGACGGTAAAGTTGTGTTTTCACCTGGCGAGGAAGGCTACAAAAACGCTGTCAAATATATCAACGAGCTATATAAAGAGGGACTCATCGATATCGAAGCATACACGCAGGACTGGAGCACATATCTGGCCAAAGGCAAGGACCATCGATACGGCCTCTATTTCACCTGGGACAAGAGCAACATTACAGGCGATAATGACAGCTACGAGGTCATGCCGCCGGTAGCGGGGCCGGACGGTGAGATCAATGTAGCTCAAACGAACGCACGGGGCTTCCATCGCGGTCGGATGATCATAACGAGCACCAATAAAAATCTGGAAGCGACGGCGAAATGGGTGGATCAGATGTACGATCCGATCCAATCCGTACAGAACAACTGGGGCACTTACGGTGACGAGACACAGCAAAATATCTTTGAATATGACGAAGCAAGCAACAGCCTGAAGCATTTACCGCTGAACGGAACCGCTCCGGTCGAACTGCGCGAAAAAACGAGCGTCGGTGGCCCGCTGGCGATCCTGGACAGCTATTTCGGCAAATATACCACCGTACCAGATGACGCCAAGGAAAGAATGCGAATCGTCAAGGAGGTTATGGCACCACATATGAAGTCGGAGCAGGCAATGCCCAACGTATTCCATTCGATCGATGAGTTGGACCGACTGACGACGATCGAAACAGATCTATTTGCTTATGTATTGAGAAAGCGCACCGAATGGTATCAAAACGGCAAAATCGATCAAGAATGGGGGAGTTATTTGCAGGAGTTGGATCGACTTGGGCTGCAGGAATGGTTGAAAATCAAGCAGGACGGTTATGACCGAGCCATGAAGAAGTAATCGGGAAGCATTAACTACATCGAACTAAGCATCCGATTTAACGAAAAAATCCAGAGAACTAGAAAACGATAGGACTTATAGAGATAACCGATTTTATTGTGGAGGCAAAAAGGAGAGATGCTGGAATGTCTACAATCGCCAAGCAAAACTACAGAGGCAGATATCATTTCTCACCGGAGAAGAACTGGATGAACGATCCGAACGGATTGGTTTATTTTGCCGGAGAATACCATCTGTTCTATCAATATTATCCACACGGAACGGTCCACGGGCCAATGCACTGGGGTCATGCCGTAAGCGAAGATCTGGTTCATTGGGAGGAGCTTGACATTGCGCTCTTCCCTGACGAGAACGGAACAATTTTCTCGGGAAGTGCGGTAGTGGACTGGGACAATACCACAGGCTTTTTCGGAGAGGAGCCGGGGATGGTCGCGATTTTCACACATCACCTTGAATCGGAAGGAACAACTCCCGTCCAGACTCAAAGCATCGCCTACAGCAAGGATAAAGGCAGAACATGGACGAAATATGCGGGAAATCCGGTGTTGAGACATGAACGCTTCGTTGATTTTCGCGATCCCAAGGTAATTTGGCATAAAGGTACCCGGCGCTGGGTTATGATCATAGCTTGCGGGCAGACAGTCTGTCTGTATCATTCTCCTGATCTAAAAACATGGACGTTCGGTAGCGAATTCGGCAGCGGAATCGGTTTCCATGAGGCGGTTTGGGAATGTCCCGATTTGTTCCCGCTGGCGGTTGATGGGGATGCCTCCCGACAAAAATGGGTGATGCTGGTCAGCGTGGGCGATCATCCAGCTTATGCGGAAGGGTCGAGAACGCAGTATTTTACCGGGGATTTCGACGGCGTGACATTCACGCCCGACGAAGACTCGCGGAATGTCCGCTGGCTGGACCATGGCCGGGATAATTACGCGGGCGTTAGTTGGTCCGATATTCCAGCAGAGGATGGCAGACGGTTGCTGATTGGCTGGATGAGCAACTGGAAGTATGCACAGCTGACACCGACGGAATCATTTCGAGGCGCGATGACGGTACCGCGGGAACTTGCGTTAGAATCCCGTAACGGAACGACCGTTCTAACGCAGAGACCAGTTCGAGAACTGGAGCGTGTGCGCCGAACGGTGCTCAGCCTGGCGAATGTCGCTGCCGGGGAAGTGGAAGTCGCACTGCGTTCCTTGCGGCTGGACAGCTTCGAACTGGTTGCAGAAGCTGCACCCGGCGCGTCCTTTGCCTTTAAGGTCAGAGCGGGGGATGGCCAGGAGACGGTTGTCGGCGTGAACGCGGCTTCCGGTGAGGTCTATGTAGACCGCACGAAGTCGGGGCAGCATGAGTTCCACGAGCAATTCCGCGGCGTACACTCAGCCAAGCTGCATTCCGCAGGGGAAAAGCTCGAGCTGCGCATTTTCGTGGACCGAGCCTCCGTCGAAGTGTTTGCCAATGCCGGGGAGGCGGTCATTACCGATCTGATCTTCCCTGGACCGGAGGCCACCGGCATATCTCTGGCGGCGGAAACGGAATTTGTTCTGAAGTTGCTGACGATTTATGAGCTTGCACCATAAGCGGTCGTTAAATGAGGCCGATGAAATATACAAGATGCGGGACCACCTTAGTACTGTATCAAAAAAGGAGACAACGACAATGCGCATAGGAGCAATTGAGGCTGGCGGGACAAAATTCGTCTGCGGCATTGGGGATGAGTATGGTGTGATTGAGGACAGCATCAGTTTTCCAACAGAAAGTCCGGAGATTACGCTTGGCAAAGCGATTGCTTATTTGAAGGACAAACGGGTGGAGGCGATTGGGGTCGGGTCATTTGGCCCCATCGATCTTCGGCAAGACAGCCCCACCTACGGCTATGTGACCACAACGCCGAAACCCGGTTGGAGCCGGTTCGATTTCCTCGGCGCGCTGCGCCGCGAATTCTCGGTCCCCTTGGGCTGGGATACCGACGTGAACGCGGCCGCGCTGGGGGAAGCGGCGTGGGGGGCCGCCCGGGGCCTGAACAGCTGCCTGTATTATACGGTGGGAACGGGCGTTGGGATCGGCGTCTATCTGGAAGGCCGGCTGGTGCATGGGCTGGTTCATCCGGAGGGCGGCCATGTGCCGGTAAGGCGGCACCCGGGCGATGATTTCGCGGGCCGCTGCCCGTATCACGGCGATTGCCTGGAAGGCATGGCGGCGGGGCCGGCGATCGAAGCCCGCTGGAAAACCAAAGGGTATGAGCTGTCAGGGAATCATCCCGCTTGGGAAATTGAGGCGTTTTATCTTGCCCAGTCGATTACGGGGGCGATGCTCTTGGTCTCGCCGGAAAAGGTCATCCTGGGCGGCGGGGTCATGCAGCAGCCCCAACTGTTCCCGTTGATCCGGGAGGCGGTGCGCCGAAATCTGAACGGATACTTAAACGCCGGCGAGATTTTGGAGCGCTTGGAGGAGTATATCGTGCCTCCCGGCCTTGGGCAGCAAGCAGGGCTTTGCGGCGCTTTGGCATTGGGGCTGAAGGCGTTAACGGGGCCGCTTCTTTCTTCTTAAGCGCAAGCGAAGAAAGCGTGCCGGAGGGAGGCGGTGGCCGTGATCCATGGCCTCCTGCGCCGGAAGCCAAAACAAGTATGTATCTCTTACAGGAAAAGAGGGTGTATCATGGGTAAAGGAAAATCCGTATTATCCATCCTTTTGTCCTCCGCACTTATTTTTGCCGGGCTTGATGCAGGGATAGTCCGGGCGGCAGGTGCGGAGACGGAAACGGGAAAGGAGGCTAACGCAATTTTTGAAAGCGCAACCAAATTAGAGACGAATTTGACTGGCTGGCGAATCGAGGGAAAAGGCCGAATGGAGACGGTGGAGCAGGGGCTTCTGCTCGTCTCGGAGCCGAGGGAGAACGTGATGGCCCTGACGGAAACCCGGGCGGCCGATTTTATCTATGAAGCCGACGTCATGGTAACGGAGAGGCAGGCGGACGCCACGTTGGTATTCCGCTCCAATCAGGACGGTTGGTCCTCCTACATGCTTCAACTCGTGCTGAACGCGGGGTTGATCCGGCTAAAGGACGCGAGCGGAGAAGGCAAGCTGCGGGAAGAACGGCGGGTGGATTTGGCCGAGGGAGAAATCTATCATCTAAAGGTCAAGGCCGAAGGAAGCCGGCTTCAGGTGTATTGGGGAGACCGCTATGAACCGTTAATTGACGTGCATGATGAGGCTTACGCTTCCGGGTATTTGGGCCTCAACGTCTGGGACGGCTCCGCGCTGTTTCAGAATGTGAAGGTCAGCGAACTGAACAGCAATTTAGGTGCGGCGATCGCGAGTTCGGGAGCTTGGCAGCCGGACCTGCGAGGGGAACTGGGAACGGCGGACGGTTCCCGGCGGGCTCTGCGGATATATGAGGGTTATGAACGGGATCTCGTGCTGGAAGGAAACGTGTCTTTTGCCGCCGATCAGGGGGATGCTGGTTTGCGGTTCAGAGCGAACAGGCAGGGGACGAACGGCTACGAGGCGGTATTGCGAAAAGACGGCGGCCAGGTTTGGGCGGAGCTGAGAAAAGCGGACGGCCGCGTCATTGCGGCCTCGGAACGTGCTTACCCGTCGGCTTCCAAAGCAAGGCACCATCTGGAAATCCATGCGCTCGGGAGCCGGATTCTGGTCTATGTGGACGGATACGCCGAACCGGCCGTGGATGCCGTTGACAATAGCTATGCGGACGGTCACGCGGGATTTGCGGTATCCGGGGGAGCGGCGTATTTTCAGGACGTCTATTTGACCGCGGCCAGTGATTATTATACGGAAAAATACCGCCCCGACTACCATTATTCGCCTGCCCGCGGGTCGGCAAGCGATCCGAACGGACTGGTCTATTACGAAGGGGAATACCATCTGTTTCATCAGGACGGCGGAACTTGGGCGCACGCGGTCAGCACCGATCTCGTTCATTGGAAGCGGTTGCCCATCGCTTTGCCCTGGAACGATCTGGGCCATGTCTGGTCGGGTTCGGCCGTCGCCGATCTCCATAATGCCTCCGGCTTGTTCGCGGATTCCGGGGGAAAAGGCCTGATCGCCTATTATACTTCCTATAATCCGGACCGCCCGAACGGCAACCAGCGCATCGGACTGGCGTACAGCAAGGATCGCGGCCGCACCTGGGAATACGCCGCAGAGCGCCCGATCGTGATCGAAAATCCGGGCAAGCAGGGGGGCGATCCAGGAGGATGGGATTTTCGCGATCCCAAGGTCGTGCGGGACGAAGAGCATAACCGCTGGGTTATGGTTGTGTCCGGCGGCGACCATATCCGCTTTTTCACTTCGACCAACCTGATCGACTGGACGCTGACCGACAACTTCGGATACGGGGCTTATGTCCGCGGCGGCGTGTGGGAGTGCCCCGATTTGTTCCATCTGGCCGTGGACGGTACGGTCAAGAAAAAATGGGTGCTCATGATCAGTACGGGTGCCAACCCGAATACGCAGGGTTCGTCGGCGGAGTATTTTATTGGGGAGCTTACTCCCGAAGGCAAGTTCGTTAACGACAACCCAGCCGGCAAGGTGCTGGCGACCGATTACGGAAAAGAGTACTACGCCTCTATGTCTTTTGCCGGTATGCCGGATGGACGCAGGGTAATGCTGGCCTGGATGACGAACTGGGATTACCCGTTTGCTTTTCCGACCGAGGGTTGGAAGGGGGTTCTAAGCATTCCGCGCGAGTTAACGCTGCAGAAAACGAACGAGGGAATCCGCCTGGCACAGGCGCCGATCCGTGAGCTGGAATCGCTGCGCGGCCAGCTGCTGTTTGCGGCGTCGGACCGCCTCGTCCAAGCGGATAGGGAGAATTTACTGAAAGGCGTGTCCTCCGGAGCCTATGAAATTGAAGCCGAAATTGAAATTCCCCAGGCCAGCAATGTGAGCGAATTTGGTTTCCGCCTCCGGGAGGGAGCCGGAAAGCGGACGGTCGTCGGGTACAAAACAAAAGAGAACGAGATTTACGTGGATCGCTCCCTTTCCGGCGACACCGGCTTCTCCGACCGGTTCAGCACGCTTCATCAGGCGCCGCTTCAGCCGGACAACCGGCGCGTGAAGCTGCGGATTTACGTGGACGATTCCTCGCTGGAGGTATTCGGAGGGGATGGCCGCGTAGTATTTTCGGAGGTGATTTTTCCCGATCCTGCGCACCGTGAAATGAGCCTTTTTACTGTAGGTGGAGAGGTGAACGTGGTTTCCTTGAAAGTGCACGCACTAACAAACGTATGGAACAAGGCGGCGGAGAGCCAAACCTCCATCGTGATGGACACGAGCCCGCAGCAAATGGGGCTGGGGGACACCCGGACCTTGTATGCGGCGGTGAACGGCGGCGTGAAAGGCGGGTGCAGCGGCGGTTCGGACGTCAACCAAAATCAGCCGATCCGCTGGGAGACGAGCGATCCGCAAGTCGTGGCCATCGCCTCGTTCGATCAGCGGCAGGCGGTGATTCGCGCGGCCGGCCAAGGAGAGGCGGTGATTACCGCCTCCACCGCGAACGGGAAAGCGTCGGCCAGCGTACCGGTGAAGGTGTTTGCCGGGGAGTTCCATACGAATCTGATCGGCTGGGCTCCCGATTTGGCGGCATCCTCCTGGGTGGCGACGGAGCGGGGCATCCGCGGCAGCTACTGGAGCGACGCTCACTATGTGGCGGAGGAGACGGCCGGGGATTTTGTATATGAGGCCGAAATGACGCTGGACGAAAAGGGCGGAGCGGGCTCAGTTCTATTCCGGGCGAGCCGGGACGGGCGCAGCGGGTACTATTTTAATATCGATCCGAATATGAAAGCCTTCCGCTTGTTTTACAAAATCGATGGCGCATTTGCCGACCGCCAGGTGCTGGCCAACGTGCCGGCATTCATCCAGCAGGGAAAGAAATACGCCATCGTTATCGAAGCGGACGGGCCGCGTATCCGGATTTCCGTGGATGGTGCAGGGATCATTGACCTTACCGACGGAACGTTTGCGGAAGGGCATTTCGGCCTTCACGTCTTTGGCGGCGCGGCGTATTACCAAAACGTCAACGTCAGCCGGGTGGAGCAGGCCAAGCTGCGGAAGACAAGCTTCGTTAACGCCGGCGCGAACACGTCGCTGTATGCAGCGAAAGCGGAAAACGGCGAACCGGTCGCGCTGCTCCCGGCCGGGGATGGGGAGGCGTCCTCCCGGACTTGGGTTATGGTGCCGACCGGAGACGAGTTGGGCTCCTATTCGATCCGCACCTCCGCGGGAGGCAAAGCTTTGGACCTCGATACCGGCCAAAACAAACTCCAACTGTACGATTATCTCGGTTACGACAATCAGCGCTGGCTGCTTCGCGACAATGGCGACGGCACGATAGCCATTCTGTCGCTTCACAACCGGCAAGCGCTTGAAGCTTCGGCGGACGGCGGTTCCTTGTACCTGAACGAGCCGGATCCGGCGCTGGACCGGCAAAAATGGCAAGTGGTCGATGTCGGTGCTCCGTGATGCTTCGGTTTTTATAGTTATAGCTTCCGGATTGGTTAATTAAGGGTTCCCAATTAGCGGAGAATTTTCTTCTGCTTGGGAGCTCTTTTTGTTGGGTTTCCGGGATTATGATAAAATGGCGATATGCTGTTTAGAGAGTCAAGAACTTCTTTGGGGATGGGGGGAGCTGTCTGTTGTTGAAATATAAACTGTTGGCGCTCGATATGGATGGAACTTTGCTGAACGACGATCTACAAATCTCGCCGGAGACCGAACGTTGGATCCGGAAGGCGGCGGCGGCAGGAGTCCACGTCTGCTTGTCGACAGGAAGAGGCTATCGGGAAGCAGTTCCGTATGGCAATCAACTTGACCTTGGGACGCCGATGATTACGGTAAACGGTAGCGAAGTGTGGAAATCCCCGCATGAGTTGTACCGTCGGGTGCTGCTTGATCGATCACTCGTTTCGCGAATGTACGACATTTCCCGGGAAAAGAATGTCTGGTTCTGGGCCTATGCCGTGGAAGGCAGTTATAACGAAGGGAACTGGCAACCGGAATTATTGGAACGGAATCATTGGATGAAGTTTGGTTATTTTACCGAGGATGATGAGGTGAGGGGAGAGATTTTACGGGAGCTGCAAGAGATGGGCGGCCTTGAAATCACGAATTCCTCCCCGCACAATTTGGAGATCAATCCGAAAGGGATCAGCAAGGCCAGCGGCATACAGACGGTGTGCGGGCTGCTTGGGCTGGAGATGTCCGAAGTCGTCGCGATCGGAGACAGCTTAAATGACTTGGCTGCGATTGAAGCCGCGGGTCTGGGGGTTGCGATGGGGAACGCCCAGGAGGCCGTGAAGGAGAAGGCCGATGTCGTGACCACGTCGAATAATGAAGATGGCATTGCCTGGATTATTCGGGATTATATTTTGACAGGGGTGTGAGAAAATGGCGCTGTCCGTGATTGGCTGGATTTTGGTGATTGCCCTGTTTGCCGTGGGGATGGCCGGAGCGGTGTATCCCGTATTGCCTGGGGTGCTCGCCATATATTTTGCCTTTTTTGTGTACGGATGGTTTTTCTCGTTTGAGTCGTTTGGCCCCTTCTTCTGGATTCTACAAACGTTGATCGTGGTCGCGCTGATGGTGGCGGATTATGCGGTCGGGGCTTGGGGCGTCAAAAAATTCGGCGGCAGCAAGCTGTCCGTCTGGCTTAGCACGATCGGTATCATCATCGGTCCGTTTGTTATTCCGGCTTTTGGTCTGGTACTAGGGCCGTTGCTGGGTGCAATGATCGGGGAATTGATTAAGGGCGAGTCGCTCACCAAATCGTTTAAAGTGGGCATTGGTTCCGTCGTTGGCTTGTTTAGCAGCATGGTGGTCAAGGTGATTTTACAGCTGGTGATGATCATCGTGTTTATCATTTGGATCGTTGCATTTTAGTTTTCATTCTAGTTAGCACTTATATGGATTGCGGGAAAGAAGGAATTGCTTTTGTCCAAGAAGGAATCGTTTATTAAAGGCACGTTAATTTTGGCGGGAGCCGCGCTGATCGCAAGGGTGCTTGGCTTGTTCCAGCGCGTTCCGTTGGAGCACATCCTTGGAGATATCGGGAACGCGTCGTATTCGCAAGCGAATGCGGCGTATTTCATGCTGTTAACTTTAGCAACGGCGGGGATCCCGAGTACGCTGAGCAAAATGGTGTCGGAGCGGCACGCGCTGAACCGGCCGGAGGAGGCGCGGCGCGTGTACCAGGCGGCGCTGCTCTTTGCCGGTGTGGCGGGCTTGGTCATGTTCGTGCTGATGTATGCCTTGGCGCCCTATTATGCGGAAGCTTCCGGCGTTCCGGAATCGGTGGTGGCCATTCGTGCCCTGGCGCCAGCCTTGCTGCTGTTTCCGCTGATCGCTATGATCCGAGGTTACTTGCAAGGCCGGAATATCATGATCGCCGGAGGCGTTTCACAGGTCATCGAGCAGATCGTGCGGGTGGCGGCCGGCATTATTTTGGCGTTCGTGTTGTTTCACTGGGGCTATTCGGGCGAAAAGATCGCGGCCGGCGCGACGTTTGGCGCGGTGCTCGGCGGGGTTGCCGCGCTGATCGTGATGTTGGTGTACAGCATGAAGCTGCAGCGGAAAGACCAGGCCGCGGGGCGAGGAAAGCCGCGGGGCGATTCCGGTCGTCTGCCATTTAAGCGGATCTATGCGGAGATCTTTAAGCTGTCGATTCCGATCGTGCTAACCGCGCTGGCGGTACCGGCGGTCAACTTCATCGATAACTCGATCCTGAAGCCGTTGCTGACCGGGCAAATCGGCTCCGGACAAGCCACCTACATCCTCGGGATTCTCGGCAACCGGGCGCAGATGATCGCCGGGATTCCGCCGATTCTGGCGATTGCGCTCAGCCAATCGCTGGTGCCGATCATCTCCGCCGCATACGCGCGGAAGGACCAGGAACATCTGCAGCGTCAGGTCACCTTGGCGATGCGAGTCGCAGTGTTGAGCGGGATGCCGATTATCCTTGCGCTGGGCACGGCGGCTTACTCTGTGAACGGGCTGCTGTTCAGCACCCGGGACGGCAGCAGCATCGTGGCGTTGCTGACGTTTGCGACGATTTTTCAAATTACGATGATGACCAGTAACTCGATTCTGCTTGGGGTAGGCAAAGCCAATTTGTCGATGGTGCACGTGGCCATCGGGATTCTCGTGAAGCTGGCGGCCAGCTATGTGTTTGCGCAGTTTTGGGGGATATATGGCATCATTATCGCCACCGCCCTCTGCTTCTTCGTTATCACGCTGCTGAACGTTCGGGCGATGAAGCAAATCGTGCCGTTCTCGCTCATGGGCAGCCGCTGGGGCGGTTTCCTGGTGACGGTCGTGGTGTTGTCCGGTGTCGGCTACGGCCTGAACCAGGCCGGAATTCAAATGGTGGACCTGATGCCGGCGCGGGTCGCCTTCTTCCTGACCTGCTGCATCGTTGGCGTGGCAGTTGTCGCGCTCTATCCGGTGCTGCTCATCCTGCTGCGCGTCGTCCGTAAGGACGAGCTAGCTAGCTACCCAGCCCCCCTCCGCAAAATACTCTCCCCGCTAATGCGTTTGCAACGCGGCGGCCGAGACCGCCAGGTGGGCTAATATTAGAAATCATGAAGCAAATTTAAGCGACTAGTGGATGCGCATGTGTCTGCTGGTCGCTTTTTTTTGCACCATTATCCCCTTGGTTCAGGGAAGTAGAAGTGCGGGGGCGCATCAATCAGGTGGATCTGGAGGGGATTAGGTCGTGTCGTGCGTGTCACGTAGGGGTGTGGTTGTATGGTTGTATCCCGCTGGGAACTTTTGCACGATTATCCCTTTCGGTCAGAGAAGGTAGAAGGTAGAAGGTAGAGGGTGCGAGAGAATGCATCGTGTGGTTTGACAGTGGGTGGGCGGCAAGTCGTTGGGGAAAGCTCGATGCTCCAAGGGTGTGCGGCTAGGCGCTTTTACACCATTATCCCTTTGGTTCAGGGGAGTTGGAGTGCGGGTGGATCATTGAGGGGATTAAGTCGCCGTGTATAGCATGTCTAGTAAGGTGTGGGTGTATCTCGCTGAGAGCTATTGCACGATTATCCCTTTCGGTCAGAGAAGGTAGAAGGTAGAGGGTGCGAGGGGAAGCATCGTGTGGTTTGACAGTGGGTAGGCGGCAAGTCGTTGGGGAAAGCTCGATGCTCCAAGGGTGTGCGGCTGGGCGCTTTTGCACCATTATCCCTTTGGTTCAGAGACGTTAGAGGGTTATCCCCTTGGTTCAGGGGGAGTTGGGTGTGAGATGGGTATGAAATAAGTAGGTAAT
>NZ_BILV01000051.1 GCF_004000745.1 Paenibacillus barengoltzii NBRC 101215
CTGGGTAACAAAATTACGTGAGTGAACCATTATCCTTCGGTAACATTTTTATATGAGTTGACACGGATCCGTTCGCAAATTAACTCACCTTGTTGCTTTGGACTTCTTCGAGGCGAACCACCCGCGTATGCTGCGTATGGCTCCATTGCTTGTTGTTCTGGGTGAAGAACGCATAGAACGTGATTGGCCACCAGGAAATCAGGTAAATCGGGAACAGAACCAAGTAAGCGTAGACCTTCTTCGATTTAACCTTCTCCAGGAACATCGCCATCAAGAAAATAAACACGTTCGCGACAATCGCCACATACGACACCCACATCGGCAGGTAGCCATACAACGTTTTAACATGCGGTTCTTGCATTAACGATTGGTCAACCCAAATAAACGCCGTAAGCAGGAACGTCAATAACACGATGTACACGTTGGCCCCGTAAAGCGCCATGTCCAGCTTCACCATGTTCCGCTCCTTGATACTCTTCCACAACAGCGGGAAGAAATAGCGGCGAGCGACAGTGAAGTGACCTTGCATCCAACGCAGACGTTGGCGTGCCGACGCTTTGAACGTCAATGGCTTCTCATCGAACAGCTTCGCGTCGTAGTTAAACACCGGATACACTCCGCGTTCAACGCAACGCATCGTAAATTCAAGGTCTTCTACCAAGCTTGTAGCGCCCCAGCCGATTTCTTTCAACAGCTCGGTTTCAAAGCACATTCCTGTGCCGCCAAGGAAGTTCGCCATCTTCAGGTTCGTCCGGGACAACTGCCACAGGCGGTTACAATACCAGTACGAAATCCCGTAAGAAGCGGTAATCCAGGAATCCTCCGGATTCTTCGTATCGATATAGCCTTGGATGACCCGCGCGCCGGCGCATAGATCGTTGTTCATTTCCCGCAGGAAATCCGGATGCACCAAATTGTCGGCATCGAACATCACAACGGCGTCGTATTGACGCGGCATCTTCCACAGCTGTTTCAGCATCCATTCGATCGCATAACCTTTCCCTCGCAAGTTCGGGTTGGTCCGAACGCAAGCGTTCATCCCGTGGCTGCGAACGATATTTGCGGTATTATCGCTGCAGTTATCACAAATGACAAACACGTCGTATAATTCTTTCGGATAGTTGAGCTGCTTCAAATTCTCCATCAAAGCCCCAACGACTTTTTCCTCGTTATGCGCTGCGACCAGCACCGCAAAGGATTTGTTCGGTTCGTATTGCACTTTGTTCTTCTTTCTGTACATGCCAAATAAAGCCAAACCAAATTGATACACCCCAACCACTGCCAGGACGACCTGCAGTGAAATCAAGATGACATCCAACATGATTTCTTGCCCCCTTTTTACCCCGATGTCTTTTTTTATCTTTCGGAGCTTTTGATTGTAATGACCCTTTCTTTCTTGTCTTGCTCTTTCTTTCTAGATCTTTCTTTGAATTTGTCGCCGGCTCTTTTTTCAAACCAAATACGATTTTCCACAACTTGACGTCGTTTGTCAAAGTAACTGTAGCCCCCATGCTGCGCAAAAAACTGGAAGACTGGTGGATTTTGGCATACAGGGGCCCCCGCAACCTGCTTTCAGGTACGGTTACATCCTATTTTCATCACTTTTGGCAATTTTTATTTCTTTTTTTATTTTTTTTATTGCACGGCTGGACAACTTATTGGCGTTACATTTACATAAACGAACTTGCTTGGCAAAAAGTTAACAAATCTGCACCCTTTTTTTAAACAGATCTGTTATGATTTGAATCATTGTAAAAGTGCGAAGAACGAAATGTCAAAAAAAGAGCACGGCTACAGCGCAAAAAAACGTCCTTGAAAAGGCCATGGATTAAAAATATGATAAGTCTAACTTCAAAATGCCATGCTATTTGAAAAGAGCAGCCACGGGACAGGCAGTTTCCGAGGGCTAGAACGCGGCCAACCATCATGCGGAGGGATATTATGACTCGTTTATTCCATAAGCTTCAACAACTCGACCGACAGCTCTTTGTAGGAATCAACGGCCGCCTGCACCGCAGTTTTCTGAATTTTTGGCTGTATCATTTAACTCATTTAGGGGGAGCTTGGTTCACCATCCTTTCGTCCTTGTTCATCTGGCTTGCGGCTCCGCAGCCATGGAGCAAAATCGGCTTGCAATCCTGCGTCGCGCTCGCGATCAGTCATCTTCCCGTCGCACTCGTCAAAAAAACCTACCCGCGTCTTCGGCCCTACTTAACGCTGCCGGGAACCAATACGTTCCGGAATCCGCTGACGGACCACTCGTTTCCGTCCGGGCATACGACGGCCATTTTTTCCATTACGGTTCCGTTTATGGCCGCGGTTCCAAGCTTGATTCTGGTGCTGCTCCCCATCGCGTTGATCGTGGCAGTTTCGCGTATTTATTTAGGCCTGCATTACCCTTCAGACACTCTTGCCGGAGCGGTCATCGGCTCCTCAGTAGCGCTTGGAACGGTTGCATTATGGGCTTAAAGGGGATATTGTAGACAATAGGAAAACCTTGCAGGAATAAGGTGAAACCAGTGCAAAAACAGAGAGTCTTACTTTTATCCGAGGGGTTTGGAGCCGGTCACACGCAAGCGGCCTACGCGCTCTCCAGCAGTTTACGAAAGATTGCGCCAAACATACAGACGAAAGTCCTAGAGCTGGGCAGTTTTTTGAACCCTAGGGTGGCGCCGATCATCATCACCGCTTACAAGAAAACGGTGTCCTCGCAGCCTCGGCTTGTCCGTATGATGTATCGCAGCAACTACAAGAAATCTTTAAACCGATTGACGACGATGGCTCTTCATCGGATTTTTTATACGCGTACAATTCAAATTATCCGTCAGCTTCATCCCGACGTGATCGTCTGCACCCATCCGATCCCCAGCGCGGTGATTTCCCGCCTGAAACGGCTGGGTATGTTGGACGTGCCGCTCTGTACCGTCATTACCGATTATGATGTGCACGGAGCTTGGGTGAGCCGGGAAGTGAATTGTTATCTCGTGTCCACCGACCAGGTGCAGAAGAAACTGATGGAACGGGGCGTAGACAAAAGCAAAATCCTGATTACCGGCATCCCGATCCATCCGAATTTCTGGGAGCGCCATCGGAAGGAAGATATCCGCCTGCAATTCCATCTGAAGGATATGCCTACCGTACTGGTCATGGGCGGAGGTTGGGGCTTCATGAAGGACGAGGCGGTCAATGCCCTGCTCGCCTCTTATCGCGAGAAAATTCAAGTCATTTTCTGTCTGGGCAGCAACGAGAAGTCGTTGGAGAAAATGCAAAAGGATCCCCGATTCATTCATCCCAACATCCATCTGCTCGGGTTCACGAAGGAAATTGACAAGCTGATGGAAGTGTCCGATTTGCTGATCACCAAGCCGGGCGGCATGACCTGCTCGGAGGGGCTGGCCAAAGGCATCCCGATGCTGTTCCACCAGCCGCTTCCCGGCCAGGAGGAGGAAAATTCGCATTATTTTGCCCAGCAAGGTTGGGGAACCCCGATGAAATCGCTGGACGATATTACCGATTGGATCAAACGGTTGACCGAGCAATACGACGAAGTCGTGCGGAAACGGGAAGAGGTCTTGAACCATATCGCCAAATTCCGGCCGATGCAAAGTGCTCAAGCTATCATTGATTTACTTGGGAATACGAATTTCATCCGAAAATAAACCGAAACCTAGGTGGCTCGACAACAAGATCCCCCTAGGTTTCTTTTTGATTTTTTGTTTTTACTTATTTTTCCTTGTGTGTTAATATTAACTCGTTCAACTCATTTCCCCCACCGGATGGGTTTGGATAAAGACTACTATCCCCCCCTGGCAGTGCTTTTATTTCTGATCATGCCTTTGGTCCCCAGTTAGAAGGGAAATGGTCCCTTAAATTTGATACGGATGACGGGTCACCCGCTTCCTTGGAGATTAGCGTACTGGTCAAGCCGTAAAGAAACGTCTATCCATCTAAAAAAACAGCCAACTCTCGATTCGAGCTGGCTGTTTTTGAACTTCATAAGCAACGGTTATTTAAACATATCCATCTTCCGCTCATGATAACGCTGCAAGGCCGCTTCGCCAACCATCACCTCGCAGCGGTAGATCGGCATGCCTTGTCCCACAAATTTGCTTTCGTATTCGGTCATGACATGAGCTTCATTAATCCCGCCTTCATGCAGGCTCAGCGAAATGTCGCTCATCTGCAGTCCAACCGCGGCAAAGGCATTCAGCGAAAATTCAAACAGTACGCGGGAGTCGGTCTTGAAGTGAATCTCGCCATTTTCGTTCAGGAGCTGACGATATTTCTCCAAAAACCGCGGGTGCGTCAAGCGCCGGCGCCAATGCTTCTTCTTCGGCCACGGATCGCTGAAATTCAAATAAATGCGCTCCACTTCCCCCGGTGCAAAAAAGTCCTCGATCATTTCAATGTTACCCAGCGCCAGACGAACGGTTTTCGGCTGCAGTCCACCCTGTTCGTCCCATTTCGCGCGAACCTTCTCGCTCGCCCGGCGAATCAACTCATCATACATGTCCATGCCGATGAAGTTTACGTCCGGATATTTTACACTCATGCCGCTAATAAACTGCCCCTTGCCCATGCCTAGCTCGATGTGGATCGGACGGCCGTTGCCGAACACCTCCGCCCAACGTCCTTTATATTCCCGGGGATTCAGCACAACCAGATCCTGCTGCTGTTCCAAATGCTCCCGTATTCCTTTTCTGCCGCGTAAACGCATGTTATTCCTCCGCTTTCTTGGTATCCATTCCTTGCAATATTGTGCCGAAGTTTGTTGCAAATGTAAAGCATGCAATGAAAAAGGAACCAACCGTTCGCCGGGGAGACGAGACGAGTGATTCCCTTTTCGATATATTTTGGAATTGGGGTCCAACGAAATTGATATTCTCAAAATAACATATTTCACTACTCTGCCGCAAGGAAACAGGCAAGCAGCATTCCCCTTTTCGCGTGAAATTTGATACAATAAATCCAGTGGAAGCGGCGTACGGACGGGGCTTTCGCCGTTGTATAAATATGCAAAAAATTTTTTGTGACAAAATGAAGGAGCCGCAATGAGTACACTGATGACGGACACCCCTGCTTTGTGGGGAGACAAAAGATTTCATACCTGGAATTTCGAGATGCGCCAAGAGTTTGGGGACAAGGTTTTTAAAGTGATGCTGGATGCCGGATTCACTTGCCCCAACCGCGATGGCACGATTGCCAAGGGCGGTTGCACGTTCTGCAGCGCCCGGGGATCGGGCGATTTTGCCGGAAGCCGCCGGGACGATCTGGTGACGCAATTTGCCACGATCCGCGACCGGCAGCATCTGAAGTGGCCGCATGCGAAATATATTGGATATTTTCAGGCTTATACGAATACTTATGCGCCGGTGGAGGTGCTTCGTGAATATTACGAGGCGATCCTGGAGCAGCCGGGCGTCGTCGGGTTATCTATCGCCACGAGACCGGATTGCCTGCCAGACGATGTCGTGGATTATTTGGGTGAGCTCAATGAGCGTACCTACCTCTGGGTTGAAATGGGATTGCAAACGATCCATGAGTCGACGTCCACGCTGATCAACCGGGCGCACGATACGCAATGCTACCTCGATGCGGTAGAGAAGCTGCGCGCACGCGGCATCCGGGTGTGCACGCATATTATTTACGGCCTGCCGCAGGAAACGCATGAAATGATGCTGGAGACCGGCCGCGCTGTAGCCAACATGGATGTGCAGGGCATCAAGATCCACCTGCTCCATCTGATGCGCAAGACGCCGATGGTGAAGCAGTACGAGGCAGGGTTGCTGCGTTTCCTGGAACAGGACGAATACGTCAAACTGATCGTGGACACGCTGGAATTTCTGCCTCCAGAGATGATCGTGCATCGGCTGACCGGCGACGCGCCGCGCGACCTGCTGATCGGACCGATGTGGAGCCTCAAAAAATGGGAAGTGCTTAATGCCATCGACGCGGAGCTGAAGCGCCGCGATTCCTGGCAGGGCAAATACTGGAGAGGACGTTGAGAACGTATGGGCTTCCTCTCTGTATTAAGCTTCGCGCATAAACTCGCCGGTGAACGGCTGAGGCTTGGCGACGCGGCCGTCGATGCCACTGCGGGGACCGGCGCGGACACGCTGTTTCTGGCCAAGGCCTGCGGTCCGAAGGGGCGAGTGTTCGCCTTCGATATCCAGCCGCAGGCGCTGGCGCTCACGCAGGCTCGACTGGACAAGGAGTCAGCGGATACCCTCGCCGACGTTACCCTGCTCCAGGCGAGCCACGCGGACATGGCGGCCGTGCTGCCAACGGACGTGCACGGGCGGCTCGGCGCCGTGATGTTCAACCTCGGCTATTTACCAGCCGAGGGCGCCGACCCGGCGCTGATCACACAGCCGGACAGCACGCTGCCCGCCTTGGCGGCCGCACTGGGCCTGCTGCGGCCTCGCGGGATCTTGACGGCTGTCCTCTACCCCGGCCATCCCGGCGGCGACGCCGAAGCGGCGGCGGTAGAAGCCTGGGCGGCCGCACTGCCCGCCTCTGCCGGGCAAGCGATCCTGTACCGGCAGCCGCAAAGGCCGGCTGCTCCGTATTTGATCGCTATTGAGAAGAAATCAACCAATTCCATTTAAACTGGGGGTCATCGGTATGGGCATTCGCAAAATCGAGCATGTCGGAATTCGCGTCTCGGCGCTGGAGGATTCCATCGAGTTTTATGAACGGGTCATCGGCATGAAGCTGTTATCTACGATCGGTGAGGTGGGAGATCCGCTGCGCCTGGCTTTCCTCACCTTCCCGGGTCAGGAATCCGTTGAGGTCGAGTTGATTAATCTCCCTGAAGGAGAAGAGCTGCCAAATGAGGGCAAAGTACATCATATCGCCTTTACCGCTAGTGATATCGAAGAGGAATATAGCCGGATTTCCAAATTAGGCTTGTCCGGCCTTGATCCGGAAATCCGCAGTCTGCCAAACGGCAGTCGTTTCTTCTTCTTTAACGGACCGGACGGCGAACGGATCGAATTTTTCCAGCCTGCGTTTCTCGCTTGAGGTCTTCCCATAAATTCATGGAAAGAAGGGCTGCGCTTGAAAGAGCATACGTTTACGTTCGACAATGACACAGGTCACGGCGTCTTCGTGTATCGCTGGACCGCCAAAGATACCGCTGCTCCGCCGCGCGGGGTGTTGCAAATCGCCCATGGAATGGCAGAAACGGCCAAGCGCTATGAGCGCCTGGCCCGATTGCTGACTGCCCACGGCTTTGTTGTCTACGCGAACGATCACCGCGGGCACGGGCGCACGGCTGGAAGTCCCGAGGAATTAGGCTGGCCGGGCAAACAGGGGTTTACCGGCATGGCAGAAGATATGATCCAGCTTACGAAGATCATCCGTCAGGAGCATCCCGAACTCCCCTTGTTTCTGCTCGGCCATAGCATGGGCTCCTTTCTAACGCAGAAGGTTATGTACCTAGCCCCGGAGCCTTACACCGGATTTATTCTCTCAGGAACAAATGGCCCCCGGGGACTGCTGGGCTTGGGACGAAGCCTCGCACGCCTGCAAAGCCTGCTGCAAGGCGAGATGCATCCCAGCCTGCTGATGAACGCCGTGACCTTCGGGAGCTTTAACCGTAACTTCCTCCCGGCGCGGACGCCCTTTGACTGGCTTTCCCGGGACGAGGCCGAGGTGGACAAATACATCGCTGACCCGCACTGCGGCTTCTTGTGCAGTGCCGGCTTCTTTTACGGATTCTTTGGCCTGCTGCAGGAGATTCATCGCCCGGAGAAGATGCGTTCCATCCCGAAGGATAAGCCGGTTTATATCTTCGGCGGCGATCTCGATCCGGTCGGCCTCAACGGCGCTGGTGTCCGACGTCTCGCCGGACTGTACCATCAGCTGGGCCTCGAAGACGTTGAGGTGCGGCTGTATCCCGGCGGCCGTCATGAAATGCTGAATGAAATCAACCGCGACGAAGTAATGTCGCATCTGTTGAATTGGATCGAAAGGCATATGCCGCCCGTATCAGCGGATGCCTAGTAATAAATGAAGCGAGCCTGCGGAATCGGCACTTTCAGAAGAAGGGGCTGGTTAGCAGGCTCGCCTTTTTCGTAATGGACTTAGACCATCACGCGCTTTAACTGTACGACATAACGTGAACGCACAATCGCAAAATAGAGCAGTTGTGCCGCCAAGAAGGCACCAGAGGCGGTCAGCACCGGGACGGTGATGTCTACTAACAGGAGCCTTCCTCCATTTTGGCATCATCCTCGACGATCAGGATCGTAAACATCCTTAAAGTCAGCTCCTCACTTGAGCAGGGTGCGATGCTCCGGGGACCAAGCGCTTAAATTGGCGTAAAAATACACCGGACGCTCGTCCGCTTCTTGCTGGTACACAACAACGAGCAGCGTCCCTTGCGACGCATCGCCTGCGCTTGCTGATGCCGCAGGTGATTCCGCTCCTTCCGCTGGCAACACATCACCCAGCGCAAACGGCAATTCTTCGAGGCAAGCATACTTCTGCAGCTCGCGTTCGTCCAGGCCGTATGCCGCAAATTGCTCCGACAAGGCGGACGGCTGTTCAGCCAGCGCCCGGAAATACGCGCTGCGCCGGTCTTTGTCTACCCGGTCTTCCCACCAGATTTTCCGCGGCTTATATTTGTGTCCAAGCAGATAGTCGAGCTTCATCAACCCCAGCACAACCTCCGGCTCTTTCAACGTACGGCCGCTAAGGAACGCATGAAGCCGAGTGAACAGGTCCTCTAACTGATGGCCGATCCGCTGCCACCCTTGTTCTTCCCAATAGTCGCCAAACTCTTGGAAGAAGTCAAACGGCGAATCGAACTCGTGAGTCACCAGATACTCCACGGTGTGATCCATGCGATGCGCATTCCAATACTTCTCCAGCACGTCCTCCAGCCGCTTCAACCGAATGACGTCCTCAAACGGCAGCACGTTATTGCTCAGGATTTCATAAGGCGCATGATCCATGAACACGTAGTTGTATTTCTCCGCGTCGTTCCGCAGCCCGGTTCCGCGCAGCATCTTCAGGAAGCCAAGCTGCAGCTCCTCGGGGCGCAACGCGAACACGTCATTAAACGTTTTGCGGAACGTGGCATAATCCTCTTCCGGCAGTCCGGCGATCAAATCCAGATGCTGGGCGATTTTGCCGCTTTCCTTGATTTTGGTGACGGTCCGAGTCAGCTTCGTAAAGTTCTGGCGGCGTTTCACCAGTTCATTAGTTGGATCGTTTGTGGACTGCACGCCAATCTCGAAGCGGAAGATTCCTGGCGGCGCGTTCTCCGCCAAATAGTCCAGCACCTCTGGCCGCATGATGTCCGCCGTAATTTCGAACTGGAAGACACAACCTTGATGGTTGTTGATCAGAAATTCGAACATTTCCATCGCGTAATTACGGTTAATGTTAAACGTACGGTCCAGAAATTTAATGATCTTCGCGCCGTTCTCGATCAGGTACAGAATGTCAGACTTCACCCGTTCGATATCGTAGTACCGCACGCCCACCTCAATACTTGAGAGGCAAAACTGGCAGCTGAACGGACAACCGCGGCTGGTCTCGAAATAGACGATCCGTTTGCCGAGATTCGGAATATCCTCGGGAAAACGATGCGGCGACGGCAGCGTGTTCAGATCGGATTTGGGCCGAGGCGGATTTAGCACAACCTCTTCCCCTTTGCGGTAAGCTGCGCCAAACACGAAGTGGAACTTCTGCTCCCCGGACAGCTCCTGCAGCAAATGGTGGAACGTTTCCTCTCCGTCCCCCATGACGATAAAATCCACCTCCGGGATCCGCTCCATCCAGTATTTCGTATCGTAGCTGACCTCGGGGCCGCCCAGTACAACCTTCACTTCCGGCAGCACTTTCTTCAGCAAGGCCACCACTCGAATCGTCTCTTCGATATTCCAGATATAACAAGAGAATCCGATGACATCCGGCTTCCGCTTAAACAGATCCGATACGATGTTCATCACCGGGTCCTTGATCGTATATTCGGCCAGATCAATGTCAAACTCGTTGCCGCTGTAGGCTTTGAGCAGCCGGATCGCCAGCGAGGTATGAATAAATTTTGCGTTCAGCGTTGCCAATATGACTTTCACATGCTCACAACCCTACTCCATATTTTGAAAAAACTCCAGAAACGGCTTTCCGTATTTACGGTACTTCACTTCGCCGACGCCCTTGATTCTCAGCATATCCGCTTCACTGGTCGGACAGACCACACTCATCTCGCGCAGCGTCGCATCGTTGAAAATAATATAGGAAGGAACCCGCTCCTTCTCGGCCAAATCGCGGCGGATCAAACGCAGCTGCTCAAACACCGTCTCATTGACAGCAGACGGCCCTTCATCGTACTTCCGGCGCCGCGAGCTAGACGACGATGAGGACGCAGTCACAGGCTCCGGCGCACGCAGCATCACCTGATGGCGGCTCTTCAGCACCTCAACCGCCAGCGGTTGCAGCCTTACGACCGGATATTGCCCTTCAGACAAGGCTAAATACCCTTCCGCTATAAACACATTGATCAGTTCAGAAATTTCCTTCTCAGTACGAGTCCGCAGCATACCGTAAGTAGGCAACTGGTCAAAGCCGTATTGCAGCACCTTTTTGTTCTGCGAGCCCTTGAGCACCGAAGCGACGAGCGAGACGCCAAACCGCTCCCGCATCCGATGGATGCAGGAGAAGACGATTTGCGCATCCCGCGTCATGTCGACGAGCTCCCGTTCGTCTCGACAGGAGCTGCAAATGCCGCAAGGTGTGCGGTCATGAGCTTCGCCGAAATAATCCAGCATCGCCCAGCGCAAGCAGCTGGTCTGGTAGCAATATTCAACCATCTGCTGCAGCTTACGATATTCGTTACGTTTGCGCTCCCCATCCTGCGGGTTTTGCTCAATCAGGAATTTCTGCGTCATAATGTCCTGCGGACTAAACAGCAGGATGCATTCGCTGGGCTCGCCGTCCCGTCCGGCCCGGCCTGCTTCCTGAACATAAGCCTCCATATTCTTCGGCATATTGTAGTGGATGACATACCGGACATTCGATTTGTCGATCCCCATCCCAAAGGCATTGGTCGCGACCATCACGCGAATGTCGTCATAGAGAAAAGCCTCCTGGCTCTCCTCCCGCTCCTTGTCGGACAAGCCGGCATGGTAGCGGCCGGCAGGGATGCCGGCACGGCACAGGCGATCGTACAGGTCGTCAACCTCCTTGCGAGTGGCGGCGTAGACGATGCCGGGCTGATGCGCATGGGTCGTCGCGTAATTCAGGACGAATTCGCGCTTGTTCTCCCCACGCAGCACCGACATCGCCAGGTTGTCCCGGCCCAAGCCGGTGACGAACACCGCCGGATTCGCTAGACGCAGCAAACGGACCATGTCGTCCATGACCTCCGGCGTTGCTGTGGCTGTAAAGGCTGCCAGGATCGGCCGTTGCGGCAGCGACTCCACAAACGGGGAGACCGCCAGATAGCTCGTCCGGAAGTCGTGTCCCCACTGGGACACGCAGTGTGCTTCGTCGACGGCGACACAGGAGATAGCGAGCTCACTCATTTCCTCGCGGAACCAGTCCAGCTCCAGCCGCTCCGGCGCCACGTAGAGCAACTTCAGTTCACCGCGGCGTGCTGCCCGAATGCGGTCGTTGACTTCCTTGCCCGACAGCGTGCTGTTGATGTAGGCAGCGGAGATGCCCATCGCGGTGAGCGCATCCACCTGGTCCTTCATCAACGAGATCAACGGGGACACCACCAGCGTCAGACCCGGCAGCATTAGAGCCGGAATCTGATAACAGATCGATTTCCCACCGCCTGTCGGCATAATGCCCAGTGTATCCGCACCGGACAATACACTCTCGACGATCCTCCGCTGGCCTTCGCGGAAATCGGGGTATCCGTAATATTTCTGCAGCAGTTGCTGCGCATGTTCCATCGTAAGTGCTTCCGTGCTCATTCGCTTGATTTCACCTAACTTCCCATCAGGCCGTTGCCTTCCCGAGTTCCGGGACAGACCGGCTTTATGCACTTTTTTAGTTTACCGGGGTTTGAACAATTGGGCAACCGCTGCTAATGCTACATAAACTTTACCAAAAAGACCAACACTCTCTAATTACTGAAATTCGTCCGGAGGCGGCAGTTATGATGGAGTGGAAATCCAAATACGAAGCGTATATGAAAAAGATTCATTCATCATCTTCCTCGAACAATTCCTCCCTCGAAGGAAACCAGCCAAGGCAGCTTGAGGCGAGTCTGGAAAATAACTTGAACATGATTCATCAACATATGAATCATTACGCAGATCTGGTTGTTCGCCAGGTGAGGTTGGACAAACGAGACGCGGCTTTGCTCTTCCTCACCTCCATCACGGATCAAAAGTTGATTCAGGAGGGGATCGTAGCCCCGATGCAGTCTCCTTTCCTTTCCCATGAGTTGGATCTGGAGATGGGAAAGGATTCGTCAAAGAACTTGGATCCGTTTGAACAGGTGTACCGGGAGCGAGTGCATGCGAACTTCGGTCAGCGAAGCTCCGATTGGAGCGTCCTGCTGGACCTGATGATGAAGGGACATACTGTGCTGCTCATCGACGGTTACGCCGAAGGGGTGACCTTCAATACACGGAGTATTGAGAAGCGATCGATCGAACAACCTCAGACCGAGCAGGTCATCCGTGGCTCACGGGACGGGTTTATTGAGCAGTTGGAGACGAACCTGTCGCTGATCCGTTACCGGCTGCAAACAGCCGATTTGGTTGTAGAAACCGCCGATCTAGGTACCCGCTCCAAATCGAAAACCGCGGTCTGCTACATCAGCGGAATCGCCAATCCCGACTTGGTTAGCGAGGTGATGCGGCGGTTGTCCAAAATTGACATCGACGGCATCATTGACGCCGGGTACATCGAACAGTTCATTGAAGACCAGCCGATCTCACCGTTTCCACAGATTCAGAACACGGAACGGGCAGATAAAACCGCTGCCGCTTTGCTGGAAGGCCGAATAGCGATTCTGGTGGAAGGCTCCTCCTTTGCTTTGATCGTCCCGGCACTGTTTGACCAGTTTTTTCAAACGATTGACGACTATTCCGAACGCTTCCTGATCGCCAGCATGTTGCGATTTGTCCGGCTGATGGCCTTGATATTCTCCGTATTCTTTCCATCGCTATATGTATCTGTCATCTCCTATAACCCGGAGCTGATGCCTACCGATTTTGCGGTGGCGATCGCCGGGGGGCGCGCCGGAGTTCCCTTCCCCGCCATGCTGGAGGTGCTGATTATGGAGGCTTCGATGGAGGTGCTGAGGGAAGCCACGATCCGGTTGCCGCAAATGATTGGCGGTGCGCTGTCGATTGTTGGCGTACTGGTCATCGGACAAGCCGCTGTATCCGCTGGCCTGTCGAGCCCGATTACGGTGGTTATCGTCGCCCTGACAACGATTGGCTCCTTTGCCACTCCGGCTTATAATGCAGCCATTGCGATGCGTATGCTCCGCTTTCCGCTGATCGTGTTAGCCGGCTTATTCGGATTGTACGGGGTGATGATCGGGAGCATTTTTATCGTAAATCACTTATTGTATCTGGAGTCGTTTGGCATTCCGTACCTGCAGTCCATCCTGACCAAGAAACGCGCAGGGATTGTGGACACGATCATTCGGGCTCCCTTGTGGTGGATGGGTAAGCGCCCAAGTTATCTGTACACCATCGATGACACACGGCGCGGTGCCAACACGTTCCAAGCCAATTTCAATAAGATTTTTCGACCGGAGGAAACAGCCGATGCAGAAAATAGAGAAACTCAGCACGATTCAGCTGGCCATCGTGATCAGTAGTACCATTTTTGGGCCTTACGTTTTAAGCTTTCCGCAATTGATCGCTCAGACGGCCGATAATGCCGCGCCGCTGATGACAGTAGTTGGCTCTTGCTGCGCCGCCTTCAGCCTTTTTGTGTTCACCCGCCTTAGCCAGCGATTTAGTGATCAGACACTACTGAGTTACAGCCAGACCGTAATTGGAAAACTTCCTGCCCTCTTTACCAATTGTATTGTGTTCGCCTGCTTCTTCATCACAACAGCGCTAATGTTCCGTCAGTTTGGGGAAGTGTTGTCCACCGTCGTCTTCCGGAAAACTCCGATCGAAATGAGTATCCTGATGATGCTCATCCTTGTCGCCTTATCCTGCCGGAGGAATTCCATTCAATTTGCCTATGTTCATTTGTTTTATTGGCCGTTTGTCATTTTCCCTTTCCTGTTTCTCATCTTCATGTCGATGAAATCGGTCCATTTCTTAAATTGGTTGCCCGTGCTCGGGAATGAAGCTCCCAATTGGCCGCTCGCCATTCTATCTACGGCTTCGCTGTACCTGGGCTCCTTCATCATCACGATGCTGCTTCCAATTACAGAGAAGCCGGCTCGTGCCATGAAGTCGGTTATGCTGGGAATCGCGGTCAGCGCCAGTTTGTACCTGTTGCTCGTGCTTTCCACGATTGGGATATACGGAGTTCGGGAAACCCTTCTTCTGATATATCCTACGCTGGAAATGGCGCGATCGATCGCTGTTGGCGGGGATGTCATCGAGCGGATGGATGCGCTTTTCATTATCATGTGGGTGATTAACGTGTACACGACCATGTTTTCCACCTACTACATCACTTCAATCACCTTCAGCAAACTGATTAAGTTCCAGGACCACCGTCTCGTGACGACGTTACTGATCCCATTCCTGTTTGGGGTCTCTTTGCTTCCTCAAGATCAATTTCAATTGTATCGATTTTCTCGGATTGCCGATGAGTCCAGTTATTTGTTCCTGACAGGCTACGCCTTGCTGCTATGGATCGTTTCGGTGATCCGACGCAAGGGAGGGCACTCTCATGGGTAACGCCCTAGAGAAGCGATGGATACAGATTTTGTTATGCTTCGTACTAACGCTTAATTTGACAGGCTGCTGGGATCAGGTGGAAGTCGAAGAACGCGCCCTCGTGCTCGGCTTGGCTATCGATGAGGCACCTCCAGATGCCTTGGAGAAGGAACCGCAAGTCACCCATATGAAAAACATACCGTTACCTAAAAAGATGATTCGAGTGACGGCCCAAATTGCCGTTCCCGGTCGGGTTCCCCTTGGCCCCGGCACCGGCGGTATGGGAGGTGGCGGCGATGGAGAAAGCCCGGTATGGATCGTTCAAGTGTACGGGCATAGTCTGGACGAAGCTTTAAACAATATGCAGCAGGAAATTGCCGATCCTCGTTATCTCATTCATTTACGGGTGATCGTCATCAGTAAGGAAATTGCCCGAGGAGGTCTGGACGAACTAAACGATTATCTCCGCCGAAATCCAGAGGTTCGCCGGCGAACTTGGCTGCTCGTCTCCGAGACAGAAGCCGCCGAGTTGATGAAGGTGGCCCCTCCGCTCGAACGCGTGCCTACCTTGTATCTTCAGGCCATGGTTGAAAAAGCCATCGGCATGGGGAAATTTCCAGCCAATTACTTAGGCACCTTTTGGATCGAGGAATCGAACTGGGGACAGAACGGGTTTCTCCCTTACATCGCCGTTCAAGGTAAGGAACATATTTTGTTGAAAGGCATGGCTTACTTCAGCGACGGTCGCCTGGCCGGAGTCACCTCTGCGGTGGATATCGGAGTCTATATGGGGATTAAGGGGACGGATCCCGGGGGGTATTCCGCCTTATTAGAAGTTCCCGATCTTGGCTATACCATGATTAAAATAACGGAGCGTCGTGCCAAAACGAATGTCCGCATCGAAGAAGGAAAGCCCCATGTATATCTGAATCTCCACCTCGAAGGAGTTCTTGATGAGCATTTCGATGCTGGCCAGGGTGCTGACTCGGAAGCTGCTCTCGAAAAAATTGAAGACGCTTTAGAGCGGAGTGCAACGAAGCTGATGCATAACTTCTGCCGTCGGACACAACAAGATCACTCAGACATTTTTGGATTTGGCGAATATGTGAGGGCGCATCATCCCGGCTTCTGGAAACAGCACATTCACCAAAAAAGCGATTGGGAACAGATGTATGCGAACATCCCAATCTCCATAAAACTCAGCGTGTCGATCCGTCGAACCGGCTTAAAGTCAAAATAGGAGATGTTTGTGATGAATCAGTTACATGTGATGACTAGCGTATTTTCTTATACGGCTTCCCTCTCCCTCTTCTCCGGACTCGTCTTGCTGCTCGTGGATCAGACGGTTTATAAAGTTCAGCAAAAGCAAAAGGAACAGAAATACGCCAAAATCTTTGGATGGGTCAACCTTTCACTGGCAGCTACCGGTTATTTGGTGTTTCTGCTATTGCAGTTGCTGTAGCCCTTCGTTATATCGGGTCATGGTATCCCTTGGATTCCCATGGTATATTGAGTCTAGTACAAACCTAATAGGATGGAGAATCAGGATTCATGAAAGATCGCAACTATGCGGGCAACCGCCCAGGGAACAAAACGCAATCGCGGCCCAAGCCGCCCATCACCAAGCGGGAACAGGCCGATGAGGTACGGACGGGCGACCGGATCGTCGTGACGATCAAGCGGCTGGGGATTAACGGTGAAGGCGTCGGCTATTACCGGCGGAAAGCCGTGTTCGTCGAAGGCGGTATTCCCGGTGAGGTCATTCACGCAGAGGTGACCCGCGTTGAACCTAAATATATCACTGCTTCGATACGAAAGATCGAGAAGCGTTCCCCGCATCGGGTGGATGCGCCGTGCCCGGTGTTTGGCATCTGCGGCGGCTGCCAAATCCAGCATCTGTCCTACGAGGGGCAGTTAGCCGGTAAAGAAGAGATCATTCGCGAAGCGTTGGCGCGTTACGCCGGTCTTGAGGATGTACGGATGAAGCCGATGCTGGGCATGGACCACCCTTGGGGCTACCGCAACAAGGCGCAGCTGCAATTAGGCATGTCCCAAGAAGGAATGATCGTCGGCTTATATGCAGCCGACTCCCATAAGCTGATTGATATTACCGGTTGCCCGATCCAACACCCGAAGGTGAACGAGGTGGTGGACAAGACCCGGAACGTGCTGCAGCGTCTAGGTATTCCGGTATATAAGGAAAAAAGCAATCAAGGGCTGGTTCGTACCATTGTCGTCCGCGTTGGGTTTCAATCCGGTCAAATTCAAGTGACTCTAGTGACGGCTAACGACAAACTGCCAAATCGCCGTGAGCTGATCAAAGAACTGCGGCTGGAAATTCCCGAGTTAACCAGCATTGCGATGAACGTAAACCCCAAGAACACCTCGCTGGTGTTTGGGAACCGCACGGAAATCTTGTGGGGAGCGGACGGGATCGAAGAATCCCTCGGTGATCTGGAATTCACCTTATCCCCCCGCGCCTTCTTCCAGCTGAACCCGCTGCAAACCGTCAAGCTGTATGAATCGGTACGGGCGGCTGCAGGCCTGACGGGCAAAGAAACTGTCGTTGACGCCTACTGCGGCACCGGCACGATTGGCTTGTGGCTAGCGCCTTACGCGAAGGAAGTCCGCGGCATCGAATCGATCCCTGAAGCTGTCGAGGACGCCAAGGCCAATGCGGCCCGCAACGGGCGGGATAACGCTCAGTTTTATGCCGGATACGCCGAGGAGCTGCTCCCTCGCTGGGTCAAGTCCGGGTTCGCCCCGGACGTCATTGTGGCGGACCCGCCGCGCACCGGGCTGGATCCCCGCTTCCTTGAAGCAGTGCTGAAGACGAAACCGAAGCGCTTCGTCTACGTCTCCTGCAATCCGTCCACCCTGGCGAAGGATTGCAAAGCGCTGCTGGACGGTGGTTACAAGCTGGAATGGGTGCAGCCGGTGGATATGTTTCCGCAGACGAGCCATGTGGAGTGTTGCTCACTATTGGTGAGGAAAGATGACTGATTTGAGTCGCACTGTTGAAAATGAAAAAAGAGGGGCAACAGCTCCTCTTTTTAGCTCTACCTGTAAGGCCGGGGATTTTCGTCCCCGGCTTTTCGTTATTACGTGGACATTGTCCACGTTTTGTCCACCTTACTGTAAATAGCCTAACTGTAGTCTTCAATTAATGATATTTTGCCTTCTTAGAGAATGATTTACGTCAAACCAATTCAAAAAATTTAATCGTTGGGATGAGGGATTTATGGAATGGATGAAATCAACGTTGAAACAGATTCTTCCGCTGCATCCGCAGGAAGACATCATTTCGATTAAGGAAGTACGCGGCGGGGATATCGGCCGTTCGTATTCAGTTGAGACCCGGGAGCGCCAGTGGTTCATCAAATACCGGACCGATCTGCCCGGCATCGTATTTGAACGTGAAGCTGAAGGGCTGCAACTTCTCAGAGAAACCTGTGCGGTGGCCGTTCCTGAAGCGTATTATGCTGGCGAGATCCCCGGAAGGGACGGCGGCATGATCGTATTAGAGTGGATCAAGACCGGCCTTCCCCGCCAAACAACAGAAGAAGCGCTCGGAAGAGGTATTGCAGAGCTGCACCGTAAGCAATCCCTTGGCGGACGCTTCGGACTTCATAACGATAATTATATTGGCTTGCTTCCGCAGCCGAATAGCTGGTGCGAAACGTGGAGGGAATTTTATGCAGAGCGGCGCCTCTTCCCTATGATCCAGCTGGCAGAGAAACGCGGGCGGTTGTCTACCGAGCGAAAAAAACAACTGATGCGGCTGACGGAATCGCTGGATCGATGGATTCCAGACAAAACCGAACCGTCCTTGCTTCACGGCGATCTCTGGCATGGGAACTGGATGGCAAGCGAGGATGGACAACCCTACCTCATCGATCCGGCCGTCTTCTATGGCGACCGGGAATACGAAATGGCGTTTACGGAATTGTTCGGCGGGTTTTCCTCTTTGTTTTACGCCGCATATAAAGAAGCGCACCCGCTATCCCCCGATTATGCGGATCGGCGACCTTTGTACCAACTTTATTATTTACTCGTCCACTTGATCCTGTTTGGCGAATCGTATGGCTCATCCGTTGACCGGGTGTTGGTTCGTTATGTTGGATAAGCATTAAGCCTATGTGCATCTACTTGCGAAAAACAATCAAAAGTGCCATTCTATTTTTAGGAGCCATTTTGTGAGATTTCTTGCTTTGATGCCCGGCATCACTGTAACAAATTTCGCACAATGGCTTCGTTGTGTAGCAATGAAACGATTTTTAATAAGAGAACATTCTTGCTGAGACTGACAGAATCATTGTGAAGTTCCTGTACATTAAGCCCTGCTTAAAGAATTAGGAGTGTGAAACAATGGATAGCAGAACGAAAACAAGCGGAATTTCCTTGTTAAACTTCGATGGAACTTTGAAACAACAACCATGGCTTCGGGGATACCCCGGCGAGTGGATCGATTTTTCCGATCTACACAGTTGCCAAGGTTACTGCAGCGATGAATCCTTGCGTCAAATTCAATTTCGGTTAAAATCGCGAAAGTATAAAAACATTACTTTGATCGGGGGCGGGAATTATCACTACGTTACCTATTTGTTGCTGTCCGAAATCCAGCATCCGTTCTCGCTGATCCTGTTCGATCACCATACCGACCTTGCATTTAACGACGATGTTCCGCTTATTTCTTGCGGCTCTTGGGTCAGTATGGCACTGCAAACTTTACCACTGCTAAACCGCGTGGTCATCATCGGTGCGAATACGTTAAATCTCTTCCAAGCCTCTGGCATCCCCGATAAGGTCACCGTCATCTCGGAGCAAGAGGTTCGTCGTTTGTCCCCTGTTGATATTGTCAGGGCCATACGCTCCGTATTACCAGACGGACCGGTTTATATCAGTGTAGACAAAGATGTCCTTGATCCGGATAATGCGGTCACCAATTGGGATCAGGGGAGCATGACATTGCGACAATTGCTGGATGTGATCCGAGAGTTGAAACGACTTCGACCGATCGTCGGAGAGGATATTTGCGGAGAATTGCCTCTATCCCCCGTCGATGTTCTGTGCGACGAGCGGGTGCCGCAGCTAAAGAAGAACGAGATCGCGAACAAGGCGATTGTTGATATTTTGCTAGCTGGCTGACATAAATCGAATGCGCGCGTATTACACATGACTTCGATCGCATACAATCATATTTATACATTAAAGGGTTTCCGGAGACGACGAAGTCAGGAATCCCTATTTTTTTGCGCGTTAACCATTAGTAATGAAATATACAGAAAAATCGTCCTTTGAGTTATACAATGGATCTGATAACAAAGAAAGGTAAATGCCAAGATATACCTTCTGCGGACGAGGAGGAAGAAGATGAGTGAGTTTCATATCGGCTCGGTGGTGACCTTCGGCGGCTATTTCTGGCGCATTCTTGATCTACAGCGGGGTGCGGCCTTGATGATTACAGAACATATCATTGAACAACACTCCTATCATAATTGCGCTGGTGATGTGACTTGGGCGGACTGCTCGCTGAGAAAATATCTGAACGGTGAGTTTTACAACAAATTCACTCCAGCCGAGCAATTAAGAATCGTTCCGGTCTTGAACAATAACCCCGATAATTCGTGGTACGGTTCAAGAGGTGGAGAAGATACTCAGGATTTTATTTTTCTTCTAAGCATTGAGGAAGCCGTGTGTAAATATTTCGGAGACAGCCGCCAGAACCTGGAAAACCGCAGCGCCAAACAACGATACTGGTTTCAAAAGAAAGATGAAAACAACGACAGGCGAAAATCAACGCTGGATGGGCATGGCTGGTGGTGGTGGCTTCGCTCACCTGGGCGTGACAATCGAAGAGCCGTATATATCCATGGCGACGGCAACGTAGGTATTCAGGGAAATGGCACCTTCCGCTATAACAGCATTAACGTTCACCCTTCAACAGGTAATAACAAAGGCGGGGTTCGTCCCGCCCTGTGGCTGAGTTTATAAGCTAGATGAACGGGAGGTGAACGAAGTTGACAAATCAGGAAATTATACGAATTGCCATGGAGCAATCGGCCAGGGATCTCAACTGCACAGTGGATGATTACTTGCTTAGCAATCCGGTCGTGGTTCGCTCCATGCTGGGGCCATCGGCAAAGAAATTCTATAAAGAACCTAATTTTAACAGCATCTGATTTTCAGGATTTATATCAACCCGAATGGAGCAACGCGTTATGTTATGACCGTAAGGCGTTAGACGTCCTAGGAGTTGGAGCGTAACAAGCAAAACAAGATTCGATCGAAAATCAAAGCAGCTTGGAATAGATCAGGGAAAGATCTTTGCGCATTTGTTTGTTTTAAAGGAACTCATTCCTGAACGAGGAAAGTGGTTGGACTTTATTACTCGACTAGAAGCGTTGCTATCTGAGTATAAAGAAGGGATTGAGTTGGATCGGATTGGATTCCCGGAGGACTGGGAGGCTATTCTGATGATGAGGAATTAACCTAGAAGCATCCGCTAACACGGATGCTTCTTTAACATTCTCACGAACTCCCGAGCAATATTCACCCCTTAACCAACCTCACCTTAAACACACTCCCCTTCTCCGAACTTTCCTCCAACTCAACGGTCCCCTGGAAGAAGGAGAGTAGATGACGAACGATGGACAGGCCCAGGCCGGCGCCGCCATGGCGGCGTGCCCGTGAGGAGTCGAGGCGATAAAACCGTTCAAAGATCAGCTCCTTGGACTCAAGAGGGATTCCCTTCCCGGTGTCCGACACCCAAACCACCACTTGTTCGTCTTCTTCCGTGACCTGCAGCGTTACGTTGCCATTGGGTCGATTATAGCGAATGGCATTATCCAGCAGATTGCGAAACACGAGGAATAAGAAGCTTTCCTCTCCCTTTACCTTCACCTTACACGGTTCTTTCAACTGGAGATTCACCCCATGCTTTTCGGCCATTGGTCTCATGAAGGTGATAACCTCGCGGAGAATTTCGCCAAGTTCCACCGCTTCGTGCTCCCGATCCTCCCGCTCGTATGTCCCGTCCGCCAGCAGCAGCAAAACCCTCCGTTAAAGATTCCAAACGCGCAATCGTCCGTTCCGTAGTTTCCCTGTACTCTCTCCATTCCTCCGGATCAATCCCTTGACTGTCGCCGGCCACTTCAAGATTCGTACGCAAAATGGAAAGCGGGGTTCTTAACTCATGCGCGGCTGCCGACACAAACCTCGCTTGCTGGTGAAACGAATGCTCTAACCGTCCAGCATCGTATTAAAAGAAATCCCGAGCTTCTTTAATTCATCATGAAGCTCATCGATGTCCAGCCGCTTGTGCAGAGTGGAAGCGGTAATGCCAGCAGCCGTTTCGCTCATTCGTTTTACAGGCTTCAAAATGATTACGGCGAGCCATTGCGCACTAAGCACCATCCCGATCAGTACGACCAACAGGCTGATCATCCGCCCTTGCATCTCCGGTAAAATTCGATACGCCGAGAAAAACGTCTCCATGGAGACATACAGCGTAATTAAGATGGCTAGAAAAAGAATTTCAATCAGCGTTAGCCTGACGCGCAGCGAAAGCCGGTACTTTTTGCTCATTCCATCTCCTCTTTCTTATCCACTTGATCAGCTGTGCCTGCCCACTTGTACCCATAACCTTGAACGGTCTGAATATACCTCTCCCCGGCCTCCGGATCATGGTGTGAGAGCTTCTTTCGCAGCGAGTTGATATGAACCCGGACCGTAGAAGTCAGCGGATCGGCATGGATATCCCACACATGCTCCAGCAGCCTTTCCGACGAAATGACCTCACCAGGATGCAGCATCAGATATTCGAGCAGGCCAAATTCTTTACGCGTTAGAGTAATCCGTTCTTTCCCCAGCCAGACTTCCTTCTTATTCGTATCGAGGATCAGCTCCTCGGATTGGAGAACCGGGCTCTTCACGGACGAGCTTCGGCGAAGCAACGCCCGGATCCGAGCAAGCAATTCATTAAACACGAACGGTTTCCGGAGATAGTCATCCGCCCCCGAATCCAACCCTTCTTCCACCTCGTCCGGGTGGCTGCGCGCGGTCAGCATAAGAATACGCACATCCGGGTGGTGCGAAGACTGGCGAATTTTCTGGCAAAGCGAGATGCCGTCGAGCTCCGGAAGATTGATATCGAGAATAATCACATCGTACTCATTCGTGTCCGCCAACTCCCAGCCCATCAGCCCATCAGTTGCAATGTCTGCGGCATACCCTTCTCGCTTTAAGCCTTTGGCTAATACACGTGCGAGATCTTCCTCATCTTCAACAATAAGAATCCGCATAACACCGTTCCTTTCTTCATGGACAATACCCTAATCATACCTATTTTCGAGATGCGAGCAAGTCACCGAAGCGGCCGGAACTTCACTTAACAAGGATTTAACAGCCTGGTCTTTATAATCAAAAACAAATCCTCCTGATCGTAAGGAGGATGGTTCACAGCATCGAGTAAAGGAGGAGGTCAATCATGCTAATTGAAGTGGTATCCGCTGGACCGGGTTGTTCCATATGTCAGAGAGCGATTAAGCTCGTCAAGCAAGTCGCAGAGGAAGTTCCGCAGATCGAAGTCCAGGAAATACATGTCGTTGATCATTTTGAACGTCTTCAGGAGCTCAATATTTTTAGCGCCGGAGCGATTCTCATCAATGGAAAAACGGAATTTGTCACCGTGCCCACATTCAATAAACTTCGTGAACGTGTAGACGAACTGCTCCATCACGAAAATCATTCCCAAGACCAAAGGAGTCACTAATGGAAAATTTATATCATTTCACCATCTCAGGAGGCATTTCGGCCTCCACCTATATCTTGGTGTTTATTGTCGGCATCGTAAGCGCGGTGTTGGCGTGCTATCTGCCTGTCCTTGCCATGTTCGGTGGGTATGTTCAAAAAGGGGCCGCAGGCAGCAGAACAAGAGCACTCTCGATTGCATTCAACTTTATCTTAGGGATGGTCGTCACTTCGTTGGCGGCGGGTTTAATCTTCGCATTGCTTGGCCAACAGTTTCTTCCTTTTATCGAGAAATATCACCTACTGACCTGGATCCCGCCGATCTTTGACATCTTGGCTGGCCTGCAGCTCTTGGGCGTTATTTCCTTCGCCATGCCTGCCTTCCAAAAGCCAATGAGCCGCCCGGATCAACAGCCTGGCCTGTTGGGCGCGTTTAAGCTGGGGATTCCCTACGGGCTCGTTATTTCGCCTTGTGCGATTCCGATCTTTTTTGCCCTGATCAGTTATATTGCCCTCCAAGGTAGTCCGGTTCACGGCGCATTGCTCATGACGACCTACTCCTTGGGTAAGGGGGTCATTCTCACCCTGGTTGCCATCTTCTCCATTTCGATTCTGAGCAAGCTGTCCAAATGGGGCGATAAAGTTAAAAAAATCGCCGGCTACATCTCCATCGCGCTTGGGGTCATCTTTCTGATTGTTGGGTTCATGAAATAAAACGCACACATCTACAACTCCCCCGCTTAGGCCCAAACTTGACGGTTTGGGTCTTTTTCATTTTTTACGTATCATGACAGGGGGCGAGCATTATAGTACAATGCAAATATTGAATTTTTGCAAAGGGGAATTATCTTGATCAAGAAGGAAATCGCTTATATCCGCAAGCAATTCAAGCTGGATCATGAAAGACTAAGTATTTACGACATCCTGAACGTCTATATTATGAAGGAAACCAACGAAATCTATCATTTTGAGCGTACGCCATTTGAGCTGTTAGAGAGAGAGAAGCAGGAATTGCACATGGGCAATTTCAAAAGACTGCTGTCCGGTGAATTGGATCAGAAGCTGTTCGAGGTCAAGTTCCAGGAGCATCCGGAAACGGACAAGCCAGCACAGGAACTGCTGCATCAAGCTCTCGTAACCGGAGATGCCGACGAGTGGCATGATTTGATGCTTCTGCTGGTGGAGAAAATGCTGGAGGATACGACGTATGAACGGGATACGGTGATCACCTTCGTACGTGGCCAATACTACAAGCCCACCAAGGAGCGCAATGAAGAAGCCGAGGAGAGCGAAACCGATGAAATGTTTGCCAATCCGTTTATTTTGTGCAGCATCAATTCGACCGAACCCCAACGCAAAACGCTGATGTTCGATTATGTCGAACGCGAGTTTAAGTACAACGTGATCGTTGATCCGATCATCAAGCTGCGCTCGCCGGAGCAAGGCTTCTTCTACCCCAGCATCACCGACGGCTTCTCGGATGTGAATCGGGTGCTCTATTGCGCGGGAAAGGCTAATGATCCCAATCAACATTTTATCGATCAGGTCCTGAACGCTGAGAAGACGGTAACCGCGCTGGAAGAGAGAGCGATCTTCGAGGAAATCGTCAAGGAAGTTGCCGGTGATCAGCTCGACGCCTCCACGATTGCAAGCGTGTATGAGGAAATTCAGCAGGTGATTGAAACCCATGAGGAGGAAGAACCGCCCAAGCTGGATTATCGGGATGTGGAACGTGTGCTAACCGCCAGCGGAGTGGAGAACGTGACGACAGAAAAAGTCGAGCTGGCCTACCAAACGGTAATTGATGACAAGAACTATGAAATCAAAGCAAGCAGCGTTGTTCCGAAGTTTACGTCCAAATCAATCAAGATCGAAACGAAGGTGGCCACGATCTCGGTCAGCCCTCAAGATTTAAAGTACCTGAAGCAAGTCAATTATCATGGAAAACGCTGCATTCTAATCGAAGTGGATGAGGATGCGGTGATTGAAGGGTTTACCCTAAGCACAGAAGAACTATAGTGGTGGAATCGATCACTTTATGAAGGAGGCTTCATGATGAATAACGAACCAAAGGACTTGTTGCCAGAACAACGTGAACAGTTGCTCCAAACTTTGCAAGCCCGCTTTGAGAAAAACATGAATCGCCATCCCGAGTTGACATGGGCCGAGGTCCAAGTGAAGCTGGAGGCACAGCCCGATAAGCTGTGGTCGCTCCACGAAATGGAACGGACCGGCGGCGAGCCGGACGTGATTGGATACGATGAGCAAACCAACCAATTCTTGTTCGTCGATTGTTCGGCGGAATCGCCTAAGGGCCGTAGAAGCGTCTGTTACGACCATGAAGCCCTGGAATCGAGAAAGCAGCATAAGCCCGAAGACAGCGCGATGAATATGGCGGCTGCTATGGGGATTGAGCTGTTAACGGAAGAGCAGTACCGAGAACTGCAGAAGCTGGGGAAATTTGATCTGAAAACCTCCAGTTGGGTGCAAACCCCTGCTTCCATTCGGAAGCTTGGCGGTGCCCTTTTCTGCGACCGTCGTTACGACACCGTCTTTGTGTACCATAATGGGGCAGAATCCTATTATGGCGCCAGAGGGTTCCGCGGGATGCTGAAGGTTTAGAGATGGAACACAACCGCGAGGACAATCACAAGCTTTTTGCTTTACTTAGCAGTTATCTTAACCATGCCCCCGATTTGATCGATGAGGCGGAGATTAACGAGCTCGTGCAGAGCGGCGTCTCGACCGAGTACGCCTTCAAGCTGCTGCTCGCCGCTAAGTTTGGGCTCGATATCCTGGAGACCCCTCAGGATCGGGAGATGTTTCATCAGTATTTTGACCCAATGCTTCATCAGTTGGATCCTGCAGAGTATGAGCATAACCCGTATTATCGGAGCATCCGCCTCCCCGCCGCCCAGATTGGCGACTGCGAATTGAAATACGAAAGCTACAAGCCATTTGAGGGATTCGTATGCAACGATATTGTGCAAACGGCGGATGGACGGCAGATTCCGCAGATCGGGTTCTTCCCGGTTGAATTCAAGTATCCGGCATTGCTGGAACAGGGACGAATCTGGATGACGGTGACGCCAAACGAGATCGCAACGATGAAGGAACCGATCGCGGATGCTTTTGGACGAGTTCTAACCTTTGGACTTGGTCTGGGCTACTACGCGTATATGGTTTCGGAAAAGGACAATGTGGACTGCGTGACGATTGTTGAGATCAACGAAAATGTGATTCGATTGTTCCAGCAACACCTTCTTCCCCAGTTCCCGCATGCTGAGAAGATTCAGATCATCCAGGCGGATGCTTTCGAGTTTGCCCGCACCCGTCTGGCCCAGAAGGCTTATGACTATGTGTTCACTGATCTATGGCATGACGTATCCGATGGGATCGACCAGTATCTTCGAATGAAGCAAATCGAACGACAGCATCCTAAGACTCATTTTTCGTATTGGATTGAAAAGTCGATTCAATGTTATCTATAAAGACATAAAAAAGAGAGGTGCGTCTGCATCTCTCTTCTTCTATATATTAATTAATGAACACTGCTGATCACTGTTTCACAGCAACCTTCTCCTCGACGGCCTGCAAGACATCATCGATGGAGATGTTCAACGAGATGGCCATCTCTTGAAATAAAGTATTCTCTATGCTCAACAACAGCTGGTTGTCTTGGTTGCCGAGCTTCTTATGATTTTCCTCGGACCATTGTTTCTTGCGCATCAACGTATTAGCTACCTTCGCGATTTCCTCTCGTTCTCCTGTCTTCACCATCGCGCTGTATTTGTGATGCCGTTCATGATTGTTATCGATCCATGGAATGCCTTGCTCCATAAACGAGTCAATTAAGGTCATCGCTTCCTCCGGCCCCATCAATTTCTGCAATTGCAAGGGCGCCTTATCAACCGGAATGCTGATCTTCAAGGTCTCATTGCTTAGTGGATGCAATTCATAATAAGTCTTGGAAACCCCGGCCAGCGATTTCACGCAAACCTCGTCGATGCGGCAAACTCCATGCACCGAATAACTGATCAAATCCCCCTCATGAAACATGGTCGTGATCCCGCCTCTCTATTTTGTCAACTAAGTTGACTATCAACAGTATACTCTTTTTTTGCAAAATTGTCAACTAAATTGACAATCTGCAATCGTTTTTTGTATAGTGTAGGAGAACTAGCAACCGGCACGGAAATGGAGGGATCCCATGCATCCCAGATTTGAAACTCTGGATCTCATCGACCTGATCAGCGAACGTCATGTTCAGCTTCGCTCCATTCGCGAACAAGTGTGGAACGAACGGAACGAGATGTATATCTCCAACTCAGAATGGTTTATCATGGCCAGGATTTATCAGCAAAATCCCACGATATCTCAAGTGACCAGGCAAGTCGATATTTCCCGGCAGGCGACACATAAATTCATCAAGAGCTTGGAAGCCAAAGGGCTGGTAGAGGTTATGCCCGCCCAGCATAATAAGAAGGAAAAAAGCTTGAGATTAACGCCTTTGGGCGAAAGCTGTTATGAGAAGAACACCACCATCAAGGCAGCGCTGGAACAGATCATTGCGGAAGCGTTGGGAGCCGAGCAGGTCGAAATGTTAAAGAAGCTGCTAAAGGCGGATTGGGGAAAGTTAAACGATCTTCACGACATGAAAAAAGGAAGGGAATCCTTTTAGAATCCCCTTCCTTTTTTTCAATTACATCCCGACAAATACGTTGTGGCTGAGTGGACCCCAGTTCGAGCCGCCGTATCCATTCATTCCTTGCAGGCTGACGAAACAAGGGAGCACAATATGGGTTAGAGGCTAAATTCCTCCATAAACTTCTGGGCTGCGGTAGTGAGCGGCACGTTCCGCATATTCATAATGCCCACCTGAGACGGCGGCAGCTCTACGTCCAGCTTGATTTCAAACAGCGACCCCTCTTCCAGCTCCTTCGACACGAATTCCCGGGCCACATACGAAATGCCCAGTCCTTTCCGCGCCAATTCGATGAGCAAGTCGACGCTGCCAACCTCGATTTCCGGCTTCAACTCATAGCCGTACTCATGAAACAGCTCCGTGATCGCCATGCGGGCGCGGCTGTTACGGGAAAACAAGATAAGCGGGTGCTCCAGCAGCGTCTCCAGTGAAATCACCTTGTCCTTGAGATTGGCATAGGCACAGCCAGCCACGAAGCAGTCTTGCAGCTGAATGCCCTCCCGCACCTCAATATGCGAATCAACGATGGGCATCCGGGCGACACCTAGGTCGATTTTCCCCTCTTTCAAGTAACCCATAATCTCTGGAGTCGTCCCATGAAGCAACTGAATCCCGACTTCCGGATACCGGCGATGAAAATCCTCCAAATAAGGCAGCAAGTAATGCTTAAACAACGAGTCGCTGCCGCCGATCCGAAGTACGCCGGTCTCAAGGTTTTTGAGCTCGGCCATCTTCTTCTCCGCCAGGGAGATCAAAATTTGCGATTGCTCGATATACGAGTACAAGATCGCCCCTTCCTGCGTCAATGATACTCCCTTGGAGTTGCGGTAAAACAACGTGAGGCCGAAGCTTTCTTCCAGCTGTTTAATCGCATGGCTGACGCTGGGCTGAGTCAGGAATAATGCATTCGCTGCTTGCGTCAAACTGCCGGTTTTGGCTGCCCAATAAAACACTTTGTATAGCTCATAATTGTTTGTCATAAACCTGGTCTATAGCTCCTGTCAAATATATTAATTTCACCTATGGTCATATTCGTATTATATTGGAGTCATTCCAAATAATCCATAGCTTCGAGGTGGGAATGGGCGAAGTCCTATCTTCCACGAACACAGATAACCTGTATTCAACGAATAGATAAATGGAAAGCTATGCTGAGAGGAGAGAAACTGGATGGATGCCAATACGTTTGTATTGTTTGGGGCAACTGGGGATCTGGCAAAACGTAAAATTTACCCTGCCCTGTTTAACTTGTTTTTGGATGGAAAGCTGCCTGAGGTGTTTAGCGTCATCGGCTTGGGCCGCAGAGAATGGTCGGATGAGACCTTTAAGGCAAACATCGAACGATCTCTGCACAGCTTTTCCCGACGGGAAGCTAGCGATGCTGAGGCTGTGACTAAATTTCTCAGCTTCTTCCGCTATCATGTCTTGGACGTCGATCGCAAGGAAGACTACCAAAGCTTGCTGAAGCTCATTGAAGAACGCGAACAGGCCCTAGGGGCGGAGCCCAATCGGTTATTTTATCTGTCGGTTGGTCCAGAGCTGTTTGAGACGATTGCCAATCATATTCAAGACAGCGGACTCGGCGACACGAAAGGCTGGAAACGGCTTGTCATTGAAAAACCGTTTGGCCGCGACCTGCAATCCGCTCGTGATTTCAATGCACAGTTAAGCAAAGCTTTCACTGAAGATGAAATTTTCCGCATCGACCACTACCTCGGCAAACCGATGGTACAGAAGCTTCATCTGCTGCAGCAAACGAATCCGGTGCTCCAGGCTTCCTGGAACAACCGCTATATCGCTAACGTGCAAATTACGGCCAGCGAAACCGTTGGCGTTGAGGAAAGAGCCGGGTATTACGACCATTCCGGTGCACTGCGCGACATGTTCCAAAATCATATGCTACAACTGCTGATGATGCTTGCCGCTCATCTGCCGAAAGGCGACGATTCGGAGCAAGTGCGCTCCAAGAAGAAGCATGTCATGCAATCGCTGGAGCCGCTGCTGCGTCAAGACGTCGCAACCCAAGTGGTTCGCGGTCAATATACAAGCGGGACAATTCAAGGAAAACCGGTGGTTGGTTATAAAGACGAAGCCGGGATCCCGCAGGAATCCCAAAACGATACCTTCATCGCAGCCAAACTGCAAATCGAAGATGACTTCTGGCGCGGGATTCCGATTTACATCCGTACCGGCAAACGCATGAAGGAGAAAGCAACTCGGATCGTCATTGAGTTCCGTGAACCGGTGAAGCAAGTCTCCAACACGAACAACGGCGGCAAACCGAATTTGCTTGTGTTCGAAATCAGTCCAAACGAGGGCATTTACCTGCGCCTGAATACGGAAGGCGAAGCGCAGCAACAAGATCTCACGAAGGTGCTGATCGGCTCCCATAAGAGCGGCAGCGAAGTGCCTGAAGCCTATGAGAACCTGATTTATGACGCGCTCCGCGGCGACTCTTCCTTCTTCGCGCATTGGGATGAAGTCGAGTTGTCCTGGAAATGGGTGCAACCCATCCTGGATGCATATGCCGCAAATGAGGTGCCGTTATACCCATACCCTGCAGGCAGCTTCGGCCCGCAAGCGGCGCACGATCTGCTGGCCAAAGATGGGTTCGAGTGGTGGTTCGACCGTGAAAGCGAAGCGGCAACCTCCGCCAAAAATACCGGCAACACATCGTCTCAAGCGTCCTTATCCATTAAGTAACAGGGAATATGGAATTTCTTGTCCCTGATCGTTTAAATCTAAAAATTATAAATTTGGAGGGATCACGATGAAATTTTTTGTTGACACAGCCAATCTGGAAGACATTCAAAAAGCCTATAAAATCGGCGTCTTATCCGGGGTGACAACCAATCCTTCCCTCGTTGCCAAAGAAGGCGTTAAGTTCGAAGACCGCATCGAGGAAATTTTGAAAGCCGTCCCTGACGTGGAGTCCGTCTCTGCGGAAGTCACGCCGGACGCAGTGACGGCTGAAGAGATGATTGCCCAAGCGGAAGAACTGATCAAAATCAACAACAATGATCCGCGGATCACGATTAAACTGCCAATGACGCTGGCTGGTCTTGAAGCCACCAAATATTTGGCGCAAAAGGGCGTCAAGACCAACGTCACCTTGATCTTTACGGTCAACCAAGCTTTGCTGGCCGCTCGTGCAGGGGCAACTTATGTATCGCCGTTCCTCGGCCGCCTGGATGATATCTCCGAAGACGGCGTGCAGCTGGTATCGAAAGTGGCAGAGCTGTTCCGGGTCCATAACCTGGATACGCAAATCATCGCCGCTTCTGTCCGCCATCCGGACCATGTGACCCGCGTGGCTCTGGCCGGAGCGCATATCGCAACTATTCCGTTCGCTGTCATTGCGCAACTGGCTAAACACCCGCTGACCGATCAAGGGCTGGAGAAGTTTGCAGCTGACTGGAAGAAATCCGTAAAATAAGTGCTTTTCCCTATAGACTAGAGAGGATAGGTTTGGAGGTAAATAGATATGAAAAAACAACAAATCGGCGTGATTGGTCTCGCCGTCATGGGCAAGAATCTCGCGCTGAACATTGAAAGCAAAGGCTTCTCCGTTGCATTGTACAACCGCTCGCCGGAGAAAACCAAAGAACTGCTGGAAGAAGCGCCGGGCAAAAATTTCGTTGGCACCTACAGCATTGAGGAATTTGTGCAATCGCTGGAAACGCCGCGCAAAATTTTGATTATGGTTAAAGCCGGCAAGCCAACCGACGACACGATTAACCAACTGGTTCCTTACCTGGATAAAGGGGACATCCTAATCGACGGCGGGAACGCCCACTTCCCGGACACCCAACGCCGCAACAAGCTGCTGGAAGCGCAAGGTATCCGCTTTATCGGTGCCGGTGTCTCCGGCGGTGAGGAAGGTGCGCTGAAAGGCCCGGCGATCATGCCAGGCGGACAACGGGATGCCTACGAGCTGGTTGAACCGATCTTGACGGCGATTTCGGCCAAAGTGAACGGCGATCCTTGCTCCACCTACATCGGTCCAGATGGTGCCGGTCACTACGTGAAGATGGTTCACAACGGGATTGAATACGGGGATATGCAGCTGATCGGCGAAGCCTACCATCTGTTGAAGGATGTTCTCGGGCTGAGCGTCGATGAACTGCACAAGATTTTTACAGAATGGAACAACGGCGAGCTGGACAGCTACCTGATCGAAATCACCGCCGACATCTTTGGCAAGAAAGATCCAGCTACCGGCAAACCGATGGTAGACGTGATCCTGGACTCCGCCGGTCAGAAAGGCACTGGGAAATGGACGAGCCAAAGCGCCCTCGATCTGGGCGTACCGCTGTCGATCATCACCGAGTCGGTGTTTGCCCGCTTTATCTCTGCGATGAAGAGCGAACGCGTGGCCGCCAGCAAACGGCTGAACGGTCCGGCTACGCAGCCGTATGACGGCGATAAAGAAGCATTCATTGAAGCGGTACGCAAAGCGCTGTATGCCAGCAAGATCGCATCGTACGCCCAAGGCTTCGCGCAAATGCGCCTCGCTTCCGAAGAATATGGCTGGGATTTGAATTATGGCGCCATCGCAATGATTTTCCGCGGCGGTTGTATCATCCGGGCCCGCTTCCTGCAAAATATTAAAGATGCGTACGACCGTGACCCGAATCTGAAAAACCTGTTGCTCGACGATTACTTCAAAAATGTTGTAGAGAACTACCAAGACGCTTGGAGACAAGTCGTTGCCACTGCCGTCACCCGCGGTATTCCGGTACCGGCCTTCTCCTCCGCTCTCGCGTACTACGACAGCTACCGTTCTGAACGGTTGCCAGCGAATCTGCTGCAAGCCCAACGCGATTACTTCGGCGCCCATACGTTCGAACGCGTGGACCAAGAAGGTACCTTCCATTTCCAATGGTTGGATAAATAAAATATACGAAAGCCGCGAGGTTCTTCTCGCGGCTTTTTTACTACGTTTTTGCACGGTCTAGCACAATGTTCCAAATCCAACCAATCGAGCACCTGCGCATGCGTTAAGGAGGAACTGCACCCGCTGATGTCGAAGCCTACATAAGCATTCTAGAACTTGCGAGGTGACGAAAGCTTGACGATTCTTCACAACGATTGGGCCCCCTTCCTGGAGCCCGAATTCAAGAAACCGTACTATCTACAGCTGCGCCAGTTTCTGGCGAATGAATACCGCACTCGTACGATTTATCCCGATATGTATGATATTTTTAACGCGCTTCATTATACGTCCTTCGCCGACACCAAAGTCGTGATTCTTGGCCAGGATCCATATCACGGCCCAGGACAAGCACATGGGCTCAGCTTCTCCGTCAAACCGGGAGTCAAAGCCCCGCCTTCCCTGCAGAACATGTTCAAGGAGCTGCGGGACGATCTGGGCTGCCAAATCCCTAATAACGGCTATTTGGTCCCATGGGCCAAGCAAGGCGTGCTGTTGCTCAACACCGTCCTGACCGTGCGGGCCGACACCCCGAATTCCCATAAGGATATCGGTTGGGAAACGTTCACCGACAAGGTGATTGAAACACTTAATGAGAAGCAGGAGCCGGTCGTGTTCCTGCTGTGGGGCAGCCATGCCCAGAAAAAAGCGGCCCTGATCACAAACCGCGAGCATCATTTGATCAAGTCGCCGCACCCCAGCCCTTTATCGGCCCATCGGGGATTTCTGGGCAGTCGGCCGTTTTCGCGGGCCAATCAATTTTTGCGCTCCAAAGGCTTGGCTGAAATCGATTGGCAGATTCCTGATTTGTAAGGCACTTTAGACGATGCTTCGCACCAAGCCTCCATCGATCCGCAATACCGCCCCATTGATCGCCGATGACAGCGGGCTGCTGAGGGGAAGTGTCGAATCAACGGATTAACGGCTTCCCCGTGAGATTCCAGTAACCGACGCCCAGGCCTCGCATACGGTATAGGAAGAAGCCTAAACGAAAGGGGAAGTTCCATTGTTTAACTATTATTATCGGCAGTGCCCCGCAGTGCACTACCCCTACACCGTACAGCCTGGGGACACGCTGAACATCATCGCATTCCGGCTGGAATCCAGCGTCACGCGCATTTTAGCCGCGAACCCAGGCCTTGATCCAAACAATCTGCAAATCGGCCAGGTGATCTGCATCCCCTCCTGCCCGCCAAATCATGTGTCCCGTATCATCCAGCCCGGCGACACACTGTATCAGATTGCGCAGGAATACGGCGTGACCATCGCCAGCATCCTGGAGGCGAACCCAGGCGTGGATCCGAACTCGCTGCGGGTCGGACAACGACTCTGTATCCCGCAGATTGGCGGCGCTCCCGATGTGTCCGGCCTGCGGGAAACGATTACCGCCATGCAAAGCGACATCAATACGCTCAAAGCGGATAGCAGCGTTCAGCAAACGCATGAGAGCAACTACGGCAACTCCACGCAGACGACCCGCGTGCTGAGCGTAACCCCTCGTGAGATCCGGTTCGAGGCGGTTCCGGTCACGTTCGCCGGCGCATTCCGCGGTCATTTTACCGCCGGCCGCCGTTACCCCTATTATGTGGATGCCTCCATGGGCGGCAGACGTACGCTGAACGTCAAGGATAACTTCGGGGTATGGCATTCCTTGAACTACAGGGAACAAACACCGCAATCCTGATTGATGTCCACACACACGAAAAAAAAGGCGGGACCCAGATCTACATCCAGGTTCCGCCGTATCCTCATTTAACCTCGTCTTACCCTTCCCGGTTTAACGTCCGCTTCAGGAACTCTCTTGTCCGTTCTTGCTTCGGAGCATTAAAGATCTGCTCCGGCGTTCCCTCTTCGGCGATGACCCCTTGGTCCATAAATACGACCCGGTCCGATACCTCCCGAGCGAACTCCATCTCATGGGTCACGACGATCATCGTGAGCCCTGAGTAGGCCAGCTCCTTCATGACCTTCAGCACCTCGCCCACCATCTCGGGATCCAGCGCCGAGGTTGGCTCGTCGAACAGCAGGACGTCCGGGTCCATCGACAAGGCGCGGGCGATGGCGACCCGCTGCTTTTGTCCGCCGGAGAGCTGCTTCGGTTTGGCATGAATATATTGCTCCATCCCGACATCTCGCAAATATTTCATCGCGATTTCCGTCGCTTCTTCCTTGGAGCGCTTCAGCACCTTGACTTGTCCCACGACGCAGTTGCTTAGCGCGTCATGATTGTTGAACAGGTTAAACTGCTGAAACACCATCCCCAAATGCCGGCGGTACAACGAGGCCTTCTGCAAATCCTCCAAAATATTGTTGCCATTGTAGATAATTTCCCCGCCGCTTGGCTTCTCCAACAGATTGATGCAGCGGAGCAATGTGGATTTGCCGGAGCCGGAGGAGCCGATGATGCTGACAACCTCACCTTTGCTGACCGACAGATTGATATCCTTAAGTACCTCGTGGGTACCAAAAAATTTGCTCAAATGCCGAATTTCGATTACCTTGTCCATCCTCACTCCTGCTTTCTGCTAGCGCTGCAGCGTATAGCTTTCGGGGCCGTCCAGCCTTTTTTCGATACGCTGTAATATTTTCGTTACGGTTAACGTCATGATCAAGTACAACACGCTGGCCACAAAGAACGATTCAAAATACCGGAAGTTGTTCCCGGCAATCGACTTGGTCATAAAGTACAGTTCCGATACGGAAATCACGTTCAGCACCGAGGTATCCTTGATGTTAATAATAAATTGATTGCCCGTCGCCGGTAAAATGTGGCGAATGACCTGCGGCAGCACCACATTGCGCATCGTCTGCCAATGGGTCATCCCAATGGCGTGGGCGGCCTCGAATTGTCCTTTGTCCACTGAATAGATGCCCCCGCGCACGATCTCAGCCATATAAGCTCCCGTGTTGATGGAGACGATGAAGATTGCCGCAAATGTCCGGTCCATATCGTAATTGAACAGCAGAGACGATCCGTAAAAAATCGCCATCGCTTGAACGATCATCGGCGTTCCCCGGAAGCATTCAATGTAAACGGTCAGCAGGGCGTTAACGATCTTCAGCAGCCAGCGTTTGAGCCCGCGTTCCGGCACCGGAATGGTTCGGATTACGCCAGCCAGCAGACCAATCGCCGCACCGATGATCGTGCCGATGAGCGAAATATATAACGTTATCCCGGCTCCACGCAAAAACATGGGCCAGTTATCGGTAATGATTTGGATGATCCACTCGTAAGTCATTTTAATTCCTCCCGCACCGTATAAAACCGACTGCAATCCCATTGCAGCCGGCTTATGTCCCGTGCTTTATTTAGTTCGCTGCAGGTTGATTCTTAATCGCATCGTTCATAATCTGGGCCCGTTCGTCTTCGGAAATGCCCGCAAGAATTTCGTTGATTTTCGCCGTCAAGTCGCTGCCCTTCTCAAGACCAACCGCGATGGCGGTATCATCATCGGAGGTGTTGAAGCCGTCCTGGAACTCCACGTAAGCGAAATTCTCATTTGCGGTTGCGGCGCTGACACCTTCCGGAAGCTCAGACACATAACCGTCAATCGTACCGGATTCCAAGGCTACACGCATTGCCGGGAAGTTGTCCATCGCCGGTTGCTTGTTCACCCCGTTGATTTGGTCGATGACAGAGTAGTGGAACGTATTCAGTTGGGCCGTAACTTTCGCGCCGCTGAAATCTTGGATCGAGGTTGCACCTTCATAAGGGCTTCCTTTTTTCACCACCATAATCAGGTTCGATTTATAGTAGTTATCCGAGAAATCAATCGTCTTCTTACGCTCTTCGGTTGGGGACATCCCGGCAATAATCGCATCGATCTTCCCAGAGGTCAACGCCGGAACCAGACCGTCCCATTCCGTCTTGACAATAACAAGCTTCTTGCCGAGGCCGTCGGCAATTTTCTTGGCGATTTCCACATCGTAGCCGCCTGCGAATTCGGAGCTCCCGTCAATCGGAACTGCGCCGTTGGAGTCATCGTTTTGTGTCCAGTTGAACGGGGCATATCCCGCTTCAAGTCCTACTTTAAACGTATTATCGTCTTTGCCGCCGGAGGAGCCGCACCCTGAAAGGACCAGCACGACCGACAATAACATGAGGATGGATAAAGACCAGGTTTTTCTCATTTTTCTTCACTCTCCATACGAATTAATGAATCAATAAAAAACAGAAACAAAAAAACGACTTCGGATATACACCGAGGCCGTTTGATGGGTTCATTTCCGTCCTGACACCCACTTTCCCCTCGACGAGATAGCGCAACTTGATAGATCGGGTTCATCTATCAAGACAGTCCTGCAGCTATTAACTGCAGGCCCAGCAGCATATAGCGAGCCTATATACCGCTTCGGCGACATTTCCTTCTCCTCGGGCTCATCGCCTGCTCAAGCTCCTCCGAAGACTGTTAAATATCGCGCCTCTACCTCACCATTGCTAGAAAGTGAGGTCTAATTCAATTTGTTTGTAGGATACAATATGAACACTATTTCTGTCAAACTAACATAGGGTGGAAATGATAGGGAAAGAAGAGAACGACAGCAGTTTTGATCCATGTGCCTAACCCTAGACCTCGGTTCACCTGATTGGGATGCTGGAGCGGCGGAACGTTTTTTTTCCAGAAGAAAAGGGAATAACCAATAGGGTACACCTATGCTAAGGGGGATCTCTCATGAAGTTGACGCCGGAGCAGCGCATTCAGCTGCATGAGTTCAACAACCTGACCAAAACATTAAGCTTTAATATGTACGATGTCTGTTACACCCGAACCAGACAGGAGCGCGAAGCTTATATCGCCTATATCGACGACCAGTATAATTCCGATCGCCTGACGAAAATCCTCAGCACGGTCTCTGAAATTATCGGTGCTCATATTTTGAATATCGCGAATCAGGACTACGTTCCGCAGGGAGCCAGTGTCACGATGTTGATTTCCGAAGGCCCCGTGGTGGAGGTGCCCACTGAGTCGTTTGACGAATCGCCCGGGCCGCTGCCGGAATCTGTAGTGATGCAGCTCGACAAGAGCCATATCACCGTTCACACGTATCCCGAATACGATCCGAAAGAGAGCATCAGCACGTTCCGCGCCGACATTGACGTATCGACCTGCGGGGAAATCTCGCCGCTGAAGGCGTTAAACTACTTGATCCACTCCTTCGAGGCGGACATCATGACCATCGATTATCGCGTACGCGGCTTCACCCGCGACATTAACGGCCACAAGCTGTTCATCGACCACGATATCAGCTCGATCCAGAACTATATTCCCGACGAAGTGATTGAGAAATATCAGATGATTGATGTGAATGTCTATCCGGAGCATATTTTCCATACGAAATGCAAGCTGAAGCAGTTTGATCTCAACAATTACCTGTTCGGGTATACGAAGGACGAACTGTCTGCCGAAGAGCAAAAGCAGATTACCGAGATGCTGGTCACTGAAATGGATGAAATCTTCTATGGTAAAAACATTCGTTAAACAAAGCAGCCCTTGCCAATTATGGCCTAGGGCTGCTTTGTTGTTGGAGCATATGTCGTATCCAATCAGTTACTCGTTTAATGCTGCTTTTAAAGCTTCGAGGTTTTGACGCATCAGCGACAGGTAATCTCGGCCCGCTGCTTCATCTTCGGCCGTCAGTCCTTCGATCGGGTTCAAGACCGCTGTCTTCGCTCCAATTTCCCGGGCAATCGTCTCGGCTACTTTGGAAGAGACCAATGTCTCGAAGAATATCGTCTTCACCTGATGCTCCTCGGCGAACTTTACGATCTCCGTCATCTGTGCCGCTGACGGCTCCTGGTCAGGAGATAATCCGGCGATCGGTACTTGGATCAGCCCATACTCCTGAGCCAAGTAACCAAAGGCAGCGTGTTGTGTGATAAAGTCCTTACGTTTTGCATTATTCAACGCGCTAGAGAAGTCTTGGTCCAATTGCTCTAACTGGGCAACGTAGGCGTCAGCGTTTTGCTTGTAGTTGGCCGCGTGCTCTGGGTCCGCTTTCGCCAAAGCGGCCTCAATGTTGCGAACCTCTTGGACTGCTAACGCCGGTGACAACCAGACATGCGGGTCCAGTCCGCCGTGATCGTGACCATGGTCATGATCGGAATCGTGCGCCGCTTCCTCAGCGTCGGATTCATGATGGGCGTCGTGGTCTGCATCACGATCGACATCATGCCCATCCCCGTCGGCATGTTCCTCTTCGCCTGCGTGCTCCTCGCCATGCTCGTGCTCCTCTTCTTCTCCGCCTTCCATCAGCGCGATCCCTTCGCTGGCCTCAACAATTTCCGGCTTACCGCCGGATGCGGAAGCCTCCACCTGTTCCAGCCAACTTTCCATCCCGGCGCCGTTCACGATAAGCAGATCGGATTCTGTCAGCTTCCGAATATCCTGGGGACTCGGCTCCCAATCATGAGGTTCTACACCGCCGGGAACGAGCAGCTCAACTGTCGCCAGATCGCCAGCGACTTGCTTCGTAAATTCATACATCGGGTAAAAGCTTGTTTGAATCCGCAGCGGCTGTTTGGCAGCCATCTCTTCATTGCTGCCTGCCGCATTCGTAGCAGCATTCGCCGAATTGGCTGCATTTCCTCCACCCTGTCCGCTTCCGCCGCAACCGGCGATCACCAGCACCAGGCTCAGAATAGCCGTAGTGGCAAAGCTTTTTACATAGCGTAATTTCATTCTCTTCTCTCCCTTATTCCAACGATAATGACTCGCCGTCTTTCGCCGGCATACTTATAAATTCTCCGTTGTCCCGTTCCGGTCGGGTTGCACGGCGGCCGTTCTTCCGGGCCATCCAGCCCCGTACCTTCTGCCCTGAGATGCCGGCTAATAAAAACAAGAGCAAAATTAACGCAATTGTCCCGCCGGGCGGCATATCCAAGTAATACGAGGCGGTCAGTCCGCTGAAGATCCCCGTGAGACCGGAGGCAACGGCGATCATGATCGCTGCCGCAAACCCCCGGGCCAACCGCAGCGCAAGCGAGGCGGGCAGCACGATCAGTGAGGACACCAGAAGCACGCCCACAATCGGGATCGCCGCCGCCACCGCCATGCCGGTAAACACCGCGAAAGAGAACGACAGCCACGTCACCGGGATCCCGCTGATTCGTGCGGTTTCTTCGTCAAAGGTTAAGCTGTATAACGGTCTTCGCAGGACGATGAAATACATGGCGCCCAGCAAAGCCACGCCAGCCATCAACACCAACTGAGTGTCGCTCACCGCAACGATGGAGCCAAACAGGTAGGCGCTGAAGCTTTGGCTCAGGTTGCTGCGTAAGCTCATCAGCACGACGGCGAGCGCCAGGCCTGAAGTCATCACAATCGCAACCGGCATCTCGCTGTATGCCCGGTAGCTGCGGCGCAGTTGCTCAATCAACAACCCGCCAAGGATGGCAGCGACAAAGCCAGCTATTGCCGGGTTCCAGCCCAGCACCGCCCCGAGGGCTACACCTGCCAGCGAGACGTGCGACAACGTATCAGCCATCAACGCTTGGCGCCGCAGCATCAGGAAGACGCCAATGATCGGGGCGATGCTGCCGATCAAAGCGCCGGCCCAAAACGCACGCTGCATGAACGCGTAGTCAAGCATTGCCATTCCTCGCTTTCTTGCTGCTCCAGGGAGATGATGCGGTCCAGATATGTCTCCGCTTCCTCCGGGCCATGGGTGACCATGATCACCGTCAACCCTTGTTGGTCTGTCAGGTGCCGCAGCAACTGGTAAAATCCTTGCCGACTTTGCTGATCCATGCCTGTCGTGGGTTCATCCAGAACCAGTACCCGGGGCTGCCCAGCTAAAGCCCGGGCAATACAGATCCGTTGCTTCTGCCCGCCGGACAATTCACCGATTTTTCGATCACGATGCTCCCACATCCCGACCTGCTTCAGACTGCGTTCGACGATCTGCTGTTCCTCCGCACCAAATCGTCGAAACAGGCCCAGCCGGGGATAGCAGCCTGACTTCACCAGCTCCAGCACTCGACTGGGAAATCCACTGTTAAATGCGGCAACCTGCTGCGGGACATATCCGACGTTCAACCGGCCATCCACCAGCACTTCCTCGTTGATCCTCACGTTTCCGCTCCACGGCTTCAGCAAACCGAGCAGCAGCTTCAGCAGCGTCGTCTTTGCTGCGCCGTTTGGTCCGGTAATGCCAACGAACTCGCCAGCATGGATTTCGAGGGATACCCCGTCAATAACCGGCTTGTCACTATACCCAAACACGACGTTTTCCAACGAGGATAAAATCATGTTACCCCTTCTTTTCTAGAGCGTAATTTTTACGATTAACAAAGGCGACAATTCGCCCTCTACGCTAGCCATCCTCCACTATTCGATTAACGTGTCTCCCGATGAATCGTGTATTTACGCAACCGAGGTGAGTATTTCCGCAGTTCCAGACGCTCGGGATGAGTCTTTTTATTTTTCGTGGTCGTGTAGTTTCGATCCCCGCACTCCGTACAAGCTAATGTGATAACCGCTCGCATGTTCATTCCTCCTTGAGAATAAATCTTAATTGGCGTTCGCCAGCTCTTCCGCTGAAATCCAGGGCAGCGGATTAGGGAAGTCCGCCCAGTTCATCTGCATCTCTTCGTCGGTTAACAGGCATGCATCAAGCTCCCGTTCGATCCCGCTGCGATCCATTCCAATACCGATAAACACCAGCTCAGTGATCCGGTCACCCGTCACATCGTCCCATTTGTGCCGCAATTCAGGCTCTTCCGCAAACATCTCTTCCCGCTCACGTTCTGACAACGAGGTCAGCCAATATCCGGCCGGACCAAATTGAATCGATGGCCCCGCCTGACTTAAATTGGCTGCCAGATCCCAAGCGGTTGCAATCCAGACGAGCCCTTTCGCCCGGACCACTTCCTCCGGCCATTCGCTCATAAACTCAGCCAACCGCTCTGGATGAAACGGACGTCTCCGTCGATAGACGAACGAACCGATGCCATATTCCTCGGTTTCCGGAGTATGGTTTTCCAGTTCCAGCTCCCGAATCCATCCCGCCGATTGACTGGCCTTCTCGAAATCGAACAAGCCCGTGTTCAAAATTTCCTGCGGATCTACACGGCCCATGGTAGAGCGGATAAACTTGGCGGTTGGCTGCAGCTTGCGCAGGACCCCCTCCAGTTCCTTCAGCTCCTCCTCGTCCACGAGATCACATTTGTTCAAAATTAAAATGTCGCAGGTCTCAATTTGATCGATCAGCAAATCCACCACATCGCGGTTGTCGTCTTCCCCTGCTTGTTGCCCGCGTTCCAGAAGCGTCTCGCCGGAGGAGAAATCCTGCCAGAACCGGTAAGCGTCTACCACGGTAACCAGGCAGTCCAACTTGGCGATCCCCGTCAAATCAATCCCTGTCTCAGCGTCCGCATAAGTAAACGTTTGTGCGATCGGCACCGGTTCGCTGATGCCCGTGGACTCGATTAAGATGTAATCGAACCGACCCTCCGCAGCCAGCTTCTGCACCTCTCTGAGCAAATCCTCACGCAGTGTGCAGCAAATGCAGCCGTTCGATAGCTCCACCAGCTTCTCCTCCGTGCGTGACAAACTCCCGCCGGCGCTGATCAGCTCCGCATCGACGTTAATCTCGCTCATATCATTGACGATCACCGCCACCTTCAGCCCCTGGCGATTGCTCAAGACGTGGTTCAGCAGCGTTGTTTTGCCCGAACCCAAATATCCACACAGCACCGTAACGGGAATCGGGCGCGCAATATGTTCATTCATTTCGTTTCATCCCCTTTCGTATGCAAGACCAGATGCCCGCTCTGGTTTATTCGTAATTATTACGATTAACAATCAATACTATATCTTCCTTCCCTGGGCTTTGTCAACTATCGATACGAATCTGCGAACGAATCTATCAACTTCGTTCTGAAACGCCTTGGAAAATAATAGTATAATACTACACTAGATCCTGATTTTGTCTAAAAGGAGTACGCCATGAATAAACAAGCCATCACCCGAATGCTGCCGATTCTTGTGCCGGCCGCTTTCGCGCTCGCCTGCCTGACGGTCCTATACCCGTCGCTGATTCGACAGGTCCCGCTTGACGAGCTGCAAACGTTCAAAACCAGCTTTCTCAGCATCTTGCTGGAAGCGCTGCCTTTCGTGCTGATCGGAGCGCGTTTGGGCTCGTGGTCACCTCCGACCAGCCGCTTGTTGAGCTGACTAAAGACAGCTGGCTTGAGGTGGAAGGAACCATTGAGCCGCAAACGCGGGAGGGCAAGGCGATCCTTACCGTTAACGCGGAGCGCATCCGAGAAATTCCAAGATCACAAACGACCCTACGTCTATCCTAGCGAGGATTCGGTGAAAGCATGGGAGGATCTGTCGGGGATGGAAAACTAGCGGATATAGGCGTCTACGCCGTTATCATCCGGGCCTGGAGCGCCGCTGCGGACGATCTCCACATACACACGGTTGGGCACACAGATGATCGTCTCGCCGGGCCGGGAGATGAAGCCCATCTGCATGGAGATTTTTTTCGGGCAGTCGGCGTACATCATTTGGATCCCCCCGTCAAAGACCTTTAGCGTATTGTTCCCGTATTTCGAGTGGATTTCGATGGTCTCCTCCCCGACGTCCAAGGGGACGCTGCGGTAGGATTCGCCGTCCACCTGGATTTCGGCGCGAAGCGTTGCCGGGTCTACCGTCTCCCGGCTTTCCAGCACCTGGCGCAGGAAGAGCCACGTCGAACCCAACAAGACCAGAACAACGATCAGCAGGACGTCGCCCCGTTTCATTTTTAGCATATCGATCCATCCTATTCTTGGGTATTAAACGTAATCATTACGAATAAACATATCTTAGAAACTAGCGTCTTCTTTGTCAATGATCCACTTATCTCATGTTGATTGGCGATCTCCTTCCCGAGCGCATGATCGCGGAGGAATGGGCGTTGGCCATCCACCGGCAGATCTTGTAAGCTGGCTTGCCGGCTGGCGCTAGACATGAAAAAGCCGTTCTGGCGCATCGGCAAACGACGCGAGGAACGGCCCTCTTGGGTTGGTTGTTTTATTTTTGATTTTGGCTGACGACGAGGTCCACGAGAATATCCAGCTGCTTCTCCAGATTCAGTCCGTCCACCATCCAGAACTCTTTGTAGTTCAGCAAGTACACGTGGTTATTTTTCACGGCAGGGATGTTTTTCCACACCGGTCCATTCATGACTTCCTCTGCGCGTTCCTTCCCGCCGTCCGGTTCATACACCGTCACGAACATATGGTCCGCAGCATATTCCGGAACGACCTCCAAAGAAATATCCGCGCCTGTGGTCGGGAATACCTCTTTCTCGATCTTCTCCTGCGGCTTCAAGCCAAACATTTCGTACAGGTTATAGCCGGCATCCCGAGTTTTTGGCCATACCCAGAAGTTCTTCGCCCAGATCGAATACGTGCCCACGGTTTCGTCGGGTCCGATCACCTCGCTGAGCTTGGCTTTGGCCTCCTCGGCTTTTTGCTTATACCGGGTAATAAATTCCTCCGCCTGTTGCTCACGGCCCAGCATTTCACCCACCGTCTTCACTTCCTCCAGCGGGTCAATTCCCTCCCAGCCTGTGGTGGCCAGGGTGACAACCGGACCAATTTTCTTTAATTGCTCAACGATATCGGCCGGTGTATAGGTCGGGACAATAATCAGATCCGGCTGAAGCTCCAGCACTTTCTCTACTGAGATATCACCGACGCTTTCCACGCCTTCCAGTTCCTTATTCAGCAGAACCGAGTTTTCCAGAGCAAGCGAGCCCGCCCCAACCGGCTTCACGCCGAGAGCCAGCAGATCACCCAGATGCGTAATGGATACAATCCGCTGCGGATTGGTTGGAATCTCAACCTCTTGCCCGGTATAGTCCTTGTAAACCTTCGTTGCCGCTTGTCCTTCGGCGGAATCGTTGGTTCCGTTGCCGGATTGCGCGCTTCCCGCTGCATTATGGTTCGACGCCGCCGCATCGTTTGCCGTATTGCCGCCGTTTTGGCCGCAAGCCGCAAGCACAACTGTCAGCAACAGAACCGTTGCCACCGCAAGAAATCGATGTTTGAACACCTTCATTTGTATTGCTCCCCCATTTTCTACTGATAATGATTATCATTATACACAGGCTAGGACAATTAATCAATCGTCAGCCCAAAATAAAGGACCTTCCCTTTGCCATCATCAGGATAGCTTGGGAAGGTCCCTCCATTATCGTTTTGATTACACCGCTTATTCTCTAACGATAGTGATCCAACCGTCAGCGTCGAAGTCTACGGATGCGCTAAGCGCCTCTGCCAGGAATCGGAGCGGCACGTAAGTCAACCCGTCCTTATGCACAAAGGCTGGCTGGCTCAGCGTTACCACCTTGCCATCCACCGCCGCTTTCTTCGAGCCGACCTTGAGAACGATCTCCTTGCCGGTCAGGTCATCGATCACGACAATCTGGCCAGACCCCGGCGTCCACTTCACTTCGGCGTCTAACTGCTCAGCCAAGTAACGCAACTGTACAAAGGAGATGCCGTTCTTCGTGATCAATCCATAGTAGTCGCTTTGGGTATCGAGCACAAGCTGTCTATGGGTCAAATTAAGGTCTTCTTTGAGCAATTTGTACAGCGGAGCGGAACCCTGGAAATTGCGCAAAATTTGCCCTGGGGTCAACTCCGTTTCCGTCACGTCGATAACACCGACACTCGTATCCACTTGATCCGCGGTTACTGTCCCGCCGATGTTCCACATTTCGCTGTCGCTGCGCGTAATAATCCCCAATCAGGTCTCTGAGCCCTTGCTCATCCTTCACCGCGCTGGCGAGGAACGGCTTAATCAGCCCAAACAGCTCGTCGCCGCGCACTTCCGCATGCAGGTTCGTCAAGCTCAACGTCTCCCCGTTTACCTGCGAGGAAGTTTGCTTCACGGTCAATACCGAAGGGTTCGGGAAATGCTTCAGCACGAATTCCGCCAGTTTGACGGTCAGCTCCTGCGCCCCGGCTTCCAATTCGCTCGTGTCAGGCAGCGTCACGCCCTCAATGGACTGAGGTATGTACAACGGCTGCTTCGCGCCTTCAACCTGCAGCGCAATCCCCTTGTCGTCCATGAAGAAGAGGAACGGAATCTTCTCTCCCTTCAAGCCGACGGAGCCTTTCATCGAAATATGTTTGGTATCCTGCACCTTTGCACTATCGATATTCAGAGAGAAAGAATTCATAAGATCAATTGCTTTTTGGTCCTCCGCAGTCAGCTTGGCCGATTCAGCCGGAACAACTTCGACGGTAACCGTCTGTTTCGACTCACTGCTCGTCGTCTTTGCGCTGTTGGCCAGCGCTTTGGCCACGTCAAACCCGCCGACCGCCTGGCATCCCGTGAGCGCTACCAGCAGGTAAGGAAAGATATTTGCTGGAAGGAAATCAGTTATGGCATGAAGATGAGAACGGAAGGTATGTCGACCGAGCACAGGAAATGGGCATTCAGCAATCGGGATGGGTCTGGGGAGCTCGCTTCTTCGATGCGGATAACAGCGGAAATATGAGCTTGATGGTGACGAACGGTTTTATATCGGCAGATGAGGAGGAGGAGTACTGGTTCGACATGGGGACGCTTGCGACTACGCCAGGTTATATCGTCGAGGATGTTCAACCGCGGTGTCAACGATCTTGTGTTCGCGAATCAGGGTGCTAAAACGAAGGTATACAAGAGTGAGGTCAGCAATGGGCATCATTGGATCAAGCTGGATCTGATCGGTACCTTTCCGAGCAATCGTGACGCAGTTCAGGAGTCCGTTGATTGAATAAAAGAAGCGGAAGGTTCGATAGGCTTAGCGGGGCGCATTTATGGCGCTCCTATTTTTTCGAAATAAAAGGATTTTATATTTTTTCACATAATTATATTAAGATATCAGAATCTGGGAGGTATTTCGATGGAAAGAAGACATGAGGTATTGTTTGAGCAGCTGCATACATACCGCAGAGAGCTGTTGAAGGTGGTTGAAGACGTGTCGGAAGACGAGGCTGACATTGTACCGGATGGTTTCAACAACAATATCAGATGGAATCTGGGGCATGTGGTTCTGGATCAGTATTTATGGATACGCGTGCTTACGAAAGAGGATATGCCGGTCCCGATGAGCTTTAATCAATGGTTCGGTTACGGAACGAACCCATCGCATTTTACGGACGAAACCCCGTCATTGTCAGAATTGATATCACTGCTTCAGGAGCAGCCTCGCTTCATAGAGCAGCAGTACCGGGATCGGCTGGAGGAGGAGTATCCGCCAACGGATATGGGGATGCATACCCTTGAGCAGGTACTTGTGAGAACGATCTTCCATGAAGGACTTCATATGGGCGCCATTCAGGCCATCAAAAGACAGGCTGCAAACCGCTATCGGTGAGTTTCGCTCGTTTGTGAACCAAATTAGCTCAATTTCATTAAAAATAGTACACCCGACCCTCCCTTCCGTGTCAACTCATTTAAAAATGTTACCGAAGGATAGTGGTTCACTCACGTAATTTTGTTACCCAGTGGAGGCAGACGTTACGGGTTGGCAACCCAGCACCTTCACGGCATTATCAAGGATTACAGATTTTTCATTTCGCGATTTCGCTCTCTTGTATTGATCAGCCAAGGTACGGATCACTTCACGTCGTGTTTTCATGCTCAATTTCAACACACATCCTTCGGTAACATTTCGATGTGAGTGAACCGATGCCTC
>NZ_BILV01000052.1 GCF_004000745.1 Paenibacillus barengoltzii NBRC 101215
ACTCTACCGCCGCTATTGGGCCCCATCCGGCAACAAACTGGACCGCCCCGGCCAAATAAGGTCCCCTCGGTCCGTTATATCAGTCTTCCCTGCGAATCTGTACCGATAAGGGCTCTGAGGTCCATTAGAGCAAAAAGGCTATGTTGAACACGGTTCCTACACCAACTCGGCTCCCGTCAATCGCCGGTAAATTTCACGGTACCGCCGTGTCGTCTCTTCAACCACCTGCGCCGGAAGCGGGTCAGGCGGGCTCTCTTTATCCCAATCGGAACCGGCTAGGTACGTACGCACCGGCTCTTTGTCCATACTGTCGATCTCGATGTCCAGCGCGTAGTTCTCTTTAGCCCAAAATCTCGATGCATCCGGCGTAAACATCTCATCGATCACAATCAACTTGCCGTCCACCATCCCGAATTCCAGCTTGCAGTCTGCGAGCAGGATGCCGTGTTCCTCGCAGTAATCCCGGGCGTAGGCGTACATCTCCAGGCTGCGATCCCGCAGCTGTTCAGCCAATTCCTGGCCGACTTTGTCCACCATCTCAGCGAACGAGATGTCCTCGTCGTGGCCCACGTCATTTTTCGCCGCCGGCGTAAAAATCGGTTCCGCCAGCTTCGCGTTCTTCCGCAGCCCTTCCGGCAACTCAATGCCGTTAATCGTGCCGGTCTTCTCATACTGCCGCCAGCCGCCGCCGGTCACATAACCGCGCACCACACATTCAATGTCAATGCGTTCAGCTTTGCGGGTCACCATGATCCGGTTGCGCAACGCCTCGCGATGCTCTGACGGAATCACGTCCCCTAGCCGCTCCACGTCCGTATGAATCACGTGATTCTCCAGCAGATGCTGCGTCTTGTCGAACCAAAACGCGCTCAGCCGGTTCAACACGTTCCCCTTGTCCGGCACCGCCGGCTCCAGCACATAATCAAACGCGGAGATGCGGTCCGTGACCACGATCAAATAATGCTCGCCGAGGTCGTACAACTCCCGGACCTTGCCTTTGTACAGCAGCGGGGCCTTCACCAAATCCGCCGCGGTGGAAATTGCCGGTACCGTCATGAAGCTCTCCTCCCTATCACTGCAAGATCAGATCCTACTCAATCAATCCAAGCTTCCGGAAAATCGTATCCACATGCTTCAGATGCCAGGACGGATCAAAAGCATCATCAATTTCTTCTTTGCTTAAGACGCTGGTAATTTCCGGCGTCTCCTCAATAATGTCGCGGAATTGACGTTGGGTCTCCCACGCCTGCATCGCCCGCGGCTGCACAGTGTCGTACGCTTGCTCGCGGCTGAAGCCTTTGTCGATCAGCTTCGTCATCACGCGGCCGGAGAACGGTACGCCATAGGTGCGAGCCATGTTGCGCTTCATATTTTCCGGGAACACCGTTAGGTTCTTCACGATATTGCCGAAGCGGTTCAGCATGTAGTTCAGCAGCATCGTCGCGTCCGGCAGAATCACCCGTTCCACCGAAGAGTGGGAAATGTCGCGTTCATGCCACAGCGTCACGTTCTCATAAGCCGAAATCATGTGACCGCGGATCACGCGGGACAAGCCGGAGATGTTCTCGCAGCCGATCGGGTTACGTTTATGCGGCATGGCCGAGGAGCCTTTTTGCCCTTTGGCGAAGGCCTCTTCCACCTCGCGGAATTCGCTCTTCTGCAACGCGCGAATTTCTGTGGCGAACTTGTCGAGCGAGGTCGCGATCAAAGCCAAGGTTGCCATATATTCGGCGTGACGATCGCGTTGCAGCGTCTGCGTCGAAATCGGCGCCGGTGTCGTGCCCAGCTTCCGGCAAACAAATTCTTCTACAAACGGATCGATGTTCGCGTAAGTCCCAACGGCACCGGAGATTTTTCCGAATTGAACATTCTCAGCTGCCCGGCGGAACCGCTCCAGATTCCGTTTCATTTCTTCGTGCCAAAGCGCCATTTTCAGACCAAACGTGGTCGGCTCTGCGTGGACACCGTGGGTCCGCCCCATCATTGGGGTATCTTTATAAGCCAAGGCTTTTTCTTTGAGAATGTCGATAAAGTTCAAAATATCCCGTTCCAAAATCGCGTTGGCCTGCTTCAACAAATACCCCAGCGCCGTGTCGACGACGTCGGTCGAGGTCAAGCCATAATGCACCCATTTCCGCTCCGGCCCCAAGCTTTCCGAGACGGCGCGGGTAAACGCGATGACGTCATGGCGGGTTTCCTGCTCAATTTCATAGATCCGGTTGATGTCAAACGAAGCCTTCTCGCGCAGCAGCTTGGCGTCTTCCTTCGGGATCACGCCAAGCTCGGCCCAAGCCTCGCAAGCGCACAGCTCCACTTCCAGCCAAGCCTTAAATTTGTTCTCCTCCGTCCAGATCGCTCTCATTTCCGGTCTGCTGTAGCGTTCGATCATTTACGTTCATTCCTCCAAATGTTGGTTTGCTCTATCCAACGCAGCCCGTCCTCCACATTGCGGCAGATCAGATTGATATGCCCCATTTTCCGTTTAGGAGCGGCTCCGTGCTTTCCATATAAGTGTACTTTGGGGATCACCGGGAATCCAGTTTCACCGCCGGCTTCGCCAAACCACTGGCCCGTAACTACGGCCTTGCGTACCGCCTCCAAGTGTTCGCCCAAAATGTTGACCATCACGACCGGCGTTAACAGCTCCACTGGACCCAGGGGCAGATTGCAGATCGCCCGAACATGCTGTTCAAATTGGGAAGTCGTGCAAGCCTCCATCGTATAATGGCCGGAGTTGTGCGGTCTTGGCGCCAGTTCATTGACGAACAGCTCCCCGTCCTCGGTCAGAAACATCTCTACCGCCAGCAGGCCAACGGCCTCCAAGCCTTCGGCGATTCGGGCCGCGAGCCGTTCCGCCTCCCGTTGCACCTGCTCCTCCACGCGAGCCGGCACAATCGAGACATGCAAAATATTGTCGATATGAATATTCTCCGCTACGGGGAACGTCTTTATTTCTCCGCGCGGGCTGCGCGCCGCAATCACCGACAGCTCCTTGACGAACGGGACAAATTGCTCGAGCACGAGCTCGGTCCCAGCCCGGCTCAACTCGGCGTAGGCCGGCGCAATCTCGGCCTCGCTGCGAATGACCCATTGGCCTTTGCCGTCATACCCGCCGGTGGCCGTCTTCAGCACAGCCGGAAGGCCCAACCGAGCCACGGCTGCGCGCAACTCTTCCTCGCTGCCGATCTCTGCGTACGGCGCGACCTTCACGCCCGCTGCTTCGATGGCTCGCTTCTCCCGCAACCGATGCTGAGTGGTATACAGCAATCGGCTGCCTTGGGGCACGTACGATGCTTCCTCCAACAACGCGGCTACGCCGGCGTCGACGTTTTCGAACTCGTACGTGATCACATCGGCCCGCGCCGCGAGCTCACGCGCCGCGTCCTGGTCATCGTAGCGGGCGACGATCTGCCCCGCTACCTGACCGCAAGGCGCATCCGGCGTCGGATCCATGGCTACGAATCGGTAGCCAAGATTGCTCCCGGCCAGCGCCATCATCCGGCCAAGCTGTCCGCCGCCCAGCACGCCGATCGTTGCGCCCGGCGCAATCACCGGGGCGCCATTGCTGCCGCCTGTTTTGCCCATCACGCCGCTGCTCATTCCGCGGCTCCCAACTCCGAGCTGCTCTCCAGCACCTCGGCTTTGATCCGATCGCGGCGCTCCTGCACCCGGCGCATGACCTCAGGGTCAAACGCACCCAGAATTTGCGCCGCCAGCAGCCCGGCGTTGATCGCCCCGGCTTTGCCGATCGCTACCGTCGCCACCGGGATGCCGCCTGGCATCTGCACGATCGACAGCAGCGAATCAAGCCCGTTCAACGCGGCCGACTTCACCGGCACGCCGATGACGGGCAGCGTAGTTTTGGCCGCCACCATCCCCGGCAGGTGGGCGGCTCCGCCAGCCCCGGCGATGATGACCTTCAAACCACGGGCTGCGGCCTGTTCGGCAAATTCAAACATCAAATCCGGGGTGCGGTGCGCAGATACGACATTTTTTTCGTAAGGAATCTGCAGTTCATCCAAAACGGCACAGGCATGGGACATCGTCTCCCAGTCCGATTTGCTGCCCATGATTACGGCGACTTGTGCTGTCATGCCTCAACCTCCACGTTCATATTTCTTGTGAACCTATCTATAGGATTAGCCGAATACGTAAAAAGGGCCCCGAACTTCCTGGGAACACTATTTCCCGAAATTCGCGGACCCTGCGAAATACGACACCTGCGTGCGGGCAGCTACAGCCTCGCCGCTGGCAACGCAAAGCCCGGTGCTTACAAGCCCAGGCTCATAAAAAGAAGGCCTTCCGTGCGGAGTAGCCTTACCTTCATCACGTATTCGCTCGTAGTCCGAAAATTTACGGTTCTCGGGTAGAAACTTCCGGGCCCTATTCCCGGCATTATACGAGATTATGATGTTCGGCGGCGAGCCGCCTTTCCTCTCCTAGTGTACCAATGGCGGACACGGGATGTCAACTCAAATCCGAACATTAAAAGAATGTAAAATCCGAATGTTCGTTTTTGAACAATGTCTCCCCAACACAAAAAACCTAGTCTGTCAAACAGACTAGGGTCTCTATCGAATGCGGTTCTGGGTCAGAAGTCTACCGCAAATATACTGTAAAAAGTACCTTTAATTTTGCCTATCCTCCGTATTTGAAAACAATTAGATGTAAAAGTTACTCTTAATTCGGACCAAAACCCCAAAATTCCAATCTACCGCTCAAAATAACAGCAGGATTTCCAGTTAAATTGCTAAAATCTCGCCGATTCCCCGAAATTAACCTTACTTATTCCAGTTATTTTAGATTTCAGCCTGACGACCGGTCGACAACCTGCGCTCTACCACTTTATTCGGCGATATCTGCGTCCCTTACTTTAGTTGCACGCCCGCTTATGCATTAGCCCCAATTCCAATTCATCTCTCAGCCGCCCAACTGCTCCTGCACTTCAATGAACAACACCTGCAGGAACTTCTTAATATTCACCTTCCCCTTGTTGTTGCCCGGCTCGCGCCCTTCCTCGATCTCCTTCATCTTGAGCCGCACATCCTCGAAATCAAAATAGAGCGGAGCATAATACTCAAACCGAGGGTTTCCGTAATCTGTCAAGCCCAGCGAAGCCAGGTTCGTCAGCCCGGCCATCAATGCGCGGCGCAGCCGCTGCTCGATCGCCTTGACCTCCTTGTTGATCTCCTCAGGCCTTGTCTTGTACGTGGCTGCGGTTTGACGATACAACTCCTTCAGCGGCGGCAGATTCCCGCCAGGTTCACTTCCCCGCTCCAGCAGCAGCTCCATGATGTTGATCATATCGCGGCTGCCGCTTTCGCCAATCAACCCCATATTCATCAGGATCGGTTGAATCGCCTCTCGGACCGTTCGCTTGTGCTGACCCGCCGGCGGTGCGCTGCGCAAGTCCTCCAGCTTCTTCAGACTCGATTTGATTTCATCTAAATAGTGTCCTAACGCATAGCGTTCGTTGATTTTCCGCAGCACCGTCTCCACTTCGATCCGGTTGATCGGCTTGCGAATGAAGAACTCAATCCCGCTTCGGTACGCCCGTCCAACCATGTCTTGATTTTCGATCTGGGAGATCATCACGAATCGGGAGCTGCAGCCTTGAGCGCGCAAGGAATCGATCACCTCAATACCGTCCTGATCGGGCATCAGCAAATCCATCAGCACGATATCCGGCGGCTCGCTTAAAATTTGCCGCACTCCCTCCGCTCCGCCGCCAGCTGTCCCCGTCACTTCGCCCAGACCGCTGTCCTCGATAATGTACTGCAGCATTTTTCGTGCACTGGCATCATCGTCAACGATACAAAAAGAGAGCGGCATCGGATAACCTCCTTACACTTTAGGTTATAAGCGGTTTGCCAAGGATACGGTTGAAACGAAACTAGCTTTAAGCCGGCGCCGCCGACTTCTGCAAGCTTGGGGTCGGAATCCGGATTTGGACCATCGCGCCGCCCAGCCCGGGGGCCGTCCCCAGCGAGATGTCCCCGCCGAACCGGGTCACGATATCGCGCACATGGGATAATCCTATCCCCGTCGCCGCGACGCCTTCCTCATCAAATTTGGTCGTAAAGCCTGGTTCAAAGACCAGCTCCCGCTCGTCCTGCGGGAAGCCGCTCCCGCTGTCACTCACCGTAAGCAAGGTCGATCCCGCATGCTCGCGAATCTCCAAATGAATCTGTCCCCGGCCCTGGATCGCCTCTACCGCATTGGCCGTCAAGTTCCCCAGCAGCGTCAGCAAGGGAATGTAGTTGGCCGTATCGTAATCCAGGGAGATTTTCTGCGTAAACACGATTTGCTTCCCCAAATAATCGGCATACTGCCGTGTGCTGTCAATGATATATTGGACCAAGTTCGACAGCGGCATATCCCCCGGGACTTCACGGTCGGTCAGCTTAATCAGCCCCGCCAAAATCCGTTGCGAATCCTTCTTCACCTCATGGATCTGTTCCGTAATCCCAAGAATATAACGCTTATGCTCCTCCAGGCCTTCCTCCGATAACCGACGGTACATCTCATAGCTGCGCAAGGTCAACTCCTCCAACGTACCAATGGATTTCTTCAGGTAGAAGACCTCTCCATATAGGCCGGAGCTAAAACTAAGCATCTGTTCAATCCGCCGATTCTGCTCCTGCTGCATGATCCGCATCCGGCTGACGGAAATGCTGCTGTAAATCCCGGTAACAAAATAAGTACGCAGCATGGCAATCATCATGAGAAACGCCCACTCGTTCAGCTTAAACGTCGCCGTGCCAGTTACCAACAACCGAGTCAGCAGCTCCGACTCATTGGACATCAGATCGATGACCGCGGTCACGGCTCCCAGCACCAAAGGATAGAAGCGATCCAAGCGCCGTTTGATCAGGCTCATCCCTAGTGCGAACACGATATAATACACCGCCGCCGAGCAATGTCTTGTCACGCTCTCCGCCACAGTCAAGCCGTTGTCCAGCACCTGATCCAGTCCTGTACGAAACAGCAGCACTACCACGCCGGTGATGACGCCCGTCACGAGGTACGGCAACTGCCGCAGCAGCAGCAAAAACAACAAAAACGCGCTGCTCCCCAGACCAATCCGAAAGATGTCGCCGACAAACGGATTGATCTTCAGTTCCCCCGCCAAGGCCGTCCCGATCGCGATGACCGCGATCTGAACGTAAGCGGATCTTTGAAAGGTCTTGATAATCACGCTCCGCATCCCCGCTCCCCCGGATTCCGTGAGTGATTTTGATCCATATCGTACCACATCCAGGGAAGGATGACTATGCCTTATATACCATTATATGTTAGTATTGTGTCAGTTGATGCCTAAGCTCGCCGTGCCTCCAAGCGTCTCGAGATTACCGAAAGCACAAAATTGACAGTAAAATAAATCAGTGCCACCAGCATCAAAATCGGTATCGTATACGTGTAGCCGTGACCAATGACGATCCCCGCATGGTGCATCAGCTCCGGCAAGGAGATGACCACCGCCAGCGACGTGTCCTTGAGCAGCGAAATGAACTGGCTCACTAATGGCGGCACCATCCGCCGCAAGCCTTGCGGCAGCACGATGTGCCATAGCGTCTGAACAGCGCTGAGTCCTGACGAACGGGCCGCCTCGATTTGTCCTTTGTCGATGGAGGCGAGGCCGCTGCGCACGATTTCGGAGATCATCGCGGCCTCAAAGATCGTCAGCCCGGTTACCGTCGCGGCGACAAGCCCAAGCTTGATGCCGACCTCCGGCAAGGCGAACCGCATGAAGAAGATGATGAGCAGCAGAGGCAAATTGCGGATCAGCTCAACCCCCACCAGCATGATAGGCGACAGCACGGGCAATTTCGTATACCGGATTACGCCCACAATACAGCCGATCAGGAAGCTTAGCACGATGGACAGCCCGGCGACAATCAACGTCACGTAAAGTCCATCCGCTAAGAAGCGCAAATTCTCCGCACTGTACGCCCCAGCAAAATCCATCGAACTTCAGGCCTCCTTTCAGTATTTTTTCTCAAGTCTTCGCTCCCACACCCTTACGCCATAACTCAAAGGCAAGGTCAGCACCAGATAGAACAACGCGACAAAAATATAAGTATCAAACGTCCGGTACGTATCGGCATTTACGATGTCGGCAAAATACATCAGGTCAAGCCCGGCCACAATCGTTAAAACTGATGAGTTTTTGATTAAATTGATGAACTGGTTCCCGAGCGGCGGAATCACCAGCTTGATGGCCTGCGGCAGGATTATATGCAGCATCGTTTGCACGTAGCTCAACCCGGACGAGCGGGCCGCCTCCGTTTGCCCTTGGGGGATCGCTTGAATCCCGGCACGAATTGCTTCAGCAATGAACGAAGAGGTGTATACCGCAAGCCCGATTGTCCCCGCCGTGAAACCGTCCAGCGGTAAACCTAAAGCGGCTGGTCCATAATAGAAAATGTATACGACAAGCAGCAACGGAATATTGCGGATAAATTCCACGTAACCTGTTCCGAACCAGCGCAGGGGCCGGACGGGGCCGATGCGGAACACCGCGATCAAGGCGCCCAGCACGAAGCTTCCGACCAGCGCCAGCAAGCTGGACAACACCGTTCCCCGGAACCCTTCCAGGTACACGTCAAAATAGTCAGTTAGAATCGTAAAATCCATCACGAATTATTCGCCCGGCTTCTTGCCGATCCATTTTTCGTAAATCTTGTCGTACTCCCCGCTGTCATGAAGCTCTTTTAATGTATCGTTAATCGCCTGTACGATGTCCGAGTTGCCTTTCTGTACCGCAATGCCGTAAGGTTCATCGGTAAACGGCTTACCGACTACCTCATAATTCGGGTCTTGGGCCGCCATCCCGTAAAGAATCGCATCGTCCGTCGTCAGCGCGTCGCCTTGCCCCGCCTTCAGGGCGTTAAACGCATCCTGATAGTTGTCGAACTCCAGCACCTTGATGCCTTCCACTTTTTCGCGGATATTTTTCACCGAGGTTGAGCCTTTGCTGCCCAGCACCGTCGAATCAGCCGTCAGACTTTCAATGCCGGTGATCGGGCTGCCCTTCTTCACCAGCAGCGATTGACCCGCTTGGAAATAAACATCGGAGAAGTCGACTTCCTTCTTCCGTTCCTCGGTAATCGTCATCGTCGCTACGATCATATCGATCTCTCCATTATTGAGCATCGGAATCCGAGTCTTCGACGTCACTTCCTTCAGCTCCATGGCATTCTCGTCACCGAGAATATGCTTGGCGATCGCCTTGGAGATATCGATATCAAATCCCTCGACATTCCCGGTGGAGGGGTCTTTCAGACCAAACAACTTCGTGTCATACTTTACGCCAACCAGCAATTTGCCGCGATCCTTGATTTTCGCCAAGGCCCCGCTTCCGCTCTCCCCGGTTGCCGAAGCGGCATTCCCGCCGTTCCCTGCTGCGTTGCCGCCTGCCCCGTTGCTGGCACATCCAGCCAGCACCGTCAACGCACATACCACCGCAATACTGATTAGCCTCCAACGCTTCTTCATTTCTCTTCCTCCCCTTGATTATCGATTGATTTAGTGGCTTAACAGACGGCTCAGGAACGTTCGCGTCCGCTCTTCTCGCGGATTTGCAAAGAACTCCTCCGGCCCTGCTTCCTCCACGATTTGCCCTTGGTCCATAAACACAATCCGGTCTGCCACCTCGCGGGCAAACCCCATCTCATGCGTGACCACAACCATGGTCATGCCTTCGCGGGCGAGCGTCCGCATAACATCCAGCACCTCGCCGACCATCTCCGGATCCAGCGCCGAGGTTGGTTCGTCAAACAGCATGATCTTCGGCTTCATCGCCAACCCCCGGGCGATGGCCACCCGCTGCTGCTGCCCGCCAGACAGCTGGGACGGATAGGCGGACGCCTTATCGGCAATTCCCACCTTCTCCAGATAAAACATCGCCGTCTGCTCCGCCTCCGCTTTGGAGATGCCCAGCACCTTAATGGGCGCCAGCGTGATATTGTCGATCACCTTTTTGTGCGGATACAAATTAAAGTGCTGAAAGACCATCCCGATATCGCGGCGCAGCTTATTGATATCTGTCTTGCGGTCATGGACCGGAAGGCCGCCTACCGTCAGCTCCCCGCTCGTGATCGTCTCCAGCCGGTTAATGCAGCGCAGCATCGTGCTTTTTCCCGAGCCCGACGGGCCAACAACGACGACGACTTCCCCTTCCTCAACCTGTAAATCAATCCCCTTCAGGACGTGAAAATGACCAAAATGCTTATCTACCTGTCGAAAACGAATCAACGGCAGCCCTCCTTTCCGCGTTCGGTTATTGGATGTGCCTGCGGGCGCACCTCTTTCCGTTATCCCTTCATGCCCTTGCGACTAAACACATCCTCTATTCGATGTGAGTAATCGTAACATTTGAACATAACCTTACTTTGGAGACTATAAAAAACTACAGATCCCTACACACCAACCGGAAAAACGCCCAAAAAAATTTGGGCATATTCCCCAAACTTGTCGGACAAGCGTTAGTTTCCCTTACAGAAATCTCCCTTGGTGGAGGTGCAGGAGTGATGTTCTACAATTGGGGAGTCATGTTCTCCCTTCGTCAAAAAGTTCTAACGCTTGGGTGGAACGCGATTTGGGCTAAAATCGGTACGTGCAACTTGTAACGCTTATGGGACATCTTATTTCGGGGTTTTCCCCCGAAAAAGGCGGCTCCCCACCCAAATAAGAACGCTGATCAGCGTTAGAAATGAAAATTACTGTTTTTCGCCGCAATAAGCCTCCTGGCAAGCGTTAGAGCTACCTGCACCCATCCCAACATCTCCCAACAAGCTCTCATAAAGCAAAAAAAGCCCAACCGAAATCAATCGGTCAGGCTTTCTGGTATAAACTCGCTCTTATTTTATTTGACAACGAGCACCGGGATCCGGGCATGCTGGACGACGTTGTGACTGACGCTGCCAAGAACAAATTCGCGAATGCCGCCCAATCCGCGGCTGCCAATGACAATCAGATCGGCTCCGCTCTTCTGGGCATGCTCTAGAATCGTCTCGGCTGGGTGGCCTTGGACCATTTCAACTTTTGGCTCCAGACCTGCAGCTTCCACGCGTTTCTTCGCTTCCTCTGCCGTTCGCTCTGCAAGCTCATAGAAATCCTTATTCATCGAAGCGGGGACCGGCGCAAAGCCCTCGGCTACGTAAAATCGCGGGAAGTCGTACACATGCAGGACCTCCAGCTGGGCTTCGGGTGTCGTTTTGCACAATTCAATCGCTTTGTCCAGCGCTTTGTTGGCTGCTTTCGAACCGTCATACGCGGCTAATATTTTTTGAAATAGCATGGAAAGCACCTCACTTGTCCCAAGAGTCTATATCATAAAATACCCATAAAGTACGGCGTTGAAAACCAGCAATACGGGGATGCCTACCCGGAAGCTGAGGTGCTTCGTTTTATGGCGCTTCGTGTTCATCGCAATGAGGACCCCCAGCGCTCCGCCCAACGCAGCAAGCAGAAACAGCGTTCGCTCCGGGATCCGATCCCGCCTCTGCCGCGCCCGCCTCTTGTCATCGGACATCACCAGATAGGCGACCGCATTGATAAATAGAAACCATACGAGTAAGCCCGTCCTCATCTTCGCCGCCCCCTTCGAGCTCCTGGCTCGATTATTGCTTAGTATTTCCACCAAATAGATAAATCTATTATACCTCAATCCAACCGCCCTCCGCATCTTGCCGCCCATACGCCTCATACAAAAGAAAGCTCCCCTAACAGGGAGCTGCAGACGCATCCATATCAAGATTCGTTCTTTGAAATTCCGTTCAGATTGGGCGCAACTTCCGCCTGTTTCTTGGGTTTAGCCGCGATGGATGGTTCCATAATGCTCGACTTATTCTGCTGGTTCTCGGTCTTCCGCGCTTTATGATGCGGCACCTTCATCACCTCCGCTATTTAGCGTCTCGAATAAGCTGCCGATTTATTCGGCGTTATCGGGTGATGGCATGCCGCCAAAGCCTGCGCCGCACCTCCATGCCGTGACCGTGCCCTAATCAGCCGGATCTGCGATCATCGCCAGGCTGCTGTCATCTGGGGATCGAGCTTAATCGTCGCTCTGCTTCTCCAACGCTGCCTTCAGCAGTTCTCCAAGATTGATGCCGCCGGACTCCTGCTTCTGTGTATACTGCTTCACGAGGCGTTGCTGCTCGCGCTTGCTCATATGCTTATCCTTGTCTTTCCCCAACACTTCGGTAATCCCGCAGGACAGACATTGTACATACTTGCCGGCTTTGCCTTCTTTGAGTTCCATCTTCTTGTGGCATTGCGGACAGCGACGGTTGGACAGGCGCTTCTCGCCGGATCGGCGATAGCCGCAATCCTCGCTCGGGCAGACCAGCATCAAGCCGCGCCCGGTCTTCTTCTCAAGCAGCCTTGTCCCGCATTCCGGGCAATGGCTGTTGGAGACGTTATGCGGCTTATATGTCGCTTGACTGCGCTTTACACCTTGCACGAGGTTGGTCGCCATCTCACGGATTCCACTTAAAAACGGTCCCGGCTGGCCTTGCCCTCGTGCAATCCGCTCCAGCTCCGCTTCCCAGCGAGCTGTCAGCTCCGGCGTACGCAAATCGGCCGGTGCCAGCTCGATCAGCTGCTTCCCTTTGCCGGTCGGGTGCAGGTAGTTCCCTTGCCGCTCGATCGTATCGGAGCTGATCAGCTTCTCAATAATGTCCGCCCGTGTAGCTGGCGTGCCCAGCCCATGCTTCTCCATCTGGGTTAGCAGGGCGGCTTCCGTGTAGCGCTTCGGCGGCTGGGTCCGCCCCGGCGTCACGCGGCAGCGTTGTACCTTCACGGCCTCACCTTGCGTCAGCTCCGGCAGCACGGAGCCGCTCTCGGCATCGTCCTCGCCGCCTTCTTCATCCTCCATGACCTGCCCGTCATAAACTGCCCGCCATCCGGCATCCTTAATCGTCGTCCCCTTGGCATGCAGCGTCTCCCCGGCAATTTGCACTGTCACACTAACTTGATCAAACCTTGCCGGAGGATAGAACAAGCTGATAAACCGCCGCACGATTAAATCGTACAGCTTGCGTTCATCCGTATTTAGCGCGTTCAACAGCACCGTCTGTTCCGTAGGAATAATCGCATGGTGATCGGTGACCTTGCTGTCATCCACCACTCGCTTGCTCAGATGCAGTGAACCTCGCAGCAACGGCCGCGCCAAACTTGCGTAAGGACCGACAGCGACACTCGTCAGGCGCTCTTTGAGCGTACCTGTCATATCTGAGGTCAAATACCGCGAATCCGTCCGCGGATACGTCACCAGCTTATGCTGCTCATAAAGCCGCTGCAGTACGTTGGAGGTCTGCTTCGCCGAAAAGCCCAGAATCCGGTTGGCATCCCGTTGCAGCTCGGTCAAATCGTAAGCAAGCGGATGAGGCACCGATTTTTCATGCTTCACCAGCTTCACGATTTGGCCGGAAGCGCCCTCCAGTTTCTGCTTCAACGCATTTAACTTGTCCTGATCAAAAATACGCGCATCGCCGTTCCCACCGCGCCATACCGCTTCGAACTTGCCGAAGTCCGCGCGCAGCACATGATACTCCTCTGAGCGGAAGCGAAGAATTTCGTTCTCCCGCTGCATGATCATGCCAAGGGTCGGCGTCTGTACCCGTCCCGCGGAGAGCGGAGCGCCAAACTTGGTGGTCAGCGCCCGGGTCACGTTCAGTCCCACCATCCAGTCGGCTTCCGCCCGGCAGCGCGCCGATTGGTACAAGCGTTCATATTGCTTGCCCGGCTTCAGCGACGCGAACCCTTCCTTGATCGCTTTGTCCGTTTGCGACGAAATCCATAACCGCTTAAACGGCTTGTTCCACTTGGCCATATCCATGATCCAGCGGGCAAGCAGCTCCCCTTCGCGGGCGGCGTCCGTCGCCACGATCAACTCGCCGATGTCCTGACGGCGCATCAATTGCTGCACCGCCTTAAACTGGTGGCTGGTTTCGCGCAGTACCTTAAGCTTCATTTTATCCGGCAAAATCGGCAAGTCCTCCAGCGCCCACGTCGCGTATTTCTTATCATAATCCTCCGGCTCGGCCAGCCCCACCAGATGGCCTAATGCCCAGGTCACCACATATTGAGGTCCCTCAAAATGGCTTTTATGCTTATCTCGGCTGCCGATCACTCGCGCGATCTCTCTGGCAACCGAGGGCTTCTCGGCTAACACCAATGTCTTCATAAGTTCGATCGAACACTCCTTTCCACTGAACCATTATAGCATTCAAGTCACAGTTGCTTGAAATTGAAAACATGATATACTCAATTTATCACCAGGTACTAATACCAGATCATAAAAATATAACCTTCACGACAAAGGAGTGATTTCGATGACCGTACAAACACCGCAATCCAAGGCCCGCATTACCGCAATCGGTACCTATGTTCCGGACAAAATCCTGACCAATGCGGATTTGGAGCAGCTCGTGGATACGAGCGACGAGTGGATTGTGCAGCGCACGGGAATTAAAGAACGACATATTACTGCGGAGAATGAATTCACCTCCCATCTGAGCATTCAGGCGGTAGAACGGCTTCGTAAGACATACAAGACTTCGCTGGACGACGTCGACTTCATCATCACCTCAACGACAACGCCGGATTATTCGTTTCCGACCGTGTCTTGCCGGATTCAGGAGCATTTTGGCATGGAACAGGCAGGGGCGATTGATTTGAACGCAACCTGCGCCGGGTTCGCTTATGCACTTCATTTGGCGAACGGCATGATCAGCGCTGGCCTGCATCGCAAAATTCTGGTCGTGGCCGGGGAAACGATGTCCAAAATTACCGACTACACCGACCGCAGCACCTGCATCCTATTCGGGGATGGAGCCGGGGCCGTGCTGGTCGAGGCAACCCCTGAGGCGGAAGACGAATGGCCAGGATTCGAATCGTTTATTCTAGGAACGAACGGTTCCGGCGGCATCCATGTGTATCGCACCGGGTTGTCGGATCAAATGAACGGAGAGCCCCTTGAAGGGAAAGGCAAAATCGTGCAAAACGGCCGCGAGGTGTTCAAATGGGCCGTCCGCACCGTGACCGCCGGGATCGAGCAACTGCTGGAGCAGGCGGGTCTGGCTCGCGAGGACATCGACTGGTTTGTGCCGCACAGTGCCAACCTGCGCATGATCGAATCGATCTGCGAGAAAGCGGATCTCCCCCTGGCCAAAACCCTGCAAAGCGTGCAGGACATGGGGAATACGTCTTCTGCCTCCATCCCGCTGGCACTCCAGACTGGCGTTGACAAAGGCCGCTTGAAATATGGCGATCGCGTGCTGGTGTACGGCTTTGGCAGCGGCTTAACCCACGCTGGCTTAATCCTGCGCTGGGCTGTACCGGATTTGCCGCAAACCTAACAAAAGTCGATCAGGAGGTAAAATTCCTGATCGACTTTTTTCGAAACGTGTGGGGTGTGGAAACGCGCAATATGTCTGTCTGCACGCCCTTTACGTCATTATCCCTTTCGATAAGGGAGCAGAACCTGGGTTTAGCTTCAAATCACTCTATTCTGAACGAACGGGATAATCATGCAAAAGCGCCGGCCGAGAGAGGAGAAATCTCTACTTTTCTGCACTTCTGTATCTACTGCACATATGCCTCTCTGTTATCTCCACATCTCCCGCGTCGGAGAGGTTCCCTTTTCAACCAGCAGGCTTCCAGGTACAATAACAGGAGTCATTCTTTACGATCCGCCGATCCGCCCATCTAGTAACCGAAGGAGATATCGTACGATGCCTACTCTCAGAGAACTGTTTACCGATCAGGACTTTCAGGAAGCGTTGGACCGGAAGCTGCGCATTCGCGTATTCCGCGACGATCATATGATCGACAACGGCAGCATGATTATCCGATTCACCGAGGACACCATTATCACGCAGGCGGGTGTGGACGAGTTGTCCTATCATCCGCGCCGCGAATGTCAATTTTTTGAACTAAAAAAATAACCCCAAGGGACGTTAACCAAGCGAGCTTTCTCCGGGTTCGTCCCTTTGTTCTTATGTCCCTTCGCCCGACCTTAACTTGCCTTCCCTTCCTGCCCTGTCGGTAAGACTGGATTTTCCATAGTTACGGCAGGCGTTTCTTTGCCATAGCGAATAAAGATCCATACCCCGCACAAGATGAGCACGCCTGCTGACAGCTGCAGCGGAGTTAAGCTTTCCTTCAGCAGCAACCACGCCAGCAGAGAGGCAAATACCGGCTCGCCGAGAACGGCCATCGACACCGCCGAAGCGCTGAGGTATTTCATCAGCCAGTTGAACAGGTAATGGCCAAATAACGTAGGGACGATCGCCAGCAGGAGGAAAATGCCCCATTCCCGCGGCTCATAGCCGGTAAACCGGATGCCGGCAGCTGCATTGTATACCGCCATCGACGTTCCTGCCACGGCAAACACGAGGAAGTTATAAACAAACGCACTGATTGTCTGCAGCAGTTGCTTGCCGACCAGAATATGAATCGCGACCGCAATTGTCCCGAGCAGGGAGAGCAAATCTCCCTTCACCGCCTTACCGGATAAGGCAAAATCTCCTGAGCCGATCGCAATCGAACCGATGCATGCCAGCGTAATGCCGAGGATCATCGCTTTATTGATTTTTGCCCCAAATAAGAAGAACGATCCAAACATCACGATGATCGGCTCCAAGGTCAGGAGGACCGTGGAGCTTGCGACCGTCGTCAAGCGCAGAGAGCCCATCCAAAGCAAGAAATGCAACCCCAGCATCAGCCCCGAAAACATAAGACGCCCCCATTGCTTGCCCGTTAGTTGCACAATTTCTCCCCGATAGCGCCACAGCAGCGGCAGCATCAAGATGTTCGTGATATACATCCGGTACATGGCAATCACCGACACTTCGGCATTAGACCAGCGGATGAAGATTGAAGAAAACGAGATGGCGATAATGCCTATCACGTAGAGGATTTCGTATTTCCCCATGGACTTCGTGTTGGTATGCATTTGTGTTAAGGTCCCAGCTTTCTTATCAAATTTTGTCACCCTTTCGGGCTGCAAACCACTTCATTATAGCTAAGTTATGGCGGTTCCTCAATCGAAAAATAGCTGTGTTTCAAGCTTGTTCCTCCGCACCTGTCTATCCATAGCCTTCTCCTCTTTTGGCCTGAATTTTATAGAATCGGGCTGCCGGGGGTTACTTTTATCTACACCCCTCAACACTAAAAAGAATAGAGTAATATGCAATATTCATAGACCCTTAAGATCTATTAGAAGCAGCCCCAATCTATCGCCAAAAAAGATAAGGAGGAGCTTTCTATGAAAAAGCTGGTTCACATCTCTCAAACTTCCCCCCGGCTGACGGTTTATTCCGAGGAAAATCTGACGGGAAGAAGCCGTGTCTATACCGGGAACCTCGGCATCCGTAACACCGATGCTATTTTGGACGGAATCGAGAGCCTGCGCTTCGTTTCTTCCAATCCTAACGCAACGCTTGTACTCTTTACGCGGCCCCGCTTTAGAGGGAACTTCCGGATCCTCCGCGGCAGCCGGCGCCTGAATGACTTAGATGATCTGATCGGCGGCGAAGACGTAGAGTCTCTCATTGCGACCAACCAACGGCTCACGGTAGAACAAGTTCGGCAAATTCGCACCAGCGGAACATTGCCTAGCGGATATCGCCTGATCTAAGTTTTAAGCTTATAATGGTTCCATATGATGTGTGCAGAGGATGTGTATGCCTTATGGAACCAATCGTATCCAAACGTTGGCTGTTAGCTAGAATGTATGAACCGGATCTCGTGATCGTCGATTGCCGCTTTGAGCTGGGCCAGCCGGAGGCCGGGTGCGCGGCTTATGACGCTGCGCATATTCCCGGTGCCGTCTATCTCGATCTGGAGCAGGATCTGTCGGCACCGGTCACCACGCATGGCGGGCGACACCCGTTGCCCGCCCCGGACGAGTTAGCCGCGCGCTTCGCCCGCGCCGGCATCGGCAACGCCACCAGGGTGGTCGCCTACGACGACCAGGGAGGCATGAACGCCTCCCGCCTATGGTGGCTGCTGCGCTGGTTGGGCCATGACGAGGTTTACGTCATGGACGAGGGGTTCGCCGCCTGGCAAGCCGGCGGCTATCCCGTGACTTCGGAGCGGCGGACCATCGTCCCCGCCGCGTTCACCCCCTCCCCCCGGCCGCACCTGCTGGCCGAGGTCCGGGACATCCGCCGGGCGCTCAGCGATCCCGGCGTCCTGCTGGTGGACTCGCGCGCCGCGGATCGCTACGCCGGACGCCAGGAGCCGCTCGATGCCAAAGCCGGCCACATTCCCGGGGCCATCAACCGGTTCTGGAAGCAAGTGCTGGATGACAGCGGCTCCTGGAAAAGCGAGGGCGAGCTGCGCGAGCAGCTGGCGCCGGTCATCGCCGCACTCGACGAAGGCCGCGAAGCCATCGTCTACTGCGGCTCCGGCGTGAGCGCTTGCCCGAACGTGCTCGCCCTCTACCGGCTCGGCTACCCGCAGGTCAAGCTGTACGCCGGCAGCTGGAGCGACTGGATCTCTTACCCTGAGAACCCGATCGCAACGGGAGAAGAGTAGAAGAATTCCATACTTGGCCAGTCAGCATGAAATCAAAAGCGTCATCCCTTCAACGGGATGGCGCTTTTTGGGTTCTGATCTATTCAGTTCACAAATCCACCTCTACCATCGACTGGGCGGTCTCCGGATAATCGGTGATGATGCCGTCGATCGGATATTTGAGCACTTCCTTCATATCCCTTCGGGAATTGACGGTCCACACCCAAACCTCGCGGCCGTCGGCATGGGCCTGGTCCACGAGAAAATCCGTTAACATCACCTGCTCGATCGTATAGAAGTCAACGTCGAGCACCGATAGATCTCCAAGAGCGAAGAACAGAATGCGCCCGATCTTGATCTCGGGAGCCAATTCACGGATGCGGCCAAGCACTTCGCCGTCGAAGGATTGCACCCTTACCTCTTCCTCGACTCCCGCTTCCTTGATGAGGCGGACAACCTCCTCCGCCAGCGCTTCACTCGGCGCGCCGTTAGGCTTCAGGTCCAGCAACAGCTTAATGCGCCCTTGCGCCTCAGCGAGCACGCTGGATAACGAGGGAATATGTATCGGATAACCGTTCGCATCCATCCCGATGTACAGTTGCTGCACTTCATTGAAGTTCATATCCGCGACCCGCTTCTTCAAGCCAGTCATCCGCCGCAGGTCAGAATCGTGGTTTAACACGGCGACGCCATCCTTGGTCAACTGCACATCCAACTCCACAACCTGAAAGCCTTTGTCAATTGCCGAGATCAGGGCAGGCAGCGAATTTTCCGGAGCGTTCGACGTATCTCCGCGATGGACTGCGATCTGCACGTTCCATTTTGCGTAGACGAGGCTCTCGTTTGCCCGCAGACCGATCAGCAACGCAAGGGATATATAAAGGGCGGCGCTCAGGACGTACGCCATCCTTTTCCACTTTAGCCCCTTCCACCAATCGATGATCTGGTCCTCCAGACGACCGATTCGGCTGCGGCGCACTTGCAGCTGATCCTTTGGCCGAATCCATTTTAAGCGGCCCAACGCATAATAAAGCCTCGTCAGCACGAACAGGTTGATGGGCAGCAACAGAAGCTCCAGCAGATAAGCCAGTACCGTCGAAACGGTCAGGGAATAGTGCTGGGACACCAGCGCAAGCACATCCAGGTCCAGCCAGGAAGGAATGTGCCCTAGCGCAGTTACTAGCGCAGAGGTGACACCCACCACCATGCAGTTGAATAGAAGCAGCGTTCCAAACAGCCGCCACCGCCGACCTTGTGTCAACTGATGACTTTGGCGAACCGCCTGCCGGAGGTTCATATCCTCGAGCACGATGCAATGCAGGACAAAAATCCAGCGGAGCAAAGTATACAGCAGCCCTGCGATCAGCATGAGATAAGCTACGGTCATCGTGAATGAAGCATCCAGCACTTGATTGTTCAAGAAGATCGGCACGTTAAACAACGCGTAAAACGAAGCCGACAACGGCGAGTCTACAAACGGAATCAAGAGCAGCAACAACAACAGCAGCTGGAATACGCCAAACCCGAACAGCTTGGGCATTTTATGCAGCACGGTCAACACGGCGTCAGAAATGGGAATCGATTTGCCAAAAAAGCGTTGCTGAATCAGCACGATGAGGACCAACAATTCAATTAGCAGGGTAAAAGAGGCAACGAGCCCGATGAGAATCAGTCCTGCCACACCTTTATAGCTCAACCCGAGCCGGTACACCTCCCCGTTCAACAGGGAACCAGAGCCGACGACCCGGAGAACGCGGTTGAACAGAAACGTCGTCACCGGCAGGACAAAGACGCTCGTAGCCAGCATATATAGCAGTTGAAACAGCAGCAGCTTACCGGAATACTTGCGGAAGTCACGGATACTTCTGCCGATCAGTTTAAGCATGGACCCCCTTCCCTGTTCCATTAGGTCCACCGCGCAGCCCAAACCTTCATCTCATGACAGATCACATGCAAATCCATCCCCTTCGGCGTAAGTGTATATTCGACTGTCACGGGAACGGTAGGATACACCGTCCGCTCCAGTACGCCCTTCTCCTCCAGATGACGCAACGTACTGGTTAACGCCCGCGGGCTCACTTGCGGGATACGGCGCTGCAGCTCCCCGAAACGAAGCGTCCCCCCAAACAGCTCGCGAATCACCAGAAACGCCCATTTTCCACCAAGGACGTCCAACGTTTTTTCGATATTGCATTCGATATGCTCCGGTGTTTTCGGAATGTAATTGCTTGCTTTACGGATGCTGTTCATTCGGTATATCCTCCCCTGAAATCGATGGTTTCGTATGATGGATTCATGATGCTATCTCAGATCCTATAGATTCGATATAGGAAACTATACTTTGTATAGTAAGTAACATGGATATAATTTAGTGAAGGGGTTTTCACTTCTTTCAATTGTATATGAACTTTTATAGAATGAAAATGGTTACAATTCAAATGCTCAAGGAGGATGACGAAACATGGAATATAGAAGACTAGGCGGAAGCGGCCTCAAAGTCAGTGAAATCAGCTTGGGAAGCTGGCTGACTTACGGCGGGTATGTCGAACGTGAAAATGCGGAGAAATCGATCAAAACCGCCTACGATCTAGGGATCAACTTCTTTGACACCGCCAATGTATATGAAAGAGGAGCTGCCGAAGAGCTGGTAGGCAAAGCGCTGAAAGCTTATCCGCGGGAATCCTACGTACTCGCTACGAAAGCGTTCTGGCCGATGGGGGACGGACCTAACGATCGCGGCTTGTCGCGCAAGCACGTGATGGAGCAAGTTCATGCCAGCCTGAAGCGTCTTGGCCATGACTATATTGATATCTTTTATTGCCACCGTCACGATCCGGAAACACCGCTTTACGAAACGCTGCGCACGATCGATGACCTGATTCGCCAAGGTAAAATCCTGTACGCTGGCGTCAGCGAATGGCAAGCTTCGCAAATTGCGGAAGCCGTGGGCTTGGCGGATCGTTACCTGCTGGATCGCATCGTTGTGAACCAGCCGGTATATAACATGTTTAATCGTTATATCGAGAAGGAAGTTATTCCGGTCAGCGAACGCCACGGCATCGGCCAAGTAGTGTTCTCCCCGCTGGCTCAAGGTCTGCTCACCGGTAAATATACATCGGCAAATGATATTCCGCAGGACAGCCGTGCAGCTAAGCTGGAATGGGTCCGCAAAGGAATTACGGAAGAGAACATTGCCAAGGTGAAGCAACTTGAGGGAATTGCTGCTGAACTTGGAATCACGGTAGGTAACCTGGCCCTGGCTTGGATTTTACGTCAAAACAACGTGGCCAGTGCACTGGTTGGCGCCAGCCGTCCGGAGCAGGTGATCGAGAACGCCAAAGCTTCCGGCATCAAGCTGAGCGAAGACGTGTTGACACGAATCGAAGAGATTCTCAACTAAAAAGGAGTCCAAGCAGTCATGGCCAAAGTCGTAGTTACCGGGGGAAGCGGGATGTTAGGACGCTATGTGGTACGCGAATTCGTCGAACACGGATATGACGTGCTGAACGTAGACATCCGTCCATTTAGAAGACCCGGTCTGTCCGACATTGATCGCCGATCTGGAGCAGCTTGGCGAATGCTACAGTGCGCTGGCCGGAGCGGACGCGCTTGTTCATCTCGCTGCCATTCCCGCTGCGCATGAAGTAAAGCTGTAAACCTCCTATGGCTGTTCATGCAGAAGAACCCGGTTCCGTTGATACGGAGCCCGGGTTCTTTTTTTACATGGCCTTACGGTATCCCAAAACTGCATTTTTCTGATATCTTAGAGGAAGTCATACCAATCCAAGAATACATCGAATCAGGAGATTTCCCTCATGCGCAAACACATTGTAGCCATCGATATGGACGATACCCTCTGTCATCTCGTGCCCAAGGCGATCTATTATCATAATTTGCAGTTCCCCGACCGCCCGCTCACGATGGATCAAATGATCAGCTTCGATATGACGAAAATTTGGCATCCCGAGTGCAATGAAGACATCTTCTTCGGGCGCCCCGGCTTGTATGAGGAGCTGGAGATCTTTGATGAGCACACCGTCGAGGAAGTACGCAAGATGACGCAGGACCATGATGTCATCATCGTTACCGCCGCCCGCCCTTCATCTGTACAGGAAAAATGGAACTGGCTGCAACGCTGGATGCCGTTTATCCCGTTTGAAAACTTCTTCGTCGCCAAGCGAAAAACATTACTCGACTTCGATCTGCTCATCGATGACGGTCCGCATAATTTGCTGCCAGCCAAGGAAGCCGGGCGGCTCACGATCGGGATCCCGCGCCCGTGGAACGCCCCGATTCAGCAGCAATTCCTCATGAAGGATTCATGGGAGGGCATGAGCGACTTGGTGAATCGGTTGCTGACGGAACGTTACCCAAAGGAATAACTGCCCTCGGCGGTTACTGTTCGTGCCCCCGGATCGGAGGCGAAGCTGTCTCCCCGAAGGACACGTTGATGGCATGGCGGATTTCGACGCCCTCGTCCAGCCATTCGATGTCGATGCTGGATCGGAACGGCGTCTCGATGCGCTGGATAGTGAGCAGCAGCGTTTCCGGCGACTTCCAGGTGAAGGAGGCTGCAATCTGCTCCTCCCCGCCAAACAGCGCCGTCCGCCCCAATCGCCACGTATGACGCCCTAGTTCGATCCGGTGCTCACCGCGCGGGTTCTTAACCGTCAGCACAGCCGTATCCCCTTGAATCTCGATCTTCATGCTTTGAAGATCCAAGTCATTGGGTTCTAGCACGCATTCTTTACCGCTGCCAAGCTCAGCCTCCCGCTCCGAATCCGCCTGCAATCGAGGCGGCTCCAAGACCAGCCCCTCCAATACATGACGCAGTTCTTGCTCCGCCGCCGCATCTTCTTCGGAAGAGCCTTCGTTTCCTTCAGAGAAGGCACTCAGCAGGTGCTCCCATACGCCGTTCAGAATCCCCTGCATATCGTTGGTCCCGGACGTCATCGCCAGCACAGCCTCCTGCTCTGGCAGAACGATGCAAAATTGGCCAAACGCTCCGTCCCCCCGATATACACCGCGGCGGCAGCGCCAGAACTGGTACCCGTAGCCTTGCGCCCAGTCGCTGTCTCCGCCGTTTCCATTGGAAATCTGCTTGGAGGTTGCGGCCTCAATCCAGCTCTCCTCCACCAGGCGCTTGCCTTGCCACACGCCTTTTTGCAAGTACAACTGGCCGAATTTCGCAACATCCTCTGTCGTTACTTTGAGTCCAAATCCCCCGGTGTTAATGCCGCGCGGGCAGCTCTCCCAAGTCGGATTCTCGATACCCAGCGGCTCGAACAGACGGGGCTGCAAATATTCCAGCAAGGTTTCCCCGGTGATCTTCTGCAGGATGGCGGACAGCATGTAGGTCGCTCCCGTATTATAGACGAAGACCGTCCCCGGGTCATGCTCGACGGGTAAGGCCAAGAACGCCTTCACCCAGTTCCCGTCCTTCGCTCCAGCAAGCGCCCCCATCGTATCCACCGCATGGCCCGTCCCCATCATCAGCAGATGCTTGATCCGCATGGCGGCCAAATTCGGCGATACTTCCTCCGGCACTTCTTCCGGAAAAAAAGAAACAACCGGATCATCCACGCTCAGCTTGCCCTCGTGAACGGCCATGCCGATGGCGGTTGAGGTGAAGCTTTTGCTCAGGGAAAATAACATATGCGGCAGATCCGGCCCATAAGGCGCCCACCAGCCCTCCACCGCAACATGCCCCTGCCGCACGAGCATGAAGCTATGCAATTCAATCGAATGCGCTTTCAAATATTCCAAAAAATGAATCACGTTCCGAGCCGAGATCCCCAGCTCCTTCAGGCTTTTTCTAGGCAGCGATTTCTCCGTATGGACGGACATATACACCTCTCCCTTCATTGGGCCTTTTACCCAATTTCCATTATACACCTGCTGGAGCATGCGGGGTATGGATCTGTGATGGCGATGCAAATCCGCAAAACGCACAGCCGCGCGGCCGAAGCAGCGATGTAACTTTTTCCAGACGCTGATTTTCTCCAAATTTCGCGCCAGCCTATCCAACAACCGAAGCGAAGTATGCTAGAATAAAGAACATGGTTTGCGATAGAACGAATAGAAAGGGACGTCATCGTTGGCACAATTATTTTACAAGTACGGAGCAATGAACAGCGGCAAATCGATCGAAATTTTGAAGGTTGCCCACAATTATGAAGAGCAGAACAAACCGGTGCTGCTCTTTACTTCGGCGATCGATAACCGTGATGAGGTTGGCTATGTCTCCTCGCGGATCGGGTTGCGTCGAGAGGCGATTCCGATTTATCCAGATACGAACCTCTTTGAAATCGTCCAAAATCATACCCCGCGCTTATACTGCGTATTGGTGGACGAATGCCAATTTCTGAATGAGAGCAATATCAAGCAGCTGGTCCGTATCGTTGATGAGCTGGATATTCCTGTAATGGCGTTCGGATTGAAGAACGATTTCCAGAACCAGTTGTTTGAGGGCAGCCGCCTGCTGCTGATTTATGCCGACAAAATCGAGGAAATGAAAACGATCTGCTGGTTCTGCGCACGCAAAGCGACAATGAACCTGCGGGTGGAGAACGGTAAACCCGTCTACACCGGCGAACAGATCCAAATCGGCGGCAACGAGTCGTATTATCCGGTGTGCCGGAAATGCCACGCCAACCCGCCGCTATAAAGCTTCCACATCTAAAATAACGGACCGGCATTTCGCCGGTCCGTTTGTCTTTTCTAATCCATATCGTAAATCGTACCTACCTTCAGTCCGTACAGCTCGTTGTAGATCTTTTCCGCGTAGGCGTCCGTCATGCCGGCAATATAATCGATGATCATATGCTCCCATGTCCAGATTGGTTTAGGTCTAGCTTGGTCCCGATCAAATCTGCGCAGCCAGTCGCCGGGGATAATCGATTTGCTGGTCTCCGGATCAACAAAGGCATCCCACAACCGCTTGATAATCCAAGCACTGCGCTTCTGCAGCCGTTGAACCCGCAAATCTCGGATCATCGTCACCCAAGCGAAGCTCTTCAGCACGCTCACCGTCCGCAGCATATCCATGTCTTCCTGCCCGTCCTTCACGAACGTAACCTTCTGCCAATCGCCGTCGTCGGTCACTCCCAAGCTGCCAACGAACAAGCTGACCCAATAAGCCTTGACTTCCCGACGCGTGCGGGAATAGTCATGATCGCACACCGGCATTTTAACGTTCCAGATGCGCAGGAAATCGTCCAGCACCTCGGCCACCTTAACCTGAATTTGTGGCGGCTGCCATCCCGTCCAGCAAGCGTCCTCCAACGTCATGATCTTCTCGACAATCAGCCGCTGAATGTGCGAGTCCTTGAGGAAATGCTCATGCACCTCGATTTTTCCCGCCTTGATGCCATCTTCAAGATCGTGGGCCGAATAAGCGATGTCATCGCACAGGTCCATAAGTTGCGCCTCAAACGTTTTCTTGCCCTCAGGAATGCCCCAGCGGTCGCGTATGTAAGAGATGTACTCCCATTCATGCAGATATAACCCTTTCTTGTTGACCGTACCGGGATAAGGGTATTTATTCGTTCCCAGCAGCACCGCATCGGATAGGTTCAACCCATCGATGTTTTCCCGCTTCTCCAGGAACATCATCAGTCGGAAATTGTGGGCGTTGCCTTCAAAATGCTCGTATTTCTGACGTAAGGCGGCCCTCGTTTGCTGCTCTTCTTCCGGAGTCGGTTGTTTGCCTTTTAAAGCTGCCTGTACCTTCTCCTCAATAAGTTTCTCCAATATTTGATCCAGTACCTCTTCGCCTTTATGCCCAAACGGGGGATGACCAAAATCATGGCAGATGGCGGCGCATTCCACTACCTCCGGATCGATAACCAATCCAGGATGCTGAGCGCGGTCAGCCGCCAGCTCCGGATACGTGCGCAGCAGACTGCGCGCCGCTTCCCGGGCGATCTGGGCGACCTCCAGCGAATGCGTCAGCCGGGTTCGATAATAATCGCCTGTGCCGGCCCCAAATACTTGCGACTTCCCTTGCAGCCGGCGGAAGGTCGGGGAATGGATCAGCCGTGAATAATCGCGTTCGAAGGTGGCGCGGTTATTTTCATGTCCGATATTGTCCGGGTATTGGCGGTGCTCTCTGAGTTCGTGGATATTCATGGCTCTTGCACTCCTTGTCGCGTTCTCTCTTTTCTGTTATTGTAGCCGTCCGCAGCCGGAACATAAAGCGCCGCCCCCCAAATTTGTTACCCTACAAAAAAATCACCCCGCAAACGCGGGGCTTTGCTCTAGCCGCTTTATTGTTCTTACGATACGCCAAGCCTCCAGGGTTCACCGCCTCCGGTCCGATTGATGTCGGCGCCAGGTTCCTCGCTCTCCCGATGACAGCACCCGCATTCCCAGGCCTCCTGCAACAACCACACATAATCCAGTGATTCCTGCAGGTCCAGCGATTCTCCTGGAATCACCTGCCTCCTTCCCTCCATTAACGCATAGACTTCGATATCGCCGGGCGGACGGCCAAATGCGCTGTGCCAAAACACGTTGACCAGATGGATAAAAGCTTGCGTGATGCTCTCATTCTCCTCCACGAGGAACTTCTGCACGGTCACCCGATCCGGGTTCCCCCGCTCTTGCCATACCGCTTGAAAGATAATAGACAAATGCAGATCCAGCCCCGCGACGTGCGTTCCCCAATTCTCATATAAAGCTAAGGGATACTCGTATATCCTCGTCCCCGTAATGAAAGTTAATTCCGACACCATCCGGTGGTACACCTGCCAGTAGAACAAGGGATCCGGAAAATCACGCTGATTCCGCGGCCAACGCCGGTTCAGCAGCACCTGGATCGGCGTATGCAAACGGACCGCCGGGAGAAGCGTGAAATAATCGTTGATGGCGTGACCCACTGCGTATTGCACGCGTTGCTGCCAGGAGATGCAAGAACCGCCGCCTGTTGGGCCGTACGATTGGCTGTACGTTTGGCCGCACGCCCCTGCCGGACCGCTCGAGTCCGACTTCAGCGAACGCAGCCATTTTTCGAGCACATAATCCGCAAGCTGCTTGGTCATGGCTGATTCAGCGCTCCTATGCGTTGTGCGAAATTGGCCCCGAACTCCCGGCACAATACCTTCTCCTCCGGACTTGGGCCGTATTCCACCTTGAGCGGCGGTTGGACGATGACCGCCCCGTTTTCCCGAAGCCGCTGCTCTAATTCATCTACGGCGGCGCAATACAGACGGTAGGAAGTATCTCCGCTGCCAAATACGGCAGCCCGGAATCCCGCCAAATTCAGCTCCTTCATTTCATCCACGAAATCGGCAAATTCGTCGGGAAGCTCCCCGTCTCCCCATGTATAAGCACCCAACAGGCAGGCATCATATTCCAACAAGCGTATGGCGTTGCAATCCTCCACCATCTTCAGATCCACAGCCGCTCCGGTTCCGCGAATCCCTTCAGCGATTAGTTCAGCCATTTCCTCCGTATTCCCGGTCAAGCTGGCATAGACGATGATGATATTGCTCATTCCCTCCCCAACTCCTTCCAAGTACATGACTTGATAACCGAAGTATAATTGATAATGATTATCATTGTCAATAATAGGGCGGCTAGTATCTTCTTCACACCTCTTTGCACGATTATCCCTTTCGTTCAGAACTGGGGATTGAGTGGAAGTATCGAGTGGAAGTGGAAGTTCACTGGGGGAGCCTTGCAGTGGAAAGGGACCTGGTGGGGATCGTCGGTTTTGGATTACACTACCTATCTGATGCAACGGGATAATCCTCAAAAAGAAGGGAGCGGATAGACACCATCAATAATAGCCGGAACCCCTTAAATGGAGTATCCGGCTTCTTCTTTTACTATACGAGCGATCAGCTCATTCCTACCCACGCATCGTTGGAGTAGCCGCACTGCTCCCAATATCCGACATGCTCGCCTTCGATGAGCTCGATGCGGTTCAGCCACTTCACCGACCTGTAGGCGTACATTTTCGGCACGATCAGTCTTACCGGACCACCCAAGTCGCTCGGTATCGGCTTGCCGTCGTGCATCACCGCGACCATACAATCGTCCATATTCGCCTGATCCAAGGTGAGGGTATCGGTGTAGACGCCGTCCCCCGAATAGAACTTCACCGTTTTGGCGTTTGGCTTTACGCCGGCTTTTTGGAGCGGCTCCCGCAGCGGGATGCCTTCCCAAGTATTATTGTACACCGACCAGCCCGTCACACAGTGAAAATCACTCACCTGCACCTTCCGCTTCAGCTTGAGGAAGTCCTCCCAGCTTCATTTGAACTTGTTGTTCACCAGACCGTCGATCGTAAACGGCCAGTTCTCGTTGGAGAAAGACGGAATGTCCGTGACCGTATATACCCGAAAATGTCCCTGCGCCCCGCCGCCAACTGGGCGAGCCTCGGGTTTAATCGACCGTCGGGCCGGTTCCTTCAACCATTTGGTCCGGGTTAAGGAGTGGTAAATGATGTACGGCAAACCGATCCAGGTTAATAAATCGTGCACGGTCAGTGCCGTATTGGACACTCTCGGACCCACCGCCTTGAACTGCCACAGCAGCACGCCCGAGCCAAACCAGCCCAGCAGTAAAGCTAGGACCACGAGAACGTTAAACCGCTGCCAGGGCTTCTGCTGCAGCTGCTTCCAATGCTTCCCCGCTAACAGCAAGTAATAAATGACCGGGAGGATCGAAGCAACGCCTACCGCGATATGCAGCCATTTGAGCCAAACCCGGCCCTCACCCAGCAAACCGCGCCAAAACCCGCCAACCAGCAGCAGCCCCGTCAGCGCAAGGATCACGACGATCCAGCCGTTCCAGGTATGCAAGGCGACGAGTTTCTTGCCATACCCTTTGCGCAGGCGCTCCAGCATTCCCTTCATACCTCCCCTCCTCCTTATTTTTGTTGTATATTCTCAGAACGCCTGCCATCATTCGCCTCAAGCACCGTGAACCAAAACGTACTGCCCCTCGTCTCCGATTCAACAACGCCGAAAGATCGAGCACCAGTAAATCGGGATGACCATCATTTCGTTGTCCTTCATCTCATTGCCCATCATGTCCTGACCCATTTCGCCATCTTTCATCTCTTCGCCCATCATCTCTTGCCCCATTTCGTTACTGCCGGAAGAATTGTTCATCTCGGTGGAGGCGTTGGCCCCGTCATGTTCCCTTTGTTCATGTCATTGTTTTTGGCACCGCAAGCGGCTAACGTCAGCATGGCCCCCCAGCATAAGAATCAATCCGATTTTTTTCATAATATTTCTTCCTTTCGTTATTTTTAGCTTTGTTCGTCCATCATCTTAGCGAAAAATGCTAACCATCTAAGAACCAACCGCTTGCGAATGTGTTAGAAAAGTCTTACGAAAGTCTTACAAAACCGCCACAAAATCAGAAAACCCGTCCCAGGTTAAGCCTGAAACGGGTTCAATTCGATTTAACGGGGACGACCCGCAATCCCATACATCAACAAGTCCACCGTGTGTTCAATTTCTTCGTCTTCATCGATCGAAAAATCCGGCACGAGGAGTACATGAACCAGAATCATCCCAATCATGACGCTGGCACCGGTTCTGACGATCCGCCATGGCGGCGCTTCAACAAGCTGCCCCTTTTCCTGAAAATGCAGAACAACTCGCTTGATCCGCTGAAAGACGATCTCGGAGGCCAAACTCTTCACCTGCTCCAGCAGCTCCGGCTGAAACGGGACCTCCTGGATCAGTATTTTGATAATCCGCATATTCTCCCGAACAAACTTGAAACGATCCTTCGCCAGCGCGCGAAAAAAGTCCTCCGCCCGCTCATAGGGCATCTCGATCATTTTGGCAAAATCCCGCAGCAGAAACGGCGCAACCAGCTTGATCACAATTGGTCCGGCGATAGACAGCAGCAGATCTTTCTTCGTCTTATAGTGGCGGAAAATCGTTCCCTCAGCTACCCCGGCCTTTTGCGCGATTTCACTGGTGGATGTGGCGGCATACCCTTTCTCGGCAAAAATCTCCGTCGCCGCCTCCAAAATTTTGATCTGCTTCTCCGTCTTCTTCTCCGTATCTTCTTCCGTCAACCGGATCAAGTCCTCCAGCCACTGCTCTTTCTTCTCCGACATAGAGGCCTCTCTCCTTTCCCTTCGTATCGTAGGCTTCTTTGTTCAGCGTACTATATTTTGCGGTGCTTGCGCAACGCGAGGACATTAGCGAGCATAAAGACGAAGGACAAGCCAGCCAGCACATACACATCCAGCGCGATTCCGCTCCAGCCTTCGCCGCGGATCATGATGCCGCGCAGCGCATCCGCCCCGTATTTCAGCGGTGTGATATGGGTAATCCAGCGCAGCCAAGGCGAAATGCTCTCCAGGTCAAACAATCCGGAGAAAAACACCTGCGGCACGATGACAATCGGAATGAACTGAATCATCTGGAACTCTGTGTTAGCGAACGCCGACAGCAAGGTGCCGAAGCTCAGAGCCGTGAGAGACAGCAGCAGCATGATAAGCAGCACGTAACCAAAGGAGCCCACCATCAAGCTGCCAAGCGCATACACCGTAAACCCGGCGATCAACACCGCCTGCAGACTGGTGAAGATCCCGAACCCGGCCATATAACCGACAACGATTTCCCATCGGCGCAGCGGCGTGGCGAGCAACCGTTCCAGCGTGCCGCTTGTTCGTTCGCGCAGGAAAGACACGCCCGCGATCAGGAATACGAAGAAGAAAGCAAACAATCCGATTAACACTGGACTAAAGCTGTCGAAGCTCGACATGTCTGCAGATCCGTGCAAATATTCGAACTCCGGCGCAGCGGCGTTCCCATTCGGATTTTGCGTTATTCCGGCTGGAGTTGCTTGCCCCTGAAGCGTTTTTTGCATGAGCAGCATGACGGCCCGGTTTTTGGATGGATCGCTGCCTTCCAGCTTTACCTGCGCCGCCCCCTGATCTAAGCGAATAAACGCATCGATCTCTTGATCAGCCAAGGCCGCCTCGGCCGCTTCAACGGTATCGTAGGTGGTGACTTCCGCATCAGCAGCGGTTAATTTCTCCGTAATCGCAGCAGGCAGCTGCACGGTACCAATCTTCGGTTGGTAGGTGTCTCCATTAAACACAAGATACATTAAGGATAAGACCAGAAGCGGAGCGACGACCAACAACGCCAGCGTTCTTTTGTCATGGATAAACTGACGGACGATACGGACAATCACAGCCCGGATTCTCATGCACGAACACCTCCGTAATGCAAAAAGGCTTCCTCAATCGTCGCGCTGCCAGTCTCCTGTTTCAGCGCCTCCGGCGTACCTACGGCGATCAAATTACCGTCCCTTACCATCCCTAGCCGATGACATTTGTCGGCTTCGTCCATGACGTGGGTGGTGACGAGAATCGTCGTGCCTTTTTGGCTCAGGTGTTCGAATTCGTCCCAAATGGACTTGCGCAGCACCGGGTCGATCCCGACGGTAGGCTCGTCGAGAATGAGCACCTCAGGCTCATGCATAAGCGCGATCGCCAGCGACAATCGGCGTTTCATCCCGCCGGAGTAAGCGCTGACCGGACGTTTCAAATGATCCGTCAAATTGACAAGCGCCATAACTTCTTCGATTCGCCGCTTCATTTTCACACCTTTTAACCCAAATAACGCCCCAAAAAACTCTAGGTTCTCCTTTGCCGTAAGCTCGTTGTACATCGCGTCAGATTGAGCCATATAGCCGATGCGGTTCATCATGCTGATCTTTGGCATTCGGATGCCCAGCACCTCAACCTCGCCGCTGGTCGCTTCGTCGATGCCGGCGATCATTTTCACGAACGTTGTCTTGCCAGAGCCCGACGGCCCCAGCAGTCCAAAAATCTCATTGCGCCGCACCTCCAGGCTGATCCCGTGCAGCACCTCTTTATCGTTGAACTTGCGGGTCACTCCTTGAGTTCGAATACAAACTTCTTGATTAGACATCTGCACCACTCCTCTATGGGACAGGTTGTTGACGTGAGTACTTACTCACATTTTCTTGATGGTTCAAATATACTCCTCGCCGAGTAAATAGTCAAGTGAGTAATCACTCATTTTTTGTTGGATTCCTGTCATGGATTGTCGGCGATTTAGCGCTGGATGATATGGAAGTACTCCCCTTTTCTTGATAAACTGTTGTTACAAAACACGGTGAAAATTAGGAGGCAGTATGAAAAAGAAATTTCTAATTTCAGCGATTCTCACAACGGTTCTTATGCTTGTGTCTATTCCTGCATATGCTTCTGCACCCGCCGCTACACTGATTATTAACGGCAATGTAATCCATGCAGATCTTAAAGTGATCAATGGAACAACATACGTTCCGCTTAGGGTGATATCGGAACACCTTGAGGACGTCGATCTGTACTATAACTCTGCGACCAACACAATTACCATGAATCAACGAAAGACGAATGATCCCTCACAGACCCCAATGAGCCCCCCATCAACGACAGCTTTAACTGGCAAAGAATTAGAGGAATATTTATCAAATCATTTCTCAAAATTAACGACTTCTCTGGGTGAAACTATCCTTTATTTTTCAATTGAGGAGAACAACTCCGATCTGCACCCTTACGATTATTGTATCAAAGTTAAATATGATCCGAAATTCTACGGAAATTTAAAAGACGTAGCCGATAACCCATCTGCACAGCGAGAAAAGATAATTCTAGATGTTAGATCTGAACTCCGTGCTCATATGGAATCTATAGCAAAATCCGCAATTGCTGTCATGCCCGGGAAAAAGTTATGTGGATACTACTATTACGAGAACGCCAATGAGCCAGCTAAACAAGCTGAACTTGCCAAATTCAAGACCAATGCCTGGCAAAATTACGATGGTTCTTCTTCAACCAAATATACGGATTCCAAAATCACTCAATTTCAGTGGACCACATCCGAAGTGAACGGAGTGAAATAAAAGGCAGTCTCCGGTTCCGAGCGTGACGTCTCTCCATAACAAAAGAACGCCCCTCTATCGCAGCTTGTACGAGATTAGGGCGTTCTTTGTTTTATTTTAGTGAGCGATCACCATTCTACCGTCAACGACACTGGGCAATGATCACTGCCCAAGATGTGGCAGTCGATGCCTGCATCCTGCAACTTCGGCGCAAGCCGGGAGGAAGCGAGGAAGTAGTCGATCCGCCAGCCGATGTTCCGCTCGCGAATTTTCGGCATATATGACCACCAGCTGTACACGCCTTCGCAGTCCGGGTAGAAATGCCGGAACGTATCGATAAACCCGGAGGCCAGCAGCTCGGTCATTTTGCCGCGCTCTTCCAGCGTATAACCGGAGTTGCCTTCATTGGACTTGGCGTTCTTGATATCTATGGGATTGTGGGCGACGTTCAGGTCGCCGCAAACGATGACCGGTTTGACCGCATCCAGGCCCGTAAGGTAAGTGCGGAACCGGTCCTCCCACTCCATCCGGTAATCCAAACGGGAGAGGTCGCGTTTCGCATTCGGCGTATACACGGTAACAAGATAAAATTGCTCGAATTCCAGCGTGATAATCCGCCCCTCCGGCTCATAATCCTCCTCCATGCCATAACGCACGGACAAAGGTTTGATGCGCGTGAAGACAGCGGTGCCGGAGTAGCCTTTTTTCTCCGCATAGTTCCAATACTGCTCGTATTCGCTGCCAAGGTCCAGCTCGATCTGCCCTTCCTGCAGCTTCGTCTCTTGAAGGCAGAAGATGTCCGCATCCGCCTCTTTGAAATAGTCCAAAAATCCCTTGCCCACGCAGGCGCGCAGTCCGTTGACGTTCCATGAAACCAGCTTCATGATAATCTCCTTGCCTTGATGTAATCGAGAATTGCGAAAAACCCAATCTAGCAATCTCGTCTATGAATCATGGTTCCAGTTTAACACGTCATACGCCGTTCAAAAAGGCTTTGCCCTTCTTCACGACCTGGGCATCGTACAGGTTCACCGTCGTGCTGAGGATGTAAGAAGGCGGCTGCTTTCCGCGGTTATTTTTATGGCCTTGGATGTGTGCGTCGCTTTTTTCCCAGTTCTTCCATGCTTCCTGCGACTCCCATCGGATCACGACCACCACTTCCTCCTGCTCTTGGCTCTTTCGATTCACCATCACGCTGATGTCCACCAAGCCCTCCATCTGGTCGATGGCGCCCTCTTGGCTAAATCTAGCAATCACCTTGTCGCTGTTGCCCTTCTCAATGACCATGGTCCTTGTCATAACAAACATTCCGGTTCCTCCCTATGGAAAAAAATATCACTTCTCTTCTCGCTTACGCTTCCGCAAGCACAGGTACCTCATAGGTTCCTGGCAACCAGCGGCGCTTCCGGCTCACCGCTTCAGGCGGCATAACCTGCGGCGCCTGCGGATGCAGCAGCCACGACTTCACCGCATGGGTATCGGATACCCGATACAGCGGCGGCTCCTGCTCGAAGTCGATCTTCATCGCGTACGAGCTCCGCAGTGCAAACGCGTCCCCTTGCGGTGGACGGATCAAGTCCGGCGGCGTGCCGGGGATCGCCGCCAGCTTCCCGCCGCCATGTCCATCGAGACTTGGCATCGAGGCCAGCAGTCCCCACGTATACGGATGGCGCGGGTCATAGAAAATTTCCTCCGCCGTCCCCGTCTCCACGATCTGCCCGGCGTACATCACCGCGACGCGGTCGGCCATTTTAGCTACGACGCCAAGGTCGTGTGTAATAAAAATAATGGCCGTGCCGATCTTCCGCTGCAGCTCTTTCATGAGCTCCAGAATCTGCGCCTGAATCGTAACGTCCAGCGCCGTGGTTGGCTCATCGGCGATCAGCAGCTTCGGGTTGGCCGCCAGCGCGATAGCGATCATGACCCGCTGCCGCATCCCGCCGCTGAACTCGTGCGGGTATTGGTGAAAGCGCCGCTCGGGCGACTTGATCCCAACCAGACCCAGCAGCTCCACGGCCCGCTGGTACGCGGCTTCTTTGGACATATGCTCATGGGTATGAAGCACCTCGGTGATCTGCTTCCCTACCTTCATGGTTGGGTTGAGCGAGGTCATCGGATCCTGAAAGATCATCCCGATCTCCTTGCCGCGAATCCGTTGCATCTGTTTCTCCGTTTTGCTGGTCAGCTCTTGCCCGTCAAACCAAATCTCCCCGCGTTTATATACGCCCTGCGGCCGGGGAATCAGTTGCATGATGGCCTGAGACGTGACGCTTTTGCCCGAGCCCGATTCGCCTACGATGGCCAGCGTTTCCCCTTTGTCGACGTAGAAGTTCACGCCGCGAATGGCCTGCACTTCCCCCTCCCGGGTATGAAACGAGATGGCCAAATCCTTCACTTCCAATAAGTGTTCCATGTTATCCCGATTCCTCACTCTCCACTCCCCTAATCGGAGTCTCTCTATAGTAAGATGACGGAGGGCAGAACCTAATGAAACGGATGAACTAGATTAACTAAGATAACTAGGTTTAACCCGTTGAAGTTCTCCTCGCCATTTAATGATAATGATTATCATTATTAAGTATAGCATATTTGTCTGTCAAAGCTCAAATGGAAAAACCCAGTCCCTGTGCCCTCCTATCCCCCTGAGCTCTCGCGAAATTTTCAATTTTAAGTCAGACTATTTCTCTATACACTCTGCCGAGGCTATGATAAGATATCAAATATGCAAAGATTCAGAGATATGAAATTTATGATTTTAAGGAGTTTAATCGATGGACGCGAACTTGCAACAATTTAAAGCGGAATTCTTCAAAGCTCTCGCCCATCCGATGCGAATTCGTATTCTGGAGGTGCTGAGCGAAGGCGAACGGAATGTCAACGAGCTGCAATCGATCCTTGGATCGGAAGGGTCAGCCGTATCCCAACAATTAGCCGTTCTTCGGGCCAAAAATCTGGTCAATACCGTCAAGGAAGGCACGACGGTTGTTTACTCGCTTCGAGATCCACTGCTGAAAGATTTGCTCGCGGTAGCCCGGCAAATTTTCGACAATCACTTGGTCGAATCCATTTCCTTACTGCGCGGGATCCGAAAACAAAAATAAGGATCCTCAAGTTTCCCCGTCGGGCTGCGGGGGTCTTTTTTGTTTGTGGGAAAGTACTTGCTCTATGAAATGCAGATTTTTAAGAAAAGAAGGGTTTAACGGATGAAGTGGAGTGGAAGGTTCACCAATGTTAATGCGACAACGCTGCGCAAAGATTTGATATCGGGGTGTATTGTTGGCATCGTGGCCCTCCCGCTTGGGATGGCTTTTGCAATCGCGTCCGGCGTCGAGCCGGAGTATGGGCTGTATACAACGATCGTCGCCGGGATCTTGATTTCGCTGTTAGGCGGATCCCGATTCCAAATCGGCGGCCCTACCGGGGCGTTTATTCCGATTCTGCTCGCAATTGTGCTGCAATACGGCTATGAGAATCTCCTGATCGCCGGCTTTCTGGCCGGGATCATGCTGGTGTTGATGGGCCTGCTGCGGCTCGGAACGCTGATCAAATTCATCCCGAGGCCGGTCACGATTGGGTTTACCGCCGGCATTGCGGTGACGATCTTCAGTGGGCAAATCGGGAATTTCCTTGGTTTGACCGGGATGAAGCGGCATGAATATTTTCATGAAAATATTAAGGAAATCTTCCTGCAGCTTCATACGTTTAACTTCTACAGCTTCCTGACTGCAGGTATCTGCCTGGCAGCCCTGCTGCTGACGCCCAAGTTTCTCCCGAAAATCCCCGGATCGCTGGTTGGCATCCTCGTGTCTACGTTAGCTGCGACGTGGCTGTTCCCCGACCGGGTGACGACCATCGGCTCCGCTTACGGGGCGATTCCCCGCGGCTTGCCGGATTTCCACCCGCTGGCCTTGTCCTGGGACAACATCGTACCGATGCTCCAGCCAGCGCTGATCATCGCCTTGCTTGGCGGCATCGAATCGCTGCTCTCTGCCGTTGTAGCGGACAGCATGACCGGCACCCGTCACGACAGCAACCGCGAGCTGATCGGGCAAGGTCTCGCCAACATGGCCGCTCCGCTGTTCGGCGGCATTCCAGCGACCGGGGCGATCGCCCGCACGGCGACGAATATCAAGAACGGAGCAGTGTCTCCTTTTTCCGGCATCATTCATGGCGTCGTTGTGCTGCTGATCGTCGCGTTGTTTGCGCCATATGCATCCAACATCCCGCTGGCCAGCATGGCCCCGATCCTGATGGTCGTCGCCTGGAACATGAGCGAGCGCAAAGCGTTTGTCCACATGCTGAAGACACGGACCAGCGATACGCTCGTACTGATCGTTACGTTCCTGCTGACCGTATTTACGACGTTGACCATAGCTGTCGAGGTGGGATTGGTGCTGGCTGTTCTGCTGTTCGTCAAACGGATGAGTGACCTGCTCACCGTTGACAAGGTGCTGCCCGATTGGGCCTCCGGCAAGGAGAAGGTACGGGCGCATATCGTGTCCAAGGATCATGATTGCCCGCAAGTTTCCATTTTCACCATCGACGGACCGTTGTTCTTTGGCGCTTCGCAAGCGTTTGATCGGTTTGTCTCGCAAATTGAAGGCGGACTGCTGCGAGTGGTGTTGATCCGAATGGGCAAGGTACCGTTTATGGATACGACCGGCGAAGCGAATTTTGCCGCCCTGATCAAGCGGCTGCAACAAGCCGGCATCACCGTCCTCGTATCCGGCCTTCGTGCGCAGCCGCGCAAGCTGATGGACAAAGCCGGTTGCTATGCCATGATTGGCGAAGAGCATTTTTTTGAAAGCACCGGGGAAGCCCTCACCTACGCCTTAAGCCAAATCAATAACGACAAGTGCCGCGGCTGCAAGCATTTCGCTTTCCGCGAATGCGCCGCCCTGTGCGGGGCGGCGGAGCCCGAGCGGCACAAGCGTACCGAACTCGCCGGGTCGCTGGCTCGGGAAAGCAAGGTTACGGTGTAGCTCTGCTGGGGCTGTAAATCCGGCTAAAACCTCCCAAATAGGATGTAGTACATTCTATTTGGGAGGTTTTTTATGCTGTTTTGAAGGGATCCTCCATAACTATTTCCCCTATGACATTCGGTTTAATTACTATTCTATATCTAGTTCTCAAAATCAATATTATTGCCCAATGAAATAGTCCAATCATTTCTTTCACAGTTTCATAATTTAAGAGATGTGAGGGATATTTTTAAGAAGCTATGAAAGTCCCTTATAGTTGAGAAGCAATAGGTACCTAGCTCTCGACAAATCAGAAGAGGAGATGTTTAGTCTATGGCATTTACAAAGGAGTATGCAGCTAAAGTTATTTTAAGTTTGGACGGTGTAAGAAAAACTGAAAGAGCGCAAAGGGAAATTTATGACAAGGGTATTGTTAGTCCTACCGATTCTAGCACTTTAGCAGATGCGTTGAGTGCATCAGCTACTATCTTAGGACTTGTATTTCTTAAAAGTACAGCAGTAGGCTTAGCAACTGCCGTTCTCGGCATTGTAACCGATCTTATTCCAAATGAAAAAGAGATTCTTAAAGAGATGGTATACGATGGATATTGGCATTTAGGATACCTCGAAGACTTTTTGGTTGATAATCCAAACTTTGATTTACTGGAAGTTAACTTTCCTTTTATTGAGTACGAAACGGCTGGCGTTCGTTTCATCACAGGTAACGGCGTAGTAACTCGAGTTCATTCAAAAAGTGGGGGATGGCAAATTCTATAATATTTATCAAAAAAAGCAACCTTTTTTTAGTAGAAGGGTTGCTTTTTTTATACTCCGGAAAACTTACTTTTTAAATAATTCCTGAATAACGACCGTTGGATCAACCTTGCTTGTTATTTTGTAATATGAAGATCTGCCCCTGTTATACTCAAAAATATTGATGTAATGGTTATCATAAAGGATTAAACCAAACGCTAGCTCCCTGTTGACTTTTATAGTTATCCAGTAGGACTCTGTGTAACTAATATTTGATAAATTCGTTCTCTTTAGCTCAAGCTGTGAAAAATAATCTACAATTTTATTGATTTCATTTTTGTCAGTTATAGATCGTTCATCTTCATCTGCAGAGTTATATAATCGACTAATGACTTGTAATGAGCTTATTTCATCAGTATTTATATCTTTCATCACAATCTCGTTAAATGTAGTATTTTTTGAATGGTTTAAAAAAATCAATGTACCGGCAACTAATAAAATTAAAATTATTCCAATTGCAATGTATTTATAACGTTTCATAGAACATCACCTCATCTTCTCCATATAAACTTTTCATTTTAGTACATTAAAACTCCAATCATTCTTCAAACTTTAGGATACTCTATGAACTGGCTCCTTCTGTTTTACAGCAGGAGCCAGTTTCAGATTTTTTACTACTACTTTGAAAATTAAAATTTATCCTAATTAAACTTACTAACAAATTCTTAATTTCCACTAATATTTTCGTTTCGATCCTCATCTGTGTAATCTCTTACAGCTAAATGCCGATGATCTTAAAAACAAATTTTTTTATTTAATCAAACTTGAAGGGAGTGATTAGCTTCTCTAAAGTCAACGATAATCAAGTGAACAGTCACCTTAAATAAAAGAATTATCGGTACCTACTCCTAAAGTTTCCAAGAAAAGGATTGTTTAAATCCATAATATGCTCCCTCCTCCTGATCGTCAAGCTCTTCCGGTACTAAAACTGATCCTTTACCAATAGCCACTCAGTTATTGTGCACGTAAGTCGAGGGCTCACCCTTTACCGCTCCAAGGTAAACTCATCCAACCTGCGGCCGTTCACGGTATACGCGATGTACACCAAGGTGTGCTCGCTTACGGTGATCCCGGCAAACGTCTGCTTGTTGGGTTGGGTGTGTACGGCATGGTAGAACTTATCTTTTTTTAAATCGTTAAATTTGGGACCGGAGGTGTTGGTGACGACATAGACGGTCCCTTTGCCGTCTTGGGCGATTTGTCCATCCCTGATCGGATAGGAGCGGGAATATTCATGGTTGTGCCCCTGCAGCACCAGATCCACGCCAAACTCATCGAACACCGGAATCCAATCCTCGATTTTGTCGTACTGATTTCCACCGTAAGCAGGCCGATGAATCGCCACGATTGTCCAAGGCTTGGTGTTCTTGCGCAAATCCTCTCTGAGCCATTCCGTCTGCCTTTTGATTTTGGACTCCGTATTGAGCACAACGATATGAGCAAATCCATAATCAAAAGAATACGTAGTCCCCGGCGTAGCTCCCTCCGCCCCATTCTCCGGCACAAGAAAATGCGACGTAAACGCCGAAGCGTCCCCGGAAATTTCATCATGATTGCCCGCCACCGGCATCAGCGGCACGCGGGTAAGCCATTGGGCGGCTTGTCCAAACAGCCATTTCCAGCCCTGCGCATCGTCCGGATTCTCTGTCATATCCCCGTTGTGCACGATGAAGCGGGCTTCCGGGAATGCTTGAAACGCTTTGTCCAACGTGCGCGCCCAAGGCCGGAAATCCGCAGCCTTCTCGCCTTGCGAATCCGTGACGTTAATGAAGGTAAACGCCTGAGGTTCCTCAGGTTCTGTCACAAAGCTGACCGGCTCGCTCCAGCCGTCTTCCTGTCCATTTCCCACGCGGTAGACATACGTCGTTCCCGGACGAAGGCCGGCGGCTAACACCTTGTACACTGTCTGCCCTTTGCCCCCGTCCTCCATCACGGACGCCTTCGCTTTGAAGCTGAGCACCTCTGCCTCGTTCCAGGAAGGATCGGGCTCCGCCCCCTCCGCGATCTGCAAAATCCCAGGCTCCCCGGACGCCCCTTCAGTCTGCCAGGTGAACGCCATCGTCGTCCGCGCATCCCCGCCGATCGTCATCACGATCGATTGGGGTTTCGGGACGGCGGATACGCCAGCCTGTTGTTTTTTTTGCCAGCCAAAGACGACGATGCCAAGCAGCAACACAACTACCACTATCCCCAGCCAAACCATCTGACTCCGACCTTTCATATAAAAAAACTCCTTCGTGAATTTCCCTCAAGATAATGCGCGGGGGAGCCCCCTGTCAACTTTCCGACTTACAGGATTTCACATTTGTCAACGCAGTGTTAAAACTTTCAGTTGATTTTCAGTTTGCGTTAAGTGGACAATCAGGGAGCCTTGATAGGATAAATGACATCACACATAAGGTTCCCGAGAAAAGAGGTGCAACTTGAACTTGAACCAGAAACTGAAGTATCGCCACGAGCTGAAATTTATGATCAACCGCCACCAGTATTATATCCTTCGGCAACGGTTACGGGGATTAGCCCGCCATGACGAACATGCGGGACAGGACGGTGAATACCATATTCGCAGCCTGTATTTCGACGACATCGACAACTCCGCCTTGCACGACAAATTGGGGGGCATCCGTGACCGCCGTAAATACCGGATTCGCATTTATAACGGGCGGGACGACCTGATTCAGTTTGAGAAAAAAATCAAAAAAGGCGACTATATCGCCAAGCTCAAAGAACGGTTGACCCGGGAGACGGTGGATGCCATCCTGGCCGGAAATATTGAAGTGCTGAACGTGCCGGAAAAGCCGCTGTTGTATGAGCTTTACCTTGAGATGAAGCAGCGACTCTTGGCGCCGCAGGTGATCGTCGATTATGTCCGCGAACCGTTTGTTTGCCCGAACGGCAATGTGCGGATCACGTTTGATAAGGAGCTGCGGACCGGACTCCATGCCGTCAATTTGTTTGACCCGGATTTACGGCCCGTTTCGGCCAACGATGACAAGCTCATCATTCTCGAGGTCAAATACGACGAGTACATTCCGGAATATCTGCAGGCCGCTCTGCAGTTAGAGGGGCTCAGACAGCAATCGGCATCCAAATACGTCATTTGCCGCAAATATTTGAAGACCAACGCATGGGAGGATTATTGATTGATGAATGCAACAAATACTGCAACGACAACAACGAATTTTAGCGATATCGTGAAAAATTCCATTCTCGACAATTTCACTTCAGACATCAGCATCAGCAAAATCATCATTACGTTAGGCGTTTCGTTCCTGATCGGACTGTTCATTTACATTTTGTACAAACGGGTATTCAGCGGGGTGCTGTACTCGAAGAGCTTTAACGTCTCGCTCATCGGCATGACAATGGTCACTGCGATGGTGATTATCGCCGTTAACTCCAACCTGGTGCTGTCCCTCGGTATGGTTGGTGCCCTGTCGATCGTCCGCTTCCGTACGCCGATCAAGGATCCAACCGATCTGATCTTCCTGTTCTGGGCAGCCGCAGCCGGGATCGTCGCAGGCGCCGGGTTTTATGCGCTGGCCGCCATCGGTTCGGCGGTGATTGGCCTCATCCTGTTCCTGTTCATCAAGAGCAGTTCCTTGGAAACCCCTTATCTGCTGGTTGTGAACTGTGAGAGCGATGAGAGCGAGAAGCTCGTTCATTCGCAAATCGGGCAGCTGGTCAAACGCTACAACGTGAAGCAAAAAACCGTAACCGCAGGCAACATTGAAATGACGCTAGAGGTTCGCTTGCGCGATCAGGAAGGCAATTTTGTGAACCAAATTACCGCGCTGGGCGGCGTCAAAAATGCCGTGTTGATCAGCTATAACGGCGACTACGTGTCTTAACGGAACCCGGAGGTGGAAGAGAATGATGCGCAAAGGGACCCGGCTTTTGCTGTGGACGTGCGTCGGGCTGCTGTTGGTTGGCCTGATTGCCTGCGAGGCCACCATGAATTCCGGGGGATCCTCCGTGACGAACAGTCAGACGGGGGCTGCCGGGAAGCGAACGGTCTCTGCGGAGGAGAAAAAGCTGGATGAAGAGGTGTTCCCCAAGGACCGGGTGGTTGACGTGAAAATCACCATCGACGAGGCGGATTTCCAAGACATGCTGGACAATGCCAGCGCCGAGGAATTCAAAACCGCGTCGGTGGATTACAACGGTCACCATTTTGACAATGTCGGCATCCGTACCAAAGGCAATTTGAGCTTGCGCAGCGTGGTGCAAATGAGCGATTCCGATCGGTACAGCTTTAAGTTGTCTTTTGACGAATATGTGAATCAAACCTTGGAAGGTATTCAAAAAATCAACCTGAACAACAACTACAGTGACGCTACGTACATGCGGGAGTTTCTGACCTATGAGCTATCCGAGCAGATGGGCTTGCCAACGCCAAAGCACTCTTACGTGAACGTCTATATTAACGGCGAGCTCTGGGGGTTCTACCTGGCGGTGGAGCAAATCGGCGACGCCTATCTGGAGCGTAACTTTGGCAATGCCTACGGGGCGTTGTACAAAGGGGAAATGACCGGCAGCGGCAGCGATTTGACCTGGTTGGGCGATGATCTGTCGGCGTATACCGGATTGGTGCAGAAGTCGAAGTCGTCGAACGGCGATATCCTGATCAAGATGCTGGATGAACTGAATAACGGCAGCAACTATGAAAAATACATCAATGTGCCGGACGCGCTGGGCTACATTGCGCTAAACACGCTCACGAACAATATGGACAGCTACATCGGCGCCAATAAGCAGAACTATTATTTGTACGAGGACGACGGCGTCTTCTCCATCCTGCCTTGGGATTACAACATGGCCTTTGGCGGTATGGGCCGGGGCGGCGGCGGATTCGGCCGCGGCGCGAACGGCGGCGCAGGCGGCGGAGCGGATGGCGCTGGCGGTGCAGCCGGTGCGACC
>NZ_BILV01000053.1 GCF_004000745.1 Paenibacillus barengoltzii NBRC 101215
GGCGGTGCAGCCGGTGCGACCGGGGCGGCCGATGGCGGTGCGCAAGACGGTGCAACCGGTGGCGATGACGCTGGTGCTGCCCGCGGGCAGCCGCAAGCTGGCGCTGGCGCGGACGCTCAAGGCGGTGCGGCGGCTCCAGGCGGCGGTAGTTCGGGTCGGAGCAATCTGCTGATCGACGAACCAACGCAAGGCGCCGTAGCAGATCGGCCGCTGGTGGCCAAGCTGCTGGCAGTAGATGAATATAAGGTCCAGTACCATGATATCCTTCAGTCAGCGATCGACAACTTCCTGGAGAATGACAAATTCTCCGCCCGCGTCACGGAGTTGTCGGAAATGATCTCGTCTTATGTAAAAGCCGATCCAACGGCCTTTTACACCTATGAAGAATACGAGCAAGCTGTGCCCCAACTGATCAGTACCAATGCTAGTCAGATCGAGAATATCCAGCAGCAGCTCGACGGTACCATCGCCTCGTCCGGCGATGGATCGGGCAGCGGCGGCGGCTTTGGCGGCATGGGCGGCGGCTTCGGCGGCGGGCGTACGGGCCGCACTGCAGCGCAAGGCCAGAGCGAGACCCAAGCCGGCGCAGTCGCGGAGCCAAGCACGCCGACCAACGGCGCAGCGGGCAGCGCGCAGGGCGGCGATGGCGCTCCCGCCGGCCAAGG
>NZ_BILV01000054.1 GCF_004000745.1 Paenibacillus barengoltzii NBRC 101215
GTTTTTCGTCATCGCTTTGTTTCAGCGGCGACTTTTATAATATATCACAGTCAGTCAGGTTTTTGCAAGAGTTTTTTTGAACTTTTTTTCTTGCTAATGTTTTCCTGTCCTTCACTGCTTGTCCATGCAAAACAAGGACGATTGCTAATTTACCATAAGATTAGCCCCGCCGTCAACTATTTCTTAACCTATTCTTTTGCTTGTGGAAAACGAGCCCGCCGGGCATATTTCGATAATTCCTTGGAGGGAGCAAAGCGAGCATACATCCTGAAAATCGTTTTATAGCGGTTAGCGATCGCCTGACGAATATCTTGATCGAGTCGCGTATCGTTCAGATCGAGCAGCATTTCATCCAATTCTTTTCGCAGCACATAATCCAGTTCCTTGCATTCCTTATCAGTGAACAACATTCCCAGCATGCATAACACTCCTTGTTCGATCCATGTTTTAAGATATCGATCTATTTATAGATGCTTTAATGTTATGCTCACTTTTTGGGAAATTTATGAATGCATGCGAAAATCATTAATCACTTTAATTTTCAAAGACCTGACTTGCCGCTCAACCAACGAGATAAAAAGTTAACGTGCTCTCAATCACCGCAGCGACCAGCAGCATAATAACAATCCAGATCGCCCCCCGCCCGGCAGAAACAAGAAAGCCTCTCCAATCCACCGTACGCTCCGAGGCATCTCTGGAACCGGCCTCTCCTAAGCTCTTTACCGCCAAATAGCCGAATTGCATCCCAAACCCTGCGGCAATCAGAATCGCAGGAATTTCAATGATCCCGTGAGGAAGCAGGCCACGAACGATCAAATCCACTAAATTCTCACCTCGACCGCCAGCCGCCGCCACCACAAATCCTAAAGCCAAACCGTTCATCAACAAGAAGAAAGCCGGTAAAATTCCAAGAATGGCGCCTAGCAACATCACACCGAGACTTTTAGTCACATTATTAAAAAAGATAAACAGGAAGAAGTTCCACTCCGGATGCTCCGACTGTGCCAAATCCCGGCTGATCCGGCTAAGCTGTTCGAGATTAGGCATTACCAGGCGGGTTAACGTGTCTGCATTTGCTGCCCCCAGAACTAGTCCCGCTGCAAAAATCAAAATCGATAGCAGCATGGCTTTCTTATATTTACGTAAGTCGCGGATAAACTTCCGAATCGAGAACATTGCATCAATCTCCTTCAAATTATGATCGGCCAAGCGTCATAAAGCTGTGGAACAAGCATACATTTGTACAAGCGGATCAGTTCAGATCATTTCATTCTGATAACGAGAGGGGCTTAAAGGTTCATGAACAACTTCTTCTATGTCCTTAACGGAAAGAAAATCAAACGCTTTTTCTTTGTCTTCGCTGCGGCCCTCTTTGCTGCCGGCGTCATTTACGTGGAGCAGGGCCATGTCACGGTATTCTCAGAGGAAAGCGCTCCGTCGGCTATTTATAGCGTGTCCACGAACAAAAAAGTCATAGCCCTTACCTTCGATATCAGTTGGGGCGATACGCGGGCCGAGCCGATTCTCAACGTGCTGAAGGAGAAGAATGTGCAGAAAGCCACCTTCTTCCTGTCTTCGCCTTGGAGCAAGACCCATCCAGACATCGTCAAAGCAATTCAGAAGGAAGGTTATGAAATTGGAAGCCACGGGCATAAGCATACGAATTACAGCAGCCTGAGCGACGAGGAAATCGCCCGTCAGATTTCAACCGCACATACGATTTTGACCGAAGTAACAGGCCAACCTCCTAAGCTGCTGCGGCTTCCAAACGGTGACTTCGATAAGCGCGTGCTTAGAATTGCTGCAAGTCAAGGCTACCAAGTCATTCAATGGGATACGGACTCTCAGGATTGGATGAACAAAGGAGTTCAAACCATCGTTGACCGCGTCGTTAAAAAAGCCCATCCCGGGGATATCGTTCTCCTTCACGCCAGCGATTCGGTGAAGCAAACGCATGAAGCGTTGCCGATTATCATCGATGAGCTCCGCAAGAAAGGCTATGAGTTTGTGACCGTAACGGACCTGCTGCAGGAAGCCAGCGTTCAAGGCAACGAAGTCCGTGATCAAGCGTGGCTGAAGAAGCAGCTTGAGTACGCAATTGGATTGTAAACTGTAGCAAAAAAGCCCAGTTTAGGCTGGGCTTTTTGGTATTTCTGTACTTCCTGAATTCAGCACGCGCTGCAGAAGTAAGATTTGATATGCATTACATGCGACTAATGGCGCAACAATCCAGGCCGTCGCGGAATTGACCCCAATCTTCAATACGCCAACGGTCTCTACAATCGTAACCGCAATCATAAAGAACAACGTGGGAATCCAGGCAGTTGCATTCGTCAATTTCGCCTTATAAAACGCAGTCCCCACAGCCACAATAAGAATGACAATGCCAAGGACTATGTCAGAATACCCGTTCTTCTCCCCGCCTACGAAAATGCGGAAGAACATGAGTTCCAGCAACGCTAAAGCAGTTAAGACCAACTGGATATATTGCCACGTTCTTCTGGAGAAGACTCCGTTCCCCATATAATTGATCATTAAATATGCAAAAAAGCCCATTTGAGAATACACGCTAACCATAATGCCCACACCAAGTAAAATCCCGACATTGACCAGAATATCGGTCAAGCCTTTATATTGCAGGGTATCGGCCCATTGCAACAACAGGCCGACAATCAGCGACCCCGCCGCTCCTACGGCTAAGGTTGTCCCAAATAAGTAAAGCCACTTTTTTAAGTTCAAACCCCTTCCACCTCCACTAACGAAATATTTTACCAACGATCCCGGTAAAAAACCATTGTTTTTAAGCTTTTCGTTGGGATATTTCCGTTTCTAAGCCGCATACTAACTTCAGCAATGATGATAAGGAGGAAGGGAACCATGAAATGGCGGGGTACCCGTTGGATTTTATGCTTCTTATGTACATTCACTCTTCCGCTTGCAGCCTGCGGTTCTGAACAAAGCTCCTCCTCCTCTTCCCAGGGTGGGGGATATAAAGAAACGAAGTCGATGGTCATCGATATTCTTAAGACCGACGAAGGTAAAAAAGCTATATATGAAGCATTAAGCTCTCCGCCAAGCAGCGAGAGCGGCGGCTCAGAATCCGGTTCGGAGTCCGGATCTGACTCTGGTACCGGTTCAGATTCCGGTTCCGGTTCAGGTGGATCCGGAGGAAGCGGCGGAAGCGGATCGTTTGGGGTGAAGATGATTCTCCCGTCCCAAACCGCCAATGAGGTGCGTATGGCGGTCAAGGAGACGATCACTTCCCCTGAATACAAAAAGGAAATTGAGAAGATCATGACCGATCCGCAGTTTGCCGGAGATTTTGCGAAGGCGATTAACGCCCAAAGCAAAGAGCTCCATATGCAGCTGATCAAGGACCCAACGTATCAGAAAGCGATCAGTGACATCCTGAAATCGCCGGAAGTCATGAAGATGTTCCTTGATTTAACCAAGACGCCGGACTACCGCAAGCAATCCATGACGGTTATGCAGGAGGCCATGCAAAGTCCATTGTTCAAAATGGAAGTGCTTGAGCTGTTAAAAACCGTTGTTCAAGAGCAACTGCAGCCTAAGGTCGAAAAAGAGCCTAAGGATGACGGAGGCAGCGGTGGCGACGACGGCGGCGATGAAGGCGGACAAAGCAAAGAAGGCGGAGGCAGCGGTGGAGCTTCATAAGCTGATAGCAATCAACGCTCCACAAAAAAAGACTGACCCTTTAGGGATCAGTCTTTTTTACATTTCAACACGATGCGCTGCGCCAGTTCGTCATACAGCTGACCCACCGGGGTCTCTGCTTTGTACACTGACGGAGAAAAGTCCGGCTCGGAGGGATGGTTATCCGGCGCCCCCAGCGGGAATTGTGCCAGCAATTCCGTATGTAAGGACTCTGCCAACCGAGCACCGCCGCCGCGCCCGAAGACATAATCCTTCTCGCCGCATTTGGAGCACTCGTAGTAAGCCATATTTTCGACGACGCCCAGCACTTCATGTTCCGTGCGCAGCGCCATAGCCCCTGCCCGGGCAGCAACAAAAGCAGCAGTAGCATGCGGGGTAGTGACGATGATCTCCTTGCTTTGCGGAATCATCTGGTGCACGTCAAGGGCGATATCCCCTGTACCCGGCGGAAAATCAAGCAGCATATAATCCAAATCGCCCCACTGAACATCGCTGAAAAATTGCCGAAGCATTTTCCCCAGCATCGGTCCCCGCCAAATGACCGGGTTATTGTCCTGGATAAAGAAGCCCATCGACATCACCTTAACGCCAAAGCGTTCTACGGGCAGGATTTGACCGTTCTCCACCACCGGCGCCTCTTCAATCCCCATCATATCGGGAACACTAAAGCCGTAGATGTCGGCGTCAATTAAGCCCACCTTCTTGCCTTGACGCGCCAGGGCCGCCGCCAAATTCACCGTGACGGTAGATTTGCCCACTCCGCCCTTACCGCTGGCTACAGCAATAAATTGCACGCCAGATCTTGGGTCAAGAATCGGCAGTCCTTCCAGACCTGCTCCGTGCCCCTTCAGTTCGTTGCCTTCGCCATGGGATGGATCCGAAGGTCGACGAGCCGCGCGAAACGCTGCCTCACGCTCCTGCTCCGAAGCTTCACGGAAGCGAAGGTGCACATCCTTCACCCCTGCTTCGGATAAGCGAAAGCGGATCTCTCGCTCGGCTTCCACCTGTGCCGCACTGCCTTTCTCAAAGCCAACAACGGTTAATGAGACGCGGTCTTCCTTAATCATAATATCGCGAATCCACTGGAGGTCGACTAGACTGAGACCTGTGGTTGGTTCTGCAACCGGGCGTAATGTTGCCTGAAGCTGTTCTTTCGTAATCACTGACAGCACCTCGACTTCATCAGATAGTTAGGTCTATTAAGATAGTTAGTTCTATTATATCATTACCTGACATCCTCTGCCGGGGTTTGTACCTTTTCTCCAGAATAATATCGCAAGATCCCCTGATAAATGGAAGCAGCTACTTTCCGTTGGTACGATTCCGTGCCAAGCAACCCCGCTTCCTCTGGGTTCGATAGGAACCCGACCTCCACCAGGACAGCCGGAATCTTCATCGCTTCAAGCAAATACACTTTCTTATCCGCACGATTCGCTACCCGGTCGGTGTTCTCCAGATTCCGTCGAAGCTCTTCCTGTACGAGCGCAGCCAAGTTGGCGTTATCTGCATGATTGGGATAATAGAACGTTTGTGCGCCTCGCCAGCGCGGCGAAGGAATGCTGTTCATGTGTATACTCACGAGCAGATCGGCCTGCTGTTCCTCAATAAAGCGGACCCGTGTCATTAAATCCTCGGTCTTCCGTTTACTGTAGCCCCTCGTGTCGGCCGCGGCCAGGTCCTTGTCCTCCTCGCGGGTCATGACAACCACCGCACCCGCCTGCTGCAAATAATCGCGCAGGTACAAAGAGACGGCGAGATTGATGTCTTTCTCGATCAGCCCCTGCTTACTGCTGGCTCCCCCATCGGGTCCGCCATGCCCAGCATCCAAGGCAATCACCTGCCCCGCCAGCGGCAGACTCCAATAATTCCAGGCTTTCTGCGCCGGCACCCGGTAAAAGGCCAACCCCAGGATCACGGCAGCCAGACCTACGCCGATCAGCGCTATTTTGATGTGGTTCAGAGTAATCCATAACGTCACCTTATCTCGATCGCGCATAAAAAAAAGCCACCTTTCTCCCTTCATGACATTACTCATGATATGGGACAAGGTGGACAAATATGACTCTTATCGGATTAGGCTAACCTGTGATTTAAGTGGGTTGCACCTGTTGCTTCATACCTTCGATCAGGACCTCCGCAACCTCCGGCCGGGTAAATTCCGGCGGCGGACAAACCCCATCGCGCAGCAAACCGCGTACCTTCGTTCCGGACAAGGTTAAGTGATCTTCTTTCGGATGTGGACAGGTCTTGCTGGAAGCCATATTCCCGCATTTCGTGCAGAAAAAGCTATGTTCAAAGAACAGCGGCGTGATGCCCAACTCCTCCGAGGTGAAGTTCGAGAAGATCTCTTGGGCCTCATACGTTCCGTAGTAATCGCCAACCCCGGCATGGTCACGACCCACGATAAAATGCGTGCATCCGTAGTTTTTGCGCACCATCGCATGAAAAATCGCTTCACGTGGTCCAGCATAACGCATCGCTGCCGGGAACACCCCTAGAAAAGCACGATTTGCCGGATAATAGTGTTTCAGCAGCGTTAAATAGCTCTTCATCCGAACATCGGCTGGTACATCGTCGGATTTGGTCTCGCCGACCAGCGGATTAAGGAATAGCGCATCCACGATTTCCATCGCACTCTTCTGAATATATTCATGCGCCCGGTGAACCGGATTGCGGGTCTGGAACCCTACAACGGTTCTCCACCCCTTCTCGGCAAAGATCCGCCGCGTCTCGGCTGGGTCAAAATAGAACTCCTTAAACCGCGCCGGTTCCGGTCGGTTCAACACTTGAATCGAACCCCCAACGTAGTATGGCGAACGTTCCAGCAGCTTCTTCACTCCAGGATGCGCAGGATCATCGGTTTTGAACACTTTACGCGCTTCCTCTGCCTGATCTACAGAATAGACGCTGCCTATCTCAAGCAGACCGTAAACAACGCCGTCCTGCTCACCAATCAACGCGACCTGTTCTCCTACTTCCAGACTTTCCGCTTGTTCTCGTGCGACAGAGAGAGTAATCGGAATACTCCAGACCGTCCCGTCAGCCAGCCGCATACGATCGACGACCGACCGATAATCGTCTTCGTTCATAAACCCGGTTAAGGGTGAAAAGGCCCCCACCCCAATGAGGTCCAAGTCCGAAATCGTCCAGTTATTGATTCGAATGGATGGAAGGCCCTTTGCCTTTTCCAAGAGACTGTCCCGTTCAGATCCAGTTACCACCCGGTTAATCAGACTTCCACCATGCGGTAATATTGACGTCACCCGTATCTCCCCCAATTCCGTTATTTCAATGCCGTGATTATTGGTGCAAACCGCATTCTGTTTTTTCCGTACCGGACCAACGCCCTGCCCGTGGATCTTCGCCTGGCATTACCGGACGGGTACAATGTTCACAGCCAATGCTAGGATAATTGCGGTCATGCAAAGGATTATAAATGAGCTGATGCTCGCGAATGTAGTTCCATACATCATCCGAAGTCCAGTTAGCGATCGGATTAAATTTCACCAGACCAAACTTGGTGTCGTATTCAATTTTCTTCGCATTGGCTCGGGTTGGTGCCTGGTCGCGGCGAATCCCGGTAATCCATGCATCGTATCGGCCTAACACCCGTGTCAGCGGCTCAACCTTACGCAGGTTGCAGCAAGCGTTAGGATCTGCCTTCCACAGCTCCTCCCCATACTTCTGCGTCTGTTCTTCTGGTGTTAGCAGAGGGGAAATTCGTACAAATTCCAACCCATATTTGGCCGCAATCGCGTCCCGGGTCTCATAAGTCTCTTTAAAATGAAAATCCGTGTCTAAGTAAAAAATGTCGGTAGACGGGCTGATTTGCTGCAGCATATCGACCAGTACAACATCCTCAGCCCCAAAGCTGCAAGCAAAGGTGATATTCGGAAATGTCTCTACCGCCCAGGCGAGGATTTCTTGGGGGGATAACGACTCAAATTCCTCGGCCTTGGCAGCAATCAGTTGCTCTTTTTCCAATAAATTCACTGTTCTTCAGACCTCCCGCATCTGGTTAATCAAGACTTGCAATTATTCCAACTAATCTGATTTGAATTATATTTAAAAGTATAGGGTATTCCCTCTAGAAGTCAATACTAAAAATTCCAAAATGAATAAAAGTCCGGTGGTATCCGTTATTTTAAACGCAAAAAAGCCCCTTTCCAAAACGGAAAGGGACTTTCGTAAGCAATATAAAGATTAACGTTTCGAGAACTGAGGAGCACGGCGAGCTGCTTTGAGGCCGTATTTCTTCCGTTCCTTCATCCGTGGGTCACGCGTCAAGAAGCCTGCTTTCTTCAATGCAGGACGCAGTTCCGGATCTGCTTTGAGCAGAGCACGGGAAATCCCGTGACGGATTGCGCCAGCTTGACCGGAGATACCGCCGCCATGAGCGATGACGATCACGTCGTAGTTACCCAGCGTTTCCGTCAAAGTCAGCGGTTGTTTTACGATCAGCTTCAGCGTTTCCAGACCAAAATAATCGTTGATGTCGCGTTTATTGATGACAATGCGTCCTTCACCCGGTACAAGGCGAACACGAGCTACCGAATGTTTACGACGACCTGTCCCATAGTATTGTACTTGTGCCATGAAACTGTCCTCCCTTTTAATTATCCGCGAAGTTCGTAAACTTCAGGTTTTTGTGCCGCATGTGGATGCTCAGTGCCCGCATAAGCTTTCAGTCTCAGCTTCATTTTCTCGCCAAGACGAGTTTTAGGCAGCATGCCGTGAACGGCGGATTCAATTACACGTTCAGGTTTCGTTCTCAGCAAATCCTTAGCAACGGTCACTTTCAAACCGCCCGGATGCAGGGAATGACGATAATATTTTTTGTTATCGAGCTTTTTGCCGGTCAGGGCGATTTTCTCCGCGTTGATGACGATCACAAAGTCACCGCAGTCAACATGTGGAGTAAATTGTGGTTTGTGTTTACCGCGGATAAGAGCAGCAGCTTCGCTAGCCAAGCGGCCCAGCGTTTTGCCTTCGGCATCGATGATGTGCCATTTGCGCTCTACTTCGCCTGGCTTCGCCATATAAGTGGTACGCATGTAAAGATCCTCCTTCAAATTCGTCCGAAATGGTTCATCCTGCTGAACACGATCATGCTCTTCGGGTCGCTTGACCTACGTCAGCAGATTTATCTTCGATCGTTTCATTCATGTTTAGCAAGCATATAATTCTTGTTTAAGCGGCTTTCTTGACTGGGGGCTGTGGGATAGCCATCAAGAAAACACAACTTTTATTTTACAGGAAGCCCAGTTAATACGCAAGCCTTTTTCAAAGGTTATCCCGAAAAAATCAAGCTTCCAAACCCCACCATTTCAGTCGTTCAAATCTTCTTCTTCGTATTCTACGCTCCAGAGCATCAGCCCTTTACTCTCCGCCGTTGGGCCTGCGGCTGTCCGATCCTTCGCCTCCAGAATCGCTTGGATCGATTCAGGCGTCCGTTTACCTTCACCGACCTCGATCAAGGTGCCCACGATGATCCGGACCATATGTTGCAGAAATCCGCTCCCCGTGACATAAAAATGGACAATCCCCTGCCCCGTTGCTCCAGGAATTTTCGCTGATGAATCCACCTCGATGCGGGCATCATATATGGTACGAACGTGACTTAGCTTCGTGGACTGACGCGAGGCGAACGAAGTAAAGTCGTGGGTTCCCATCAGATAAGGCAGGCATGCCTGCATGGCCTCCACATTAAGCTGTCCTGGATGATGAAACTGATAGTTCCGTTGGAACACATCCGGGAATCGGTTGGTATTAATGGAGTAGCGGTAGGTTTTCCGTTTGGCCGAATGCCGTGAATGGAAGGTCAGAGGGACCTCCCGAGCCGTCAACACGCGGATATCAGAAGGGAGCCGCGCGTTAAGCGCCAAACACCAACGTTCCACAGGAATTCGCGAATCGGTGTGAAAATGAAAAGGCTGCTGTCTCGCATGCACCCCGGCATCGGTTCGTCCCGAGCCATGAATTTTCACCGTTTCTCCCGTTAAATGGCGGATGGCTCCCTCGATATGATCCTGAACCGTATTTCCGCCCGGTTGGGTCTGAAAGCCGAAATAGTTGGTTCCGTCATAGCTGACGGTCATCAGCAAGTTGCGCATCGGTTCCTTCCTTTCTCAAGGCCACACCTTCAGTTCAATAAAAAAACTCTCCGAAAGCTTAGCCGTAAGGCGAGCCGACAGAGAGTTTTACACGCAAGAAATGGGGAACCCCCGAATTACGCGCGATCTACCAGTTCCAGATAAACCATAGGAGCAGCGTCGCCGCGGCGAGGTCCCAGCTTCAGGATACGAGTGTATCCGCCTGGACGGCTGGAATAACGAGTTGCCAGTTCGGTGAACAGCTTTTGGATTGCATCCTGCTCGCCGTCGATCGATTCGCGACGAACGTAAGCTGCCACTTGACGACGGGCATGCAGGTCACCACGTTTTGCCTTGGTGATCAGCTTCTCAGCGATCGAACGAACTTCTTTCGCTTTTGCTTCCGTCGTTTGGATGCGTTCGTATAAGAACAGGTCGGTTACCAGGTCACGGAACAATGCTTTACGTGCGCTGGAATCGCGGCCCAACTTTTGGTATGCCATGAGTTTTCCCTCCTTCGCTAAAACGATTCAAGTCAACTTATTCTTCAGTGCGCAATCCCAAACCTAACTCTTGGAGCTTCTCTTGAACTTCTTCCAAAGACTTGCGACCCAGGTTACGTACCTTCATCATGTCTTCTTCGGTTTTCGTCGTAAGCTCTTGTACCGTATTGATACCGGCACGTTTGAGGCAGTTATAGGAACGAACGGAGAGATCAAGCTCTTCAATCGTCATTTCAAGCACTTTTTCTTTCTTGTCTTCTTCCTTCTCGACCATGATTTCCGCGTCTTTCGCTTCGTCCGTAAGGCCTACGAACAAGAAGAGATGCTCGGTCAAAATTTTCGCGCCGAGGCTTACCGCTTCTTCAGGTCTGATACTGCCATCGGTCCACACTTCAAGCGTAAGCTTGTCGTAGTTGGTCACTTGGCCAACCCGGGTATTCTCAACCACGTAATTGACCCGTGTAATCGGGGTATAGATCGAATCGACGGGAATGACACCGATCGGTTGATCATCTCGTTTATTTCGATCTGCCTGAACGTAACCACGTCCGCGGCCTGCGTAGATGCGCATGTGGAGTCTTGAACCCGGTTCAAGCGTTGCAATATGCAGATCCGTATTCAAAATTTCCACATCGCTGTCCGCACGGATATCCCCTGCCGTAACAACGCCTTCGCCTTCCGCATCGATTTCGAGGATCTTCTCCTCATCCGAATGAATTTTCAGCGAGAGTGCTTTCAGGTTCAGGATGATCTCCGTAACGTCCTCCATAACGCCCGGTACGGTCGCGAATTCATGCAGAACTCCATCGATTTGGACCGAGGTTACCGCAGCACCCGGCAGAGAAGAGAGCAAAATCCGGCGAAGCGAGTTGCCCAGTGTGGTGCCATACCCACGTTCAAGTGGTTCTACTACAAATTTCCCATAGGTGCCTTCATCGTTAACTTCTACGGTCTCGATTTTTGGCTTTTCGATTTCTATCACGAAAGTACCCCTCCTTCAAAACGTCGTTCCTTTCAATCTGCCTAAGGTGCTGAAGTTCGTAACGTAGTATGCCTAAACATCCATTGTTCCCAATTGACGCTGGTGTTATACCACGGCTTCAGCGCGGCTTCATTAAACGCGGCGGCGTTTTGGAGGACGGCAGCCGTTATGAGGAATTGGAGTAACGTCTTTAATCATGTTGACTTCAAGGCCTGCCGCTTGCAAGGAGCGGATAGCGGCCTCACGGCCGGCGCCAGGGCCTTTAACCATAACCTCAACGGTTTTCATGCCATGTTCCATCGCAGCTTTGGCAGCAGATTCAGCAGCCATTTGTGCAGCAAACGGAGTCGACTTACGGGAACCTTTGAATCCAAGACCGCCGGAGCTCGCCCAGGAAATCGCGTTACCGTGTGGATCCGTAATAGTGACAATCGTGTTATTGAATGTGGAGCGGATATGAGCCACGCCAGATTCAATATTTTTCCGGTCACGACGTTTCGTACGTACGACTTTCTTTGGTTTAGCCATTGTCTGTTATCCCCCCTTCTTATTTCTTCTTGTTCGCTACAGTACGACGAGGACCCTTACGAGTACGGGCATTCGTTTTCGTACGTTGTCCGCGAACCGGCAAGCCGCGACGATGACGCACTCCGCGGTAGCAGCCAATTTCGATCAAACGTTTAATATTTAAAGAAATTTCACGACGCAGGTCACCTTCAACCTTGACCGTTTTGTCGATCGTTTCGCGTAGTTTGCTAACCTCATCTTCCGTCAAATCACGAACACGAGTGTCCGGATTGATGCCTGTTTCTTTCAGGATTTTCTGGGAAGTCGTTTTACCGATTCCGAAAATGTAAGTTAAGGCGATCTCAACGCGTTTATCACGTGGCAAATCCACACCAGCAATACGTGCCATTTTACGCTACACCCCCTTCAATTAACCTTGTTTTTGTTTGTGTTTCGGATTTTCGCAAATCACCATGACATTGCCTTTGCGACGAATGACTTTGCATTTTTCGCAAATCGGCTTTACAGAAGGTCTTACCTTCATGCTGATTACCTCCTAAAAGTTTTACAGAAGTAAAACTGGGATCGAAAGCATACGTTCTTCTTTTGCGAAAGCAAAAATCCAATCGCACGCATTCTAATCATAAACTACTGTCAGAAACAACTCAACCTGAATATTGTACCACAACTTTACCATAATGGGTATAGTCTATTTGCGGTAAGTGATCCGGCCTTTCGTCAAATCGTATGGCGAAAGCTGTACGACCACTTTGTCTCCTGTCAGAATGCGGATAAAGTGCATCCGCAACTTCCCGGAAACGTGAGCGAGAATTTGATGACCATTCTCCAACTCTACTCTAAAGGTTGCATTCGGCAACGGTTCAATGACCGTACCTTCGACTTCAATGACATCTTCTTTAGCCACAGTCAGTCTCCTTTCTCTTCAGCCATAGAATTGGCGGACTTCTGATAAGCAAGAACTGCATGGCGCAGTTTCCCGTTCGTCACCCGTCCGCTTTCCTGCAAACTATGAACAACCTCGCTGCTAACGATGGGCAGTAGCTCAAGATGCTGGGCATTTTTACGTTTGGGTCCATCAAACTTCCGTTTGTTTCCGTCCGCGATCCAGACGAATTTGTCGTCCAGAATCCCGACAATCACATAAATCGCTCCGGCATCCCTGCCTTTGAGAACTTTCACCAACTGACCGATTTGCGGCGCTGAGCGCTCTTTCACGTTCATCACCTACGCATCCAGCTTCGTGAAAATTTCCATCCCGTCCGGCGTAACAGCTACCGTATGCTCAAAGTGAGCGCACAAGGAGCCATCCACCGTAACCACTGTCCAATTGTCTTCCAGCGTTTTAACATATCGCTTCCCCATGTTAACCATCGGTTCGATCGCCAGGACCATCCCCGGCTTAAGCCGCGGGCCCCGGTCGGGCAAACCATAATTCGGAATTTGCGGTTCTTCATGCAAGCTCGCGCCAATGCCATGACCCACATATTCCCGAACGACGGAAAAACCGGCAGCTTCGATGAATTGCTGAATTGCATGCGAGATCGTGTACAATCGAACATCCGGTTTAACGAGCGCAAGGCCCGCATACAAGGAACCTTCGGTGACTTCCAAGAGACGCTTGGCTTCCTCCGAAATTTGACCTACCGGATACGTCCACGCCGAGTCCCCATGGAAACCACGATACTCCGCGCCGATATCCAATGTAATGATATCGCCTTCGTTCAATTTGCGTTTGCCGGGAAATCCGTGTACCAATTCTTCGTTGACCGAAGCGCAAATGCTGTAAGGAAAACCGTTGTAACCTTTAAAGGACGGCACGGCGCCCTGACTGCGAATGTATTTATCGGCGAGTTGATCGAGTTCTCCCGTCGTAATTCCAGGCTGAATCGCTTGGGCCATGAGCCTGTGCGTTTCCGCGACGATCCGCCCAGCTTCTCGCATAAAGCCCAGTTCCGTTTCGGATTTACAAATGATCATTACACCTAACCTCGCAGTAGTGACACGATTTCCTTCGAAACCGCATCGATTTCCTGTTCACCATCTACCTGACGCAACAGGCCTTTGTCTTCATAGAACTTCAGAAGCGGTGCGGTTTTGTTGATATATTCGTCCAAACGAGTGCCTACGCTCTCTTCGTTATCATCCGAGCGTTGGTATAACTCGCCGCCGCATTTATCACAAACACCTTCCTGCCCCGGAGGATTAAAGATCACATGATAAGTGGCGCCGCAGGATTTGCATATCCGGCGTCCAGTCAGCCGCGCTAACAGCTTGTTCCGGTCCACTTTCAGGTTGATGACGTGGTCCAGCTTGCGACCCATACTATCAAGCAGCTCATCCAGCGATTCCGCTTGCGAAAGGGTTCTTGGAAATCCGTCCAATAAGAAACCTTTTTCGCAATCGGGCTGCTGCAAGCGTTCGCGAACGATCCCCACTGTCACATCATCAGGCACGAGCAGTCCCTGATCCATATATTCCTTCGCTTTCATCCCCACAGGTGTTCCCTGTTTGATTGCCAGGCGAAATGCGTCGCCGGTAGAGATATGAGGAATACCGAATTCGTTAACGATTGTCTCGGCTTGTGTTCCTTTTCCTGCTCCGGGAGGCCCCATGAATAGTAGGTTCATGTTTCTCACTCCCTCCAACACTTCTCTACAACAAGAAATAGCTCAGTTAGGTGCCAGGCAAGGACGTTTGCACGTCCTCTGATCCTGGTACCTACCGACTATTTATTAATAAAACCTTTATAGTGACGTTTGATCAATTGGCCTTCAATCGTCTTCATCGTATCCAGCGCAACGCCGATTACGATGAGGATCGATGTACCACCGATCAAGACGGTGCTCGGCAATCCTGCGATAGCCCCCAATCCCATAGGGAGAATGGAGATGGCTGCAAGGAAGAGCGCACCGGTCATCGTCAAACGAGTTAATACCCGAGTTAAGTAGGTTTCCGTCGCTTTACCAGGACGGATCCCTGGAATGTAGCCACCGTTTTTCTTCATGTTCTCAGCCATCTGCTGCGGGTTCATCTGTACGAACGTATAGAAGAACGTAAAGCCGATGATCATGATCACATAAAGCACCATCCCGAGCGGACGGTTGGTAGACAAATGGGTCGTAATCCATTGCGCCCATGCATGCGTCGACCAGAAGCTGGCGATGACAACCGGGAATTGCAGCAAGGATACTGCGAAAATGACCGGAATGACGCCGGCAGCGTTGATCTTGAGCGGAATATGCGTATTCTGTCCGCCATACATTTTGTTACCTACCACACGTTTTGCGTATTGCACCGGGATTTTCCGGATCGCTTGTTGTACGTAGATAACACCGATGACGATCAAGATGCACACCAAGAGAATCGCGATGGATTTCACCACATTAATGAAAGGCTGGCCTTCAATGATAAAATCCGATTGCGCAATCGTCGTAATGTGCGTAGGGATGGAAGCAACGATCCCCGCGAAGATAATCAGCGAGATCCCGTTACCAATCCCTCTTTCGGTAATCTGCTCACCTAACCACATCAGGAAAGAGGTACCCGCTGTCAACACAATCGCGATGACCAGATAATCACCGAAGGTCGCGTTCGGCACCATTTCCGTTCCGTACAAACGGTTAAAGCCAATCGACGTTGCAAACGCCTGAATGAGGGCCAAAATGACCGTTCCGTAACGGGTCACTTGGGCCATTTTCTTCTTACCGTGTTCCCCTTGCTTAGCCCATTCCGCAAACTTCGGAATGACATCCATCGACAAGAGCTGTACGATGATGGAAGCCGTGATATAAGGCATAATCCCGAGGGCAAAGATCGAGAAGTTCTTCAGGGCGCCGCCCGAGAAGGTGTTCAAGAGCCCAAGCAAGTTGTTTCCTGCTGCATTGTTTGTTGCTTCAAAAACGTCTTTATTAACGCCCGGAACCGGAACGAAGGATCCGATCCGGTAAATGAGGAAGATAAACAACGTGAACAGGATGCGGTTGCGAAGGTCTTGAACATGCCATATGTTCTTAATGGTTTTAAACATTAGATCACCTCGGTTTTACCGCCGGCAGCCTCGATTTTCTCTACCGCAGATTGGGAGAACTTATTCGCTTTAACTGTCAGTTTGACAGTAACTTCACCGTTGCCAAGAATCTTGATGCCGCTCTTCGCGTCTTTCACGATTCCTTGCTCAATCAACAGCTCAGGAGTTACTTCCGTATCCGCCGCAAAGTTGTTCAAATCTTCGATGTTGACAATCGCATACTCTTTCCGCGTCGGATTGATGAAACCGCGTTTTGGCAAGCGACGATACAGCGGATTCTGACCGCCTTCGAAGCCCGGACGCACACCACCGCCGGAACGAGCGTTTTGACCTTTGTGACCGCGAGTAGATGTTTTACCCATGCCGCTACCTGTACCGCGACCAACGCGTTTGCGTTCGTGGCGGGAACCAGGAGCAGGAGAAAGCTCATGTAACTTCATCGTTCGTTGCACCTCCTTATTTATTGTTGGCAATTAACAAGCTTACGCTATCCTTAGCCTTCAATTTCTTTAACCGAAACCAGGTGGCTCACTTGATTCACCATGCCGCGAATGGCTGGGTTATCGTTGTGAACAACGGATTGGTTAATTTTGCGAAGACCCAAGGTTTTCACGGTAGTACGTTGGTTCTCCGGACGACCGATCAAACTACGCACGAGGGTAATTTGCAGTTTAGCCATGAGATTACCTCCTTAACCGAGAAGTTCTTCGACGGTTTTACCGCGCAATTTCGCAACATCCTCAGCGCGTTTCAGACGGGACAAGCCCTCCAAAGTCGCGTTGACCATGTTGATGGAATTCGAAGAACCCAAAGATTTAGTCAAAATGTCGCCTACGCCAGCCAATTCAAGAACCGCACGAACTGGACCGCCGGCGATAACCCCGGTACCTTCGGATGCCGGTTTCAGCAGAACGCGGCCAGCTCCGAAATGCCCGATTACTTGGTGAGGGATCGTAGTACCTACGAGCGGAACATGCACAAGATTTTTCTTCGCATCTTCAATGCCTTTACGGATCGCGTCAGGTACTTCGCCTGCTTTACCGATCCCAGCGCCAACCCAGCCTTTGCCGTCGCCGACAACCACGAGTGCACTGAAGCTGAAACGGCGTCCGCCTTTAACTACTTTAGCTACGCGGTTAATGTTTACAACTCTTTCTGTCAGTTCTAAAGTGTTCGGATCTACACGCAAGTCGTTAACCTCCTTTTAGTGATGATTTTTTAGAATTCCAGGCCTGCTTCGCGGGCTGCGTCAGCCAGCGCCTGAATCCGTCCATGGTACAGATATCCTCCACGGTCAAAAACAACGCTCTTATATCCTTTCGCTTGTGCGCGTTTTGCGATCAATTCGCCCACTTTACGAGCGGATTCCACGTTGCCGCCGTTACCGATCGAACCGCTCAGTTCTTTATCGACGGTCGAAGCACTAGCTACCGTTACGCCTGCTACGTCGTCGATCAGTTGAGCGTAGATATGTTTGGAAGAACGGTATACGTTCAGTCTTGGACGAGCTGCCGTTCCTTGGACTTTCTTACGTACACGCAGATGTCTTTTCAGACGTGCTTTGTTCTTATCAGCTTTTGTAATCATGACTTCCATTTCACTCCCTTCGGTTTACCGCTATCGGACATTTCGTTTCAAGACGCCAGAAGGCTAGGCACGAGAAGAAGAAACTTATTTCTTCTTACCGGCTTTACCTTCCTTACGAATAATGCGTTCGCCTTCATACTTGATCCCTTTGCCTTTGTATGGCTCAGGCTCACGGACAGAACGAATTTTAGCGGCATATTCGCCTACGCGTTCTTTATTGATCCCTTTAACGATGATCTTCGTATTCGAAGGTACTTCGAATTCGATGCCCTCTTCCGGTGTGATTTCTACCGGATGGGAGTAACCCACGTTCAGAACCAGTTTCTTGCCGGACAAGCTTGCGCGGTAACCGACACCAACCAGCTCGAGCGATTTGGAGAAACCTTCCGTTACCCCGCTGACCATGTTGCTGACAACGGAGCGGGTCGTGCCATGCAGGGAACGATGTAATTTATTATCAGAAGGACGCTCAACGGTAATGACGTTACCTTCAACCGTTACCTTGATGTCCTTGTGAAGCTCACGAGTCAAAGTACCTTTCGGACCTTTAACTGTAATGACGCTATTATCAAGTGTGACATCCACACCACTTGGTACTGTGATTGGTTTGCGACCAATACGAGACATTTATTGCACCTCCTTGTTATAAGACGTAAATTACCAAACGTAGCAGAGGACTTCGCCGCCGGCTTTGGACTGACGAGCTTCCTTGTCAGTCATGACACCTTTGGAAGTGGAGATAATCGCGATACCCAAGCCGCCGAGGACACGAGGAATTTCGTTGCTTTTCGTGTACACGCGAAGGCCTGGTTTACTGATTCTCTTAAGTCCAGAGATAACGCGTTCGTTGTTCGGGCCGTATTTCAGGAAAATACGGATGATCCCTTGTTTGTTATCATCGATATATTCAGCGTCACGGATGAAACCTTCACGCTTCAAGATCTCAGCGATTTGTTTCTTGATCGTGGACGCAGGCAGTTCAACCGTCTCGTGACGCACCGTGTTGGCGTTACGAATACGAGTAAGCATATCTGCAATTGGATCTGACATAGTCATACGTGTAAACCTCCTTCCCGTTGTTGATTAATTACCAGCTTGCTTTTTTCACGCCAGGAATCTGGCCTTTATAAGCTAATTCACGGAAGCAAATTCTGCAAATTTTGTACTTTTGCAATACCGAATGTGGGCGACCACAACGTTCACACCGGGTATAAGCCCGAACTTTGAATTTAGGTGTACGTTGTTGTTTAACTTTCATCGAAGTTTTAGCCACTTAGCCTGACACCTCCTAAATAGTTTCGGAGAAAATAGACGAATTACTTAGCAAACGGCATGCCGAGTTGCGTCAAGAGCTCGCGGGATTCTTCGTCGGTTTTCGCCGTCGTTACGATGACGATATCCATACCGCGTACTTTATCCACTTGATCGTATTCGATCTCAGGGAAGATCAGTTGCTCTTTCAGGCCCAGCGTATAGTTACCGCGACCGTCAAATGCTTTCGTCGATACCCCGTGGAAGTCACGGACACGCGGAAGCGTTACGTTAAACAGTTTGTCAAGGAAATGATACATGCGGTCACCGCGAAGAGTTACCTTCACACCGATCGGCATGTTCTCACGCAGTTTGAAACCAGCGATGGATTTCTTCGCGCGAGTGATAACTGGCTTTTGACCAGCGATCAGTTGCATATCGTTCACTGCGGAATCAAGTACTTTGGAGTTCGCTACAGCGTCACCAACACCCATGTTGATAACCACTTTTTCGATCTTCGGCACTTGCATTACCGTTGTATAGTTGAATTTTTGAATCAAAGCAGGTGTTACTTCGTTCAAAAAGCGTTCTTTCAATCTTGCTGCCATGAATCATGGACCTCCTTTCTTAACGTTTCTCGATTAGTCGATTACTTCTCCGGATCTCTTCGCTACGCGAACTTTTTTGCCGTTGTCCAATACTTTGTAACCGATACGGGTTACTTTTCCGCTCTTCGGATCAACGTGCATAACGTTCGAAACGTGAATCGGAGCTTCCTTCTCGATGATGCCGCCTTGTGGGTTCAGTTGGTTAGGTTTTTGATGTTTCTTAACCATGTTCACGCCTTCCACAAGCACGCGGTTTTCACGAGGATATGCGGCGATGACGCGGCCTTTTTTGCCTTTGTCTTTACCGGAAATCACGATCACCGTGTCGTCTTTTTTGACGTGCAGCTTATTGTTATGAGATTCAAGAATCTTCTTCAGTCTAGGCACTTGGTTTACACCTCCTGTTAAATCGGGCTCCCCGTTGGGTTATGGGGTGTTCTTAGATAACTTCCGGAGCCAAGGAAACGATCTTCATAAAGTCCTTGTCGCGAAGTTCACGGGCAACAGGTCCGAAGATACGCGTTCCGCGTGGGCTCTTATCTTCTTTAACAACAACTGCTGCGTTTTCGTCGAATGCGATGTAGGAACCGTCTTTACGACGAACGGAACGTTTCGTACGAACGACTACCGCTCTAACGACATCCCCTTTTTTGACAACGCCGCCTGGTGTTGCTTGTTTGACGGAGCAAACGATCAGATCTCCGATTTGTGCCGTACGACGACCCGTACCACCCAAAACGCGGATACACATCAGTTCCTTCGCGCCGGAGTTGTCAGCAACCTGCAAACGTGTAAATGGTTGAATCATGGATATTTCCTCCTTTCGGTCTAAGCTACCGTGCTATTAAATGATAACCGCTTCTTCAACGACTTCAACGAGTCTCCAGCGTTTGTCTTTGGACAGCGGGCGAGTTTCGGCGATTTTAACGATGTCACCGATTTTCGCGGTGTTGTTCTCATCATGCGCTTTAAATTTCTTCGTGTATTTAATGCGCTTATGGTACAAGTCATGCTTTTTGTAAGTTTCAACAGCTACAACGATCGTTTTGTCCATCTTGTCGCTGACAACTTTACCAATTTGCACTTTACGGCTGTTACGTTCGCTCATGGTTTGCCTCCTTCCTGGACTTAGGCGCTTTGCTAGATTCGCTCAGCGCTTCTTAACTAGTAATCCCAAGTTCTCTTTCACGGATAACGGTTTTAGCACGAGCTATTTCCTTACGCACATCGCGGATCCGAGTCGGATTATCGAGTTGGCCGGTAGCCAACTGAAAACGGAGGTTAAAGAGTTCTTCTTTAAAACCTGCGATTTTTTGTTCGATTTCTGCAGTGGTTAAGTTGCGAAGTTCATTAGCTTTCATTTGCTTCACCACCCAATTCTTCACGTTTCACAAACTTCGTTTTGATCGGCAGTTTGTGGGCAGCAAGACGCATAGCTTCGCGTGCAACTTCCTCCGATACCCCGGCAAGCTCAAACATGATTTTGCCCGGCTTCACAACTGCGACCCATTTTTCTACGTTACCTTTACCGCTACCCATCCGGACTTCAAGAGGCTTCTGAGTAATCGGCTTGTCAGGGAAAATCTTAATCCATACTTTACCGCCACGTTTGATGTAACGAGTCATCGCGATACGCGCTGCTTCGATTTGACGGTTCGTGATCCAAGTCGGCTCCAGAGCCTGCAGGCCGTATTCACCGAAGTTCAGTTCGGTGCCGCCTTTTGCTTGGCCTCTCATATTACCGCGTTGTTGCTTGCGGTGTTTTACGCGTTTTGGTACCAACATGATTAGTTGCCTCCTTCCTGAGCAGCTTGTTGTTTCTTAGCCGTAGGAAGAACCTCTCCACGATAAATCCATACTTTTACGCCGATGCGGCCATAAGTCGTATGCGCTTCTGCCGTACCGTAATCGATGTCGGCGCGGAGCGTATGAAGTGGAACAGTTCCTTCACTGTAGCCTTCCGTACGAGCAATTTCAGCACCGCCGAGACGACCGCTGACTGCCGTTTTAATCCCTTTCGCTCCCGAACGCATCGTTCTTTGAATTGCTTGTTTCAACGCACGACGGAAAGAAACACGACGTTCCAATTGTTGTGCAATGCTTTCAGCAACCAAGATTGCGTCAAGATCAGGGTGTTTGATTTCAGAAATGTTGATGTGAACCTTTTTGCCGCCTGCGATTTTCGTAATTTCACCGCGCAGGTTTTCAACTTCCGAACCGCCTTTACCGATAACCATGCCCGGTTTAGCAGTGTGGATCGTCACGTTCACACGATTTGCCGCTCTCTCGATCTCAATCCGAGATACCGCGGAGTCTTTCAGTTTATTTTTCAGGTGTTCACGAATTTTTACGTCTTCCAGCAAAAGATCACCGAAATCTTTGCCTGCGTACCATTTGGATTCCCAATCACGGATAATCCCTACTCGTAATCCGACCGGATTTACCTTTTGGCCCACACGTTTTCCCTCCTTATTTTTCGGATACCACCAAAGTAATGTGGCTGGTGCGTTTGTTGATCCGGCTAGCACGTCCCATTGCCCGCGGACGGAAACGTTTCATCGTCGGGCCTTGGTTAACGTAGGCTTGCGTAATCACCAATTTATTTACATCCATAGAATAGTTATGTTCAGCATTGGCAATCGCCGAGTTCAACAGCTTCTCCACGATCGGGGATGCTGCTTTTGGCGTATGGCGCAGAATTGCAATCGCGTCGCCAACTTGCTTACCGCGGATCAGATCAACCACGAGTTGAGCTTTGCGGGGAGCAATACGAATCGATCTTGCATGTGCTTTAGCTTCCATGTAGTATTACCTCCTCTCAAACGAAGAACTTATCGTTATTAACGTCTCGTTTTCTTATCGTCATCCGTATGACCTTTGTAGGTCCGGGTTGGAGCAAATTCGCCCAGTTTATGTCCGACCATATCCTCGGTTACGTACACCGGTACATGCTTGCGGCCGTCATAGACACCAAACGTATGACCAATGAATTGCGGATAGATCGTGGAGCGACGGGACCAAGTTTTGATCACGACCTTCTTGTTCGAAGCGCTCGCTTCTTCCACTTTCTTAAGCAGGTACCCGTCGACAAAAGGTCCCTTTTTCAGACTGCGACTCATTCATTTATCCTCCCTTCACAATGCGCTGCAAGTTACGCTTCGTTCATGCCGCGAAGTGATCCGCAGGATGCGGATTACTTCGTGCGACGGCGAACGATATATTTATCAGAAGCTTTGCCTTTTTTACGCGTTTTGTAACCAAGGGTTGGTTTGCCCCAAGGAGACAACGGAGATTTACGGCCGATCGGAGCGCGACCTTCACCACCACCGTGTGGGTGATCGTTCGGGTTCATGACGACACCGCGGACTTCTGGACGTTTGCCCAGCCAACGGCTGCGTCCGGCTTTACCGATTTTCACGAGCTCGTGGTCACCGTTACCTACGGAACCGATCGTTGCGCGGCAAACTTTCAGAACTTTACGAACTTCGCCGGAAGACAGGCGGATCGTTACGTATTTGTCCTCTTTACCGAGCAATTGAGCTTCTGTACCAGCAGCACGAACAAGTTGTCCGCCTTTACCTGGTTTCAGCTCGATGTTGTGGATCACGGTACCTACCGGGATGTTCTCCAGCGGCAATGCATTACCGATTTTGATGTCGGAACCTGCGCCAGATTCGATCACGTCGCCCACTTTCAAGCCTTTAGGAGCGATGATATAGCGTTTCTCACCATCGGCATAGTGGATCAAAGCGATGTTCGAAGTCCGGTTTGGATCGTATTCGATCGTAGCAACGCGGCCTGGAATTCCATCTTTGTTCCGTTTGAAGTCGATGATCCGATATTTACGTTTATGTCCGCCGCCATGGTGACGAACAGTGATTTTACCTTGGTTGTTGCGGCCGGCAGTTTTGCTCAGCGGCGCAAGCAAAGATTTCTCCGGCTGATCCGTCGTAATTTCTTCGAAGGTCGACACGCTCATCGCACGTCTAGCCGGGGAAGTCGGTTTGTACTTTTTGATTGGCACGAGATTTCCCTCCTTACTTTAAGCGATTTTATACCGATTCAAAAAATTGGAGCGGCTTGCTTTCAGGTGTTAATGTAACAAACGCTTTTTTCCATTCTGGAGTGTATCCGGAGTAGCGTCCGTAACGTTTCAACTTCCCGGGAACACGCAGGGTGTTTACGTTCTTCACCTTCACGCCGAAAATGGACTCAACAGCTTGTTTGATTTCCGTTTTGTTCGCGCGAATGTCTACTTCAAAGACATATTTCAGGTCGTTCATATATTCCGTGGAACGTTCCGTAATCACCGGGCGTTTGATAATATCGCGAGGATCCTTCATTACGCGAGCACCTCCTCTACCTTCTGAACTGCTTCTTTCGTAATGATCAGTTTGTCGTGCGTCAGCACGTCAAGAACATTAATGCCGTCTGCTGCCACGAACTTCACGCCTGGAATGTTACGAGCGGAAAGCGCAATGTTGTCGTCATAGCTAGGAGCTACAACCAGAGCTTTACGTTCCACTTTCAGGTTGTTCAAGATCGCTGCAAATTCTTTCGTTTTCGGAGCGTTCATCGCAAGTGCATCCAATACGATGATGTCCTGATCGATCACTTTCGACGAAAGCGCCGATTTGATCGCCAAACGACGAACTTTCTTAGGCAGTTTGTAGGAATAGCTGCGCGGAGTTGGTCCGAATACCGTACCGCCGCCTTTCCATTGAGGAGCGCGGATCGAACCTTGGCGCGCACGACCTGTACCTTTTTGTTTCCAAGGTTTACGGCCGCCGCCACGAACTTCGGAGCGTCCTTTAACTTTGTGCGTACCGAAACGCAGGGAAGCACGCTGCATTACAACAGCTTCATGAAGAACATGAGTGTTCGGCTCAATTCCGAATACGGCATCGTTCAATTCTACTTCGCCCACTTGGCTACCGCTAATATTGAAAAGTGCTACTTTTGGCATTTGTTGTTCCTCCTTTCCTGAGGGTTAATTATTTCTTAATAGTTTGTTTTACTTTAACGAAGCTGTTTTTCGGTCCAGGAATCGAACCTTTCACGAGCAAGACGTTGCGTTCTGCATCGACTTTAACAACTTCAAGATTTTGAATCGTTACAGTTTCATGTCCCATATGTCCAGGCAGGTTTTTACCTTTGAATACACGGTTAGCTGCGATGGAACCCATGGAACCAGGTCTACGATGGTAACGGGAACCGTGAGCCATTGGGCCGCGGCTTTGTCCCCAGCGTTTGATTACGCCTTGGAACCCTTTACCTTTCGAAATCCCTGTTACGTCAACAAATTCGCCTTCAGCAAAAATATCGACTTTGACCTCTTGGCCAACCTCGTATCCTGCCAAATCAACACCGCGAATTTCGCGAACGTAGCGCTTAGGCGTTGTGCCTGCTTTCTTTGCATGCCCAACTTCAGGCTTATTCGCTCTAGCTTCCTTCTTATCGGAGTAGCCAAGCTGAATCGCTTCGTAACCGTCGTTCTCCAGGTCTTTCTTCTGCAGAACTACGTTAGAGCTAGCCTCAATAACCGTTACAGGAATGACATTCCCTTCCGGAGTAAACACTTGAGTCATACCAAGTTTCTTCCCTAAGATACCTTTCATGTTGACACCTCTTTTCCTTTCCTGGTTACCTTACAATAGTAGGTATTACAATTTAATTTCGATATCTACACCGGACGGCAGGTCCAAGCGCATCAAGGCATCCACAGTTTGTGGAGTCGGGTTCACAATGTCGATCAGACGCTTATGCGTACGTTGTTCGAATTGTTCCCGGGAATCCTTGTACTTGTGCACCGCACGGAGAATAGTAATCACTTGTTTCTCAGTTGGCAACGGGATCGGCCCGGATACGCCTGCACCCGAACGTTTTGCCGTTTCAACGATTTTCTCTGCGGATTGATCAAGAATTCTGTGGTCGTAAGCTTTCAAACGAATACGAATTTTTTGCTTTGCCATTTTAGTCCCTCCTTCTATCGCCCAATTTAGTATCGGACATACTCCGCGGAAATTTTCTGGCCACCCTCCCATGGCAAAGGGGCCGGGTGTGTCAGTAACCTCCCACATCATCGCAACGTCACAGAACAACATTCACTATTATATAGAAAAGGTAGGCGGAATGCAAGTATAATTCGTAATTTTTCATTCCCTAAATAAAGTAAAAGAGCTGCGCTCCGAAATCGGAGAGCAGCTCCTTCGATCAGGCGGTTAAGCCTAATTATTTGTTGATGGAAACAACGGCACCGGATCCAACTGTACGGCCGCCTTCACGAATGGAGAAGCGAGTACCTTCTTCGATCGCGATCGGGGAGATCAGTTGAACGGTAACTTCGATGTTGTCGCCAGGCATAACCATTTCAGTTCCTTCTGGCAGGTTGATGATGCCAGTTACGTCCGTTGTACGGAAGTAGAACTGAGGACGGTAGCCGGAGAAGAACGGCTTATGGCGTCCGCCTTCTTCTTTCGTCAATACGTATACTTGAGCGGTGAACTCAGTATGCGGGTTAACGGAAGCTGGTTTAGCCAATACTTGACCGCGTTCGATTTCTTTACGGTCAATACCGCGAAGCAGTGCACCGATGTTGTCGCCCGCTTGAGCGGAGTCGAGCAATTTACGGAACATTTCAACGCCGGTAACGACGGATTTTTTCGTTTCTTCAACGATACCCACGATTTCAACTTCATCGCCGACTTTAACCGTACCGCGTTCTACACGGCCAGTAGCAACTGTACCACGACCAGTGATCGAGAATACGTCCTCGACCGGCATCAGGAACGGTTTGTCGATTGGGCGTTCAGGCAGCGGAATGTACTCGTCGATGATTTCGAACATTTCAACGATTTTTTGAGCCCATTCGCCGTCTGGGTTTTGCAGAGCTTCACGAGCGGAACCGCGGATGATTGGAGTGTCATCGCCTGGGAACTCGTATTCGTTCAGCAGGTCGCGAACTTCCATTTCAACCAGTTCAAGCAACTCTTCGTCTTCAACCATGTCGCATTTGTTCAAGAATACAACGATGTAAGGAACGCCTACGTTACGGGACAGCAGGATGTGTTCGCGAGTTTGCGGCATTGGGCCGTCAGCTGCGGATACAACCAGGATTGCGCCGTCCATTTGAGCAGCACCAGTGATCATGTTTTTAACATAGTCGGCGTGCCCTGGGCAGTCAACGTGTGCGTAGTGGCGGTTGTTTGTTTCGTACTCAACGTGTGCCGTCGAGATGGTGATACCGCGTTCGCGTTCTTCTGGAGCTTTGTCGATTTGATCGAAAGCTACAGCAGCACCGCCGTATTTTTTGGACAATACAGTCGTGATGGCTGCAGTCAGAGTTGTTTTACCATGGTCGACGTGACCAATCGTACCGATATTAACGTGCGGTTTTGTACGTTCGTATTTAGCCTTTGCCATTTTAAACAGTTCCTCCTTAAAATATGGATTGTTATGTGTGACCGATCAAAGGAACAAGCCCTTCGACCGGCAATTACATTAAATTATTCGGCCCCTTTATGCTTGGACACGATTTCTTCAGCGATGTTCTTCGGAACTTCTTCATAGTGGGAGAGTTCCATCGAGAACACGCCGCGTCCTTGTGTACCGGAGCGAAGGGTCGTCGAGTAACCGAACATTTCGGAGAGAGGCACTTTCGCACGGATAATTTGCGCACCACCACGGGAATCCATACCTTCGATACGGCCACGGCGAGAGTTCAGCATACCCATAACGTCACCCATGTACTCCTCAGGCACCGTTACTTCAACTTTCATGATTGGCTCAAGCAGAACAGGTTGACATTTGTCTTTTGCTGCTTTCAGAGCCATCGAACCAGCGATCTTAAACGCCATTTCACTGGAGTCGACGTCATGGTAGGAACCATCGACGATCGTCGCTTTTACGTCAACAACCGGGAAGCCTGCAAGAACACCATTCTGCATTGCTTCTTCGATACCTTGTTGAGCAGGTCCGATGTATTCTTTAGGAACAGCACCACCGACGATTTTGCTGTCGAATTGGTTACCTGTACCTGGTTCGAGCGGTTCGAATTCAACCCAGACGTGACCGTATTGACCACGACCACCGGACTGACGTACGAACTTACCTTCAACGCGAGCCGGAACACGGAACGTTTCACGATAAGCAACCTGAGGTTTACCTACGTTCGTGTCTACTTTGAATTCACGGCGCATCCGATCGATGATGATATCCAGGTGAAGCTCACCCATACCTGCAAGGATCGTTTGTCCCGTTTCTTCATCTGTATGTGCACGAAGCGTTGGGTCTTCTTCAGTCAGCTTCGCAAGTGCAACGCCCATTTTGTCTTGGTCGGCTTTCGTCTTCGGTTCAACCGCGATTTCGATAACTGGTTCTGGGAAGTTCATCGATTCAAGAATAACCGGTGCCTTCTCATCACACAGTGTATCACCTGTCCCGGTGTCTTTCAAACCTACAGCAGCTGCGATGTCACCAGCATAGACTTCGTTGATCTCTTGACGGTGGTTCGCATGCATTTGCAGGATCCGGCCGATCCGTTCGCGTTTACCTTTCGTTGCATTCAACACGTAAGAACCGGATTGCAGAATACCGGAGTATACGCGGAAGAACGTCAGTTTACCCACGTAAGGGTCGGTCATGATTTTAAATGCCAATGCCGCGAACGGCTCTTCGTCAGAAGAGTGACGTTCAACTTCTGTACCATCTTCCAGATGACCTTTGATGCTTGGTACATCAACTGGAGCTGGCAAGTAGTCGATAACGGCATCCAGCATCAGCTGAACCCCTTTATTACGGTAGGAAGAACCGCAGATAACTGGGAAGATTTTAACTTCACATACGCCCTTACGAAGCGCTGCTTTCAGTTCTTCAACGGTGATTTCCTCGCCTTCGAGGTATTTCATCGTCAATTCTTCGTCCAGTTCAGCAACTTTCTCTACCAACTCCGCACGAAGCTCTTCAACTTGTGCAGCGTATTCAGCAGGGATTTCTACTTCATCGATTTGTTGTCCCAGATCGTCTCTGTACATATACGCTTTTTGAGCGACAATGTCGATGATCCCGACAAAATCATTTTCTGCACCGATTGGCAGTTGGATAGCAACTGCATTCGCTTGCAGACGATCGCGCATATCCTTAACGACGTTCAGGAAGTCCGCACCGATGATATCCATTTTGTTGACGTAGGCGATCCGAGGAACACCATAGCGGTCAGCCTGTCTCCATACGGTTTCAGACTGCGGCTCAACGCCTTCCTTCGCACTAAACACGCCTACAGCCCCGTCCAATACACGCAGGGAACGTTCGACTTCAACAGTGAAGTCGACGTGTCCCGGGGTATCGATGATATTTACGCGGTGACCTTTCCATTGAGCGGTCGTCGCAGCGGATGTAATCGTGATTCCGCGCTCCTGCTCTTGTTCCATCCAGTCCATCGTTGCCGCACCTTCGTGAACTTCCCCGATTTTGTGCGTACGACCTGTGTAGAACAAGATCCGTTCCGTCGTGGTTGTCTTACCGGCGTCAATATGCGCCATGATCCCGATATTACGTGTATTTTTCAAGGAGAACTCTCTTGCCATGAATCTGTCTCCCTTCAAAATATAAATTTTGAAATACGGGCGTTATCCTACCAACGGTAGTGCGCGAACGCTTTGTTCGCTTCCGCCATTTTATGCGTATCTTCACGTTTCTTAACGGAAGCGCCTGTGTTGTTGGATGCGTCGATGATCTCGGCAGCCAAACGCTCTTCCATTGTCTTCTCACCGCGAGTGCGGGAGTAGTTTACGAGCCAACGTAATCCCAAGGATGTACGTCTCTCTGGTTTAACCTCGATCGGAACTTGGTAGTTTGCACCGCCGACACGACGAGCTTTAACTTCCAGTACAGGCATAATATTTTTGATCGCTGCTTCAAATACTTCCATTGGGTCATTCCCCGTACGTTCACGGATGATGTCGAACGCATTGTAAAGGATGCTTTGAGCAACGCCGCGTTTACCGTCGAGCATGATGCGGTTGATCAAGCGAGTAACCAATTTGCTGTTATACACCGGATCTGGCAACACGTCTCTCTTAGCAACTGGACCTTTGCGTGGCATAGTTTGTTATCCCCCTTTCAGTAAAAATTCAATCCTTAGCTGTTGTCTCCAAACTTAAGCGATCTTATTTCTTCGCTTTCGGACGTTTCGCGCCGTATTTGGAACGAGCTTGCATACGGTTGTTAACGCCAGCCGTATCCAAGGCACCGCGCACGATATGATAACGGACACCCGGAAGGTCTTTTACCCGGCCGCCGCGAATCAGTACAACGCTGTGCTCTTGCAGGTTGTGTCCGATACCCGGGATGTAAGCCGTCACCTCTACACGGTTCGTCAAGCGAACACGGGCATATTTACGAAGCGCGGAGTTCGGTTTCTTCGGAGTCATCGTACCTACACGAGTGCAGACGCCGCGTTTTTGCGGAGAGCTCAAATCCGTAGCTTCACGTTTCAGAGCGTTAAACCCTCTTTGCAACGCTGGCGATTTGGATTTGTACACCTTATCTTGGCGTCCTTTACGTACTAATTGGTTAATTGTTGGCATGTTGTTGCCACCCCCTTCCTCAGAGTTCAAATTCCATTTACAAACCACTTGTTTAAGCCCACAGACCCAGGCGGCTCATAAAAGAACAAAGGAAATGTTTTTGCCAAAGAGTTCCCCTCATTAGCAAAAACATTTTCGATCAACTATGACTTTACGATCACAGCCATCGCCGCTCCTACTTCAATCCCACAAGCCTTGCCGAGATTCGCCATTGTATCTACAAAGGTGACTTTCACGGCATGTTGGTTGCATAAGGCGACGATCCTTGACGTAAGGCGTGGATCTGCATTCTCAGCAACATAAACTTCCTCGGCCCGTCCAAGTTCAACCATTCGCATAGTCTGCTTGGTGCCGACTTTAATTGGTGCGTCCCGTAGTCCTTTATCATTAGACATCATAACGTCCTCCAAAGCACAGGGTTATCCGTACTCACGCACTATGATATAGTATCACTCCGCTATAGTTGGTGTCAAGCGAAATATTCAGCGGAATTTTCATAGAAAAATAAGTCCGGCGCACCCCGAATCAAACTCGCTTCAGGGGCGCGCCGGCTTATCTTAACCTTCGTCGTTATTCGACCGAAACAGGTTCCAAGCTTTCTTCCGTAACTTCATCTTGTTCCGGCTCTTCGAATTGAATGTTACGGTAGCGACTCATGCCGGTACCGGCCGGAATCAACTTACCGATAATGACATTCTCTTTCAAGCCGAGCAGCTTGTCGACTTTGCCTTTGATGGCAGCGTCGGTAAGCACCCGCGTAGTTTCCTGGAAGGAAGCCGCGGACAAGAAGGAGTCGGTTTCCAGCGACGCTTTCGTAATCCCGAGCAGGACTGGTTTAGCCACTGCCGGCTCTTTGCCAGACAGAATTGCTTCTTTGTTGGCCGTTTCATACTCATGCAGGTCAACGAATGATCCTGGCAGAAGTGGAGTATCGCCGGCATCCACGATCCGAATCTTGCGCAGCATCTGGCGAATCATGACCTCAACGTGCTTGTCGTTGATTTCTACGCCTTGGTTCCGGTATACGCGTTGTACTTCCTGCAGAATGTAGTTCTGTACACCGCGAATCCCTTTGATGCGCAAAATTTCTTTCGGGTCGATGGAACCATCCGTCAGTTCATCGCCGGCCTCGATCTCGTCGCCTTCGCTAACGCGTAGACGAGAACCGTAAGTGACGGAGTATACTTTCGTTTCCGCTTCGCCTTGAACCTCGATTTCGCGACGGTCCTTCGCTTCGCGGATTTCTTTGATTACGCCGTCAATCTCACTGATCGTTGCTTGACCTTTCGGATTCCGGGCTTCGAAGAGCTCCTGAATCCGCGGAAGACCTTGGGTAATATCGTCGCCCGCAACGCCCCCGGTATGGAACGTACGCATGGTGAGCTGGGTCCCTGGTTCACCGATCGATTGAGCTGCGATGATACCAACAGCTTCCCCGATCTCCACGTGTTTACCCGTAGCCAGGTTGCGTCCGTAGCACTTCTTGCACACGCCATGACGAGCGCGGCAGCTGAGAACGGAGCGAATTTGCAGCTTCGTAATACCTGCGTTGACGATTTCATGCGCTTTGTCGGAATCGATCAGCTCGTTCCGGTGAATGATGACCTCGCCAGTTTCCGGATGGCGAACCGTTTCGAACGAGTAACGGCCTTCAATCCGGTCGTACAGATTTTCGATCACTTCTTTACCGTCTTGGATAACACCAACCGTAAAGCCTTTATCTGTACCACAATCCTCTTCGCGTACGATGACGTCTTGGGCCACGTCGACGAGACGACGGGTCAAGTAACCGGAGTCTGCAGTCCGCAACGCGGTATCCGCCAGACCTTTCCGGGCACCGTGCGTCGAAATGAAGTATTCCAAGACCGTAAGGCCTTCGCGGAAGTTCGATTTGATCGGCAATTCGATGATCCGACCCGCCGGGTTCGCCATCAGGCCCCGCATACCGCCCAGCTGGGTGATCTGCGATTTGTTACCCCGTGCTTTAGAGTCAACCATCATCATGATGGAATTGTAACGATCCATCGACTTCATCAGGATGTCGGTAATTTGATCCTTACACTTGGACCAAATATCGATAACGCGGTCGTAACGTTCTTCGTTGGTGATCAGACCGCGGCGGTATTGGTTGGTAACAACCCGTACCTTCTCCTCGGATTCGCGAAGAATTTCTTGCTTTTCCTTCGGAACGATAACGTCCGCCACCGCGATACTTACGCCGGCACGCGTGGAGTAAGTAAAGCCGGTTTGCTTGATTCTGTCCAGAATAACGGAGGTTTCCGTCGTTTGGTAGATTTCGAAGCAGCGGCCGATGATTTCGCCGAGGTATTCCTTGCCCACACCGCCAGCTTGCGGTGCAGCCATGATCCGTTCCACCACATTGGCGCCCTTGTCATAAATAAAGTAATGATCCGGAGTGCCTTGGAACAAGTTCGCACGTGTTGGTTCATTAATATATGGGAAGCTGGCAGGGAAAATCTCGTTGAAAATGATTTTACCTACGGTCGTAATCAGCAGAGCGTTTTGCTGTGCTTCCGTAAAGCTGGTTTTACCCAGCGCTCTTGCCGGAATAGCTACTCGTGCATGCAACGAAGCGGTGCCGCGTTGATAAGCCGATACAGCTTCGTTAACCGAACCCAGGATCATACCGGAGCCTTTGGCTTCCTTGTTATCCATGGTCAGATAGTAGGAGCCGAGGACCATATCCTGCGAAGGCGTAACGACCGGTTTACCATCTTTCGGGTTCAGGATGTTACCGGACGCCAGCATCAGGATGCGGGCTTCCGCCTGAGCTTCCGCGGACAACGGTACGTGCACGGCCATCTGGTCACCGTCGAAGTCAGCGTTGTACGCCGTACATACGAGCGGATGCAGACGGATAGCGCGGCCTTCCACCAGGATCGGTTCGAACGCCTGGATCCCGAGACGGTGAAGCGTAGGAGCACGGTTCAACAGAACCGGATGCTCTTTAATAACTTCCTCGAGCACGTCCCAAACTTCCGGACTCACGCGTTCTACTTTGCGTTTTGCACTCTTAATGTTATGTGCCAGACCTTTGTTCACCAACTCTTTCATGACGAAAGGCTTGAACAGCTCCAGCGCCATTTCTTTTGGCAAACCGCATTGGTACATTTTCAAATATGGACCTACGACGATAACGGAACGACCGGAGTAGTCAACCCGTTTACCGAGCAGGTTCTGCCGGAAACGACCTTGTTTCCCTTTGAGCATGTGGCTCAAAGATTTCAGCGGACGGTTACCCGGACCTGTTACGGGACGACCGCGGCGACCGTTGTCGATCAAGGCGTCAACGGCTTCCTGCAGCATCCGTTTCTCGTTCTGTACGATGATGTCCGGCGCGCCAAGGTCAAGCAGACGTTTCAACCGGTTGTTCCGGTTGATGACGCGGCGGTACAGATCGTTCAAGTCGGACGTCGCGAAACGGCCGCCATCGAGTTGAACCATCGGACGCAATTCCGGCGGAATAACCGGAAGCACGTCGAGGATCATCCACTCCGGCTGGTTGCCGGAGCTTTTGAACGCTTCGATGACTTCCAAACGTTTGATCGCACGGTTGCGGCGTTGACCTTGAGCCGTGCGCAATTCTTCTTTCAGGAACTCCAGCTCTTTGTCGATATCGAGATCCTGAAGCAGCTTCTTCACGGCTTCCGCACCCATGCCGGCTTGGAATCCGTATCCGTATTTCTCACGGTAGCTGCGATATTCTTTCTCGGACAAAAGCTGCTTTTTCTCCAGCGGCGTTTCGCCTGGATCGGTTACGACATAAGATGCAAAATAAATGATCTCTTCCAGGGAACGCGGAGACATGTCGAGCGCAAGGCCCATCCGGCTCGGGATCCCTTTGAAGTACCAAATGTGAGATACCGGAGCTGCCAACTCGATATGCCCCATCCGTTCGCGGCGCACTTTCGCGCGAGTGACCTCAACGCCGCAGCGATCGCAGACAACGCCTTTGTAGCGAACGCGTTTATATTTACCGCAATGACATTCCCAGTCTTTGGTCGGGCCAAAAATCTTTTCGCAGAACAGCCCTTCCTTCTCTGGCTTCAACGTGCGGTAGTTGATCGTTTCCGGTTTCTTTACTTCTCCGCGGGACCAAGAACGAATTTTATCTGGGGAAGCAAGCCCAATTTTCATAAACTCGAAGTTGTTGACGTCCAACAAGGAGCATCCCTCCTTAACCAAGTCCTGATTTGACTGTATAACGCTCTATTCTACGCCGACTTCCGCGCCTTCCAGATTGAGACTGAGCTTGTCGCTCGACGCATCGTCCTCGTCGTCGATCTCTTTCATCTCGATCTCTTCTTCGTTTTCGGTCAGGATCTTGACGTCCATACCCAAGCTTTGCAGCTCTTTGATCAAGACCTTAAACGATTCAGGCACGCCCGGTTCAGGCACGTTTTCCCCTTTAACGATGGATTCGTAGGTTTTCACCCGACCCACCACGTCATCCGATTTGACGGTAAGAATCTCTTGCAGCGTATAAGCAGCACCGTAAGCTTCGAGCGCCCATACTTCCATCTCCCCGAAACGCTGACCACCGAACTGAGCTTTACCACCCAGCGGTTGCTGCGTAACGAGCGAGTAAGGACCCGTCGAGCGAGCATGGATCTTATCGTCAACCATGTGCGCCAGCTTGATCATGTGCATGACACCGACGGTAACTTCACGTTCGAACGGTTCACCTGTGCGGCCATCGTACAGGATCGTTTTACCGTTCCGCTGCATGCCCGCTTCTTCCATCGTATCGAATACGTCTTCTTCATTGGCTCCGTCGAATACCGGCGTTGCCACGTGAATCCCCATCTTAAGGGCAGCCATACCCAGGTGGATCTCCAGCACCTGCCCGATGTTCATCCGCGAAGGTACGCCCAGCGGATTCAGGACAACCTGTACTGGCGTTCCGTCTGGCATAAACGGCATATCTTCTTCCGGCAAAATCCGGGCCACGACCCCTTTGTTACCATGGCGTCCAGCCATCTTGTCGCCTTCGGAGATTTTCCGTTTCTGTGCAATGTACACCCGAACGAGTTGGTTAACACCTGGCGGCAATTCATCGCCGTTCTCACGGGTAAACACCTTCACGTCAACAACAATCCCATCGGTACCGTGAGGCACACGCAGGGAAGTATCACGAACTTCGCGAGCTTTCTCACCAAAGATGGCGTGCAGCAAGCGTTCTTCTGCGGTCAGCTCCGTTACACCCTTAGGTGTTACTTTACCAACCAGGATGTCGCCGGCAGCAATTTCTGCACCAACGCGGATAATACCGCGTTCATCCAGGTTACGCAGCGCTTCTTCGCCGACGTTCGGGATGTCGCGAGTAATCTCTTCCGGTCCGAGCTTCGTGTCGCGGGCTTCGGATTCGTATTCCTCGATATGGATCGAAGTATATACATCTTCCTTCACCAGCTTCTCGCTCAGCAGGATCGCATCCTCGTAGTTGTAACCTTCCCAAGTCATAAAGGCAACGACCACGTTGCGGCCCAATGCCAATTCGCCCATTTCCGTCGAAGGACCGTCCGCAAGGATGTCACCTTTCTTAACGATGTCGCCCCGTTTGACGATCGGACGTTGGTTAATGCAGGTTCCTTGGTTAGAACGCATAAATTTGTGCAACTTATATTTCACAAGGTCGCCTTTGACTTCTTTTCCGTCTACGACTTCGATACGGCGGAGCCAAATTTGGTTCGCTTCCGACCGTTCGATGATCCCGTCATATTTCGACACGATGCAGACACCGGAGTCTTTTGCAGCCTTATGTTCCATCCCCGTACCGACAAGCGGAGCTTTAGGAACAAGCAACGGCACCGCTTGACGCTGCATGTTCGAACCCATGAGCGCACGGTTGGAGTCGTCGTTCTCCAAGAACGGAATCAGCGCCGTAGCGACGGATACAACCTGTTTCGGCGAAATATCCATGTAGTCTACGCGACTGCTTGGCATCGTCAAGATGTTATCCGATTGCTTATTGTAACGAACGATGACGAACTCATCTTCGAACTTGTTGTCTGGCGTCAGCTTCGCGTTCGCTTGCGCAATGACATAGTTGTCTTCTTCGTCGGCCGTCAGGTAGGCCACTTGATCCGTAACGGTTCCCGTCTTCGGATCAACCCATCGATACGGCGCTTCGATGAAGCCATACTCATTGATTCGCGCATAAGTAGACAGGGAGTTGATCAAACCGATGTTCGGACCTTCCGGCGTTTCGATCGGACACATCCGGCCATAGTGGGACGGGTGAACGTCACGCACTTCCATGCCGGCACGTTCCCGAGTCAAACCGCCTGGACCGAGCGCAGACAAACGGCGTTTGTGCGTCAGTTCAGCGAGCGGGTTCGTTTGGTCCATAAACTGAGACAGCTGCGAGCTGCCGAAGAACTCTTTGATCGATGCGATGACAGGACGGATATTTATGAGCGCCTGCGGCGTAATCACGTTCGCATCCTGAATCGACATTCTTTCGCGCACGACACGTTCCATCCGGGACAAGCCGATGCGGAATTGGTTCTGCAGAAGCTCACCAACGGAGCGCAGACGACGGTTACCCAGATGATCGATATCGTCCGTGCTGCCGATGCCGTGCAGCAGATTGATAAAATAGCTGATCGAAGAAATAATATCAGCAGGTGTAATATGCTTCACCGATTTATCGATATTGCGGTTCGCGATTACCTTAACCACTTTACCGTCTTCAATCGGGGAGAATACGTCGATGGTTTGCAACGGCACATCATCTACGTCAAGGACGCCGCCGGCTACATGGTAGTTCTTGAAGCCCACGCCGTTCTCAAGGTAAGGCAAAATTTCATCCAGCAAGCGGCGGTCAACCATTTGACCGGCTTCGGCGATAATTTCACCCGTCGTCGTATCAATCAGCGTCTCAGCAAGACGTTGGTTGAATAAGCGATTCTTGATGTGCAGCTTTTTATTGATTTTATAACGACCGACATTCGCCAGATCGTAACGTTTTGGATCGAAGAAGCGCGCTACCAGCAAGCTCTTCGCATTCTCAAGCGTCGGCGGTTCACCCGGACGCAAACGTTCATAGATCTCGATCAAGGCTTTCTCTGTCGAATCCGTATTGTCTTTATCCAGCGTATTGCGGATATACTCGTCGTTGCCGAGCAAATCCAAAATTTCCGCATCGGTTCCGAAGCCAAGCGCACGCAGCAACACGGTTACCGGAATTTTGCGGGTGCGGTCGATCCGCACGTAGATAATATCTTTCGCATCCGTCTCCAACTCGAGCCAAGCGCCGCGGTTAGGGATAACGGTTGCGGTATACATTTTCTTACCGTTCTTATCCACTTTCGTACTGAAATAGACGCTAGGAGAGCGAACCAACTGGCTGACAATAACCCGTTCCGCACCGTTAATAATAAACGTACCGGTTTCGGTCATCAGCGGGAAATCTCCCATGAACACTTCCTGCTCTTTGACTTCGCCGGTTTCCTTATTAATGAGCCGGACTTTGACCCGAAGCGGCGCCGCATAGGTAACGTCGCGTTCTTTCGCGTCATCCACCGTATACTTCGGTTCGCCCAGGCTGTAATCGATAAACTCCAACACCAGATTTCCGGTGAAATCCTGAATCGGCGAGATATCTTGGAACATTTCCCGAAGGCCTTCTTCCAAGAACCACTCATAGGATTTCTGTTGGATTTCGATCAGGTTCGGTACTTCGAGTATCTCGTTAATTCGCGCATAACTACGCCGAGTGCGTCGACCATATTGAACAAGATGTCCTGCCAACTTAAACTCACCCCTCATGTCTACTCACTTAAAAATACATTGCGAACCCGTGTTTGTGCCCTTATAATAGACCCATACGGATTCATCCACAAATAAAGAAAAGCCCTTATCGAATGCTTTCGAAAAAAGAGCATCATTTATCCGTGTCTGTTTCTGCTCTGATGTCCTCATAATCATTAGTTTATCCAAAATGTGCATATTATACGTAGAACGACACATTTTTATGCATTGTTCCCGTAAAACTATTGACATTTCAGCAAACTAAAGCCACAGAGGGCATCCTAATGCTGACATTTTATAATAATAACATATCGGATTTGTCAAGTCAACCTTATTCTTTTACCGCCCGATAAATGCGGTACCCCTTGTCCTTCGTCACTTCCTCCACCCGGGAAAACAGCGACTCCAACTTCTCTTTCGCTGACGGCGCCCCTTGTTTCTTCTGGATTACCACCCATAGCGATCCACCAGAACGCAACCGTTCATAGGCACCTTCAAAAATAGCGTGCACCGTAGCTTTACCAGCCCGAATCGGCGGATTGGTCAATACCACATCAAACTTCCGATCGTCTAACGCCGAGAACAAATCGCTCTCCAGTACGGTGATGTTGTTCACGCCGTTCGCCGCCGCATTCTCTTTCGCTAATTCCACCGCACGGGAGTTCACATCGATCATAGTCACATGCCCTTTGGCCGCCAGCCTTGCCGCCGCTAGTCCAATGGGTCCATAGCCGCAGCCTACATCCAATACCTCTGCGTCGTGCGGAATGTCCATAGCTTCAATTAAAGTGCGACTGCCGAAGTCAACGCCTCCCTTGGCAAAAACACCGGCATCGCTGACGAAGCGATAGCTTTGCCCCCGTAGCACCGTGTCCCAGGTTTTCCGATCATGCGCCGCAGTTGGCTGGCTTGCGTAGTAGTGATCCGCCATGATTACTTGTTTCCCTCCATTAGCATCTAGTCATCTCTCTGTACCTGTCCCCTATTATATCCATTCCCACATATTCATGTAAGGGGAGAAAGGCAACAAACCCCTTGAATCAAGTTCAAGGGGTTTGTGATCGAGAAACAAGCTACTATTTCAATTCTACAGTTGCGCCTGCTTCTTCCAGTTTTGCTTTGATGCCTTCTGCTTCTTCTTTGCTTACTTTTTCTTTCAGCGGTTTTGGAGCGTTGTCAACCAGGTCTTTGGCTTCTTTCAAGCCGAGGCCCGTGATTTCGCGAACCACTTTGATAACGTTGATTTTGGAAGCACCAGCGTTAGTCAGTACTACGTCGAATTCGGATTGTTCTTCAGCTGCGCCACCGCCAGCTGCACCGCCGCCAGCTACAACAACCGGAGCTGCTGCAGTTACGCCGAATTCTTCTTCGATTGCTTTAACAAGATCGTTCAGTTCAAGAACGGTCATACCTTTGATTGCTTCCAAGATTGCTTCTTTACTCATGGTAGAACCTCCATTATATAATAGTTTGTTTGTTACGAATCAGATAACTTGCATCCGCAAGGCTAACTTACGCGCTTGCTTCTTCTTTCTCGGCAACGGCTTTGACAGCCAGTGCGAAGTTGCGAACAGGTGCTTGAAGTACGCTGAGGAGCATCGAAAGCAAACCTTCGCGGGAAGGAAGATCCGCGAGCGCTTTGATTTGGTCGACGCCAACTACACGGCCTTCAACCACGCCACCTTTCACTTTCAGAGCATCGTTCTTCTTGGCGAATTCGCTCAAGATTTTCGCTGGAGCTACTGCATCTTCCTTACTGAACGCGATGGCCGTAGGACCGGTCAACACTTCGTCCAGCTCGGTCAATTCCGCAGCAGCCGTAGCGCGGCGAATGAGCGTGTTCTTCAGCACTTGGAATTCCACGCCAGCTTCACGAAGCTGTTTGCGGAGTTCGGTAACTTGAGCAACATTCAATCCGCGATAATCCGCAACGACGGTCGTTGCGCTTTCGCGCAATTTGGACGTTACAGCTTCAACGGCTTCTTGTTTTGCTTGAATGACTTTTGCGTTTGCCAAACTGCACACCTCCTATTAGATTCATGAGCCTCTTGCTACTTCCGCAAGGCATTGAAAAAAGCCTCCGCAGAATCACGAAGGCTTTGATGGATCATCCGCACACAGCCCAGCTGTGTACAGCGACGTTCTATCACAACACCTCGGTAGGAAATTAAGCCTCACGGCACCTACTGTCTACGGTAAGCATATTCATATTTAAGTCTCACTTCAAAACAACTGTTTCAGTATACCAAGGCGACACCGTGGTGTCAATCCCCGTTCCGTCAAGAACGAAAGGTATTATCTGTAAGCAGCTGTATTTACGCGAGCGCTTGGGCCCATGGTCGAAGAAATCGCGATATTCTTCAAGTATACGCCCTTTGCAGCGGCCGGTTTAGCCCGGTTCAATGCGTCGATGAGAGCCTTGAGGTTCTCATTCAATTGTTCGGCAGTAAAGGATACTTTACCGATTGGCGCATGAATTTGACCCGCTTTGTCCAGACGGTACTCGATTTTACCGGCTTTGATTTCTTGAACGGCTTTCGCTACGTCAAACGTAACTGTACCTGCTTTCGGGTTAGGCATAAGGCCTTTACCACCGAGCAGACGGCCGAGTTTACCAACTTCGCTCATCATGTCCGGTGTAGCTACGCAGACATCGAACTCGAACCAGCCTTGTTGGATTTTGTTGATCATGTCTTGATCGCCGACGAAATCTGCTCCGGCTGCTTCTGCTTCCTTCGCTTTGTCGCCTTTGGCGAATACCAATACGCGTTGGGTTTTGCCCGTGCCATGCGGCAGAACAACGACACCACGAACGGCTTGGTCTTGTTTACGAGGGTCTACGCCCAAACGAACTGCAGCTTCAACGGTTTCGTCGAATTTTGCAGTCGCTGCCTTCTTCACCAGTTCAACGGCTTCCAAAGGCTCATACGTCGCTTCGCTGTCAATCAGCTTAGCGGCTTCCAGGTATTTCTTACCGTGTTTAGCCATGAATTCGTCCTCCTATGTGGTATTAGCGGAAATTCCTCCCACTGTTGATGGGTCATATAAACAAGCTTCGCTCATCTATAAAACTCCATCCGAGGATGAAATTTAATCACGTGAATTCAGATTAAGAAATTTCATCCATTGGACCAAGATTAGTCTTGGATCGCGATGCCCATGCTGCGGGCAGTACCTTCAACCATACGCATAGCCGCTTCAACGGATGCTGCGTTAAGATCAGGCATTTTTTGCTCCGCGATTTGACGAACGGTGTCGCGTTTCACGGTAGCCACTTTCTTCTTGTTCGGTTCGCCAGAACCTTTCTCGATCTTCGCTGCAACACGAAGCAGAACGGCAGCCGGTGGAGTTTTGGTGATGAATGTAAACGAACGGTCTTCAAACACCGAAATTTCAACCGGAATGATCAAACCTGCTTGATCGGCAGTACGCGCGTTGAATTCTTTACAGAATGCCATGATGTTGACACCTGCTTGACCCAGCGCCGGACCTACCGGAGGTGCAGGGTTCGCTTTCCCCGCAGGAATTTGCAGTTTTACCACTTTGATAACTTTTTTCGCCATGTAAAACACCTCCTTGCCCTAATAGTGGTAAACGGAAGCCTTGCGGCCCCTCCCACTTTGAAACCCTAAGAAACCTTTAGAAGTTGCAAAATTATATCTTCTCCACCTGAGAGTAATCCAGCTCAAGTGGGGTTTCTCGTCCAAACATGTTGACGTGAACCTTAACCTTGCTCTTGTCGGTCAGAATTTCCTCAATTGAGCCTACAAAATTGGCAAATGGACCAACTTTGATACGCACATTTTCCTTGAGCTCAAATTCGATGACCGGCTTCGGTTCCTCCATACCCATATGCGCCAGAATCTGATCCACTTCTTCAGGGAGCAGCGGCGTTGGCTTGGAACCGGAACCCGTAGAGCCGACGAACCCGGTGACTCCCGGCGTGTTGCGCACAACATACCAAGAATCGTCGGTTTGGATCATTTCCACCAAGACGTAACCGGGGTAAACTTTACGCATGACAGTCTTCTTCTTACCGTCTTTGTTCACCACTTCTTCTTCCATCGGAACAAGAACGCGGAATATCTTGTCTTCCATGCCCATGGACTCGACGCGTTTTTCCAAATTGGCTTTGACTTTGTTCTCATACCCAGAGTAGGTATGAACGACGTACCATCTTTTTTCCATATCAAGCCACCTAGGGACCCTTCTTAAATTATCGCTTCGATCACAGCAGAAATGCCGATGTCCAGAACCCAAAAATAAATCGCGACAACGGTAATTGTACCGAGCACAATCAGCGTATAATTAGTCAGCTCTTTACGATTAGGCCAGCGAACCTTTTTAAGCTCAGCCCAGCTCTCAGAGAAAAAAGAAAACAACGACTTGAAACTACGTTTCATGCGCGACTACACCTCCAAGGACTATCTGGTTTCGCGATGAGGAACTTGCTCGTTGCAGAACTTGCAATACTTCTTCATCTCCATGCGGTCGGGGTGGTTACGCTTGTTTTTCGTTGTCGTGTAGTTTCTTTGTTTGCAATTCGTACAAGCCAACGTAATTATTACCCGCATGATGTGCACCTCCCGAAGACATTCTTTAATGAGCTGTCTCTATATTGACCTAAAATCGAATGTTCGCCACCTAAAAAAGGGAAACACAAAATTAGGCCTACCTAAAACACTTTATCATATGGCACAACCCGTGTCAACGAGGCGCA
>NZ_BILV01000055.1 GCF_004000745.1 Paenibacillus barengoltzii NBRC 101215
CTAATAGAAGTAAGAGCGTATGCACCAGCAAGTGTATTCGCATCAGTAAGTGTATTCGCACCAGCAATACACCAGTAGTGTTGGCACCGAAATAGTGTTTACGCCAATATAGCGTTCTCACCAACAATTTGCGTTCCCACGAACAACCGCATACACACCAACAGCAACTTCCCATCCTCAGCAAACTACCCGAGTTCAGTTACATCCAGCCACTCCTGCGATCTACCCGAGCCCAGTCACATCCTACCACCCCGAAGGAACCACCCGAACCCATTACATCCAGCCACCCCCGCGATCTACCCGAGTCCGGTTACATCCTGTCACCATCAACGAACTCACCGAGTCCATTACATCTGCCACCACCTGTGCCCCTCTGCCCTTACCGCGCGCTGGGAAGCCGGAACGTTCGATACCGTTGTCTACCGCCTGCGACCTCTAGTAACTTTCGGCTGTGCATCGCACGTAGAATCGCGCGGGTATGCTGCTTGGATAGCCTGAGATGGTCCGCGAGCTCTCCCGGGGTAAAGGGGCGCATCAGTCGTCTGGCAAACCTCAAGGCTTCCGCTTCGGCCCAATGGAGGTTGGAGGGTACGGCATTGGACAGGAACTTGCCCACAAAGGATAAGACCAGCTGCTTGCAAACCCCCGGGTCTTCCCGAATCGATAGATAGGCAATCGGCAAGAACAGCCAATCGTCTAGCGCCAACAACGCTTGCTTCATACAAAGATCTTTAAACCGCCCGGCCTCGATATCCCGAGCATGGCTTCGATAATCCTGAATCTCGATGCACCCCTTGGCATTGCCCGGCATGTAGGCTAAATCGAGATAGCGGAAGCCATTGTTAAAATCGCGAACCTCATACTCCGGATAGAGATCGTTAAGGTTTCCGATAGCGGGATACCAAATGTACCGCAGAAAGTCCGTTGTCCCTCGGCTTAATCCCTTTTTGAGAAACTCCTTTCTTCTTAAGTTTGTCTCCTCGTTGATCTGGCGTTCCAACCACTCCAAGTAAACCGCATCAAACTCACTCATCCTTGCCACTCCCTTTCAAAAGTCCATAAAAAAACCGCCCCGATCCCCCCTGCTCCAAGAGCAAGCCAGATCGAAGCGGCATGTGCTTCATACCGAAATATCGAAATATCCACTATGGAAAATAATGTATCACAAGACATCGTTTCGAGCAACGTTCCCTGATTACCCCACAGGCCGATGGATTGGTGATTGAAACGCACCTTCACTTCATGTCTTCAGCTTCTTCACTTTCCCCATGATCCACAAGCAGACTGGAAATGCGATTCCGAAGATCATGGCGTACAACGGCCAAACCTTCATAAAGTCGATCAAATAGGCGAAATTGGGCCAGATGATGCCGGAGGCCACGATGCCAAGCAACACCAGCGGGAGAAACAGCGTATTCTTATTTTTCAATCCAAAGGCTTCGCCGAGCCCCTGTACGGAGATATGCAACAACATCACCAGCCGAAAGAAAATCGAGATGTACCAAAACACCGTAATCACAACCTCAAACCGTTGAAAAAAATCACCGATCTCGATCGTTCGGGCCACAAAATAACTGGCAAACGTAAGATTGGCCATTACCCCTTCACTGAGCGTCGCGATTGTTAGTACCATCATCAGCAAATACATGGTCCCGCTAATGGCTGATCCAATCCAGACCGCCTTACTCCAATTTTTGGATTTCGGAAGCTCCGGAACAAGAAATAGAAATCCAATCGTTTCTAAGTAAGGAAAGGCTAATAACGAGAAAGACCCCCGCAACACCGGTTTCCAGCCATACTCCAAAATCGGAGCAAGATTCGTCCAATGGATCCCATACAGCAGCGAGAGGCCAACTAGCAGGAAAATCGCTGGCAGCAAGAAGAATAACAGTTCCGCACTGCGGCCAATCGTCGGCACCCCTGACCAGACCGAATAAACAACCACGACTAGCATGAGCATCAATACGACATAAGGAGGCGTTAAAGGCATAATCGATATGGTGATAAAGTCGCTTAAATTTCGCAACGTTAAGATAAGGATTAAGTAAGGAAACAGCAAAATGAATAGGATCGACAACACCGAACCAGTGGGAGTGCCGATTAGACGACGAAGGTGCTGAACAAAGGACATCCCGCGCATTTGTCCGGCAATTGCCGACAAGAGCGGGATGAGCAGAAAATGAATGGCAATGGCCACTACGGTACAAATCCAGGCATCATGTCTGGCAACGGCGGCAAGACTCGATGGGATGAGGAGATAGGCGCTGCCGATTTGATACATTGTAATCCATAATGCGAATTGCCTTACCGATATACTCCGTTTGTTCATTCCGATACTCCTCAAGATAGCAATTTAGCGATCAACATGCTAGCCGGTTCAAAAAAAGTTTGAATTGCCAATAGCGGTGACGGTACTTGAATATGAAGCAATTGAAGTACGAGGAGAACAATGCCTACGCTTAGGAAACAAGCATGCACAGCGAGATCCCTGAACTCTTTTTTATGAAACATCCTCTGGTATTCCAAGGCCGATATCGCCAATGATACAAACAATAAAGCGTATAGCACGTTCTTCCTCACTCCTGTTTATTCTGTGGCATTCCGTAGGGACTGACGATCTTCCCATTTCGCTTGATTTGCAGAGTCACACGCAAGTTCACATCCAGCTCTTCGAAGCGCTTGTCCCAGTCGTTCTTCCATACATGCCATTTTGCCGGATATGCCCGATGAAAGGCTTCGCCGAACCCAAAGATATCCGTACCCAACGATTGAGCTTTCCGAATCCCTCGATTAATCGCCTCTACATACTGGTCTGCAGCAATTTTCTGCAGCTTCAACAGGTCCTCCTCTTTATTGAGATCGACCTTCTTACATCTCAGTTCATTAATGTTGGCTTCAATGTACACGGTAGCATCGAGGACCGGATGATCATTCACGATCTTAGGATCATACTTCGTTTTGGGCCGGATGACGTCCAACGTAAAATGCTCTTTCGCATTCGGACACTCTACTTTGAAAAGACTGTTGTCCACATGATTCGTCAAATAGTTATAAGCCCGGCTTTCGGACGGGTTCATCCAACCAACCAGGCGATCCTCCTGGAAGACACCCATACCGCTGAAAAAATAGTTCGCATGCTGCGGAGACTGCTTCACGTTATCCATCTTCTGAGCTTTATCGGCCTGTTCCCCCAGCTTTAATCCGGTAATGACTGGCTCGACCCCGTCCTTGTTTAAACTCTCCAGAAATTCCTTGGCTTGGCTGTATATGTTCGGAGCCCAGCTTTTGTAGGACAGCTTTAATGCCTTATGCATATCCAGGGCGGGAAAAAGTTCCGTGGACGTCACGAAGGTTAATGCTTCCTTCGCCGAATGGTCCCGAACGATAATTAGATCGAAGACGGGCCGAATCTCATTGTTACGTAACAGCCAATCCAACGGTTCATGCATACCTTCCCGGGCCGTGGCTTCATCCACAAATAAAATTTGCATATGGGACATATACAATCTCCGCGACGACATGCCCACCATTTTGCGGATAGCTTCACTAATGGAATCAGAACGCATCGAAAGTACGAACGTCGGCGTACGTTCGGACGATTGCTTCCGCGACATTTGATTGGGATTCACAACCTGAAGGCTGACCTCATAAAGCTCATCCTTCTTGTCGATTCCCATAGCGAGCACAATCGATAGTTCATTTAATTCATTGCGATTCCAACAACCTGTCAGCAGAGTATGACCAAAATTTAGTAATTCTACTCGAAAAGGCTACTCAAGGATTGTTTTTAGGAAAAGGCGAATTGACATTCCAAGCGAACCGGATATAATAATACAAAATATCCCACATTCGACGATTGGGAGAGTAACTGTCCGTTCTAGTCCAAGCGAGCCGGGAGGGTGGAAACCGGTACAGGGCTGACAGTGAAGCGGACCCATGAGAATGGTTGCTGAACGCAAAGTAAAGTAAGCAACCACGGCCCAAGACCGTTATCCTGCAGAGTGGTTAAACGTAGAGTTTAACAACAAGAGTGGTACCGCGAGCGCGTAATGCCTTCGTCTCTTTGATGAGATGAAGGCTTATTTTTTTGCCCCGGAGGAGTGGATGGAATGATCAGTAGATCGATGAAAAAGCATCTGAAAACGACCGTACAGCAAGTCCTTTCAAGGCTTGGACACAGCGTCGAGGAGCTGCCAGACATTGTAATTGAACGCCCCGCCCGTGCCGAACACGGGGATTATTCGACCAACATCGCGATGCAGCTGGCCAAAACCTTGCGCCAACCGCCGCTGCAGATTGCCGCGCTGCTTAAGAATGAACTGGAGCAAACGGGCCGCATGGAAGGGCTGTTCCACCAGATCGAAACGGCGCCGCCGGGCTTCCTGAACTTCCATCTGGATTGGAATGAATGGGCTCGCAAAGATTTTCTACTTCCGCAGGCTGTTCGTGAAAAAGTCGTGATCGAACATACCTCCATCAATCCGAACAAGTCCGCTCATATTGGTCATTTGAGGAATGCCTGCATCGGCGACTCGCTGGCAAGGCTGCTTAAGCGAGCTGGTTACCAAGTCGAAGTGCATAATTACATCGACGATCTAGGGAATCAGTTGGCTGACACCGTCGTTGGGCTGCTTCATGTAGATCATCAGGCTGCTCATGTGAGATTCGGGGATTTCTGTTGGGACATCTATTCCAACGTGAACAAGGAATACGAGGATCAACCTTCGCTGTTAGAGCAGAGAACGAAGGTGCTGCAAGCGCTGGAGGCTGGGGACGGGAATCTGGCTTGGGTTGGCTTACTTACAGCAGAGCGCATCGTGCGGGAGCATTTGGAAGAAATGAAGGCGTTTGGGATTGATTACGATTTGTTAGTTTGGGAGAGCAACATTGTCCGGGAAGGGTTCTGGGACACGGCCTTCCGATTGCTCCAGCAAACCGCACTCTTCCAGAAGGAGACGTCTGGTAAACTGGAGGGGTGTTGGGTCCTGAAGCAACCTGCAGACGAAGATGTGGATCCTGAAGCAGAGCATCAGGCTGATAAGGTGCTCGTTCGGTCCAACGGAATTTTGACCTATACGGCCAAAGATATCGCCTATCATCTGTGGAAGTTCGGGGTACTCGGAAATGATTTCAAGTACAAGTCGTTTGCGGACGGGCTCTGGACAACCCGTGCAGACGGTGTCACTGCTGATTACGGCAAAGCAGATCTCGTCGTGAACGTAATCGACCACAGGCAAGCGTATCCACAGGCGATGGTGAAGCAAGCGCTGGAGGCGTTAGGCTTCACAACCCAGGCGGAGAAGCTGCGTCACGTTGGTTACGGCGTCGTCTCGCTAAGCCCGGCCGCAGCCCGGGAGCTGGGCCTCGACACCTCAGACGGCAAAGCTTCGTACGCCATGTCCGGCAGACAAGGAATCGGTATCAAAGTGTCCGAATTGCTGGATCGGATGGAAACGCAGATCGATGCCAAGCGTTCTGATTCAGAAGGGTTGTCCAGCCGTCGGATTGCCGCAGCGGCGATCCGGTATTACCTGCTCCGGTTCGCTTTACCAACCGAAGTGGTATTCGACATTCAGCAGGCCACAGAGACGACCGGCAATACCGGCGTCTATCTGATGTACGCGCATGCCCGGGCGGCCAGCATCTTGGCCAAAGCTCAAGCCGACGGGATTCCTCGGGCGGAATCGCTCCAGCTTCCGGAGGACATCGCCCCTCAGGATCGTGCGGAACACGTCCTGCTGAGACAAATCGCGGCATGGCCGGATACGCTGGGCACTGCGTGTGAGGAACTATCCCCAACACCGATCTGTCATTACGCTTATGAGCTCGCTACCTTGTTTAATCATTTTTATACCGCCTGTCCGATCCTAAAAGCCGAGCCCGAGCGGCAGACCTACCGCCTATGGCTTACGGCAAAATTTAAGGAGACCATCGCAGAGGTGCTGGAGGTCATCGGATTGCCAGCTCCGGATCGCATGTAAACAAGGGCAAGGCAAGAGTAACACCAAGTGAAAGGCGCGACTGGAACCAACCAGCCGCGCCTTTTGCGTGGATGTCCCCCTCAGTCGCGATGCAGTTAATCAATGTTTTTTGATATCAATATTATTCGTGACGTTTTTTTGAATAAATTGATTCTTCGGCAAGTATGTTTTACTGGAAGGGATGTACACAGAATTGATTCATAAGTTAAACCATAGAGTTAAGCGCTTAACACGATGAGATTTACAAACCAAGGAGGGATCAAACATGGCATTGATGAAAAAAAGAGGTTGGGCCATCGCTTCCGTATTGTTGTGTACGGCTTTAGGCGGGGCGCTATTAGCCGGTTGTTCCGGGTCGGGCGACAAGACTAGCAGCTCCGGCAAAACAACGATTACGGTGACGTATCGCGATGACGGAGCCGGAGAAAAAGGCACGTTATACCGCTGGCTCACCGAGATCGCTGCAGATTACCCGAACAAGGATGTTGAAATTAAGCCATCCCCGATTCAAGCCTCGGAGGGGGACTATTTTGCGAAAGTTGCCTTAGCTTTGAAATCCAAAGATACCGCTCCAGATATCGTGACCGAGGATACGTTTATTCTCAATTCCGACGCCAGCGCCGGTTATTTGGAACCGCTGGATGAGCGGCTGAAGGACTGGGAGGATTGGTCAAACGGATCGTTTATCGAGGCGATGAAGAAAGGTGTTACCGCCAGCGACGGCAAAGTGTACGGCGTACCGTACAACACGGATTCCCGCGGTCTTTGGTATAACAAAGAGATCTTTAAGCAGGTCGGCCTTCCGGAAGAGTGGACACCGAAGAACTGGGAGGAAGTGCTGGATGCAGCTCGCACCATTAAGGAAAAAGCACCGGACATCGTCCCGATTTGGATGAACATGGGCAAGGCGACCGGGGAAGCCACCTCCATGCAGACGTACGAAATGCTCCTTTACGGCACCGGCGAACGACTGTATGACGATGCAAGCGGAAAATGGATTATCGAAAGTCAAGGGATCTTGGATGCTTTAGGGTTCATTGAAACCGTAAACAAAGAGAAGCTCGGCCCGCCGCTCTCCAAGGTGCTGAACGGGCAGGCCGGCAACACCGCTTCCCGAGAATACTTGCCTCAAGGCAAGCTGGCCATCTCCCTCGACGGCTCGTGGATTACCGGCAACTATCTGGAAACCGGCGCTTCTCCATGGCCGGAATACAAGGACGTGCTAGGCTTTGCTCCGATGCCAACAAGTCAAGGTCAGGCACCAGGTTCCATCACGCTCGCTGGCGGTTGGGCATTGTCCATTCCAAGCAACGCCAAGCATAAAGACGAAGCCTGGGAGTTTATCAAATACGCGTTAAACAAAGAAAACAGCAAGAAGCTCGTCACCTCCTCAGGCAATATTACGGTGCGAGCTGACGTCGCCAAAGATCCGGAATACACGCAGATGCCGTTTAACGAAATCGCTACGGAATATCTGCAGAACGCCGAATTCCGGCCTGCTCAAGAGAAATACCCGGAAGTATCGACGCAAATTCAGACGATGGTGGAATCCGTCGCCACAGGCACCTCCCCTGCAGAGGCCGCCCAAAAATACGCCCAAGACGTCACCCGCATCGTAGGCGAGGACGCTGTCATCCGAAAATGACGAATTCGAATAAGCGGCAAAGCACTGCCTTCCGGAAGGAGAACGAACCATGAGCAGCATGACGGCTGAAGGATATTCCAGAAATCGCAACTCGTACACGTGGCTTTACTTCTTGCTCCCTTCGATTGTGATAATGCTGGTGTTTTTCATCACCCCGGTCTTCCTTACGTTCTTCTATTCCTTTACGAATCTGGCATTAACGGGGGAATCGGCAAGAGAGTTAAAATTCGTTGGGTTCGACAACTATATTCACATGTTCAAGGACCCGACGGTCAAGGTTAGTATTTGGAACACATTGGTCTTCCTGTTTGGCTCGGCGGTGATTGGCCAGCAGCTGCTCGGCTTATTCATCGCCCTCCTGATGAAGCGCAAGAACCGGACGTTCCGGCGGGTGATTGGCACGATCGTCCTCGCCGGCTGGGTCACCCCGGAAATCGTATGTGCGCTATGCTTATACAGCTTCTTCGGCGACGAAGGGACGCTGAACTCGATCATCACTTCATTGGGGCTTCCGGCAGTCACCTGGCTGTATACTGTTCCAATGCTGACGATCATCCTCGCGAACATTTGGCACGGTACCGCCTTCTCGATGCTCGTCTTTCAAGCGGCTCTTGACGACGTGCCCAGCGAGGTAGAAGAAGCGGCAGTGGTCGATGGCGCTTCAAAATGGCAGGTACTGATTCGGATTATCATCCCTTATATCAAAGATTCGTTTATGACCAACATGATGCTGATCACGTTACAGACATTGGGCGTGTTTGGTTTGATATATGCCATGACCGGCGGAGGCCCGGGAACGTCTACGACCACACTGCCCATCTTCATGTACAACCAAGCCTTCGTGAACTATCAACTAGGGTACGGAACCGCGATCTCCTTGCTGCTACTGCTCATCGGAATCGTGCTTAGCTTGTTCTATACCCGCTCGTTGAAATAGTCCAAGTGCAAGGAGAACCTCTTATGAACGCAAAACAACGGAAAATCATCTACCGGATCTTGCCCTATACGATCCTCACGATCATCGGCATCTGCTTCGTCTTACCCTTGCTCTGGGTGGTAGTTGCTTCGGTCGATCCCAATGCCATGCAGACGCTAAAAATGCCCCAGCGAATCACGGCGGATAATTATATCAACGTGATCACCAGCCGCGAGAACCAACGCGCATTCCTGATCGGCTTGATCATGTCGCTGGGGCAGGCGCTGCTCGTCGTCCTCTTGGCACTGTTGGCCGCCTATCCGTTGTCCCGATATCAAATGAAATACAAGAAGCCGTTTATGTTGACCATCCTGTTTATGACTTCCTTGCCGATCACAGCGGTGATGGTCCCGGTCTACCAGCTGTTTCTCAGTTTGAAGCTGTATGACCAAATCTTTGGCGTGATCCTATTCTACGTAGCCTCATCGATGCCCTACGGCATTTGGATGCTTAAGAACTTTATGGATTCCGTCCCTCTGGATCTGGAGGAAGCGGCATGGGTCGACGGGGCCTCGGTATTTACGGGGATTCGCAGAGTTGTAGCACCGCTGATGGTGCCGGGGATTTGCACGGTCGCCATCTTCACCTTCTCGGGCAGCTGGGGAAATTTCTTTGTTCCATACATTTTGCTGCAAAATCCGGAGAACTTCCCCGCTTCCCTGAAGTTATACCAATACTTTGGTCAGTACGGGATGATTGAGTATGGCAATCTTGCAGCCTTCTCCATTATGTATGCGATCCCGTCCATCGTACTGTACATCTTGTCCCAGCGGTTTATGTCCAAGGGGTTTGGGTTGCAAGGGGGAACGAAAGGGTAGCTATAAAGAACAAAGGCCCTGCTGAAGCAGGGCCTTTGCATGGGGTACACATTCAATTATACGATAAGCGCTCTGGATACAATAACCAGCAGGATGAAGAGAACCAGAATCGTCCCTGTGGAAGTCCAGAAACCACCATAACCTACGCCACCTACGCCATTTTCATATCCCGACATTGTTTTCCCTCCTTTTTAAATATAGAACATCATATTACGGTTCGCCTGTGAACGATCGGGACATTCGCGGAGAGGGGCGAAAATGGGTATCCGTTCCCCCAGTACTTTTGCTGGAGAGGAGGTGGCGGCTGTAGCCCAGTTCACGCCTAATCAAGCCAAACGCCATTTGCATAAGATGAAATAAGTCGATTTAAAAGCAGGTGGTGCTCTTGGGAGGAAAAAAGAGGAGACAATACCAAAGAATCCAAGAAAATGACCTTTCCTCGGACGACTTGGCCATTATCGGCGCCGGGTTCACCGTGCTTGGAGATATTTTCGATTTGCTCTCCCTGATGAAACTGAAAGAGGAAAAATCGCAGAATGGCGGTGGCTTTGAGGAGACACTGCTTGACGATTTCATATTGCACCGAAGCAACCCTGAAAATAAGGATAATAATAGAATCAAAAGCAAAAATAAAAAGAAAAAACGGAAATAAATAAAGGCGCCGGAGTGAGCTCTCCAGCGCCTTTAAAAGGTTACCGTGACAACTTGGCCACTTTTAGCCTCCATCTCCGCCATTTCAAATATACGAGTACCAATAGTAACGCCCCCAGCCCAATAAAGAAAAACTTTAAATATTTCTCGACCAGGTCGATGGCAACTTGCCACTGTTCACCAAACACCAAGCCAATGCTTACAAAAACCGTGACCCAAAGTGCAGCTCCTGTGTAAGCATACAGGGCAAAGGTTCGAAAAGGAATGCGCATAATGCCTACAAAATAACCAAAAAACTGCCTTACACCCGGCACAAAGAAACTGATTAACAGCATTCGATTGCCGTACTTCTCATAGACCCGCCTCGTCTTCTCTAAATGGGAAGGCTTGACCATAATCCACTTGCCATAACGTTCGATCAATGGTGCGCCGACCCGATGTCCGACGAAATAGGTAATCGTCACCCCGATCACCGCCCCAGCATATCCGGCGAGGAGTGCCGGCAAGAAATCCAGCACGCCTTTATAAGCCAAATATCCTGTATAGGTCAGCGTCGTTTGACCTGGAGGCAGCGGCAGCGCAATAAAATCAATGGGAAGTCCGAGCAGCAGAACAAAATAGCCGTAATGCTCAAACATCCTTTCAATCCAATCCAAAACGTTCATCATCCAAATCTCCTTTAACCAATACCAGGCGCTGCCCACGCCAATTGAGTCCACTCTTTATGTTATCAGTATATACGGAGATTTTCCAATCTAAAAGAGTCCGCAGACGGGGCGATTCCCCGCCCCGGGACCAGTCCTGATTTAGTGGGAGATGGAGAGAAGAATTTTTATCCGAAGCGGCCGCTGATATAATCGTCTGTCCGTTTCTCGGATGGATTGGTAAAGATTTTGGTCGTATCGCCGTACTCGACCAGTTCCCCCATGAGGAAGAACGCCGTTTTTTCCGACACCCGAGCCGCCTGTTGCATATTGTGCGTGACAATAATGATGCAGAATTCCTGCTTCAGCTCGGCGATCAGCTCTTCAATTTTGGCGCTGGACACCGGGTCCAGCGCCGACGCCGGTTCATCCATCAGGATGATGCTTGGATTAACCGCAATCGATCGGGCGATGCACAGCCTTTGCTGCTGGCCGCCGGATAAGGCCAAGGCGGAGCTGTGCAGCCGATCCTTCGTCTCGTCCCAAAGCGCCGCTTTGGTGAGCGATTCCTCCACGATCTGATCCAGCTTCTTCTTGTCGCGAATCCCGTGGTAACGCGGTCCAAAGGCGATATTTTCATAGATGGATTTATGGAACGGGTTAGGACGCTGCCATACCATGCCGATCTTTTGACGCAGCAGCACGACATCGGTCTTCGGATCATTGATATTGTCGTCCCCGATCCAGATTTCCCCCGTAATCTTCGCCCCGCGGATCAAATCGTTCATCCGGTTCAGGCTGCGCAGGAATGTGGACTTGCCGCAGCCTGAAGGGCCGATCAAGGCGGTCACCTGCCGGGAGGCGAAATCGAGCGATATATTTTTAACGGCTTGTTTCTCTCCGTAATAGACGCTTAAGTTTTTCGTGGATAGTTCAATGTTAGACACTTGGCTTCGCCCTCCTATTTCGTCGCCGTAAATTTCTTGAGCATCACGCGTCCGAGCCAGCGAGCCAGCAAGTTAAACACCAGCACGGTCAAGATCAGGACAGCCGAAGCACCGGCGGCGATTTCAGGCGCATCCGGCGCCAAGCCCTCAGAATTGATCTTCCAGATATGAACAGCCAGCGTCTCCGCCGGACGGAACGGATTCAGCGGGGACGTCGGACTTAACGGATTCCAGTTGCTAAAATCGAGCCGCGGACTGCTCATCCCAGCCGTAAACAACAGGGCAGCGGCTTCGCCGAACACGCGGCCCGCCGCCAAGATCGTCCCGGTCAGAATCACCGGCAGGGCGATCGGAAGCATCACCGACTGGATTGTTTTCCATTTGGACAAGCCCAGCGCCAAGCTGGCTTCCTTTTGGGCCTGCGGCACGCTGGCCAACCCTTGTTCAGTAATCCGCACCATCAACGGCAGGTTAAAGATCGTCAAAGCCAGCGCCCCTGAGAACAAAGAGAAGCCAAATCCAAACAGGTTCACAAGAACGAGCAGACCAAACAGACCTACCACAATCGATGGAAAAGAGGATAAGACCTCAACAATCAAACGGATAAAATCGGTGATTTTTCCCGGCTTGGCGTATTCGCTCATATAGATTCCCGCACCGATCCCAAGCGGAATCGTGATGATCATGGTCAAGACCAAGAGGAACAGGGAATTGAACAATTGCGGGCCAATCCCGCCGCCTGCCTTAATCGTTTCAGGAGGTGACGTGAGAAAATCAAAGCTGATATGACCCAACCCCCGGACTAAAATAAAGCCAAGCAACCCCGCCATAATCAAGACAATTAAGCCTGCTAAAGCGATAATGGCAACCGTTGCGATTTTGTCGACGGTTTTGGCGCTCATCGTTTTGCTCTCCCTTCCAGCCAACGAACGATAAAGACGAAGACAAACGTCATTAGCATCAAGATTAGTGCCAGTGTCCAGAGGACATTATTCTGCGTTGTGCCCATAACCGTATTCCCCATGCTCAGCGTAATGACACTGGTCAGAGTCGAGGTGGATTCAAAGAGCGAACGCGGAATATGCGGCGCATTCCCGATCACCATCTGCACCGCCAAGGCTTCCCCGAAAGCCCGAGCCATGCCAAGGACCACCCCGGTCAACAAGGACGGCATCGTCGTCGGCAATACGGTCCGCGACAAGGTTTGCCAGCGCGTAGCGCCAAGGGCGTAGGAACCTTCCTTCAGGCCAGGAGGCAGGGCAGACAGGGCATCGGTGGCGATCGACGTGATCGTCGGCAAGATCATGATCGACAATACGGTTGCTCCCGCCAAGATCCCCAGACCTTGTCCCGGAAAAATATCCCGGTAAAAAGGAACGATAATACTCAGCCCAACAAAACCATACACCACCGAAGGAATCCCGGCCAGCAGCTCGATCACCGGCTGTAAATATTTCTTGCCAAACTTCGGCATTATTTCAACCATAAACAAGGCCGCGCTAATGCCAAGCGGTGCCGCGATCAGCGCCGCCAGAATCGATGTGCTGAACGATCCCAAAATAAACGGCAGAGCGCCAAACATTGGCGGCTCCCCATCCGGCTTCCAGTTCGTGCTGCCGAAAATTTCACCTATTGAGATTCCGTCTTGAATGAAGGTGCTTAACCCCTTGGTTGCTACGTAATAAACCATCGAGAAGATCGTAACCACCAGCAATACGATACAAAATGAAGCGTAGATTTTGCCGGTCCATTCCTCGACGATATGTGGTTGTATTTTTTTTCTTCCGCCGGATTGAGCCATGAAACCTCTCCCTTTAAGAACAGCACAGAAAGAGGCAGAACAATCCGCCTCTTGCCGCACTGATATTTTGTTATCGAATTCTGCTGATTATTTCTTCGTGATATTGCCGTCCACGTCGCGTACGACTTGCATTTTGCTGGTTGGAATATAACCAAGCTCTACAACGTCGCCGTTGTCGCCTTGAACGTCCGGGGATACCATGTAATCCAAGAAGGCTTTAACGACTTCATTTGGCTCGCCTTTCGTATACATGTGCTCGTAAGCCCATACCGGATAAGTTCCGTTCGCTACGTTTTCTTCCGTTGCGTCTACGCCTTCGTACTTCACAGCTTTAACCGTATCGTCAAGGTAGGACAAGGCCAGATAACCGATCGCCCCTGGCGTTTCGCTCACCAGCTTCTTAACCGTACCGGAGGAATCTTCTTGGATCGAACCTTGCAGGTCCTCTGTTTTTGTACCTAGCGCATATTTCTCAAACGTTGCCCGAGTACCGGAGCTCGACGGACGGTTTACGATTTGAATCGCTTGGTCTGGACCGCCAAGATCTTTCCAGTTGGTGATTTTACCCGTGAAAATTTGGACCAGTTGGTCTTTCGTCAAATTGTCGACCGTGATGTCTGGGTTCACGACAGCTGCCATCGCTACAACGGCAACTTGATGGTCAACCAGTTCGCTGGCTTGAGCTGCATCTAATTTCTCTTCTGCGAAGACGTCGGAGTTCCCGATATCTGCCTGGCCTCCGGAAACTTGCGTCAACCCTGTGCCGCTGCCGCCGCCTTGAACTTGTATAGAAACATTCGGATTTTGATCCATGAATTTTTTCGAAGCTTGATCTACTAAAGGTTGTAAAGCCGAGGAACCTACCGCCAAGATCGACCCGGAGAGTTCCGATGTCGCTGCATTACCCCCGTTGCTCGCGGATGCTTCATCCGTAGTGCTTCCGTTGGTGCCGGCGGTGTTGTTTGGTGCCGCGTTGTTTTGACCGCAAGCTGCCAGCGCGAAGCTCAGCATCAAAGTCAAAACCAATAACATACTCTTTTTCATTGTTTAGGTTTCCCCCTTAATTGATTTACAGTTTGATTATAGAAAGCGAAGATCAATCCAGTGTTCTCGTTTTGTAAACTTTGTGTAAAATGCGAGGGAATCCTGAGCCTTTAGGTTTATTCTTTGCAAAAAATAAAAAAACACTCGCGCCAACCGGCGAAGAGTGTTTTGAGAAATGAAGCTATTCGTTGACCCCTGTATTTTTGGACAGCAGTCCTTTGAGTTCTTTCATAAACATGTTGATATCTTTAAATTGTCGATACACCGAGGCAAACCGCACATAAGCAACTTCGTCCACCGGGTAGAGCTGCTCCATCACCAATTCCCCGATTTGCCGGCTCTCAACCTCAGCGTTCGCCGAGTGGCGCAGGGACCGTTCGACTTCGGATACGATAGATTCCAGCTGTTCAACGGAAACCGGACGTTTCTCGCAAGCTCGAATCAAACCGCGCAGCATTTTCTCTCGGCTGAACTCCTCGCGGCTTCCATCCTTTTTGATCACGATCAACGGCACTTCTTCCACCATTTCAAACGTTGTAAACCGTCGATTGCATTTCTCGCATTCCCGCCGGCGGCGGATCGAACGGTTCTCGTTCGCCGGTCTCGAATCCAGCACTTTGGTGCCTAAATAGTCGCAATAAGGACATTTCAAGCTAGAACACCTCCCCTTAAAATAACGTCATCACGGCTTGTCACACCGGATGGCAATAAATTACTGCAAAATCATGTGATTGAAATTCATAGTCCGGCACATAATACTGTTACCAACCACAAGGAGGTGAACAAATCATGGCCCAAAATAATAACTCTTCGAACAACCTGGTGGTTAGACAAGCATCCGGAGCTTTGGATCAAATGAAATATGAAATCGCTCAGGAGCTTGGCATCTCTTTCCCACAAGACGGATATGCTGGTAACCTGACTTCTTACGAAAACGGTTCGATCGGTGGTTACATCACGAAACGTTTGGTGACTCTGGCTGAACAACAGCTGGCAGGTCAATTCAAATAACCGATCAACTGAAGAGAGCATTGGCTGGCGTAGGCCGGTCAATGCTTTCTTTTGTTATCACCTTAGGCCCCCTTAGAAATCATCATAAATCTTCAGATATTGTTTATAGTAGTGGGTTACCCGCTGGACATAATGTCGGGTCTCGCCAAACGGGATATTTTGCACCGTCTCCAATCGTCCGTCCCATCGCCCGCTCTTCAGCCAATTTTTCACATTGGTTGGTCCGGCATTATACGCAGCGATCATGGCGATGTTGTTGCCGTCGAATTGCTGGGACAGCGATCTCAGATACCAGGTGCCGATCTGGATATTCGTTTCCGTCTCGTTACGGATATCATCCAGCGTCGTTTCGGGCAACTTCGCTTTGGAAATTACCCACTCCGCCGTATCCGGCATGATCTGCATAATACCGAGCGCGCCTTTCCGGGACTCCACTCCTGATTTGTAGTTCGTCTCCACCTTAATGATCGCCGCAACAATAAACGGATCCAGGCCGTTGTTCTTGGCATGCCGCCGAATTTCTTCTTTATAGTGAATCGGATAAAACAACGAAAGCCATGCCGAATTAAAAAAGATAAGGATGATGAAACCGATAAACAACAGAAGCAAGACTCTTTTTTTGCGAAGCCACCTCATCGTAGTCCCTGATCCCGCCAAAAGTCATCTATCTGTCGCTTCGTTTCCTCAAGTCCACCGCTGTTATCAATCAAAATATCCGCCCTCTCTTTCTTGATTTCGATATCCATTTGGGCGTTGATCCGCTGCTCCGCTGCCTCCTTCGACAGCCCGTCCCTCAACATCAACCGGGTTAACTGTACCTCGCGAGGGACATAAACAACCATAATCCGTTCATATAGCGGATCAAGCCCCGATTCATAAAGCAGCGGAATATCCGCTACCACCAATCTGTGAGGATCCGCTGCTTCCAGTTCTTCCATGCGCTGCTTCATTTCAGCACGAATCGCCGGGTGCGTTAAGGCCTCCAGCGCCTTTCGCTCCTCCGGGTTCGAGAAGACGATCTCGCCAAGCTTCTTGCGATTTAGCGTCCCATCGGCGTTCAACACGCCCGGGCCAAAACGTTCGCTGACGGCGGCCAATACCGGGTGTTCCGGTTCCATAATCTCTCTGGCGATCACATCCGCATCGATGATGGCAGCTCCGCGCTCGGCCAACAATCGGGAAACCGTACTCTTCCCGGTTGCGATGCCTCCAGTCAGTCCGATGTTCATACCCTATCCACCTCACAAATCTCTCTCATTTAACGTTGCTTGGTGCGTGCGCGCGTGCTTGTCCGATATGGCGGCTGACAGTTCGGGCAAAAATGAGTGCCCCGCCCTCCTACGACAGTCTTCACCACCGGCCCTCCGCAGTTCAGACAAGGCTCTCCTTGGCGACCATACATCCGCAAGGAATGTTGGAACATCCCCATTTCCCCTTGTCCGTTCACATATGATTTGATGGAGGAACCCCCTGCTTCTACCGCTTCGGTTAACGTCTCAATGATGGCGGTATGGAGCCGCTCCAACTGTGTCTGGTTCAGCTTGTCCGCCGGATATTCCGGATGGATGCCCGCCCGAAACAATGCTTCATCTACATATATATTCCCCAATCCAACGATGTATTCCTGGTTCAGCAGCGCCGGCTTAATTTTCGTCGTTCTCCGGGAGATTATGTCTTGGAAGGCTTGAAGGGTAAACGACTCCTCCAGCGGCTCCAATCCCAGCTTCACCAGCGGCTTGTTCGTAAACTCCTCCCCAGGAGCGAACAGATGCATCGTCCCAAACTGGCGTACATCCTTGTAGCGGAGCTCCGTCCCGTCCGTGAACCGGAAGATGACATGGGTATGCTTCTCCACCTCTTCACCAGTCTGATACACCCCGTAACGCCCTTCCATCCGCAAATGGGAGACGAGCACCAGGCCGTCCATGATGATCCGCAAAAATTTGCCGCGGCGTCCAATTTCTAAGATGGTATGGCCAGCAAGCTCGGCTTCAAACCGACGGATATCATCCGGCCGTTGGATGATGCGCGGCAGAAACACCTGCACGCTTTGGATCGTCTTGCCCACGATCAATTGGGTTAAGGTCCGTCGGACCGTTTCCACCTCCGGCAATTCCGGCATATCCTCTCACCTCAATCTAAGTTGTTGTCGGGGGTGGCGGAGCTTACTTCGCTTCGTACCAATTTAATCCGCTCGATACTTCCGCTTTTAATGGTACGGAGAGCTCTAACGCTTTCCCCATCGTTTCCGGAACCAGCTTGCTCATAAGTTCCAGCTCTTCCGGCGGCACCTCGAACACCAATTCGTCATGCACCTGCAAGAGCATGCGGCTCTTTAATCCGTGCTTATGCAGTTCCTCGTCCATGCGTACCATCGCCAACTTGATGATATCCGCCGCTGTCCCCTGAATTGGCGTATTCATCGCCGTCCGTTCCGCGAAGGAACGCAAATTGAAGTTCGAGGCGTTAATTTCCGGCAGATAACGGCGACGCTCCAGCAGCGTTTTCACATATCCATCACGCTTCGCAGTCTTCACGATCTCATCCATGTAACGTCGAACCCCTTGGAAGGCATTAAAATATTGCTCAATAAAGCGAGCTGCTTCCTTCCGCGTAATGTTCAGGTTCTGGGACAGGCCGTAGTCGCTGATCCCATAGACGATGCCAAAGTTAACTGCCTTCGCCGAGCGCCGCATATTGGCGTCCACCTGATCTGGGCCTACGCCAAACACGTCCATAGCCGTCTTCGTGTGGATGTCCATATCGTGCAGGAACGCTTCCTGCAGCCCCGGATCCCCGGAAATATGCGCTAACACCCGAAGCTCGATTTGCGAGTAGTCCGCGGACAGAATAAACCATCCTTCCTCAGACGGTACAAATACCTTACGGATTTTGCGGCCTTCCTCCAACCGAATCGGGATGTTCTGCAGGTTTGGATATTGGCTGCTCAAGCGGCCGGTAGCGGCAATCGTCTGCCGGAAATACGTATGCACCTTGCCGGTCTTCGGTGAAATTTCCTTCAGCAGCCCCTCGACATAGGTCGATTGCAGCTTGGCCAACTGGCGGTATTCCAAAATAAACTGCACGATCTCATGATAAGGCGCCAGCTTCTCCAGCACTTCCGCATCTGTGGAGTAGCCGGTTTTCGTCTTCTTGATGACCGGCAGGCCCAGCTTATCGAACAGAATTTCCCCTAATTGCTTCGTGGAATTGATATTAAACTCCTGGCCGGCGATTTCATAAATGCGCGCAACCAATTTATTGATTTGGGCTTCAAATTCTACACCCAGTTCTTTCAAGGCTTCCTTGTTAACGGCAACCCCTTGCTTCTCCATATCGGCCAAAATCCGAGACAGCGGCATTTCCAGTTCATAAAATAATTTCTCCATCTCGTATTTCGCCAAGTCCTCACGTTGCAAAGGCAGGATCCGCAGCAATGCATCCGCCTTGCGGGCCAGATGACGACTTAACACTGCCTGCTCCGGCACTTTGAACTTCGCGCCTTTGCCATACACCTCGTCGTCTCCAGGTACCTGCGGCAGCTGGTATTTCACAGCCAGCCCGCTGATCGTCTGATCACTCTCCGTCGGATCAAGCAAATAAGCCGCCAGCTGAACGTCGTGCTCAGCTCCAGCAAACGCTACACCATGCCAGAACAGCACCAAGTCAGCCCGGTGCAGATCATACCCGCGCTTGGGCACCTGATCGTCCGCCAGCCAAGCACGTACATCTGCCGCCTCCTCCGCTTGCAACACGTCAAAAGGCAAGTAATAATGACGGCTGGCCGTAGACAGCACCATCCCCATCATTTCGGCCTGATGCGGGTTCTCCCCGTGGGACTCCACGATGATTCCCTCGATGTTTGGCAAATCGGCCGTAAGCTCCTGAAGGTTGTCCAAGTCCACCGTGGTCACCTGGATGTCCACCTGCTCCGCGCGAGCTCCTTCACCGCTTGCATGCTCGCCGCCGGCAAAGTTCATCCGCTCCAGCAGCGACTTAAACTCCAGCTTGCGCAGCATCGGCACCGCGGATTCCTCCGGAATGCCGTCAAACTTCATTTCCTCCCAGGAGCGTTCAATCGGAACCTCGCGGAAAATGGTTGCCAGCTGCTTGCTCATGCGGGCATCGTCGGCGTGATTCACCAGATTTTCCTTCATCTTGCCCTTCAATTCGTCGGTATGGGCCAGCACTTCCTCAACGGAACCGTATTGATGCAGCAATTTCAAAGCCGTCTTCTCGCCGATTCCCGGTACTCCTGGAATATTATCGGACGTATCTCCCATCAGCCCCTTCAAATCGATGATTTGCAGCGGCTTCAGTCCATATTTCTCTTCGATTTGCTGCGGGCCGTAAGGCTCAACTTCACTGACACCTTTGCGCGTTAACGCCACTTTCACCCGATCGCTGACGACTTGCAGCATATCCTTATCCCCGGTCACAACCAGCACTTCGTGACCAGCCTCTTCCGCTCGTTTGCTCAAGGTGCCGATAATGTCGTCCGCTTCGTAACCGGACAGTTCAAACCAGGCGATGCCAAAGCTCTCCAGCAGCTCGCGCATCAGCGGAAATTGCTCGGACAGCTCCGGCGGCGTTTTCTCGCGTCCACCCTTATACTCCTGATACCCTTCATGTCGGAACGTCACCTTGCCCGCATCAAAGGCAACCAACATATGGGTAGGGCGTTCCTCCTGGATCAGACGCAACAGCATATTGGTGAAACCGTAAACGGCATTCGTATGCAATCCGTTGGAGTTCGTAAGCGGCGGCATCGCAAAAAATGCCCGGTAAATGATGCTGTTCCCATCTATAAGAATCAATTTTTCCATACGACACCTCGTCCACAGTATTCTACCTTATCCTATGATAACACAGGGGCCATCTCGATAACACCAAAGCCGGTCTTGGAAAAGAAAAACCGGCCGCAGCCTGCGTAATTTCGCAAGCTGCGACCGGTTGGACGCACGTAAAACTCCTCTTGAAAGTTATTGATTCAGGTCCGGACGATGCCCGGTCACCAGGTAAACGGCACTTTCCCCGATATTGGTTGCATGGTCGGCGATTCGCTCGATGTATCGGCCTACCAACGTCAGCAGCATCGCCTGCTGGAGGGATTCCGGGTTATTGATCATATATCCGTACAACTCTTGAATCATCTGGCTGTACAGGTGATCCACTTCGTCATCATCCTTGGCCATCTTATAAGCCAGATCGGTATTCTCATCCAAATACGATTGCAGCGATTCTCGTACCATTAGAACAACCAGCTCGGACATCTTCGGGATATCGATGAGCGGCTTGATTAATTTCTGGCCTTCCAGCCGCAGGGTGACCTTCGCGACATCGATGGCCAAGTCGCCCATCCGCTCCAAATCGCTGGAAATTTTAAACGCTACAATAATCCGCCGCAGGTCCTTGGCCACCGGTTGCTGCGTCACGATCAGGCGCGAGCCGATGTCCATCACTTGCTCCTCCATTTTGTTCAGCTCGACATCGCGTTCAATGATCGTTTTCGCTTTGGCCGAGTCCAGCGCCTGCAGGGCATGGATTGCCTCCGTCAGCGCCGCTTCTACATGCTCGCCCATCTTTCTCAGCAGCTGCCGTAAATCCTCCAGATTCTGATCAAATTCCTTTCTTTGAATCATCTTGCTGCAGCCTCCTTGTTATCCGAAACGACCGGAAATGTAATCTTCAGTGCGTGGATCCTGCGGCGTGGAGAAGAGCTTCTGCGTATCATCCGCTTCCACAATTTCTCCGTTCAGGAAGAAGACCGTCTTCCCCGAGATGCGAGCCGCCTGGTGCATGTTATGAGTGACCATCACAATCGTATAGTTATCTTTTAATTGCTGCACCAGCTCCTCAATTTTGAGGGTAGAGATCGGGTCCAGCGCTGAAGTGGCTTCATCCATAAGCAAAATATCCGGCTGCACGGCGATCGCCCGAGCGATGCAAAGCCGCTGCTGTTGCCCGCCAGACAAACTCAGTGCCGACCGTTTCAGAAAATCCTTCACCTCGTCCCACAGTACAGCCTGGCGAAGGCTGCGTTCCACGATTTCATCCAGCTCCGCTTTATTCTTGATGCCGTGTAACCTTGGACCGTAAGCTACATTGTCATAAATCGATTTCGGAAAAGGATTGGGCTGCTGAAACACCATCCCTACCTGTTTGCGTAAAGCCTCTACCTCGACATCATCACTGTAGATGTCCGTATCGGAAATTCGGACAACCCCTTCAATCCGCGTGCCCGGAATCATATCATTCATCCGGTTCAATGTGCGGAGAAGCGTCGATTTTCCGCAGCCGGAGGGGCCGATGAATGCGGTGATGGCTTTTTCCGGAATATCCAGGGAAACGTCCTTTAACGCATGGAATCGGTCATAGTATAGGTTTAGTTTTTGAATCCGGATGATCGGTTTCATTGCAGCTCTCCTTCACCAAAAATACGTCTATGTCACCGGTCCACGTCTCGAAGAAGCCGTTACAGACCGGGGAATGCCAAGCAAACTTGAAGCACGGTACCCGCCAATCGCGAGCCCGTGCTAGTTCTTGATCGATTTAGTTCCTGTACACATATTCTCGATTTATCTTGTGTCAATCAATTGAATTCTATCGCACTTATGTAAAATGACATGGGCTACATTGTAAACGGAGTGTAAAAATTTACGAAAGTGATGTTAAATGCTGCAGCTCCATGAGCACAATTCGCGTTCGCTCGGCCGCCATTTCGGATGAGCGAAACATCTCCTGGCTGCGCTGCTCTGCCACCCGAGCCGACTCCACCAGCGATTGGAACGTCCCGTCCGCGTTCACAACCCGCTCATGACTCTCCGCCATCTCCTCCACAGTTGAAGTGGCGGTGGCAGCCGTTTGCTGAATGAAGTGATTTACAGCCCCCAATGTCTCGCTAATTTCCTCTGAGAAGCGCTTGGTCTGCAAGGCTAGCTTACGAACCTCGGAGGCGACGACTGCAAAACCGCGGCCGTGCTCGCCGGCATGTGCCGCTTCAATGGAGGCGTTCATCGCAAGCATGCCGCTTTGGTCCGCAAGGCGGCGGATATGATCCGCCACTGATGAGATCTGCTGCATCTGCTCCAGCAGCTTGGCCATTTGCTTCTCTTGGAAACGAGCCATCTCAAGCACCCGGGTAAACGACGCCTTGACAGCTTCAAGCTCTTGCCGCCCCGCCAACGATAATGCGTTCATCTGTTCTAATTCCTGCCAGCTTCGTTTTGCCGATTCCGCCACATCTCCCATCGAGTATTCGATCTCTACGATCCGGTCCCGGCTGTCACGCACCGCCGCTTGCCTTGCTTCCTCTGCCTCCCGTTGCAGCTCCCGAGACATCTGCATCAAATCCTGAATCGTCAGAATCCCGTAATATTTGCCTTGATCGGTCAGGATGAGCCCATCATAGAAGGAGGCTCCCTCCCTTCCCAACGCCAAATCCAGCAGTTCACCTGCTGTTGTGTCCACCTCGCAAATCAAAGGCTGCTGCTCGGCAAACTGAAATATTGCGACTTCATAAAAGAGATCAGCAGCAAACCGACCCGCCATATGGCGAAAAAACCGATCCCTCATCAACAGCCCCAGAGGTATGTGATCATCATCACAAACCACGATACACGGAAGATCAGGCTGACGTTGAAACTGCCCCATCACCTGACGACAGGGAACCTCCGGGCCAATAACCGGTACTTTGCGACAGAAAGAACGGGCTTCCACCGTTGTGATCACTTTACTGCCTGCTCCTGCCTGCCCTCCATTCGAGCGTTCCTCATACCTCACCGATGCCGCACGGTGAATCTCGCCTGCTTCGCCGCTTGCTGTCCCGCTCTTTGTCTCTTTATCTGTCGAGCTTTCCAGCACTGCTATGGCCTGTTTAACCAACCTGCTTCACTCCCCCATATGTAAACACTGCGTTCAATCTAATCATAGAGGGAGAATATTAAGTCTTTGCACCTAGGATGTTAGGTCTATGTAAAAAAAAGAACGTCCACCCTCAAAGTTACATGATGGACGCTTGCTTCTTATTGACAACCAGCTTATAGCCGACACCGCGAATGGAATCGATATGCACAGACTGCGGATCCAGCTCCAGCTTCTTGCGCAGTGAGCTGACGTGCACATCCACCGTCCGCTGTCCTCCAATATAATCAAATCCCCACACGGCGTTCATCAGATCGTCTCGAGTCATGACCACACCGGGCTTGCGGGCCAAGTACAACAGCACCTCAAATTCCTTAGGTCTCAGCGTGATAGGTTCCCCGTTCAGCGTCACCTCGTATTTCTCGGGGTAGATCGCCAAGGGGCCCAGCACGATATGGGAAGTATCCTGCTTGGCTGGCTGCTCGCGTTCTTCCTGGCCGGTGGAACGGCGGAGAACAGCAGCAACGCGAGCCAGCAGCTCCGCAACGCCAAAGGGCTTCGTGATATAATCGTCAGCACCGGATTTCAAGCCTTGGACGACCTCTTCCTCCGCATTTTTGGCGGTCAGAATAATCACTGGCGTCTTCACGCCCTCGCTGCGAAGCTTCGTCATGATCTCGAAACCGTTCATGCCCGGCAACATCAAATCAAGCAAGATCAGATCAAAATCCTGCCGAAGTGCGGTTTCGTAACCGGTTTGCCCGTGATCCTCTACGATAACTTCATAGCCTTCGTTCGTCAGGTTGTAAGACAAAAGCCGGGATAACGTCGGTTCATCTTCGATAACCAATAGACGTTGAGTCATAGTACCCTCCATTTGTTAGCGGTACAAGTTCATGTCTGAACCAATATCACTTTAATGACAAGCCCAGCATATCACGGCAATGTTAACGTAGTGTAAAGTTCAACAAAAAACGGTTTACATTTTATTTTATGGTCCCCGGATCGTTCTTAATCATCCAGAGAATGCATCAGAGGCAGCTCCAGAATAAACGTTGTCCCTTCGCCTACCTTGCTCTCCACGCGGATGCTGCCGCGGTGCAGATCGACAAGGTGCTTGACGATGGACAAACCAAGTCCTGTCCCACCGGAGCTGCGAGATCTAGCTTTGTCCACCCGGTAGAACCGTTCAAAAATTCGCGGCAAATCCTTCTTCGGAATGCCAATCCCCGTATCGCTGACGAGAATACGCACCTTCTCCTCGTCCCCGCCTTCGCCTATGATGCTAGCGGATACTCGAACTTTCCCGCCTTCCAGGGAATAGCTGATCGCATTGGACAGCAAATTCATGAAGATTTGCCGCAGCCGGTCTTCGTCCGCTTCGATAAACAAATGCTCGGGCACGTCATGCGACATCGAGATCGACTTCTTCTCCGCAGCCGGGAGAAGCACCTCATACAAGCTGTCAAACAGCTCGCTCAACTGCACTGGCGCGTACTCCAGCGGTACTCGCTTCGATTCGATTTTGGACAGTTCCAGCAGGTCGCCAATCAGCCGGTTCAGCCGGTCGCCTTCGTCATAGATGATCTGCAGAAAAGAACGGGTGGTTTCCTCGTCCTTCACCCCGCCGGCAAGCAGCGTCTCGGCAAAGCCCTTGACCGCGGCAATGGGTGTCTTCAATTCGTGGGACACGTTGGCTACGAATTCGCTGCGCATCCGTTCCAGCTTACGAATTTCGGTAACATCCTGCACCAGGAACAACATGCCGCGATAGTTGCCATTATCCTCAAACATCGGCACCCCGTCGAAATGCAAAATTTTCTCTTCGGGATCATAGACATTACGTTCTTCCTGTACCGCTTCCTTCCGGGCGATGCCTTCCTCCATAAATTTCACGAATTCGTAATTTCGCTTAAGCTCCTGATACGGTTTGCCCAATACCATCTCGCCCTTCGTATGGAGGATGCGTTCTGCTTTCCGGTTAATCAAGGCGACATGCTCAGTGGCATCGACCATAAGAATACCGCCGGTCATATTGGCGAGGACGCTTTGCATCAAATCCTCGTTATCTCGGATCAGCTTAAGCTGCTGCTGAAGGCTGTCCGCCATTCCGTTAATCGCCATGCCCAGCTGACCGATTTCGTCCTTACGAGCCAATTTCACTCTAGCGTCGTAATCAAAACGGGAAATCCGGTGAGCTACGCGAGTAATTTGCACCAGCGGCCTTGTTAATCCCGAAGCCACTCGATAGCTCACCAGCCCCGCGATGAGGAATAAAACAAGCAACGCGCCAAAAAGCCACATCCAAGCTTGGGCAAGCCCTTCCTCCACCTCAGCCAAACTCATCGAAAGCCGAATATAACCGTCAAATCCGCCGGCGGTCACGCGTTGAGCGACATACAGCATATTTTGGCCAATCGTATCGCTGTACCGAATTGCACTCCCGACGTTCCCGCCTGCTGCAGATTCAATCTCCTGACGATGGGCATGGTTATCCATATGCTCCGGGTCGGATTCCGAATCACCAATAACGTTCCCGTCCAGGGTGATGAACGTGACCCGGGAACCGGTCAGCTCTTCGAATTTCTTCGCTTGACGTTCGTAGTAAGCCTCAGCCTCGGGATTCCCTTGGGCGGGAACGAAATCCACAGTAGCTTCCAGCAAATTAATTTCCCGGGCCATATTTTCTTCTAGCGCACGAATGTGCATATTCTTAAACATCTGGGCCATCGTTAGTCCGGCGGCCAACATGGAAATGCCCAGCAAAATCATCAGGATGAGGGTTAGGCGCGAGCGAAAGGTTTTCATGGTTATTTAAACACCGGATCCTTAAATGCGGCGAGCTTCGCCAACGAATCCTTCTCCACACCTTCATGCAAGCTGTCCCCGTGCGAATCCATCGTCACGATCGCTGCAAAACCTTCGACCTCCAGGTGCCACATCGCTTCCGGAACACCAAATTCCAAGAAATCAACGCCGTTGACCTTCTTGATACATTCCGCATAGTACTGTGCTGCCCCGCCAATCGCGTTCAAATACACGCCGCCATGCTCTTTCAAGGCAGCCAGCGTCTTCGGCCCCATGCCGCCCTTACCGATTACGGCGCGAATGCCAAACTTCTTCATGATATCCCCTTGATACGGTTCTTCGCGAATACTGGTCGTTGGTCCAGCCGCCTTCACGTGCCATCCTTCCTCGTCTTTTAGCATAACTGGTCCACAGTGATAAATGACCGCACCGTTCAAATCCAGCGGAGCGTCATGATCCATTAAGTATTTGTGCAGCGCATCCCGACCAGTGTGCATTTCCCCATTGATGATGACTACATCTCCCACCCGCAGGCTACGGATTTGCTCTTCCGTCACCGGGGTTTGCAGCACTACTTCTCGGCTGGCTGGCGCAGGTGTCCCTTCCGCAGCGGCTTCAGTTGTAACCGACTCAAATTCGTCCTCAACCGGCACCTCGCTGCCACGTTCATAAAGCCATTCCCGAATTGCGCCGGTTGCTGGATCAATCTCCACGCCCTGACGGCGGAACGCCCAGCAGTTATAAGCAACGGAGACAAAGAAGCTTGCCGGAAGCCGATTTATCGCCCCGACTTTGCAGCCCAGCAGGGTAACCTCTCCGCCAAAGCCCATCGTTCCAATCCCCAACTGGTTGGCGGTTTCCATAATATATTTTTCAAGTCGGTCCAAATCCGGATTAGGATTCACGTCATCCAGCGGGCGGAACAATTGCTGTTTAGCGAGCTCGTATCCTGTCGTCCGATCGCCGCCGATGCCCACGCCAAGGAATCCTGCGCTGCATCCTTGCCCCTGCGCTTGGTACACGGCATGCAGGATGCATTTACGAATACCGTCAAGGTCACGTCCGGCTCGGCCCAGTCCCTCTAACTCGGTTGGAAGGCTGTACTGGATATTTTTATTTTCGCACCCGCCGCCTTTTAAAATCAGCCGGATGTCAATCGAATCCTGTTCCCATTGCTCGAAATGAATGACCGGCGTCCCCGGACCCAAATTGTCTCCACTGTTCGCTCCGGTGAGTGAATCCACCGAATTGGAACGCAGCTTACCTTCTTCCGTGGCACGCTTCACCGCAGCGTGAATCGCCTTCTTCATTTCAATTTGATTCGCCCCTACCGGCGTGTGGATCATAAACGTGAGCATCCCGGTATCTTGGCAGATCGGTGAAACTTGCTCCTCTGCCATCCGAATGTTCTGCGCAATGGTTGACATGGCCAACCCGGCCCGTGTCGCCCGGTTTTCTAAGGCACGGCCCCGATTCACTGCACGACGAACGTCGCCCGGCAATTTCGTTGAAGCTTCCACAATCAATTCGTATACGCTTTCTTCAAACTGGTGCATGATCCAAGAATCCCCTCTCCCTGCCATCTTGTTAGTACCTTTGGCGCAAAATATGATTCATCCCATGATGTCTTTAACATATCGCATTCTTTAGATTCATAATAACATAAGAACTCGATTCGGTTGACGATTTCTGTCCAAAATCAGCTCCGAATTCAGTGAGATTTATCACTGAACAATTTCTATAGAGGGCTGATTCTGCGAAAAAAACGGATAGAACCCTCAAGCTGTTCGGTCCTGTGCCGAATTTCCTGAGGGTTCGATTACATGAATTGATCCAATCTCAGAATCTTAGCCTGAAGGCTAGCCGTTGACAATCTCACCGCCGTTGATATGCAGCACCTGGCCGCTCATATACGAAGAATCATCCGAAGCCAAGAAGACGTAAGCCGGAGCCAACTCCTCCGGTTGACCAGGCCGTTGCATTGGCGTTGTTCCACCAAATTCGGATACTTGCTTCGCATCGAAGGTAGACGGGATGAGGGGCGTCCAGATCGGTCCCGGGGCAACAGCATTCACCCGGATGCCTTTGCTTCCAACAACGTTCATCGATAACGCCCGTGTGAAGCTGACAATTGCCCCTTTCGTGGCGGAGTAGTCAATCAGCTGCGGGTTGCCTTTATAAGCCGTTACCGATGCCGTATTAATAATTGAGCTGCCCTTGCGTAAATGCGGCATCGCTGCCTTCGTCAAATAAAACATGGAAAAGATGTTCGTCCGGAATGTCTTCTCCAGTTGTGCCGCCGAAATGGCTGTAATGTCTGGCTGCGGATGCTGCTCAGCCGCATTGTTCACCAGGATGTCCAAGCGTCCGAGCTCCTGTACCGTCTGTTGTACCGCCTTCTCGGCAAATGCTTCGTCGCCGATATCACCGGCGATCAACAGGCATTTGCGTCCTTCTTGTTCGACTTCCTGTCGAGTCACGTTCGCATCCTCGTGTTCATTTAAGTAAACGATGGCCACATCGGCACCCTCTTTAGCGTAAGCTACCGCCACCGCCCGGCCAATACCGCTGTCACCTCCGGTGATCAACGCCACTTTGCCCTTTAGCTTGCCTGCTGCCTTGTAGTTCCCTTCATATTCTGGACGCGGGTGCATCTCGGATTCGATACCTGGCTGATGGTTTTGATGCTGAGGCGGCAAGGTTTGCTTCGCTTGTCCATTACCTGCCATTGCTGCATCCTCCTTTACGGTAATTGGTGAACCTCGGTACGAACGTACCTGTCCACTCACTCACCTCTTAGGATAGCCTGACATCCCCAGCTTATCCGTCTATGATTTCCAATGGACCCCGAATCGTTCAAACAACCATGCTGCATCGTGCTTCCGCAGGGAAGCAAATTTCTCCTTCCGAGCTAATGCCAGTGGGCTGAGCTGTGCTGCTTCCAACAACTCTTCGCCAAACGCCTGATTCACCTGTTCCCTACAAACCGAAGTCAGTTCATCCCCAAAATGTAAGTTCGCAAGGGTCAGTAGATCCACACCCCACATTTCCCGGCTATTGTCATAGGGGAAATTCTGACGGAAGACTTGCATTAACGTCACATCCGGGACAATCTGGCAGGTTCTCCCCTGCAACCAGAGCCTCAAGGAAAATTCCGCCGTCTCCACATCCTTGCCGAAAAAGCCGTCCACCAGCCCCTCCATCTCGCGAAACGTACTACGCCCGACGGCAAAGCATTCCCAAGACAACCACGGGATGTCCAGGTTCTGATCTGCACGCTGGATCGGGTAGCGGCGCAACAAGCCAATCATCCCTCCGACCTCCTTGCTGGCCGGGACGGTGGAACGTTCACTCTTCTCAAAAGCCGGGGATACGGCATCGGCTTGTCCCTGCATAAGCGGCTCCAACAGCCGCTCCATCCATCCGTCATCATAATATAAATGAGAGCCGCTGAAGATCAGATAATCCCCCCTAGCATGCGCTGCACCGAGATTACGCGCCGATGTTCCGGGCTCCCCCTTGATCCGTTGAAACGGCTGATCAAACCGATAGTTCATCAAGAAATCACAGCACCCGTCAATCGAACCTTCATCAACGATGATCACTTCATACGGCAAGGTCGTCTGCGACACTTTCAAAGATTCCATCGTCGTGTACAAATCGATTCCATTATTCTTGACTGCGATAATAATTGATACTGATGTTGATGAGGAAGACATACATGATCTCCTTATATTTAGTAAGAATAAATAATAGGATATAATTTAGTAAATCCTGTAATTCCATAATAACCCAATTCGTACTTTCAGTAAATACAAACAAAACCTGTAGTTTATTATCTTTCCAACAGGTTCTAACTTAAGGTAAATACAGGAGGGGTAATATGGATTACGAGGCATTGGGGAAAAGGCTGCGTCAAGAACGGCATAAAATGCACTTGACCCAGGAAAAACTCGCCGAACGCATTGAAGTTTCGGACGCATACATAGGGCAAATCGAACGGGGAGAACGTAGTCTATCCCTGGAAACGCTGGTGAAATTGGCGAATCAATTGGGTGTTACCGTTGATTATTTGCTCCACGATTCGATTGAGATTAGTGACGATCATTTCTTGGATCAGATCCAACAGATCGTCATGAACCGTTCTACGAAAGAGAAGCAACTGGCGCTCGATATTTTAAAATTAATGTTCACCCATTTGGACGAGTTGAAAAAGGCGAATCAAAGTCCTTCCTGAACTTAGCGCCAACGCTGTTTAAACAGCGTTCAACAAAAAGACCTGCCGGTAGATCTACCGTCAGGTCTTTTTTTGATCCATTAAATGATGGTGCTGAACACCATAAAGAACGAAATGAGCAACACCGTCACAGAGAGCAGAGCGCTTAATGTACGAAGCTTCCCTTCCTCTGCCGTCACCGTTTGATTCTTGCGAATGCCATCCAGCGCTAAACGCAGCGGCTTGCCCATAATTCCGCTAAATGCACCGATCGCTAAATACAAGATCACGATCACGATCATCCATGCGACGGAATAATCGCCTTGTCCAATCAAATAACCGCCCGTCAACAATTGGATGATCAGCCCGATTTGTGCGTATCGGTTCAAAGAGATCACTGCTGATACCGTACCCTCCTGAGCTGCCAGCGATAATTTGCCGATCCGGCCGAGTACAAACGGCAGAACCAGATAGAAGCCAAGCGCCAATGCGCCGACAATATGTAGGAATAACATAACTTGGTACATGAACGTAACCGTCCTTTCGTGTCAATTACATTTATTATAATCTATTTTCTTTATGGATGGAAACAAAGAATGGTAACCAAAGAAATTGCTGAATTACAAGGTAAAAAAGCCCTCCCTGCCAAACGCTAGGGAGGGCTTACTTCAACGGAGATTGTCCTGCTGTAGCTTAAAATGAACGATTACATGTTTTTGATGACATGATCAGCAAACTCGGAGCATTTCACTTCCGTTGCTCCGTCCATCAAGCGGGCAAAGTCGTAGGTCACCGTTTTGTTGTTAATCGAAACTTCCAAGCCTTTATAGATCAAATCCGCAGCTTCTTGCCAGCCCAGATGCTCCAACATCATGACGCCGGACAGAATGACGGAGCCCGGGTTTACCACGTCGAGATCGGCATATTTCGGAGCTGTACCGTGGGTGGCTTCGAAGATCGCGTGGCCGGTGACATAGTTAATGTTAGCGCCTGGCGCGATACCGATACCGCCAACTTGTGCAGCCAAGGCATCAGACAAGTAGTCGCCGTTCAGATTGAGCGTAGCGATGACGTCAAAATCCGTCGGCCGCGTTAATACTTGTTGAAGCGCAATATCGGCAATGGCATCTTTCACGATAATCTTGCCTTCGGCTTCTGCTGCCTTCTGCGCTTGGTTCGCTGCATCCACACCGGACTGCTCCTTAATCCGGTCGTATTCAGCCCAAGTAAACACTTTATCGCCGAATTCAGCTTCCGCTACTTCATAACCCCAATTCTTAAACGCGCCTTCCGTAAACTTCATGATGTTGCCTTTATGCACCAGAGTCACGCTCTTACGGCCGTGCTTGATTGCATATTCAACCGCTGCACGGACGAGACGCTTCGAACCTTCTTCCGAAACCGGCTTGATCCCGATACCGGACGTTTCCGGGAAGCGGATCTTCTTCACAGCCATTTCGTTTTGCAGGAAGGCCAGTACTTTCTTCACTTCCTCGGAGCCTTCTTTATACTCGATGCCGGCATAGATATCCTCGGTGTTCTCCCGGAAAATCACCATGTCCACGAGCTCAGGATGCTTCACCGGAGACGGCACGCCTTGGAAGTAACGGACCGGACGGAGGCAGACGTACAGGTCCAGCTCCTGACGGAGCGCTACGTTCAGCGAGCGGATACCGCCGCCGATCGGCGTTGTCAACGGTCCTTTAATGGCCACGATATACTCACGGATCGCCGTCAGCGTATCTGCTGGCAGCCACTCCCCGTATGTATTGAAGGCCTTCTCGCCGGCGAACACTTCATACCAAGCGATTTTCTTCTCACCGCCGTAGGCTTTCTCCACGGCGGCGTCGAGTACACGTTTCGAAGCTTTCCAAATATCACGGCCAGTCCCGTCGCCCTCAATAAACGGAATGATCGGGTTGTTCGGCACTTGGAGCTTCCCATTCTGAATTGTAATTTTCTCGCCTTCAGTAGGAAGATCAAACTTTTCGAGTTTCAACATTTTTTACGTTTTCCTCCTTCAAGTCTGTTTGCTGCATCTCACGGTCTCCATTTTACCACAATGTTCCTTGGAGCTCCCGTATTGCGGTTTATCTTAGTTCGATAGGAATGTATTTCTGATTGGTCGCACCGGTATATTCCGCACGAGGACGGATCAGACGGTTATCTTCCAACTGCTCCAGAATATGAGCTGTCCAACCGGACAAGCGGCTGATGGCAAAAATCGGCGTAAACAGGTCACGCGGAATGCCCAACATCGTATAGACGGAAGCAGAGTAGAAGTCAACGTTTGGCTTCAGCCCTTTTTGCGAAGTAACCAACTGTTCCACTTTGACAGAAATATCGTACAATGTGCTATCGCCCTTCAGAATACTCAACTGGCGGGACATATTTTGCAGGTGTTTTGCCCGCGGATCGCCGTTTTTGTATACCCGGTGGCCAAAGCCCATAATTTTCTCCTTATTGGCCAGCTTCTTCAGAATATACGGCTCTACTTGATCGAGCGTCCCGATCTCGGCCAGCATAATCATTACCGCTTCATTGGCACCGCCGTGCAACGGTCCCTTCAAGGTGCCAATCGCGGAGGTTACTCCGGAGTAAATATCAGACAGCGTTGCGATCGTGACCCGTGCAGAGAACGTCGAAGCATTCAACTCGTGGTCGGCATGCAGCACCAACGCTTGATCTAAGGCGCGAACGGCAATCGGATCCGGTTCTTCGCCCGTCAGCATATACAGGAAGTTGTGCGCGATCGATACGTTCTTGAGCGGAGCCACAGGCTCCTTGCCTTCCCGGATCCGGGCAAACGCGGCAATCAGAGTTGGAATTTGAGTTTGCAGCTTAATCGCCTTTAATTGGTTGCTTTCGCGGGAGTTGTCATTGGCGTTCTCATCATACAAAGCAAGAGCCGATACGGCAGTACGAAGCACTGCCATCGTGTTAGCAGTCTGCGGATACAGCTTCATCTGTTCTAGCACCGCTTCAGGAACTTCGGCATAATCGCTGAATTGCTGCCGCAGGCGGTCCAATTCGGCTCGATTAGGCAATTTACCGTACCACAACAAATAAGCTGTTTCTTCAAAACTCGCACGTTCCGCCAATTCGTCGATATTGATACCACGATAAGCGAGAACGCCATCATGTATGGAGCTGATCGAAGAGGTTGCCGCAACAATGCCTTCCAGGCCTTTCGTAGCTGTCATGATTCATCTCTCCTTTGTTAACATTTTGTGAGCAAACAAGCCCATGAAACACTCTCAAAATTGAAAGTTTTAAATTTTCGAAGTTAACCAATAACGGGCTTATAAATGCATTAATAGAGCTCCACCGCTTACTTCTTCATCATACTGGATTTCCGAAAACATGGGAACCGCTTCGACACCACCGGGTACATTAAATGATTTTATCACAACAATAAAGAAATTTTGTAAACGATTGCAGTTGTGCAATGAATTATATCACATCTTCCAAAAAATGTGCATAGCGGAATATCCGGGGTGGACAAATCATAGAGTTGAACTAGGACAGGTTTTTTGGGAAAAAGGGGAGATGCCACTTGGATCACGTGATTGTCAAGCGCGTGCTGCGCGGCAGCTGGATATGCGTTGTCCTCATCGTCTCTGTCCTGGCGGTCTACTGGCTGCTCCCGCTCGTTTATCCATTTTTGATCGCCTGGCTGATCGCCTACGCGATGAATCCGTTGGTCCTGTGGCTCCAAAGACACTTGCAAGTGCCAAAATGGCTGGCTGTGACCCTCTCATTGTTCATTTATGTAGGCAGTGCAGGAATCATTGTGTCCGCGGCCTTAACACGGCTGGTCAAGGAGCTCATCCATTTCGCCGAATCCTTTGATCATCGAATCGCGGAGTGGAGAAATCTGCTGATCTCATGGACGCAAAGCGAAGGCATTCAGTCGATCATTACTGAAATCAACCGGTTTATTGCGGATAACCCTGGCTATGAAAATACGATCCACAAAAACATCGACAATACCGCCGAAAAGTTCGGATCGTTTGTCTCCCATCTCATTAATCACGTGCTGGAAACGATCGTCAACCTGCTCTCTTCTCTCCCGAATTTAGGGGTGATTCTTGGAGTGATCCTGCTGGCTACTTTTTTTATCAGCAATCATTGGGAGCGGGATATGCGATTTCTGGCCGCCTCGGTCCCTGCGCCGTTCCGCAAAACCGTAGGCGCCATCTGGCGCGACCTCCAGCGGGCGTTATCGGGTTATCTGCGCGCGCAATTTATCATGATCTCGATCACCGCGTTTATCGTTCTCATCGGCTTGCTCATCCTCGGCGTCGATTCCGCCTTCACCTACGCCCTGCTGATCGGCCTTGTCGACCTGTTGCCCTATCTCGGTGTCGGTACAGTGATGATTCCTTGGCTCATCTACGCCTTTGCCACCGGTCACGACACGCTGGGGATTGGACTGGCCGTCTTGTACGGCGTCATCCTGCTGGCCCGTCAGCTCATTGAACCAAAGGTCCTGGCCAGCAGCGTAGGACTTGATCCCCTGCCCACGCTGATCGCCATGTTTGTTGGGCTCAAGCTGTTTGGCGTATTGGGACTGATCATCGGTCCGGTGACGCTGGTCATCCTGGGTGCTGCCGTCCGTGCAGGTGTTGTCCGGGATTTGCGGAACTATATTTTGCATGGTCGATTGAGATAGAATTAGCTTCACGCTTGAAAAAAAAGGCATCCCGTCCCTCCGAGACGAGATGCCTTTCTTGACTTGTTTAGGGGCTGCCTGCCACCAGAGTTAACGGCGGAAATACGTAATCGTTCCGTCCTTGATCTTCTTGCTGACCCATTTCATCAGCGGGCTCCGATAGAGAATACGCGTCAGCGGAAACACCATCGTAAACCCAATGATATCGGTAATGAAGCCAGGGATCAGCAGCAGAATCCCGCCGGCAAATACGCATAAGCCATCTAGGACCATTCGTCCCGGAAGTTGGCCGCCGCTCATCTGAGCTCGGGCATCCGCGAGCACCTTACGTCCTTCAAATTGCATCATCAACCCGCCGATGACCGAAGTCGCCAGCGTCAAAAATATCGTCTTCCCAACGCCCAGCTTCTCGCCGACGTACATATACCCCCAAAACTCAACAATCGGAATCAACACGATGAGAGCGGCTATCCATTTACGCATATTAGGACTCCTTTATCACATTCCTGTACTTGTATTTTACCGCCTCCGCGTCACATAATCAAAATTTTACGGTTTTCGGGCTTCCTCCAACGCCGCGTACCATTCCGGGAACACCTTCTTGAACTGCACCGGTTTGAAATCCTCGCGGCGAACGACATAATGCGAAGAAGAACCCTCGACGCACAACGTGCCTTCCCCGTTATACACCTCATATCCGTAGGCCGTTTTAACCCCGTTGTTCTCAATGACCCGGGTCTTAAGCAGGACGGTATCCCCGTACCGGATCCCGCGTTTATATTCTACTTTCATTTCGTGAACGGGCGAGATATACCCCGCCTGCTCCATATCGAAATAATCGAAGCCGAGATTCCGGCTCAGATGCAGCCTCCCCTGCTCGAACCACTCGATATAACGGGCATGGTAAATGATCCCCATCATGTCAAACTCCGAATATTTCGGCTCAATAGACAGTTCGCATACGTACACGATTCTCCGCTCCTTTCTGATTTGCCTGATGCTGCCGCAGGTACAGTTCCCGTTCGGCGGCAAAAAAAGCAATGGTCCCTCAGCGGGCCCCATTGCTTTCTTTGTGACTTGAAGTCGATGTATATAAACCTTAAGCTACTTGCGGATTTGCCCGATTTTCACCAGATTCGTGGAACCGGAACGTCCGAGCGGTACCCCGGCAGTAATGACTACGAGGTCGCCTTCCTTCACCAGTCCGGAATCCAAGCCGCCCTTCATCGCTTTGTCGAACATTTCGTCCGTCGTGCTGGCGATATCGCCTTTCACCGGCGTTACGCCCCAGTTCAGGGCCAGGCGGCGCAAGGTTTGATCTTCCGTCGTCACAGCGATAATTGGTGCTTTCGGACGATATTTGGAGACCATCCGTGCCGTATAACCGGTTTCCGTCGAAGTAATGATCGCTTTCGCGTTCAGCTCCAGCGCCGAGTTGGCAACTGCTTGGCTGATCGCTTCGGTTACGGTCGTTTGTTGGGCATTGCTTTGCTTCAAGAAGATTTCACGATATTCCAAAGCGGATTCTGCTTTCTCTGCGATGCGGGACATCGTCAGCACCGATTCCACCGGATATTTCCCGGCAGCCGTTTCACCGGAGAGCATAATTGCGTCCGTACCGTCAAAAATCGCGTTAGCCACGTCGCTGGCTTCTGCGCGCGTAGGTCTTGGGTTGCGTTGCATGGAGTCAAGCATTTGCGTAGCTGTGATGACCGGTTTGCCAACACGGTTACATTTCTCGATCATGCGTTTTTGCACGAGCGGTACATCTTCCGCAGGAATTTCCACGCCGAGGTCACCGCGAGCAACCATCAGGCCGTCAGATACTTCCAGGATTTCATCAAGGTTGTCCACACCTTGTTGGTTTTCGATTTTAGAGATGATTTGAATATGAGTTGCGTTGTGTTGCTCCAGCAGTTGACGAATTTCAAGCACGTCGCTCGCTTTACGAACGAAGGAAGCGGCAATAAAATCGATGCCTTGCTCGATCCCGAACTTAATGTCGTTAGCGTCTTTCTCAGTGATGCCTGGCAGGGAAATGTTTACGCCGGGTACGTTCACGCCTTTTTTGCTCTTGATCGTTCCGCCATTGACGATGCGGCATTTGATTTCCGTTCCTTGAATGTCAACGACTGTCAAACCAATCAAACCGTCGTCGATCAGAATCGTCGAACCGACTTCCACATCTCCAGGAAGATCTTTGTATGTGATGGAAATCCGGTTCTTATCGCCGAGAATTTCTTCGGTCGTCAAGGTAATGAATTCATCCTGTACCAGCTCGATAGGCTCTTCTTTCAATTTACCGGTACGGATTTCAGGACCTTTGGTGTCCAACAGTATGGCGATCGATTTCCCCAGCTCCGCACTCGCTTGACGAATATTCTTGATCCGGTTCCCACGCTCTTCGTAATCACCGTGGGAGAAGTTCAAGCGAGCGACGTTCATTCCGGCCATGATCAGCTTCTTGATGTTTTCTAACGATTCACTAGAAGGACCGATAGTACATACGATTTTTGTTTTGCGCATTTGGGTTTCCTCCGTTTAAAATAGTTCTCTCTATATAATCTTTTCCAACAACTAAATTTACTACAGTTTTGTCGATTTGTATAGGAAGTTTATCATATTGTAACGAACTATCCATGATTACGCGCCTAACGACTTGGCTAAGCGCAGGGATTCTCGGTATCTAAATTTCCAGTATTTCCCGAAAACAGCGAAAATAACCTTACCGCAGGTCCCGTAGGTTCCCCCGTAAGGTTATCGCTGTGAAACTTTAACTTGGCTTGGCAGTTTGAACTTTCGAAGCCGCCTCCGGTTCGCTTGGCGCTTCTGAAGACTTCTCATCCTCAGGGATGCCGGCGACCTCAGCCACCGTTTCCGGCACCACAGTTCCTTGCGCCTTCGGCGCTCCTGCCTTGCCTGCTACCTGAAACTCGCCGATTTTGCGGAATTTCCGATAACGGTCCTCCACCAGCTCATCGGGATTCAAGTTGGACAGTTCTTCCAAATGACGAAGCAACGCCTCTTTGATCGAGGCGGCTGTCGAATCGTAATCCCGGTGCGCGCCGCCGCGCGGTTCGGGAACAATCTCTTCAATGACGCCCATCGCGAGTAGATCTTGGGCGGTGATCTTCATCGCTTCCGCCGCCTGATCCGCCTTGGAGGCATCCTTCCAAAGGATCGAGGCCGCTCCGTTTGGCGAAATAACGGAGTAAATGGCATTCTCCAGCATCAGCACGCGGTTGCCTACGCCAAGGGCGAGCGCGCCGCCGCTTCCGCCTTCTCCGAGAACAACGCAGATGATCGGTACCCGCAGCATCGACATCTCGCGCAAATTCCGAGCGATCGCTTCCGATTGCCCGCGCTCCTCCGCCGTAATTCCCGGATAGGCCCCCTTCGTATCGATAAACGTAATGATCGGCCGCCGGAACTTGTCCGCCTGCTGCATCAACCGCAGCGCCTTGCGGAAGCCCTCCGGATGCGCGCTGCCGAAGAAGCGGGCGATATTATCCTTCGTATCCTTCCCCCGCTGCTGCCCGATCACCGTGACCGGCACGCCGCCCAGCTTCGCGAGACCGCCAACAACAGCCAAATCATCCCCAAACAACCGGTCCCCGTGAAGTTCAATAAAATCTTCAAAGATCAAGCCGATCATATCCAGCGATGTCGGGCGCTGATGATGGCGGGCCAGATGCATCTTTTGGGAGGGAGAAATGTTGCTGTAGATCTCTTCCTCCAGCTGCCGGTAACGCTCTTCCAAGCGCGCGATTTCATCGGTAAAATCGATTCCCTTCTCTTTGCCAAACTGCTCCAATTCGGAAATCTTCTCACGCAGCTTCACAAGAGGCGTCTCAAAAGGCAATTCGCCTGCCATTTATACTCCTCCCTTCACGCCGTGCAATTCTAGCAATTTCGCCAGCGTCGATTTCATATCCTTGCGGTGCACGACAAGATCGATCTGACCATGCTGCAGGTTAAATTCCGCCGTCTGGAAGTCGTCCGGAAGCTTCTGACGGATCGTCTGCTCAATAACGATTCTTCCGGCAAAACCAAACACGGCCCCGGGCTCGGCCACAATAATGTCGCCAAGCATGGCAAAACTAGCCGATACACCACCCGTCGTCGGGTCTGTAATGACTGATATATATAAACCACCATGTTCGCTTAGTCGGGCCAAAGCGGCGCTCGTCTTGGCCATCTGCATCAAACTGAGGATACTCTCTTGCATCCGCGCTCCGCCCGATGTGGAGAAAATGATCATCGGCAGACGTTTTTCGATGGCCTTCTCGATGGCACGCGTAATTTTCTCCCCTACAACCGATCCCATACTCCCGGTGAAGAAGTCAAAGCTCATCACGGCTGCCACAGCAGGATAGCCATGGATGGTCCCCTCTCCGGTCACGACCGCTTCGCGTAGTCCCGATTTCAAAGCCTGCTGCTCCAGCTTGCTGGCATACCCCGGGAACTTCAGCGGATCGACCGAGATCAGGTCAGCATCGTACTCCGTAAAGCTGCCTTCATCAAAGGTATAGCGAATCCGATCCAGAGCGTTCAGCCGCATATGGTGTCCGCAGGAAGGGCACACCATCAAATTCTTCTCCAGTTCTTTGCTGTACTGAATCGCACCGCAACGGCCGCATTTATTCATCAGGCCTTCCGGAATTTCGCGTTTGGGGCGATCTGCCTGCGGCGTGCCCTCTTCATTGCCGGTTCGTCCTGAGGGAATGGTCGCGTACTTCCTCTTCTTCTGAAACAAATCTTTGAACACAACTACACCTCTTCAGCCGTTTATTTATCGTAGCAGTTCCACAAAGTCTATAAAAACCCAGACGACCCTATATGAACCCGCACTTCTAGGCCTTATCTGCACTAGGAATCTCGAATCCCTTTGCTAAGGATGCAAAATCGAATTCAACACTTCTTGCACTTCTTCCAGTTCCCCGGAAGGAACTAAAATCTCGTATTGCTGTTTGGATAAATTAACAGGACGTGTTTGGACAAGGAAGCCTTCTTCGGTGAGTTTCGTCTTGATCATATCCGCAACTTTCGCGGTAGGCGCAATATACATAACAGTCCACATGCCCTTTTCAAAGCCCCCTAACCTAATCTTTGAGCCCGTATAATAGAGTAATGATAACATAATTTTCAAAAATCCCGCAACAAAAGGAAACCCGCGCAGAAAGCGGGTCTCGGCAACAGATCCGCCGCAGAGCCCGGCGCTAGGTTCCACGGGACAGTAGGCATTACTCTGAAAGATATTTTCAGAAGTAATGGGGCAAGGGCATTGGATGAGACGGGATCCCGTCCAAAGACAATGGGCTCTTGGGCTCGATTTTTCAAGAGGAGCCCGACGGATAGGTCGTGGCCTGTTCATGTTTATGGGCGATTCGCGCGGAAGCCGCTGCGGCCAGACCGGCGACTAAATCGTCAAGAAAGACATGAATGCGTTCGCCGCGATTGTTCAGCTTCCCTATGATCTCCGGTTTGACCTTGTCCAAATAGCCGAAGCTTGTCAGGCCAATCATTCCAAACACACTCGTGATGCCCAGCGCCATCGTTTCATCCACCCCATACAGCGGTTCGTCGGCCTCCAGGATCGCTTGCAGCGGTTCAGGGAGCTGCTTCTGTTCAGCCAGTTCATCAAGTGCGATTCCCGTAAATAGGGTATATTGAACCTCTCTCTTCTGCAACACAGCTTTGACGCTTTCCAAGCATTGGTCCAGCGTCAGATCCGCATGATACGCCGTTTGCAGCGAATGCACAATTTGAGCGATATCCTCCAGCTTCACTCCACGGCGCAGCAGTTGCGCTTTCGCCAATTCATATGTCATCGTTTCTTCCTCCCTTGATCCCGGCGCAACCGCCGTTGCCCGTAATTGTCGCGATAGGGTTGTCGTCACACTGCGAGGTGCTGTCCATTTAGTGTCGTCTTCGTAACCTCCAGGAACGAAACTCGGCTAGTGCTGCTGCTGAACTGGTACAGACGTTGGCTAGTGCCTGTGTAGAGTTGGTGTTGTTGACGTTGGCTGGTGCTGATGATGGCTACCGTTGACCGTAGTTCCCCCCGCTAGTTGACGATGCCGGAATTCATTTCATGATCGATTCTTGGTCATTCGTGTGTTCCTAAGTGTATGCACCACCCTCCAAAAATGTTCGTTAAACCGTGTCCCGACCTATCCGAAGCTTGCCCGCGCTAACGGACCTCAGCGACGCTATTTGCCCATTTCCCGCAGATTTCCCAATGTAACGGACACTACGGCCGTTATTTGGCACCCAACTGGTGATTTCAGGCACTATGCGATGAAATAAGGTCGCTCAGGTCCGTTACTTTGCCAACCTTCTTGTAAACGTTGGAATAACGGCACTGGAGTCCATTAGATCGGGTGCAAAATAAATACCCGGCCCTGCATCTATGCAGAACCGGGTTATGGCCACCGGATCATGGCGATCCTTGGTCGGCAGATCGCCGTTATTTGATTTTGACCGTGTCGGGGCCTAGCATCTGCTCCATTTCACGGATCAAAGCGGGCGAAGGCTTGATGCTGTAGCGCTCCGTCAAGGCCAAGAGCTTGCCGGTGCTTTCGTAGAACAGCACCGTTGCGATCGGGCCGGGATGCTGCTCCAGCAGCAGCTTGAGCCGCTCCAGCAGCCGCGCGTTCTCCGCCGCGGCTGTGATCTTGATGAAGACGCGCTGCGCCGGCGTCTTCTCCTGCCCGCGCCGCGCGCCCGGCGCGGGCGC
>NZ_BILV01000056.1 GCF_004000745.1 Paenibacillus barengoltzii NBRC 101215
CTAGGGGCATAGTTTAAAGGTAGAACAAAGGTCTCCAAAACCTTTGGTGTGGGTTCAATTCCTGCTGCCCCTGCCACTTTTTCTCTCTTGATAAACTTTATATTATGGCGGTCGTGGCGAAGGGGTTAACGCACCGGATTGTGGCTCCGGCATTCGTGGGTTCAAGTCCCATCGATCGCCCCATTTCTTTCTCAATCAAATATAGTGGGGATTAGCCAAGCGGTAAGGCAACGGACTTTGACTCCGTCATGCATAGGTTCGAATCCTATATCCCCAGTTTAAGCGGACGTGGCTCAGCGGTAGAGCATCGCCTTGCCAAGGCGAGGGTCGCGGGTTCGATTCCCGTCGTCCGCTCCATTCTATATTATGGCGCCATAGCCAAGTGGTAAGGCACAGCTCTGCAAAAGCTTTATCCCCAGTTCGAATCTGGGTGGCGCCTCCATTGATAATTCGCGGGAGTGGCGGAATCGGCAGACGCACAGGACTTAAAATCCTGCGGTAGGTGACTACCGTACCAGTTCAAGTCTGGTCTTCCGCACTTTTAATTCATTTTATATGTGCCGGTGTGGCGGAATTGGCAGACGCGCGCGACTCAAAATCGTGAGGGAAACCGTGGGGGTTCGAGTCCCTTCACCGGCATTACAATTAACAGAACAGTTCATTAGATCCAAGATCTAGTGAACTGTTTTTATTTTGCACTTGTAATCCTCTTCCTTGACAGCCTAGAGGCAGAATCAACAAATTTGGAGCTAACGGTGGTTCAACCTTAGTTTTGAAAAAAAGCCCATCCCACGTCTCTTGTTCAGACATTGTGTGATGGGCTGATTCATTACCTTAAGGAACAAGTTAGTTTGAAGCACTCCGATACTTGTTTAAGAACTCCTGCACTTTCGCTGGATCCGCGACCAACTCGTTGCCGGTCTTCACCAGCGGGCTAACCGTAGAGGTCGCTTTGATCTTATTGCCATTGTAGAAGGCTAGAATTTCATCCTGGTTGATGGAATAAAGCACGGCCTTACGCAGATCTTCGCTTTCGGCAACAGGACGTCCTTTGGTATTAAAGAGCAGGTAAGTCACACCGTTACTTTCGATAGTTTGCAGCTGCAGTTTACTGTCGCCTTTAACAATGTCATACTTCGTTTCCGGTACGCCGTAATACAGATGGATTTCGCTGTTGCGCAGTGCGGACAGGGCGCTGTCGGCATCGGCGATAAAGCGAACTTTTACCGTAGAGATTTTAGGCTCATATTCGCTGCCTTTCCGATATCCCGGATTTTTATAGAAGGTGGCCTCGTAGTCGTTCTTGGATGATAAAATGTACGGTCCGCTGGCATACAAAGTGTTGTTGTATTGAGGGCCTTCCGTCACAGTGTTCTGATCCCCGTATGGAACGTCCTTGTTCACGTCGAAGGTAGCTACGTCATACGTATTGATGCTCTCGACTTGTTTCTTGGACACGATCCCTGCCGACTGGTGACCCAAGTAGTTCAGAACTTGCGGGAATGGCTCTGTGGTGGTCAGTTTGACGACCTGGTATTTTCCAGCTTTATTGTCAGCTTGGTTCTTATCAGCAACGAGCTCTTTGATTTTCGTTTCCAATCCAGCCTCGAGCGCTTCTCTGACACTTCCGCCGCCGCCGGCTTGTTGGATCTTATCTAGGGAAGACAAGTCCGTGACGATCTCTACGTTCTTGATATGTTCATGTAAGCTGTAAGTGCGATGATCGGGTACCGAATTTTTGTCTTTTGCTCGCAGCAAGGAGAAGACGACGTCGTCAGCGCCTACACGCTCGCCTGTGTCGACGGCCTTTTTGTCTTCGATCTTCGCAAAATTAATGTCATCCCGAAGCAGGAAATAGTATTCCGAGTTCCCTTCGGCGATGGTGTGGTTATGGGACAGGGAACCTTCGGAAGTGATTTGATCATCGTCGGTTAAATTGATCAGGCGAACGTACATATTGGTGTTCAGTTGGTTAATGGAACCATCGTTGCCTTTGATGGGATCCAGGGATGTTAACACGGAAGCCGCTTGCGTAAGCAGCAGCGGTTCTTTATCGCGTTTGGATGTATCGTTGAAGTCGATGCTCTCCCAGGCCAGGGCACGGGATTTAGACAATCTAACGCTAGCTGGATTCAGAATGTTTTTGTTAATGGCTTGGCTCTTCAAAGAAATGTAAAGTGGTGCGATATAGGCTTTGTCAAAGACCAGCCGTTGTTCAAATTGCTTATAAGTCTCTTTGTATTGCTCCGGTGTCTCGGTTGCAGCTTTGTCGATCAATTGATCAATTTCCGGATCGGCTAAGATGCTGTAATCACCGCCGGTCTTGAACAGCGATCTCACGGCGTAATCAGGGTTGCCAGTTACAGTCGTCCAGCTGGACAAAGCGATGTCAAAGTTGCCGGCATCTTGTTGGGCTTTAAAGCTGCCGTAATCCGGTTGAAGGTTCAGTTTCACGTTAAAGCCGTTTTTGGTCAACTGGTCCCGGATGATGTTAACATCCGATTCGCTGGAGCTGGAAGCAAGGAGCTCGATCTCTACTGGAGTTTGATCTACCGCGTTTTCTGCCTCCGCTTTTGGGGTACTTTGGTTGCCGGCTACATCCGATTTGGTCTTCACAGAGCATCCGCTGGCTACCAAAATCAAAGCGATCAGCAAGATAAGTAATGGTTTTCTCTTCATTCTATAATTCCTCCCTCAATCAAGTAAAAAATAATATGTTCATTCATTTTCCGCGGACGAAAAACGAAAGGATAACCACACCAAAAAAGTGTAAATGACGTTAGCCAAGTTTAGGATCTAACGCATCCCTGAGCCCGTCGCCCAAGAAGTTAAAGGACAAGACCAGCGCAATGATGGCAAGCCCAGGATAAACGGCTAAGTAGGAATGGGATTCGAGATACGTGCTTCCCAGCTTCAGAATATTACCCCATTCCGGTATATGCGGCTCCACGCCAAGCCCAAGAAAGCTGAGACTGCTGGTCGAGATGACGGCGGTGCCAATCGTTAAGGTTGACTTGACAATCATCGGTGCCAGCGCTCCCGGAACGATATGTTTGAAAATGATCGCGGCGTTGGAAGTTCCCAATGCCCGGGCGGCTTCCACAAACTCAAAAGTGGATACGAGCAGCACGTTAGCCCGCATCGTTCTCGCATAGGTTGGAATCGCACCGACACTCAGCGCTAAAATAAGGTTCACCGTATTAGCACCAAAGGCCGCGATGATTGCAATCGCCAGCAAAATCCCTGGGATGGCGTAAAGAATGTCTAATAACCGCATGATGATATTGTCGGTATGCCGTCCGTAGTATCCGGATATCGCCCCCAGCGCACCGCCGACTATGAATGGCAGAACGGTCGAAAGGAAGCCAACAACTAATGATATCCGAGCGCCAAACACGATTCGTGAAAACAGACATCGGCCGAAATTATCCGTACCAAGCGGATAGGCCAAACTTGGGCGTTGCAGGATGGCACTGTAGTTGTTTTCGGTTGCCATCGCATAGTCAAACGTAAAAAAGCTGCATACCGAAAGCGAAAATAAAAAGATGATGAAGAACAGTCCAAGCATGGATGGTGTGCTTCGGGTTAGCTTGCTCCAAACTTCCTCCCACTTGTAGGTCCCTGGATTCCCATGATTCCGTAGTTTGATCAGCAGATTCACCCCAAGCAGTAAAGCAAATAGATTGCCTGTCACAGAGGCTAAAATCAAGAAGACCGCGATCCAGACTAATCCAGGAGCTGCGCTACGGTCATCGGTATACCGGGCTACGAGCACAAGCGCAATCAAGTGAAACAACGCGATGAGCATTAGCACGATCATTGATGGAAGGAAAGTGTCTGAAACATAGGGTTTGAACAAGTTCAGGGCGGACAGCGCAATCACAAACACATCTGTGAACAGGGTGTACACTGCGAGCTTCACTTCGGTGTTAAATTTTCGGGTTGAGGAAAAAAGGGCTTTGGCCATATCTCATTTGCACCTGCTTCAGTATTGTTTCATTTTCGTCCGAATTCGCGGATCGAAGAAAGCGTACAGAACGTCAACAATTACATTGATGATCGAGATCGTTATCGCGGTATAGACCACGCCGCCCATGATACTGGGGATATCCGGTACAAACTGCTTATCTACGATGTAACTGCCGATGCCGCTGATATTAAACACCTTCTCCGTCACGGCCGAACCGCCTAACATTCCGCCAAATTGCAAGCCGATTACGGTTACGATCGGAATGAGGGCATTACGCACTGCATGTTTGAGCAACACCTGCCGCTTGTTTAATCCCTTCGCTCTGGCGGTAAGGATGTAGTCCTCGCCAATGACTTCCAGTGTAGAGGACCTCGTCATCCTGGCGATCGCCGCTGTGAGTCCGGTACCCAAGACAAGGGTGGGCATGATGATCGACAACGCGTTTTGCGGATTGAAGGTCGCCGGCAACCAGTGGAGCTTGATCGAGAAATTCAAAATGAAGATCAGCCCCTGCCAAAAGCTCGGAATCGATAAACCAATTAGCGCGATGAACATCAATGTATAGTCCCACAGTGAATTGCGTTTGACGGCGGACAGGATCCCCGCAGGAATGGCGATCAGAATGGCCAGCGACAACGAGATTGTAGTTAACGTCAGTGTAATCGGAAATTTACGGGCAATCGTCTCCGTCACCTGTTCATTGCCGGCGAACGATTTGCCAAGGTCAAAGGTCGCGATCCCTTTGATCGTGTTCCATAATTGCACGAGGTAGGATTGGTCGAGTCCATAGATTTTGTTGAACTGTGCAATCTGCTCTTCCGTTGCCGTCTCTCCAAGAATATTGGCGGCAGGATTCATCGGCGACAAATAAAGGATCGTGAAGACCACGATGGATACGCCCACAATAACGAACAGGGCCATGACACATCGCTCAAATATGTATTTCAGATAAGGACTGCTATAGAAAAACATCAACAAATACATCAGGATGCCGGGAATAAACGAAAGGGCAAGAAACCAGGAGCGTTCGGCCAAGTCCTGAAACGTCCCAACGAAATCGGTTCGTACCAGCTGCAGTTGGATTCTTTTTTGCTCTGCGGCATCATGAACGGCTTCCTGAAATTTACCCTCTGCTTCTTTCACTGCGAGCAGCTCTGTTTTTTTCGGTGATACGGCTGCCCCGAAGAAACGCTGCTTCTGACGCAGTTGCTCCAGAATTTCCGCTTTCAGCTCATCCTTGTACCCGGAAGCAAGCAGTTCCTTTCTCGTATCCGCTAGCAGCAGCCGGTAAGCATCATTACGCTTCCGGAGCCAGTACACGAAGAAGACGAAGAGATTTACCGGAGCTCCTAAGAGAAGCAAGAAATATTTATAGGAGGAATCTAACATCATTTTGGCATAAATGGACCCGACTCTCCGATTGAAACGGGGCTTTGCATTCACTGGTTCAGCATTAGCGGCTCTCGCCGCGGGTGCGGCTTCCATGGATGATCCACCTTTCTTATTCACAAATTGCATTATTCCGATCGTTATAGTATATATTATTTTAGGAGTTATTTGATGTCAACGGTAGATTTCACAGAGATGGACGGGAGGAAGTTGTAAAGATGGAGACGATACTGCGGGTAGGCAATTTATCCGTATCCTTTCGGACACGGGACCAGGAAGTTGAAGCTGTTAAGGGGGTTAGTTTCGAGGTTAGAAAAGGGGAGACGCTTGGCATCGTCGGCGAATCCGGCAGCGGGAAGAGCGTAACAGCCCGCGCAATCATGCGTCTGTTGCCTACTCCACCTGCGGATATTAAAGAGGGCGAAATCTTTTTTCTAGGGAATAAGATAGCAAATTATTCGGAGAAAGAGATGGAGAGCATCCGCGGCCGGGATATCGGGATGATCTTCCAGGATCCAATGACTTCACTGAACCCCACGATGAAGATCGGGGAACAAATTGCCGAAGGGCTGATCAAACATCAGAAGCTGTCCAAGAAAGAGGCTAAATTTCAAGCGCTTGAAATGTTGAAGTTGGTTGGAATTCGAAACAGCGAGCTGCGGTATAACCAATATCCCCATGAGTTCTCCGGAGGGATGCGCCAGCGCGTGATGATCGCTATTGCCTTGGCTTGTCGGCCTGCTTTACTCATTGCCGATGAACCTACGACAGCACTCGATGTCACCATTCAAGCGCAAATTCTTAGCTTGATGAAACAAATGCAGGAGCGTTTTGGCACCTCCATCATTCTGATCACCCATGACTTAGGAGTGGTTGCCGGGATGTGTGATCGGGTTGTGGTGATGAAGGAAGGCGCCATTGTGGAGAGCGGGACAACGGAAGAGATCTTTGCGAATCCGCAGCATCCATATACCCTCAAGTTGCTAAACGCCTTACCGCGTTTGGATGAACCCAAAAGGGCAAAACCCGCATCATTAATTCTGAACAACTCGAATTTAGAGCGTCCGCTGATCGAAGTGAAGTCTTTGAAACAGTATTTTGATTTGGGGAAGGGAAATATTTTGAAAGCTGTCAACGATATCAGCTTTCACATTCGCGAAGGGGAGACCCTGGGGTTAGTAGGAGAATCGGGAAGCGGGAAATCCACAACCGGCCGCGCCATCCTGCGCCTTCATCAACCAACGGGAGGGGACGTCCTTTATCAAGGGATTGCGGTTAATCGATTATCTGCACAAGAAATGAAAACGATGCGCCGGTACATGCAAATGATCTTTCAAGATCCTTATGCCTCTCTGAATCCACGCCTTCGAGTCGCAGATATTATCGGGGAAGCCCTGGATGTGCACCGTTTGGTCAGCAGCGGGACGGAAAGGAAGAAGCGGATCGAAGAGTTGCTCGATATGGTGGGGCTAGAACCGGCTTTCGCGGAACGATATCCTCATGAGTTCTCCGGAGGTCAGCGTCAACGAATCGGCATTGCCCGGGCGCTTGCGGTGGACCCGAAGTTTATTGTATGTGATGAGCCGCTTTCTGCTTTAGATGTATCGATTCAGGCCCAGGTGGTTCAATTGCTAGAAGAGCTTCAGCAGCGATTAGGACTGACTTATTTGTTTATTGCGCATGATCTATCGATGGTAAAGCATATTAGCGATCGTGTTGCCGTCATGTACATGGGGAAAATCGTTGAGCTTGCCGAAAGCGAAGAACTGTACGCCAATCCGCAGCATGAGTACACCAAATCGCTGCTCGCTGCGGTTCCGGTTCCAGATCCGAAGGTTGAGTCGCAGAAGAGGCGGACTATCGTGGAAGAATCCACGGAAGTGGACAAGTATGATCTGGAGAACTCCCAACTGGTCGAAGTGTCCAAGGGGCACTGGGTGGCTTTGCCAACGGAAGGCAAGAAGGTTGCGATTTAATAATTTGGAGAAAATCAAAAGGTCTGCATATCAGCTGACATCAGCTGGCTATGCAGACCTTTTTGAGGTTTAAAAATTATTGTACCGCAGCTGGCTCTTCGTCCATTTCCAGCGAATGCGGCTTCACGGACAACCCGTTAGACTGACGAATGAGGGTGAAGTAATGATCGCCTCGTACCACTTCAAATTCCGGTCCGAGGGCTTCCGTCATGGCGACCACATCCGAAGGCGTCAGGCTCCAAGCCAGCAACCCCAGCGATACGAACAGCGGGGACTTACCGTCCCAATTCGCTTTCGCTTGTTCCAGGACGCGCAGGCCGTCTTGGACGGTACTGATGCCTTGAATCGTGGATACCGGCAGAGAACCGTTAACGATTTCCACGCCGTGGCGATCCTCCCAACTCAGGAACAAGCCAGGGGCTTTGTAGTAGCGCTCATAGGCGTTCGCATAAGAGGAACCCAGTGGCACGTTATTGCTGTCAATCCGGTTCAAGACATAGGTGAGAGTCATGCCGGATTTCTGTAAGTATTTATAGGACTTCTTCAAGAATTCAGCAAACGTCGCTTCCGGCCAAGCCTCCGGATAGAAGTATCCGGCACCGGACGGTCCGGCAATGATCAGATCGTTATCGGTGGCCGACTGGCGATAATAGTTCAGCATTGCTGGAGCGGCATCGTACAGCAGCGGGCTGGACGTCCAGTTGATTGGCACCTGACCGCGGGCCGGATCATCCCACAGAATCCGCATCCGGTGCTGGTTATATTGGAAGTTGTCGCCCTCGCTGAAGGTGTACGTGACATAGATTTTATTTTCTAATGGCGGAGCAGCAGGGGCTTTGGTTTTAACCTGCTTCGCTTGGGTGCCGGAGAAAACGGTCAAGTTGCTGAACCAATCGGCAGCCAAGACGTAAACACCATGGTTCGAGGTCACTTCGACAGAGCTGAACTCACCTGCAACGTCGTTGCTGAACCATCCGAGATAAGGGGTTCCGGGCTCGACGTCCGATAAGATTTTCTCAAACAGTTCTCTTTGCTCCGGATCATTAACTTCCAACCAGAACACCATCGCTTTGTTCGCGACGGCATAATCCCGCAGGTAACCGTAAGGCTCCTTCTGTTCGGAGGAGAGCGGTTGAACGTTGCCGGCAGAGACCTTGAACTGGTTCCACATAACCACAGAGGCTGTCAGCTCTTGCGTACCTGCAGGAGGAACGAAGCGATAGACGAAATAGCGCCCGTTGTCGGCAAACCGGTGCCCGCCGTCACCCGCAGAAATTTGCGAATCCTGCCGATCGTATAAAAATTCTTCTTCTTCCGGTGTACCCGGAATGAACTGAGCGATCGTTTGACCATCGGCCTTGATCACGACTTCATGTACGGCGGAGCCCCAGCCGTCTTGGATAAACGCATCATCAAACCGCAAATAGACGGCATCTCCCCCTAGAAACGACGTCAAATCTAGCTCGTAGGTGCCTTTGTTGCTGGCATCACGAATCTGCCGGGTCTCTTCGGCGATCACCTCAAACGATTCGGGGAGTCCCGGAGGGATTTTGATGGAGACGCTGGGACTAAGCCCGATCAGCATACGATGCGTCGTTTCTTTCCACAGATGTTCATATTGCCATGTATAAGCATCCATCCGATCCTCGAACCGGCCGCGCAAATCCTCAAGCACCTTCAAGCGATAAGGAGCAGCTTGGAGTTGCGGAGCGAGGTCCGGACTGACGACCATCCCGTTTTTAAGCCCGGCTAAGGTGGTCGCGACATTAATCGAATCGGGAACCTCCGGATCGTAGATGATGATACCTTTCACTTCATTTTTGTACTTCTTCACAAGATCCCAAGCTTCATTATGCAGTTGATAAGGAACCTTGAGATCATTAAGCCAAGTCAGCTTGCCTTCTTCTTCATTCTCCAGCAAATAAATGCGCGGCTCCGAACGGTTGACCACACCTTGCAGCGTAGCCAGCATGATGCGAATGTCGCCCGGCGCTTTGGCGACGTCGGCCACATCCAGCCGTTTCACTTTTCCGAAGCTTGGAAGCGCTTGCGATTTAGGCCAGCTGATCGTATTCTTTGACGCCGTTTCCACTGAGGATGTTGCCGATGCAGAGGTGGTACCTGAGGATAAGGACATGGTGCAGAATAAAATGAGACAAGTCATCGTTATTTTGCGAAGCAAATGCGTTCACCTCGTATCTGCATATTAGGGCTATCGCTCATCGACAGGCTCTCTGAAACGCTGGATTCACAAATTCCCTCCTTTTTATGAAATGTGTAAAGAAAACGATAGCACCTGTATAATATGTTTAATATATCCAATAGTGAATGTCAAGGGAGCGAATGACTTGAAATGGATTGACGAAATGCTATAAATGATATAATGTGAATATATGGAGAGAAATAAGATAGGAGAAGCCTTATGCAAAACGAACGTAAACCGTTGTATATGCAGATTCAACAGCACTTCAAAGAAATGATCCTGCAGGGGAAGCTGCGGGAGAACGATAAGATCCCATCAGAAAAAGAGTTAATGGAACAGTTCGACGTCAGCCGAATAACGGTAGCCAATGCCTTGATGCAGCTGGCGAAGGACGGGTGGATCTACCGGATCCCTGGACGTGGAAGCTTCGTCAGCGAGGGGATTGGCGAGCTATTGCAACGCCATCAAGGCTCTCTGGCAGAGGGGGGCGGATTATGGCCTGTGCTGGACGGAAATTCGGGGGCACAAGTCCACCCCGGAGCGTTAAACGGAGGGGGAACGGATCCTTCGCTGGGAGCGATTGAAGCAGCATCCCATATTCCGGGGCGCACCACGATCGGGCTCATTATGCCAATGATGGTAGACTATTTTGCCATCCGCCTGCTTCAAGGAATTACGAACATTCTTGAAGACAGTCCATACAGCCTGCAAATCGTCTTGACGTACAATTCCATTGAAAGAGAGAAGGAAGCGATCAACGATCTGATTCGCAAAGGAGCCGCTGGTCTGATTATTTTCCCAAGTGATGCGGAAACGTACAACGAGGAAATTTTAGCCCTGAAGATGCGGGGTTACCCGTTTGTGCTGCTCGATCGGTATTTGCCGGGAGTGGCGACGAACTTGTCGCGCAGCGACGGATTAATCGGCGGACAGCTTGCTGTTGATTATCTGTGGGGTCTGGGGCATCGCGATATCGCCATCTGCTCCGATTCCCCGTTGCCCACCATTACGGTAGAGGAACGGATTAACGGATATATGGAGGCGCTCAAACAGAAGGGCGCGATGATTAATCCGGCACTGATCCTCACGGATTTCAATGTGGATTACAGCGAGATTGACAAGAAGCACCCTTTGTACCGGTTTATCAAAAACCAGATCGCTACCGCTTATATCACACTGAACGGACGGCTTGGCCTGCACATCTATTCAATTTGTAAAGAACTAGGGCTTCGGGTACCGGAGGACATCTCGATCTTGACGTTTGACGATCCTTCGCCGGGGCTGCATGAATGGGGATTCTTCTCGCATATTTCGCAATCGGAAATTGAGATGGGAGAAGCCGCAGCTCGGATATTGCGGGACATTCTCGAGAAGCCTGAGCAGAAAGATGCGGGGTACACGAAAGTGATCCTCGAGCCAAAATTAATTGAAAGTCAATCTACGGGCCCACTTGCGAAACGAGTAAAGTAAATAGATTGACAGGGCACCTGCTTGCCCTTGCAAGCTAGGTGTCTTTTTTATAGCAAATTAGCATTAAATGATATATCTAATACTTGACATAAATGATATAGTGAAATATATTTAATATTGCAAATAGATAATACAACTTAGAACAAAAAAGCTTTAACAGTGCACTTCACAGTAAGGAGGGTTGCTTGGACGATGGAAACCGCGGGATTACAGAAGCGAAAGGCAATGCAGCGCAGGTTAGGGAAGCGTAAAGATGCTTTGATCGCCGCCGTTATCCTCGTGCCGATGTTTTTGGCATGGTTGGTGGTTTCGGGTTTCCCCACTTTGTTCGGGTTCGTGCTAGGGTTCTTCGAATGGGTGGGATTGGCAGATACACCTAATTTCATCTGGTTTGATAACTTCGTTAGCTTCTTTAACAACCCGGTATACACGGATGCATTGTGGAGGTCGATCTGGCTGGGTGGACTGGTCACGGTCATTACGCTGGGAGCAGGCTTTTTTGCTGCGCTGCTGATGAACCTGCCGCTGTTCGGCAAAGGATTTTATCGTTCCATTTGGTACATCCCCGCCATCACGGCAACGGTAGCGACCACGCAAGTATTCAACATTTTTCTCGATTCAAACAATGGGGTCATCAACAACCTGCTGAAAGCGATGGGGAAGGAACCTATCGTATGGCAGTACTCTGTCGGATGGGGCATCTTCTGGATTGTGGTCTATTCGGTCTGGAAAGGGGTTGGCGGTGCCGCTTTAATCTGGTTGGCCGGTCTGCAATCCGTAGATTTGTCCTTGTACGAGGCGGCGGAAATGGATGGTGCAGGACGGTGGCATAAGCTGCGGTATGTTACGTTGCCAGGGTTAAAACCTATCGCGACGTATATCGTGATTACGAACTTGATCGCAGCGATCCAGATTTACGAGCAGGTCTTATTCATTACGAACGGCGGGCCTTACGGGCAAACCGAAGTGCTGGTGTTCCGGATCTACCGGGACGGCTTCTGGGACTTTAATTTGGGGATGGCTGGCGCCTCCTCGCTCATCATGGCCATGATCGTGATCGTCGTGACGGTGCTGTATTACAACTGGTCAACGAAATCCGATCGTCGGACAACCATTCCGATCAAGCCCGTCAAATCTGCGAAAAAGGAGGCGCTCCCGCATGCCCAGTCCTTTGAACGCTAAAGTTAGCAAACAGTTTAAGCCCGTTCATTTACTGGGACATCTTATCCTGCTTGGCGTTGGGCTCATTTTGCTTTACCCGTTGATCTTCATGGTGCTTGCTGGTTTTTTCAACAAGACGGAATTCTCCTCAACGGTGTTAGGCATCTTCCCCATTCCGAAAGCGCCCACGCTGGAGAACTTCAAGGCGCTGATCGTCGGGTCCACGGATGCCGCCGTAGCCACTTATATGAAGAACTCGCTGATTCGTACCGCTTACAACACGTTTTGGGCGATTTTGACTTCATTTTTGGCGGGATACGTGTTCGCACGGTTGCGGTTTAAAGGACGGGATACGATCTTCTTGATCATGCTTGCTACGCAGATGATTCCCGGGACGCTCGCGATCATTCCGACTTACCTTGAATTTGCCCGCTTCCCGTTTGCCGGGGGAAACGATATCTTTACCGGCGGGACTGGGATTCTGAACTCCTGGTGGGTTTACTTGATCGGCGGACCTAGCATCAACATTATGGGGACGTTTCTGGTGAAGCAGTCGCTGGAAAAAGTACCGCTGGAAATCGACGAAGCTGCAATTGTGGATGGGGCCGGGACGTTACGACTGATCTTCCAGATCCTCTTCCCGCTGCAGTTGCCGATTATGGCGTTTATCGCGATTACGACAGCGCTTGGAACGTGGAACGATTTTATTACCCCGTTCTTCTATACAACAGACGACAGTTTGCAAACGCTTCCTGCGGCGATCACGCGGATTTCCTCCGTTGGGGCAAGCCCTGGCGCCGTCATCAACTATCCGATGATTATTACCCTGAGCCTTGGCATTACGATTCCAGCGCTACTGATCTTTGCCTTCTTCCAGAAGTATATTGTGCAGGGCTTGGCAAACACAGGGATCAAAGGTTAGGAAGGCCGGGAACTCATTTTTTTATGTCGAAGTTGCACTACCGGTCCGTTATGGATCGAATCGATGAAAACAGTTCAACACCCGTATTGAAAACTTGACTTAATGGACACTCACGCTGAATAAAATGACTTTTGGAGGGGTTCAAGCATGTTGTTGAAAAAGTTCCACGTCATGTTTCTATCGCTGTTACTCATCACCTTACTAGCGGCTTGCGGATCTGGAGGGGGTAACACTGGAGGTAACCAGGCTGCGAACGACCCAGGGACTAATGGAGCATCAGGGAATCAAGGTTCGTCCTCTTCTGAAGGCGCTACCATTACCGTATTAAATGAAGGAGCCGTAGCGGTTGGCGTCGGGGTGCTGAGCGAACTGCTGGAGAAACACAAAGAAAGACAAATCGCTGACGAGACGCTGAATCCCCGGATTACAGCAGAGGATTTCAACTATACGCCGGGTCAACCGCTGAAGAAAGCAGGCGTCTTCCCGTACTATTATCAATCGATCATCAATGAGAAAATGCAAAGCAAGAACATTACGGTGAAAACCGAGGACTGGGGCTGGGGGGAGCCGCTGATCCAGAAGCAAACGGCGGGATTCCTGGCGAAGAACATGCCTGATATCATCGTTGGGGAAACGCAAATGCCTGGGTTTGCCCAACAGGGATTGCTTGAACCGTTCCCAGATGACATGGCTCAAGAAATTCGTGAAAAAGTAGCACCGGCTGCCTGGAAGCCGATGGAGTATGACGGCAAGATTTACGGTTTTGCTTCGCAACCTGGCGTAAGCAGCTTGTTCTGGAACAAGAAGCTGGTGCAGGAAGCAGGTCTGGACCCGGACAAAGCGCCGGAAACGTGGGATGAGCTGCTGGCGAACGTGAAGAAGGTCACAGAAGCAGGAAAAGGCAAGTTCTACGGCGGCGGGGTCTATGCTGGACCGAATGCCGGGGGGTATTTGCGGTATGGGACTTTGCTTGTCATCAATGGCGGAGGATTTGCGGATGATCAAGGTCAACCTGTCTTTAACTCCGATGCTAACGTAGAAACGGTACAGTTCTTAAAAGAGCTGAACGCCAACCATCCAGCTGGATTGATGGTCAACACCAATGAGGGAACGTATTTCGATGCGTTTAAGAAAGGACAGATCGCTTACCTGATCGACGGTCCGTGGCGTGCGATCGAGAGCGCGCAAATCGGTATCGAGTACGGCATGTCGCAAATCCCGCTGTCCCCGGACGGCAAAGCCGGCAATATCACCATCGGCGCTGCGTTCCATGCCGTACCGAAGGATGCCAAAAACAAGGAAGCTGCATTTGAGTATATTCGCGCAATGTACAGCGAAGAGATTCAACAGCTGATCGCCGATACGGGTGTCCGGTCTCCAGTGTTGAAATCGGTGGCTGAAACCGATGCATATAAAGAGGCGCATCCGGAAATGTACCAGCACTATCTGGCGATGGCCGGCAATGTGCAAGGGTTGCCAACGTTTGCGAATGCAGACTCCAAGGTATGGCAAATCTTTGGTGAATCGGTGACGAAAGCGTTAATGACCAAGGAGGATATTCAGTCGATTCTGGATGATGCACAGAAGAAAGCGGAGGCCTATACCAAAAAGTAAATTTAAATTGAAAGAGTGATGCAGCATGCCGTATGAAACGAACCACATTATGATCCAAAAGGCAAAGCAAAGGCTTGCCAAACTACAGGAATTCATTTACCGCCCGATTGCCGGGTTGGAGGTTGAAGCTTGGGTGACGAAAGAGCCGGTCCCTTACGCCGAGCGAATGAGCGGCCGGCACATACGGCTTCATCCCGGTGATAAATGGGGAGAGCTGTGGGATTGCGCCTGGTTCCATTTTCAAGGAACCGTACCGGAAACGGCCGCTGGCCAAAAAGTCGTTCTGTTGATCGATATTAATGGAGAATTATGTCTCGTAGATGAAGCGGGAACCCCGCGGCAAGGCTTAACGAACGTTAGCTCCGAATTCGACTACAGCCTAGGTCGGCCGGGTAAGCGGGTGGTGGACGTGAGTACCGCCGCCCGAGGCGGGGAAACGATCAATCTGTGGGGAGACGGCGGCTGCAATGACCTATTTGGACATTATCGCAGCGGAACGCTGAAGGAAGCGGATATCGCCATTTGCCATGAGGAAGCTCGGCAATTGGCTTACGATCTGGAAGTGCTCATCGAGCTGGTTGAGCAGCTGCCGGATTCCAGCGCCAGAAAAGCTCAGGTGCTGCAATCTGTCTATGAAGCAGCTCTTCAGCTGTCGGAGATCAATGATGAAACGGTACGCTTGGCGAAAGCGCATGTGGCCCGCGAACTGGCGAAGAAAGGCGGGGATCCTGTCCTGACGATCAGCGCTATTGGCCACGCGCATATCGATCTGGCCTGGCTGTGGCCGATTCGCGAGACGATTCGCAAGGGAGCCCGTACTTTTGCTACGGCGCTGCGGAACATGGAGAAGTATCCGAGTTACGTGTTTGGCGCAAGCCAGCCGCAGCTGTACCAGTGGATGAAGGAGTACTATCCGCAGCTGTACGCCGAAGTGAAGGAGCGGATCCGCGAAGGACGCTGGGAAGCGCAAGGCGCGATGTGGGTTGAACCGGACACGAACATCTCCGGTGGCGAAGCGCTAGTGCGGCAAATCCTGTATGGCAAGAGGTTCTTCCGGGAGGAGTTCGGCAAGGATATGAAGGTGTTGTGGTTGCCTGACGTGTTTGGATATACGGGCAGTCTGCCGCAGCTGCTGAAGAAGTCTGGTGTCGATTACATGATGACGCAGAAGCTCTCCTGGAGCACCTATAATACGCATCCGCACCACAGCTTCATGTGGGAAGGCATCGACGGGACGAAGGTGCTGACGCACCTGCCGCCGGAGGATACCTATAACAGCCCGGCGGCTCCGCGGTCGCTGACCAAGATCGAACGGGACTATCTCGATCGGAACGTCTCGGAGCATGCGCTGATGCTGTTTGGAATCGGCGACGGCGGCGGCGGACCAGGGGAAGAGCACCTGGAGCGGCTTGAGCGAGAGGTGAACCTGCTGGGACTTCCACCGGTCGTTCAGGAGCCGGCGATCGACTTCTTCAAGCGATTGGAACAAGAGGCTTCGCGATTCCAAACGTACCGCGGCGAATTGTATTTGGAGAAGCACCAAGGGACGTTAACGACGCAAGCGCGCAACAAGTGGTATAACCGCAAGCTGGAAAAGGCGCTGCGTGAGCTTGAATTCGCGGCTTCGCTGCAGATTGCTCTAGGCGCAAGCCCGGCAGAGTACCCGGCGGCCCAGCTCGAGAAGATCTGGAAGGAAGTGCTCTTATATCAATTCCATGATATTTTGCCAGGATCCTCGATCACCCGGGTGTACGACGAGTCGTTAGAGCGCTACGCCAAGCTGCTGGAGGAAGTCCAAGCGATGATTACGGAAGCTTATGGACGAATCGCTGGCTTGTCCGGGGCTGCTGCCGGTGAACTTGTGCTGTTCAACTCCTTGCCTTGGGACCGTCAGGAATGGGTAGAGCTTGGCGGAAGCTGGAAGTACGTGCAGGTACCGGCGATGAGCTGGCGCAAGCTCACGGAGGCTGCAGTAGAACCAGCGGCTTCGGAACATGCATTCATTGCCGAGGACTTCCGGCTGGAGAATGAACGGCTTGCGGTTCGGTTTGCCGAGAACGGCAGCATCGTGTCGCTGTACGATAAAGCCGCCGGGCGGGAAGCGATTCAGCCGGGCGCTGAGGCTAACGTATTTACGGTTTACCATGATGACGGTGATGCCTGGGACTTCCCGCGCGACTATCGCGATACGATTGCCGGAACGATGACGCTGGAAAGCCGGCGCGCTTACGTCTCGGGGCCGCAGGCGGTGGTCGAGCAAGTTTACCGTTTCGGGGAATCAACGTTAAAGCAAACGATCCGCTTGCTGCAAGGCGATGATGTACTGCGCTTCGAAACGGAAGCCGATTGGCGGGAAACCGGTAAAATGCTCCGGGTTGCTTTCCCGGTGGCAGTTGTCAGCGATCAGGTAAATTGCGAAATTCAGTTTGGAGTGTTAAAACGGGCAACAACGCGCAATAATGCGATCGAATTTGCCCGCGATGAAATTTGCGCTCACCATTACCTCGATCTGTCGCAGCCGGATTACGGCGTAGCGTTGCTTAACGACTGCAAATACGGGCACAGTGCAGAAGGCAACGTGCTGGATTTGAACTTGCTGCGCAGCCCGGGATATCCAGATCCGCAGGCCGATCGGGCGAAACATCGCTTCACTTATGCGCTGTATCCGCATGCGGGTGACTTTATCCAAGCCGGCGTATACCGCAAAGGTTATGAGCTGAACGTTCCGATTGCATCCGCTGCGGCCATCCCGGTGCCGCCTCAAGGCGGCGGGACGCCTCGCAGCAGTTCCTTGCACGGGAAGCCCTTCCTCACGATTGATCATCCTAACGTGATGATTGAAGCGGTGAAGAAGGCCGAGGACAGCGATCATCTGATCGTTCGTCTGTACGAAACGGCAGGAGCTGGAGCGGACGGTGAGCTAAGCTTTGGACCGGCTTGCCGGACCATTGAAGAAGTGAATCTGCTGGAGGAGCCGATGGGGCTGCTGGCCGAAAATACGGATCGGATTCGCTTGCAGTTTACGCCGTTTGAGATCAAATCGATTCGCATTCAGTTAGCTTAATGACGGATCGAGTGCAGCAGAGGTTTTAAGATAGCTGTAAATGAGGTTGGCTGTGAACGAACTCTAAGTTACAAAGGGAGGGCTTAGGAGTGACGGGAAGAGCAAGGGCGGAAGAACGGACCGGATTTCAGGAAAGCGGTGCTTATCATGCGGCCTACGATATGCAGACGGATTTTGTGATGGTGTATGGCATTGGGGAAACGATGCCCCAGCGCATTCGCGAATGGGCGGAGCGGGGCTACCATGTGCATCTCATGACCGGAGTGTCCTGGGGCGGTTACCAGGACTATCTGAACGGCCAAGTTGACGGGCGCTCCCATTGGGACGAAGCCCAAAAGTATCAAGATGGCGAGACGATCATCCATGGAACCTCGGTAGATATTCCTTATATGGTACCAACCATCAGTTATGCAAATTTTCTTATCGAGCGAATTCGTCCGGCGGTGGATGCCGGGGTGGAGGCCATTCACCTGGAGGAACCGGAATTCTGGGTGGAGGGCGGATACTCGGAGGCGTTCAAACGCGAATGGCGCAATTACTATAACGAGCCTTGGCAACCGCCCCACACTTCGGAGGACGCGCAATACCGAGCGTCCAAGCTGAAGGCTTATCTGTACACGCGTTGTTTGGACCGCATCTGTTCGGCGTTGAAGGAATATTCGCTGGTCCGGTATAATCGACCGCTGCGTTTTTTTGTACCCACTCACAGCCTGATTAACTATACCCAATGGCGGATCGTCAGTCCGGAATCCCGGCTGCTCGATTTGCCGGCGATTGACGGTTATATCGCCCAAATCTGGACGGGGACGTCGCGCACAGCGAACGTATACGAAGGGAAACGGGCGGAGCGGACATTCGAGACGGCGTTCCTGGAATATGGTATCATGCAGGAACTGGTGCGCGGGACGCACCGCCGCATGTGGTTCCTGCACGATCCGATCGAGGACGATCCGACACGGACGTGGATCGATTACCGCGAGAACTACACGAAGACGTTGATCGCTTCGCTGTTGCACCCGGCGGTTTCCCGCTATGAGGTCGCCCCTTGGCCCCGCCGGATTTTTAAGGGGCAATATCCTTCCGCTGATGGCAACGGCAAAGAGGGAATTCCGACCGATTACGCGACAGTGCTGCTGAACGTGATGCATACGCTTGGCAATATGGATCAGGAAGAGGTCCAGGTGCACGGCAATACCGCTGTCACCGGCGTGCTCCTCGCCGATTCAGCCATGTTCCAGCGGAAACGGATTGGGACGCGAACGTCCGGCTTTATGCAGAAATACGACGGGACGAACGAGGTGGAGCTGAGCGATGAATCGGCGGTGGAACTGCTGAATTTCTCGCCTTTCTACGGGCTGACGCTTCCGCTCGTTAAGCATGGACTGCCGGTACGGCCAGTGCAGCTGGATAACGTTCGGCGGTTCCCGGGATATTTGGATGACTACCGCGTTTTGGTCCTAAGCTATGAGTTTATGAAGCCGGAGTACCCGGATTTGCATAACGCTTTGGCACAATGGGTGCGGGAAGGCGGAGCGCTGATATATGTTGGCGATGACAGCGATCCGTATCATCAGGTCCGGGAATGGTGGAACCAGGGGCGGCGGCGCTACGATTCACCCCGGGCCCATCTGTTCGAATGCCTCGGCTTGCCAAGCGCGACGGGAGCAGCGGCAGAAGGCGTCACCCGAGTTGGCGCCGGCCTGGTCAGTTATTTGCCGCTGCGACCAAACAAAATCGCGGAAAGTGCGGAGGCGGCGGAACGGTATCGCACCGCCGTACGGGAAGCGATGGAGCTGCTCGGCCGCGGAGAAGCATCTGCGGCGTCAGGCGCGTCAGGGGATTCATCTGCAGCGCAGACAGGGGCGGGAGGTTCCGCAGAAGGAAAGCCGGCTCCAACGTCAGCGGACGCGCTCCGTTGGGAACCAGTCAACTATTTTCATCTCCGCCGCGGTCCGTATGTGATCGCTTCCGTCATGACCGAGTCAGTCAGCGATGCGCCGCTGGAGCTCGAAGGACTTTTCGTTGACTTGCTTGATCCCGGTTTGCCGGTCAAAGAGCAAGTTGCGGTGCAACCCGGACACCAGGCCTTACTTTATGATTTAGCCTACCCCGGGCCGGACAGCCACAGCCTCGACTCTGAACCTGGCTTTAGAGTGATTGCCGCCTCCTCCCGGATTGAGGATTATCGCGAGGAGGAGAATGCCATTACGTTTACGGCTAAGGGGCCTCGTCCGCTGCAAGCCGTGGCGCGGATTCGCTGTGATGCGAAACCAACGGCGGTGACGGCAGAAGTGTTGGGACTGCAGCAGGAAGACGGCTCGGCTTCGGCGTCAAACGTCACTCTGCCGTTCGAATGGGACGCGAAGTCACACACGCTGCTGCTTCATTACGAGCACGGAGATGGAGGAACCCGCATCACCGTGACAAAATAGGAAACGAAATGGAACAGATAAAAACGATTGGACAAATCGCATGATCCAGATAGGAGGCAGATTTCGAATGAGTACAAAATTGCGTCCACCGGCAGTACCTTTGGTTACTATTGATCCCTTTTTCAGCGTCTGGTCGATGGCGGATTCATTAACCGACGATTTCACCCGCCATTGGACCGGGCGTCGGCAAGCGTTCACCGGCTTGGCTTATATCGACGGCGTAGCCTGGCGGTTTGCCGGACGCGTTGAATCTAACCCGGAACGGTATTATACAGAGCCGGAGGCGATGAACCAAACTGGACTTGAAGTCACACCGCTCTCCACCCGCTATCAGTTCGAGGCCGGAGGCGTTGGGCTGGACGTGACTTTTACGAGTCCGCTGCTGCCGGACGATCTGGAGCTGCTGTCGCGGCCGGCTTCCTATGTCGCGTTCCGCGTGCATTCCCTTGACGGAAAGCCCCACCAAGTGCGGGTCTATGTCGACGTAACCGGGGAATGGTGCGTTAATGAAACCGATCAGGCGATCACTTGGCAACAAGACGTGCAGGGAGACCTCACCGTGCTGCAGGTTCGTCATGTTGAGCAGAACCCGCTTCATCGCTCGGGTGATGACCAGCGCATCGATTGGGGCACCTTCATGCTGGCCGTCAAGCAGGCATCGGATGTCGAAACCTATCTGGATCGGGCACAGATTCGCAAGCAATTCGTTCGCGAAGGTGAGGTTCGTCTTCAGGAAGGCGCGGCTCCGCTATCCCAACCACAGCCCGTTCGCGAGGCTGAGCTTGTGATGGCTTCGGTATGGAATGCCGGTGAAGTCAGCGGAACGGATGAGAAGACGCATCTCCTCGTTCTTGCTTATGATGACGTGTATGCGATTGAGTATTTTGGTCAGCCTTTGGAGGCGTATTGGAGAAAAGACGGAAAAACCTTCCCGACTTTGCTCCACGAAGCGTTCCGGGATTATTCGGATGTTCTTGCCCGCTGCGATTCTTTTGATGCCAAGCTTCGCGAGGACGCAATCCGTGCCGGCGGGGAGAAATATGCCGATGTCCTGTCCTTATCCTACCGACAGGCGATTGCAGCACACAAACTGGTTCTGGATCCTGACGGACAGGTGCTGTTCATGTCGAAGGAATGCTTCAGTAACGGCTGTATAGCGACGGTGGACGTGAGCTATCCTTCGATTCCGCTGTTCTTGCTGTACCAGCCTGAGCTGGTTCGCGGTATGATGCGCCCAATCTTCAAATACGCTGCCAGCGACGCCTGGACATTTGAATTTGCCCCGCATGACGTAGGTCAATATCCGCTGGCTAACGGTCAGGTATACGGCGAGAATAAGCTCGAAGGGCAAATGCCGGTGGAAGAGTGCGGCAATATGTTGGTCATGGCGGCCGCAGTTACGCTGGCTGACGGGAATACGAGCTTCGTCGAGGAACATCGAGAGTTGCTCGCCCAATGGGCCAACTATCTGTTGAAGCATGGGCTGGACCCGGAACATCAATTATGTACCGACGATTTCGCCGGACATTTAGCGCGCAATGCGAACCTGTCGGCGAAAGCCGTGATGGGCGTTGCCAGCTATGGGCTGTTATGCGAACTGCTGGGCGATCAGGAACAAGCGGAGCGTTACCGCAAAGCCTCTGCCGAAATGGCGCGCCAGTGGGAAGTGCTCGCCGCCGATCCGAGCGATGAGAACCATACACTGCTCGCCTTTGGTCAGCCGGGGACCTGGAGTCTAAAATATAACCTCGTCTGGGACGGCATCTTCGGAACTGGCTTGTTCAATCAGGAAATCATCCGCCGTGAAGTGGCATGGTATCAGAAGAAACAGGAACGGTATGGCACACCGCTGGATAATCGAGCAGCCTATACGAAGGCCGATTGGCTCGTCTGGGCCGGGACGCTCGCGGAAACGCGCGAAGACTTCCAGCGGATCGTTGAGCCGCTCTGGGTATTCCTGAACGAGACGCCGGACCGCGTACCGTTCACGGATTGGTACGACACGAAGACGGCGCGGCAGATTGGCTTCCAACATCGGACGGTAGTTGGCGGCTTGTTCATCAAGCTGCTGAAGGATCGCGGATGGGATCGTGCGTAAAATCTGAATTGATCCGTAGTTTCATATACACTCCGCAGAAATCGCCGCATTTGGCGATTTCTGTTCGTTTTTTCATATCAATTGAATTATGATATTCTGAAAGAGTACTTATCCGAAAGGAGTGTTCAGCTTGGGTCATATCATTCCAGAAATTACGCTAAATGACGGTTTGAAACTGCCGGTAGTCGGGCTCGGAACCTACACGCTCCGCGGCAGCGAAGGCGTGCAGTCGATTGTACATGCGATCCACTCCGGTTATCGTTTGCTAGATTCCGCGTATAACTACGAGAACGAGGGAACGGTAGGTGAGGCGGTAAGGCGTTCTGCCGTGCCGAGGGAAGAGCTGATCATCACCTCCAAACTGCCCGGGCGTTACCACACCTACGATAAAGCGGTCAAAGCGATTCAGGAATCGCTGTACCGGGCACAGCTCGACTACTACGATCTGTATCTGATTCATTGGCCTAATCCGAAGCAAGGGCATTATGTGGAAGCGTGGCAAGCTCTCATCGACGCCCAAAAATGGGGACTGATCCGTTCTATCGGTGTCAGCAATTTCTTGCCGGACCATCTGGACCGCCTCATCGAGCAAACGGGCGTGACGCCAAGCGTTAACCAAATTGAGCTGCATCCGTTCTATAATCAGGCCGAGCAGCGCAAATATCATGCAGAGCATGGAATCGTCACGGAATCCTGGAGCCCGTTGGCCCATGGCAATGAGGTGCTGCAGCACGAGACGCTCCAGCAAATCGCGAAGCGGCACGGCAAGTCGGTGTCTCAAATTATTTTGCGTTGGCATCACCAGCTGGGCGCTGTATCCATCCCGAAATCGGCCTCTGCGGCTCGGCAAATCGAGAACCTCTCGATCTTCGACTTTGCGCTAGACGAGGAAGAAATGAAGCAGATCAACGGCTTGTCCCGTCCAGACGGGCGGATTCGAAACCAGGATCCTGCCGTTTACGAAGAATTTTAAATTGGGCCCACGATAGAAAATAAAGAGCCGCAGGATTTACTCCTGCGGCTCATTACGTTTATTTCCTTGGAAGAAACGTAATTTCACTCTCGCGGTCACATTGATGAACGATGGAAATCAAGCGGGACCGCTCCAGCCGATGGCAGTGGATTTCCAAAATGCCCATCCCTTCCTCGTCCCCAGTTACTTCGGGATCCAGCCGATAAACAGCCGAACGGTTCAGGTATCGCAACAGTTCCCTCTGGATCGCAGCACAATGGCGACTTTTAATTCGTACCGTTTGGGTGAAAATCCCGCCTTGGACCAGAAGCTTGACGGCTTCAAAGGCGGACAGGTAGGCGATCACCGAATAGAGGGCCTGGAGAAAGCCGAAATGAAAGCCCGCACCAATCAGGATTAGGCAGTTCAGCATCAGCAAAATCCGCTCAGGGGACAATCTGCCATATTGAAGTTGGTTCACGGCTTTCTCCGCAATATCCAATGCCCCTCCAAAACGCAGGGCTAAACCCAGCCCAATTCCCAAGGATAATCCCCCGATCAACGCCGCCAGGAGCGGCTCGTCGATCAGGGAAGGATAAGGATGGAGCACAAGCGTCCCCAATGAAAATACCAATACGCCAAGCACTGTGAAGATCCCGTAGGACCAGTGGATATTTTTCCGATAAAGAAAGAGCAAGGGCAGATTCAGCAAGAACAAGAACAATCCAAGCCGCATCTCCGTCTTTAACGCCAACAATGCGGATAATCCGGTCATTCCTCCAACGACAATGCTATGGGGCATCAGGAACAGCTCTAAGCCGACCGATGCAAGCAATGCGCCGGCGATGACGCCGGCAGCATGGCCAAACGTCGGAATTAGTGTCTTGAAGCCGCCGCGGGTCTTCCGGGAGGAATGAATTCTTAACTGGTGTTTCAAACCGACCCCTCCTTACTGGATAAACCCATCATCAAGGGCAGGCGGTTCTTATACCAAGCAACGGATAGATCGCGGACAGTAGACCATTTCCTCGCCGCGATCCGGGTGAAGGACAAACCGCCTTCAGCATGAGATGATCCAATGAATTATTTTCCGCTCAATAGGATCTGTCTGATTTGTTGTTGATGGAGCCGTTCGCCAAGCACGACCACCGTTGCCTCGGAGGTCAGCATCAGATCAGGTCCGGGATTGATGTGTTTCTTGTGGTTCTTCTCGATTACGGCGATGATCGTCGCTCCAGAACGCTGACGAATTTTCAACTCGCCGATGGTTTTGCCAATCGCTTTATAGTTCGAATCTAATTTATACCACTCAATGATCAGATCGCCTAAAGCCACTTCAATGTTCTCCATTGCTGTTGGCTTATATGTCGCACCGCTAATAATGGCAGAGATATATCTCGCCTCATCGTCATCCAAAGTGACCATGGAAACGCTGTTGTCTGGATCATCTTCATCGAAATGAGATAATTCGCGCCGTCCATCATTATGAATAACGATCGAGAGTTTGTCGCCGCTGCGGGCCTGGACCACGAATTGTTTACCGATTCCGGGCAGATCTGTTTCTTTGAGATTCATTTGAGTCAAGCCTCCAGTTTTTAAAGTCATTTTTCCATTTTGGGTAATACCAAATAAGCCTCATGCGATTTCGTTTGAAAAAACGTGAAAGTCCTGCAGGAGACTGGATCAAAAAAACGATACAACTTCGGTTAAGCCACGAACATGCTCGTAAATTTGATGGGCATAAGCAGACGCCGCTTTAACAGCAGGCAGAATAACGGTCGGAAACACGCCCATGGCGCCAGCAGCATAAAGCTGATCAAGGCCGGGACGGTATCCAGTTGATGCGGGGTTCTGTCGATAAACAGCTTGCCGTAAGACGGTGTACTATTGAGGCGAAGTGATACCTTGTGCTGCACATGGCCATAATCGGTCTCTAGCGTCTCTTCCCCGCGGGACTCTGCATGAACGGGGGATGAAATAAAGGAAGGGAGGGACAAAGCCAGGACCAACGTCAATACCACCACAGCTAACCAACGAAGCCTTAGTTGTTGCGTTGTCATGCGTCATCCCTCCCCTCGACATCTATTTACTTACTATTAAGGATAGCATATCGACGTCATTCTTTCCAAAGAAAGAGTGGACTTGGATGGACCTCTATTAGATTAGGAAATACCGAATCAGAATATACGCGCTTGCGAAGATGATCGACAGAATCATCAGCAGGAAGCCATATTTCATGTAGCGGACAAATGTAATTGGCTCCCCTTCCTTGGCAGACATGCCTGCAGCAATCAAATTGGCGCTGGCCCCGATCAGGGTTCCGTTGCCGCCAAGACATGCACCCAGGGCCAGACTCCACCACAGCGGCTGCAAGTTGCTGATTCCCATCGCGCCCATGTCCTGAATCATTGGAATCATCGTAGCGACGAACGGAATATTATCCAGGAAGGAAGAGGCGATCGCGCTTAGCCAGAGAATCAACATGGAAGTTGTGAGCGGGTCTCCTCCGGTTAAGTCGATGGACCATTCCGCTAACCGCTTGATCGTACCGGTGTCAATCAAACCGCCGACCAGGACGAACAATCCAATAAAGAAGAAGATGGTTGGCCATTCGACGGAACGGAACGCTCTCTCCATCACGTGCTCGCCTGTGAGCAGCAACAACAGGAAGGCTCCAGCGAGCGCCACGGTCGCCGATTCCAGATGGAATGTCTGGTGCAGGAAGAAGCCAAGCAGCGTCAAGCCCAAAATGATTAGACATTTAATCAGCAGCTTCTTATCCGTAATCAAGCCGTCCAAGCTGATGTTCATGATGTTCTTCTGATTCTCCGGCGTGGACTGGATTTGCTTCCGGAAGATCAGCACAAGAAGCGGCAGGGTAACAGCCAGGACCACGACCACGAGGGGCGCCAAGTGCTGCAGGAAAGCGATGAAGGTCAATTCCTTGACGGCGCTGCCGATCATAATATTAGGCGGATCCCCGATTAATGTGGCCGTTCCTCCGATATTTGAGGCTATGACCATCGAGAAGATGAAAGGAAATGCCTTGACCTTCAACTGCCGGGTAATGCTAAAGGCAACCGGTACCATCAGAATAATTGTGGTTACATTGTCCAAAAATGCGGAAGCAACCGCTGTAATTAACGCCAGGAGCCATAGGATGGTCACGGGTTTCCCTTTGGCGATCCGAGCCGTCCAAATCCCGATATATTTGAATAACCCTGTTTCTGCCGTGGTGTTCACGATGATCATCATACCGATCAAGAGACCTAGCGTATTAAAATCGATGTGATGAATCGCAGACTCCTGATCCACGATGCCGAGGATGATCATCAGAACGGCACCGACCATTGCCAGCAGCGTCCGATGGATTTTCTCCGAAATGATGAGTGCATAAGTTAGTAGAAAAATGACGATGGCCCAAATTGCTTGTTGCTCCATATGAACTCTCCTCTCCATGATGCGTAACCTGAGGTAACTTTAGCTTGCCATGCTGGGGCTGAATTATGCCATTCCCGGTCAAAAAAAGGCAAAAAGAGCCCGCAAAATGGCAGGCTCCTCCGATAACTCTCATTTTCTATTGTTTAGTCATGCTGAGTTCATTATAGACTGACTTGTTTGGATTGTAAAGCACTTGCAGAGAAACTCTCCCTTCCCCATAAACCCTCGGGCTGAGCGTATCCTCGACTTAGGTCTAGGTTGAAAAACCGTCCCCAGTCCGTTTTGGATAACCCGTAATCATCCTAGAATAGAGACATAAGGTTGATCAAATGAGAGGCGGTGAAATATTCAATGAGAACCAATCGACCGAATGTATTCGCTTTTGTACTGATTGCCCTTGGCGCACTGATTCTGCTGGGCAAATTAACTCCTTTCCTGGGCAGCCTGTTCGGACTGGTGATTGCGATTGTCATGATCGGTCTCGGCTATTACGGGATTCGACGGGGGAACGCCTTCTTCGGATGGCTGGTGTTGATTTTCGGGGTCATTTCCTTGATCTCCAAGCTGGCCTGGCTGATCGTTCCGCTCTTAGGTATTGGATTAATCGTTTACGGTATCTCTTCCTTAAGAAGCAAACGGAGTTACTGATTGATTAAATACATGCAGATGAACTTGAATGTGAACCGAAAGGTTAGGAGGGAAGGATGTCATGAGTGTATTTCGTCGAGTACGAGATATTACGGTAGCTACTCTAAATGAGAAGTTGGAACAATCGCAGGATCCGGTTCGCTTGATCGACCAATTTCTGATAGAAACGCGTCAGGAAATTGCGGAAGCCGAGAAGCTTCATTATCAATACAGCGGACATGCGAAGCAATTGAAGCAGCAGGTCGATCAAGCCAAGGTGATGCGCGACAAACGTGAGGAACAAGCGCTGCTTGCTTTGAAAGCAGGCGAGGAGCACTTGGCGAAGCTGGCCCTGCAGGAGAAGATGCTGTACGAGGAAAAGGTTGAGCAATACACCGAGCTGTACACGCAAAGCATGGAATCGCTGCAGGAGCTTGAAGCTCAACTCAACGAATTGAAGACCGAATATCAAGTCGTATACAACAAACGGCAGTACTACTACGCAAGAATGGAGACGCTTCGTTTACAGCAGCGGATGAACCAGCGGATGAACGGTTACGGCATGCAGGATGTGCCGAAGATGTTCCATCGCTTGGAGGACCGGGTATCCGATATGGAATGGGAAGCCCGCAGCCTGCGCGAATTGCGGAGAGCAGGTTCGGATTTCTTGAACCAAGCCGGTTCCGCTGTTCAATCATCTCTGGAACAGGAGCTCTCCCGCTTGAAGCAGAAGCTAAATAACCAGCGAGAGGAGTAAGAATCGATGGGAAGACCCTTATACCGATCCAGACGAGATCGCTGGATCAGCGGTTTGATCGGAGGGCTCGGAGAATATTTCGGAATTAACGTCGGTGTGCTCCGGTTGATCGCTTTTCTCAGCATATTTTTTACCGGCGGGACAACGATCTTCATTTACTTCATCGCTACCTTGGTAATATCCAAGGAGCCTTATCAGCCCCACGATCCGTACTATCATGGCGGATGGCCGGGCAGCGGCCCGCATCCGGGTTACGGCGGTAAACGCCGGGACTTCTACGAGGATCAACGCTTTGGTCCCCGTCCACCGTACGGTAATCCAACCGGTAATACTTACGGAACCCAGCCGCCGCAATACGGCGCAAGTGCTTCGGGAGCCGGCTTCCAGTCCGCTCCGGGTGCATCCAGTCTGGATTCCATGATGGAAGATATTGAGAAGAAAGCCTTGAAAAAAGAGTTGGAAGAGCTGCGCAAGAAGCTCTCCGAATACGAGAAGGGAGAAGTGTAAACGATGGGAGTATTCAAAAGAATTAAAGATATTACGAAAGCGTCTGTAAATGATTTGCTGGATAAGGTGGAAGACCCGATTGTCATGCTGAACCAATACCTGCGCGATATGGAGGCTGAAATTCGCGACGCCGAAGTGACTGTTGCGAAGCAAATGGCCAACGAGCGCCGGATGAAGCAACGTCTGGATGAAGCGATCCGTATCGCTGCACAACGGGAGGCTCAAGCTGAGCTGGCCCTCCGCAATGGGCAGGAGGAAGTTGCCCGCAAAATGCTGGAGGAGAAAATCCATTACGACCAGAAGCAAACGGAATTCGCCGAGCTGCACGCGCAAGCTGAAGCACATGCTGCCGAGCTCAAACAGCAGCTGCACGATATGAAAGACGAGTTCTATAAACTGCGCAACAAACGGAACGAGCTGGTAAGCCGTGCGCAAATGGCGAAAGCCAGAAAGCAAATGTCGCAAATCAGCACGCTGCATACGATCGAAAGCGGCAACGCTTCACTCGGATTCCACCGGATGGAAGAGAAGATCATGCAACTGGAAGCAGAAGCTGAAGTTGCGGGCATGGTTTATCGTGGATCCTCGTCTTCCCCTTACATCAGCCCGGCCGATGCCGAGAAGCAGTTGAAAGTGGATGCGCAGCTTGAAGCGCTGAAAGCAAAATTGAACCCGTCCGCAGCTCGCGAAGAAGACAAGGAATAGCTACACGTCCGCTGGACATTGTGATATTCTAAATACTGGTGAAGCCATACGGTATGGGAGGCCATGCCGTTATGGCTTTTTACAACTCTATGAACCTGCTGGGAGGTGCGGCACATGGATACAAGGAAAAGGTTCTTAGCCATCGGCTTAATCGGATTTGGCTTACTGTTGATTTTCGGGAAATGGCTGAGTTTCTTTACCATTGTCGCCCTCTTTTTGCTCGGGTTCGGTATATATAAAATCCGGCAGGGGGAACAGGTCAAGACCGGCTATATCTTAATGGCGATCGGCGGCGGACTCATACTGCTGGATCATTTCATGCTGATCTTGGCGATTCTGATGATCTCGCTGGGGTACTACTACGCGAAAGTTCGCAAAACCCAACCGCAAGGCAATTACGTGCAGAAGCAAAACATCACCTCCAGCGTCCGTTGGGATCGCGATCCGTGGAACTTGCGGAACACAAGCATGTGGCATGTGCTTGGCGAGCTTGACATCGATTTATCGCTGGCGATGATGGAAGGCGGGCATAACGTCCTCATGTTTCAAGGGATTGTCGGGGATGTGGATTTAGTGATTCCGGAAGATTACGGCGTGGAGATCGAAGCGTTCGTCCTGTTCGGGCAAATCGATTTCAGCCACGATAAAGAGACGGGCATGCTCAATCGGCTGTATTGGAAGTCGCCGAATTACGAGACCCGTGACCAAAAAGTGAAAATCATCATTTCCTATCTTGTAGGAGATGTCGATATACGATTACTTTAAGACAGGAGGAAACGTCCCGCATGAAATCGAAAAAGCCAAGCAACATGGTCTCCCGCAGCATGCGCGGAGGGATTCTCCTGTCTATTATTACGATGGCAGCCACCATTTATGTGATGTATACATATGGGTATTTTCAGCCTCAACCGTCCTGGGCGACGGCCATTAAAGCCGGCACGATGCTGCTCTCACTGCTTCTTATCATCGGCGCAGCTCACGGGTTCTTTCTAGGGTATCGCCCCAAACGACAGATTGACGGTTTGCGTGAAGCTTTGTTGCAATGGGAGAAGGGCAATCAGACTGGGAGCGTACCTAAGCTTGGCGAAGACGAACTGGGCCGACTGGCAGAGCAGCTGGAACGGATCGGCAAACGCTGGGAGGAGCAGGTGTCCTCGCTCCAGCGGTTGTCCACGCACAACGCCCAGTTGGCCGAGCAGGCCCGGGTATCGGCGATTGTGGAGGAGCGGCAGCGGCTGGCCCGGGAATTGCATGACGCCGTATCCCAGCAACTGTTCGCTATCTCGATGACGGCTACGGCCGTGGGGCGTACGCTGGAGAAGGATTTTGATAAAGCGCAGCGCCAGGTCGAGCTCATTGAGGAGATGGCTTCGGTGGCGCAGTCCGAAATGCGCGCGCTGCTGTTGCATTTGCGTCCGGTCTATCTCGAAGGCAAGGAATTGTCGCAGGGCTTAAGCGATTTGGTTAAAGAGCTGAAGACGAAGGTGCCGATGGATTTAACCTTGGAGATCGACGAGGATTTGAATTTAGGCAAAGGAATTGAAAACCATCTGTTCCGCATCATCCAGGAAGCGATGTCCAATACGCTGCGCCACGCCAAGGCGGACAAGATGGAGATACGAATTCACCGCCGAGGCGAAGCGGTCAAGGTGACGCTGCGCGACAACGGGATCGGCTTCGAGTTGGATGACAAGAAGCAAGCATCCTACGGCTTGTCAACGATGCAGGAACGCATTCACGAGATCGGCGGATCGATTCAATTTATCACTGCGCCCGGTAAAGGGACGCGCATTGAGATATCCGTTCCACTAATTCATGAAGAAAGCGGGGATGAGGGCAGTCATGGAGATGGAAGACAAGGAGATTAAAGTACTGCTTGTGGATGATCATGAGATGGTCAGAATTGGTCTGGCGGCGGTGCTGGGCACGGAAGAAGGAATCGAGGTCGTTGGCGAGGCCAGCAGCGGCGAGGAAGGAATTCGCCTGGCGCAGGAGTACCGGCCCGATGTCGTGCTGATGGACTTGGTGATGGAAGGCATGGACGGCATCGAAGCGACTCGTCAGCTGCTTGCGTTGCATCCGGACTGTAAAGTCATCGTGCTCACCAGCTATCTTGATGACGAGAAGATGTATCCTGTGATCGAAGCCGGGGCGTTTAGCTATTTGTTGAAGACGTCACGCGCATCCGAGATCGCCGAGGCAATTCGCGCTGCGGCCCGCGGTCAATCGGTATTGGAGTCACAGGTTGCTTCCAAAATGATGAATCGGTTCCGCCAACCCAAGGTGGAGGCACCGGCTCACGAAGAGCTGACAGAACGCGAAATGGACGTTCTGCGTTTGCTGGCTCAAGGAAAATCCAATCAGGATATCGCCGACGAGCTGATCATCGGGATTAAGACGGTGAAGTTCCATGTCACCAATATTTTGGCGAAGCTTGGCGTCGAGGACCGCACGCAGGCGGCCATTTACGCATACAAAAACGGGTTGGCGGAGTGAATCTCTGCCGACCCGTTTTTATTGTTTCAACACTTTATGAGAGGAGGAGTGGATTAGGTTGACCTCGACATGGACTTGATCCAATTCCATGATAGAAATTAGAGGCTTTCCTTGGGAACGAAGCTTCTTCCAACGCTCCTGATCATGGCGGTAGATTATTTCTTCCAGATTGTATAGATCGATCTGCTTTGCCTTCGCTGCGTCGAAGGAACGCCTGATTTCGCGTTCAATCGTCTCTGCGGCCGCAGCACGGAGGCGTGCGGATGTTATTCCGCTGTCCGCCGCTAATTCTGTGATATAGGCCTTAGCACGCACATTCAAATTAACTCGAATCGGGTCGTTTTCCGGACCGATTTGAATGTCCGGATCGCGATGAGCGATATTGATCGTTACCGGGGCTCCTTCATCTAGAACTAAGGGCAAGGGGAAGCTGATCATTCGTCGGAACTTCACGTATCTAGCCCCCTGAAGCATTTCCGAATCAACCAGTCCCCGGTTTTTGCCCTGCGCGATGGCATATGCACCGACAAGCTTGACTTGAGGAGTAGGTTCGCCATCCCCCTTCCAGACCCCTTCGGTCCAGCTGACCAAGGGTAACAGCTTTGTCACTGCTGGCTCCTTCACGCCGTCCATTAGTTTGATTAGTCGGAGGGGCTCGACGTAAGAATAAAGTTTAAATAATTCTTCCGGGTCCAGCAGTGCTGAGTTGAGCACCGACTCATTCAGCAGGGAGATGCTCTTGAGTATGTCAGGTAATTTCTGGTCGGTACCAAACACCCAAGGCGTGTACCGAAGATCGCGGGTTTGGATCAAGCCGTTGACAGCTTCGGGCAGATGCTTGTCCAACAGCGCTTTGGAGAAGATGATCGTTCGCACATGTGTCCAGGATGTTCGTTGCTGGGAGGCGGGATAGAGCGAAATCAAAGCCTCGTCGATCGTCCTTCCTTCGCTTTTTCCGATCCAAACCTCCCCATGTCCCGTTTCAACTGCTCCCTCTTGCTTCGCGATATCGGAAAAGTCCAGCAGTTGGGCATAGATGACGAAACGGCCATTCTCATAATCGACACCCAATGCGGTGATAAAGTTGATATTTTGCGCCTCCTTCATATCCCAACAGCCTGTCAGCAGCAGGATCAGCGCAAGGAACACGGGAATCACTCTCAAGGTTTGTCCCTCCTTGCGGTTTGATCCCGAGGCCGCAGAATCCGGGGGCGGTGCTTCACTGAATTCGACGGCTTCTTCAGAACCGCCTCAGCAAAGTCTTTTTTCACGAACGGAGAGAATGGTGACAGATAAGGCACCCCATAAGACTCTAATGAGGCAAGGTAAAGGATCAGACCGATAAAGCCGATCAGAAATCCGAACATCCCAAAAATGGAGGACAACAACAAAATCAAGATACGCAGTTGGGATGTGGTTCCGCTTAAGGTCTGATTCTCTAAGGTGGAGCTGGCTACGATAGAGATGGCCGCAGTAACGATAATGGTCGGTGAGGTAATCCCGGCGCGGATGACAGCATCTCCGATAATCAGGCCGCCGACAACCGTGATTGTCTGCCCCATGGCTTGGGGGAGTCTTTTGCCTGCCTCATTAAATATCTCGAACAAAAATAACATCATGAAGGTTTCAAACGGGACCGGAAACGGTAAGCCATGCCGCGACTTGCTGATGGTGGCCAGCAGCGGGACGGGAATTTGCTCCAGATTAAAACTGGTTAACGCGACATAGAAGCCCGGGAGAAACAGTCCGATCGCGAGCCCGATGAGTCTGAGCACTTTTTGCACGGACACAATGTAGTAAGGGTTGTTGGCATCTTCCGGTGAAATCAACAGATTCATCATGGTTACGGGAGCCACGATCGCAATGGGGTTCCCGTCCGCCAACACGGCGAATCGGCCCGCCAGCAAGGCATCGGCAACGTAGTCCGGTCTCCCTGAGTAATCGGTCAGCGGGAATATAGCTCGTTTATGCGCGCCTTTGACGATGGATTCGAGATACGAGGTGCCAATAATCGCATCGGTGTCTATCTCATTCAATCGCTTTCGAGCCTCTTCGAGAATATCCGGATTGATGACATCTCGAATATAGAACAGCGCGATGCGCGTTTCGCCCCGCGTCCCTTTGATAATCTCCTCGACACCCAGGGAAGCGGTCCGCAGCCGTTTTCGAATTAATCCGATGTTGGTCGATAAGTTCTCGGTAAAGCCATCACGGGCTCCTTTGACGGCCGATTCTGTGCTGGCTTCTTCGGGGGAACGGCCAGGTGGATTCGAGATATTGCAGCTGAAGAAGGTCTGGTTATGTTCAAAATAAAGAACCAGTCTTCCGGAGTAAACTTGAAGAGTAAGATGATGCAGCAAGTCCGATTCTTCGATCCGATTTAACGGTAAATAGGGATTACGTCCAAGTGCGTCAATCTCGAGGTTGGCCTGGTCCCGACACAGATCAGCAAGCCGGGGATAGATCACCTCGTTTAGCTGTTTCAAATCCGTCATTGGCTCACAATAGATTAACGTGATCGCATGCCCTGACCCCATTTCGGCAGCAAACGGGCGAAGCTTGACATCGGAAGAAGGCTGGAAATAATTGATCAGGTACGGAATGTCGATCTTGTTTGATGGTTGACCGGATGGTCGATCGCTGGCATTCATGTGGATCCTCCTTTCCTGTGTGTTCTGAATAAAGCGGCAGCAGTAATGAAGAGCGTCATGAACAGCAGGAAACAGGCGTTAATCGGGAATATGTAACGAATCATCAGATGCTGAAACAGGATGTCGGTCATGGTGTAACAGCTAAGTAGAATCAGGATGACCGTGAGGACGGCGAGTAACGTAGGTCTCCAGCGGGGATTTTGCTTCTTCCACATGTCTGCGATGACGATCAGCGCAAAGGAAATGCGGATCACGGTGCCGGACAGCCATTGATAAATCGAGAAGAAATCGGTTTGCGATACGTATTTGCCAAACCCGGCAATTCTCCACTCCTCATACGCTGGATAACGTTGGACCGCCGCCTCAAACGGATTAAACTCGACAATCGCGCCGGTCAGGGGTCCCAGCGTCAAACCAAACAGGATCAGACTGAACACAATGAGCTGAATTCGGGTTAACGGGGCCTTTAGGTAGGGTTGAAGAAAAAAGACAAAGAAGATCTCGAACAACCCGGCACAGGCGTACCATACTCCTTTAAAAACCGGAATCCATCCTTGTTCCAAAAGAGGGAACAGCAGACTGTAATCTTTAAATTCGATGTTGACGATCGCGACATAGAAGCCGAGCAGGACGACAAGCGGCAGCAAGATACCGGAGGTCACCGCGATCGTTTTCATGCCCTTCAATGCTCCAACGAAACATAGCAGCATCAAGATCGACGAACTGGCTATAACCGGAGTGTAGGGCAGAAACGTCACCTTCATCCACATGACGGTATCGTATAAACTGAACCACGCCGTAGCGAAGAAGAAGACGGTGATCACCCAGCGAAATCCAAAAGCAGGAATTCGGCCCAGTCGATGGCGAATCCAATCGGGGAGAGGTTGGGTTCCAATCCGGGACGAAGCGTAGTAAGTAAGCCAAACTACAATTGCAAATGGCACGGCGGACAGTATCACGGAAAACCAAGCATCCCGTTTGGCGATTTGCAGCAAGGCCGGTATGATGAAGACATGGTTCGTGATCCCGATGGCCAGCATCAACGTCATGATAGCCTGCAGGTTCGTAGCTTTCGGTGAGCGGATCATAAGCTTCTCCCATCCTGATAGATTCTGGCTCTACTCATTGAGTTATTATTCGCAGAGGAGGCGCGTGACATGCAAAACCGCAAGATATGGAGTATCGGGGTGTTGATCCTCGTGTGCGCGATGCTGCTGGTCGGCTTGCAACGGATCCAATCGATCGAGACGAGCGAAATAGCCGAGATGACCGAGCCAGAAGCGGATGCCTTAGATCCACTGAAAGACGCGGAGCAGCAGTTGGACGCGCTGGTTGCGATAGGAGAGGCCGTAACGTCGAATCCGTTTCGTATCACCGTAAAATGGCAGGGGGATTGGGACTCGCTGCTCTCCTCAGAGGAAGCGGCGGGGGTATTAGCCACCCGACTGGGGCTGTCGAGTCCAGAGTCGGGAATGGTTCAAGGGAGAACCGTGTATCAGTCACAAGGTCAGATCGAAGGAATTCACGCCGAGCTAGATTTGGTCACGCTGGAAGAGGGCAAGCATTACGCGATGCTTCGACTGGAAGCGGCCGGTGAGGATCCGGCGCTATGGAAGCAACTTCAAGAAGCCCAACGGATGGCAGGGGAATCACTGGCGGATGAAGGCGTCGATCCAAGATGGAATGCAGCGATACAGGGGATGGCCTGGCCTGCATCCGTGAAAGAGGAGGGGGAAGGCTCCGGCGATTCTGTGCTGGCTGCGACGCTTGACCGCTTGGAATCGCAAATCAAGCGATCCGCCAAATTGAAGTTGAAGCAAGTTGAAGCGTTTGGGGACGAAGGAACGGCCAGCCGTACGTATCGGGTGGATGCCTTGCCAATCACGATCCTCAGCGGGGAGCATCACGTGGCGTTGCAGGTGGCGGTTCATCGCAACAGCGGCACCGGGATGGATGAGATTACGATCGGTACGCCGCTGCTCACGGTAGAATATTAGAGAGATCATTAAAAGGAGGAACGGAGATTCGTGCAACGTCTGTTGCTGCATCAGCAAAGCTGCTCGGAAATCTTCGTCTATGAAACGGACGAGCTATATGGCGAGCGAGGGACGTTTCGCGTCCTTCAGTTCGCCAGCGAGGCGGTACAAGGCGCGATGGATATGATCCGACCCGAACGGATCATACTAGAGTATCCGCGGGCGATGTTGTATTTGCTTCAGCGCCATGTTTCCGATCCCGGACGGGTGTTCATCATCGGTCAAGGCACAGGAACGATCGCCAGCCATTTGAGCGGTTGCGACGTGATTATAGCGGAGATTGATCCGCTGGTGGCGGAAATTAGCCGCCGCTTTTTCGGTTATACGGGGGATTCGGTGCGTATCGGGGACGGGCGGACTTTGCTTGAACAAGAGAAGCCCAAATCCCTCGACAGCATTATCGTGGATGCGTTCTCCGAACAGGGAACGCCGAGCCATTTGACGTCGCTTGGTTTTTTTCAGTTGGCGGCGGAAAGACTGGATGAGGAAGGGATCCTGCTGCTCAATCTATTCGGACGCGGGGCTGAGGACGCTTGGATTGCGGCGCTTACTGCCACGTTACGAGAAGTGATGGAGGATGTCCGGGTGTTTACGCTGCCGGCAACGGAGCCTCACGAACCCCGGAATATGCTGCTCGCGGGCAGCCGTAAGCCGATCCAGTATCAAGCCCACGGCATGGCCGGATTTGTAGAGGTCGAGCCTCCAGCGGGGTATATCATTTATGACCCTGTCTCATTATAGATAGATGATGGAATCCGTCTGGCGAATGTGCTAAAATGGCATCACATCCCGTGATGCCTTGTAAAGAGATGTCATTGATCGGGAATGAAGTTTAAAAATTACCAATCTTACATAGAAAGAATGAGGAGCTATGGCTGACAATTTCTCACAACCCACAGTTCAGCCCCCAGGGGCGGTATTTTTTATTTTCGGAGCTACCGGAGATTTAGCGCGCCGTAAGCTCTTCCCGGCTATCTATTCCTTGTATCGTGAAGGGAAACTGGCCGAGGATTTCGCCGTCATCGGTGTAGCCCGTCGTCCGCGCACGGACGAAGAATTTAAGGAGGATCTGTATCGGTCAATTGAGGAATTTTGCCGGTACAAGATCGACGACCAGGAGCATTGGGGGCGCTTCGCGCAGCATTTCTCCTATAAATCGCTCGACATCAATAACGTTGACGGTTATCACGAATTGAGAGAACTGACCGAGTCTGTGGAAGCACGGTTTGGGATTCCCGGAAATCGTCTGTTCTACTTGGCATTGGCACCGGAGCTGTTTGGCAGCGTCTCTTTTAACCTGCAGAAGGGCGGCATGTTAGATACGAGCGGCTGGCACCGGTTGGTAATCGAGAAGCCGTTTGGCTATGATCTGCAGTCTGCTCAGAAGCTGAATGAAGAGCTGAGCCAGGTGTTTAAAGAAGAGGAAATTTACCGGATCGATCACTATCTCGGCAAGGAAATGGTGCAGAACATTGAAGTGATTCGCTTTGCGAATGCGTTCTTCGAACCGCTCTGGAACAACAAGCATATTGCCAATGTGCAAATTACGCTCAGCGAGACGGTTGGCGTGGAAGAACGCGGCGGATATTACGATCATGCCGGTGCATTGCGTGACATGGGGCAGAACCATATGCTGCAAATGCTCACGATGATCGCCATGGAGCCGCCTAGCCGCTTGTATGCGGAGGATATCCGCGACGAGAAGGTGAAGGTGCTGCGCTCGTTGCGTCCGTATGAGTCGGTGCAAGAAGTGAAGGAGAACGTGGTACGCGGGCAATATATCGCTGGGGAAGCGAGAGGCAAGAAACTGCCGGGTTATCGTGAGGAGGACAAGGTTGATCCGAACTCCAATACCGAGACGTATTTTGCAGCCAAAGTGTTCGTCGACAACTTCCGTTGGGCCGGCGTACCGTTCTATATTCGCACCGGGAAGCGGCTTCCAGTCAAAACGACGGAAGTCGTGGTGGAATTTAAGGCGATGCCAACGAATGTCTACCTCGGTCAAAAGCACACGCTGGAGCCGAACCTGCTCGTGATTCGCGTCAATCCGATGGAGGGCATTTACATCAAGATTAATGCCAAGAAGCCGGGTTCGGAATCGCAAATCCAGCCGCTTGCGATGGACTTTTGCCAAAGCTGTCTGGTGGGGATCAACTCGCCGGAAGCTTACGAGCGCTTGATCTACGATGCAGCTCAAGGGGATTCGACGTATTTCACCCGTTGGGACGAAGTAGCGGCGGCGTGGGCCTTTGTGGATCGAATTGCTGCGGCTTGGCAGCAAAATCCGTCCGACATCAGTACGTATCCTGCCGGCTCTTGGGGGCCGAAGGAAGCGGACGAGCTGCTGGCGAAAGACGGCTTCCACTGGTGGCCGGTGAACGGCCAAGAGGAAGACAATGTCATTTGGATCAACCCGAATTAATGCTGTGTTGACCGTGAACGATCCGGCCTATGGGCGAATAGAATAGGTTGAGCTGGAAACACCTTCATGTCCTGTCAGGGCGTAAGGTGTTTTTGCTTAACGGAAGGACAAAATATGTTACAATAGAGAACGTGAATTTGTGGACGAGAGGAAAGTGAGCATGAGCAAAGCATTGGACCAAGTGCTGCAGCAGGAAGTGGACAAACGGCGTACGTTTGCAATCATTTCCCACCCGGACGCCGGGAAAACGACGCTGACCGAAAAACTGCTGCTGTTCGGCGGCGCAATTCGCCTCGCCGGATCGGTCAAGGCGCGCAAAGCGAGCAAACACGCGACAAGTGACTGGATGGAAATCGAGAAGCAGCGGGGGATTTCCGTTACTTCTTCCGTCATGCAGTTTGATTATAACGGGCATCGAGTGAACATTTTGGATACACCGGGCCACCAAGACTTCTCGGAGGATACGTACCGGACGCTGACTGCTGCAGACAGCGCCGTCATGTTGATCGACGTGGCGAAGGGCGTGGAGGCACAGACGATCAAGCTGTTCCAGGTCTGCGCGAAACGGGGGATTCCGATATTCACCTTCATTAACAAGCTCGACCGGGAAGGTCGGAACCCGTTTGAATTGATGGAGGAAATCGAGCAGGTGCTGGGCATCCGCTCCGTGCCGATGAACTGGCCGATTGGGATGGGCCGCGAGCTGTCGGGGGTCTATGACCGGATGAAGAATCAAGTGGAGCTGTTCCAAGGAGACGACCACTCCACGATTCAGGTGAAGAAGGTGGAGGGGTATACGGATCCGGTGATCCGCGAAATCGCTGGTGAATATCTCCATGACCAGCTGTGCCAGGACCTGGAGCTGTTGGACGTCGCCGGGGACCCGTTTGATTATGAGAAGGTTCGCAACGGTGAATTAACGCCAGTGTTTTTTGGCAGTGCGGTTAATAATTTTGGCGTGCAGACGTTCCTGGAGAACTTCCTGCAGCTGGCTCCTAAGCCAACGCCGCGGCGCAGTACCGAAGGTCTAGTTGAACCTACGAACGAGAAGTTCTCGGGGTACGTGTTCAAAATCCAGGCGAACATGAACCCGGCGCACCGCGACCGGATCGCCTTCCTGCGTATTGTTTCAGGCAAGTTCGAACGCGGCATGACCGTGAAGCATGTGCGGGCGGGCAAGGAGATCAAGCTGTCTCAACCGCAGCAATTCCTGGCTCAAGATCGGGATATCGTCAGCGAAGCGTACCCTGGGGATATTGTTGGGTTGTTTGACCCGGGGATTTTCCGGATTGGGGATTCGCTAAGCCAAGGCAGCGAAATCGTATTTGACGAGCTGCCGACGTTCTCGCCGGAGATTTTCGCCAAGGTGACGGTCAAGAACGCGCTGAAGCATAAGCAATACCAGAAGGGGATTGACCAACTGACCGAGGAGGGCACCATTCAGGTATTCACCACGGTTGGATTCGAAGATACACTGCTCGGCGTGGTTGGGCAGCTGCAGTTCGAAGTGTTCGAGTACCGGATGAAAAATGAATATGGTGTGGAAGTTCAACTGCAACGGATGCCGTATCAGTTCGCACGCTGGATTGTGGGCGACAAAATCGACCCTTCCAAGTTCCGGATCAATTCCACGCTGGTGAAGGATAAGAAAGGCAACTATGTCGCGCTGTTCGAAAATGAATACGCGATGCGGACGGCGATGGAGAAAAATCCGGATGCGAAGTTCCTGGAGACCGCACCTTAAGATGTGAAGGTTCGCCGCCTTTCGGACAGAGGAAAGACCGCCCTGGGATAGGGCGGTCTTTTTGGGTTGTAGCGGGCAGTTCTATTTCAATGGTTTGAGGCTAGCCTGATCCACTTGCTGCTTGAGCACGGATACCAGTTCATTCTGTTTGGACGTATCGATATGCTTCCAGATCGTTTCGAAGACGACGCCAAGACCCGGCAGTGCGGCTTCCTGAGCGTCGATCGATCCCTCGATCATCTCCCGCAGCCCTTGCTCGTCTTTGCCGTGAATTTTGTGCATAATCGCTTGACGCAGGTCGAGTGTAATGGATGGCACGTAGTTTCCCTCCTTGAAATATGTGACTTGCCCGGTGTTAATTTGCCCGATTGAACCGGGGAAAATGCGTGGATACGGGGAAAGGTAAATCGTTCGTGCCGTGGTCTGGACGTGGAGTGAACGTGATCTGGACATGGTCTGCGTGCAAATGTGATCTGGACGTGGTCTGCATGTGATATGCGTGTGATCTGCATGTGATCTACGTGCGATCTGCATTCGATGTGCAAGCGATCTGTATGTGATCTTAACGTGCTCGTGATGTAACGGACCGTAACGACGTTATTTGTTCATTTCCCGGATATTTCCCGTTGTAACGGACTACAGGGCTCTTATTGGGCTCTTTTGGCGAGGATTACACTGGTTTGGTCTGAAATAAGGTCTTCTCGGTCCGTAAGAATCAGGGAAATCGGCTAAGCTAATAAATAACGCCCCTGGTGT
>NZ_BILV01000057.1 GCF_004000745.1 Paenibacillus barengoltzii NBRC 101215
CAGCGCGTCCGCGACCCGCCGTTCCAGCTCAGCGGCGGGCACGCGCAGGTTCTCCGGGCCGAAGGCAACTTCGTCTTCGACCCGGCCCTGCACGAGCTGCGCGTCGGGGTCCTGGAACACGACCCCGACGCGCCGAGCCACCTCGCCGATCGCCGCTTCTGCGGGATCGACGCCGTCCACGCGCACTCGGCCCGACCGGCTCCCTCCCCCCGCACGGGGGAGATAACCGCTGATCAGCTGCGCCAGGGCCGATTTGCCGCTGCCGCTCGCGCCGACAACGGCCACCCACTCCCCGCGTTCCACGGTGAGCGTCACGTCGCGCAGCGCCGGGGCGCCGCCTGGCTCAAAAGCATAGCTGACGTTCGCCAGCTCCAATGCCGGTTGCGGCATGTTACGCCTCCGCCCGGCCGCCGACCGCGAAGCGGCGCAGCAGCCCGCTGCTCGCCAGCGCATCGCCGAGCAGCTTGACCAACAGCCCGCATAGAATCATGCCGCTGAGTACCCGAACGACGAGGGCGATCAGCAGGACATCTATGCCCCACTTCGTGTAACCATACATTTGCGCCGCAAAAAAGAACCACAACGGCACCATCGCCCCGCCGGTAATGAGCAGCATTGGCAAGCTCCAATTTTTATAACGAACAAGGGCAAAAGCGGCTTCCACAATCACCAAATAACAAGCCGCGGCCACAAAACAAGATAAAATGCCATAGGCCGTCCCCATAAACGCTTGGACAACCGCACCGATCCCATAAGTGATCAGAGCTGTCCCCGGTTTGCGGATAATATAATACGCCAGCAAGCCATAAATCATATACAAACCGGTAATCGTTGAGGTGAGGATCGGTCCCCCCAGCCCATTCAGCGCTTGGTTCACCGGCGACAGAAACACCGTCATGACCGCATTCGCCGCGGCCAGCATCGCCATAAGCACAATATCAAGCGTCGTAAAGCGCTGAAACACTTTGCCGGAATTTCTCTCTTTCATTTGAACCATCCTCTCATCCATTCGAAAAAATCACACTACATTTCTGCGTTTTACAACCTTGGGGCAAATTGTATTCGAAATTTCATACATATTTGCGTACTCCCCAGGCAATCCCCTATTCAGCGCGACAATTGTTAACCACAATTAATAATCTAGGTTAACAATCAACTCGCGTCAAGTCCTTTTTTCAAATTAAAGCCGGAACTGCCCTTACCCTCAGGGCCTGCATGTCTGTAAAAACCGCCCTCCAACGAGTCAAATTCTGTTACAGCATCCACAGGCCCGCCGTCAGCACCAAGCTTGCCAGCATCGTCCATACCCCCGCCGCCTTCAGCGGTACATCTCGCAAAAACGTACGCTCCCGATACGCACCAAATCCCTTCACATCCATCGCTCCTGCGGTTTGTTCCACACGGCGGATCGCCCCGGTGAACACCGTGACCAACTGGCCCCGCCACTGCGCTAGCCGTTCGGCAATCCCCCGCGGTTTGCGACCCAACCGAAGTTTACGGGCGGCGGCCGCCTGTCTTCCTTCCTCCGCAAGCAACGGCAAGAACGTCATTGCCAGCGATACGCCAAATACGAACCGGTAAGGCAGCTTTAAACGAGTCGACATCATCACAACAAAATCCTTGGGATTCGTGGATTCAATATACGCCAGCGAGGACAAAAATAAATTCACCAGCCGCAACGTCACGGCGGCAGCGTCCTCCAGCGCACGGCCTGAAATTGGCAGGATTCCTCCGCCTCCGGCACCTCCCTCTTGAAGTTGCACCGCCAGCGCAGTAACCACAAATAACGGCAGGCCAAAGCCCAAAATCCAGGCGATACGCCGCAATAACCGCCCCCAGCCGATTCCGGCCCCCAGCTTGGCCCCCGCTGCCAATGCCAGCAACAAGATCACCTGCCGCTCCAGCTCGTCCCAATGCATGGCAAGCGTAGCAATACAAGCTAACGCGACCAGCTTGCTTAGCGGATCCAAGCGGTGCAGCAGGCCGCCGCTATATTTCTGCTCAGACTTCCTCATCGCTTAAGTTGCTCCTCCCGAGTAATACTCTTTCTTCAACAAAGAATACATCAACAAATCCACAAAACCTTTCTCCGTCTTCTGATATTCCCGAAGCAACCCCTCTTCCACAAACCCAAATCCTTTCAGCAATTTACGGGAAGCGTCGTTGCGCGGATCGACCAGCGCTTCAATCCGGTTCAGTCCCATCGTCTCGTAGCCGTACGCAAGCAACATTCGCAGCGCCTCCGACATATACCCGTGCCCCCAATATTCGCGGCCCAGGTCATAGCCGATTTCCCCGCGATAAGCCCCGGCCAGCTCCCAAACATTATAACCGCAGCTGCCGATCAGCTTCTGTTCTTCCTTCAGCTCAATACCGAAACGGAGCGCATCCTCGCTCTCGGATAAACCGTTCAGCAGGTTAATCATTTCCCAAGCATCCTCCACCGAAGCAAACGGTGGAACATTCATATACTTAGTGACTTCCGGATCGCTCCAATACCGAAACATCACCTCGGCATCGCTTCGCTCCATCCGCCGCAGCCGCAGCCGTTCGCTTTCCAGCACAGGTATGTCTCCGCCGCATTTGTACACGTTCGCCTTCCTCCCTTTCCACTTGTGGTCATGGATCGCAGCATCTTTAACTAGCTAATCATATCGGAATGGGCACGTCAAAGGGACAGGAGAAATTTTCCCTACGGCGATTTTCCTTCCAACTTTTCGGTGATACTATAAAAGCGTAAGAGAGCTTCATGGATAGGCTCGCAAGGAGGAACCAGCAACATGGTATTTACGATCGTTATTTTGTTTTTCATGCTGATTGTTTTGGCATTCGTAACTGGTCTGCCGCGTTTTGCGGTGCGCCAAATCACCCAGATGCGACTGCAGACGAACGAGAGCATCTACGAGTATTTGGAACGAACCGGGGTATTTACGCGCGACCAATTCGAACGGCTGCCGAAACGACAAGTTCAAGTCCGATCCCGAGATGGGCTGAAGCTTAACGGGTATGTTCTGGAACTGTTTCCGGGAAGCCAACGCTGGATGATCATCGTCCACGGCTATACGGTTTCCTTGCTCGCTTCCACGCAATACATTGACGTGTTCCGGAAGGCAGGGTTTAACATTCTGCTGGTCGATCAACGTCGACATGGCGGCAGCGAGGGGGATTACACGACCTATGGATATCAGGAAAAATACGATGTCCAAGCCTGGGTCAACTGGATTTTGGAGCATTACGGGGAAAAGAGTGTGATCGGCCTGCATGGCCAATCGTTGGGGGGTGGAACGGTGCTGGAGTATCTTACCATCGCCCATCCAAACGTGAGATTTGTGATCGCGGACTGCCCTTACTCGGATTTGACAGAGCTCATTCGACATCAGATCAGCAAGCTGAACAAGCTTCCAGCCAAACCGCTCTTGCCGCTGGTCGATAAGTTGCTGCATCGCAAAGCCGGCTTCCGTCTGCATCAGGTCAGCCCGATTAAAGCCGTTGAGAACAGCACGCTGCCGGTGTTGTTTATCCACGGGACGGAGGACAACTACGTTCCCACTTATATGAGCCGGGAGATGTATCAAGTGAAGCCTGAACCTAAAGAACTGTTGCTCGTGGAAGGCGCGGTTCATGCCAATGCATACGGCATCAATCCGAAGCGGTATACCGAGGTGGTCCATGCCTTCATCGAGAAGGCTCTTGGCGCAGAAATGCCTGAGGCGACCGCTTATTTGCCAAGCATTTGACTTTGGGCCATCACGATATACTGATCCAGACGCTGGCTTAATTCCAGAATGGTGCCGCTGCTGAAGTCATCTTGGGTAGCGGCATTCATCAACTCCATACGCAGATGCTCGATGGTTGCCTTCAAGTCGTTGCTGATTTTATTATTGGTACAGCTTGCGCTTCGGAGAGATTGAGGTACCATAAAAATCACCTTTTCATTAATCTTGTCCCTATTTTATCGCATGATGCCAAAAAACATATTTTGCAAATTTGATAAAAAATAGCACTCAGTGTCGGACTTTGTAAGATTTTAACGTTCCCTTTCCATCTGGGTGCTATCACTCGACAAAAAACTCCTTTATAATAGACCTATCGCTGCCGGCAACCTGATCACGCCGTCAGTTTTAAGGAGGGAATGATGCATGTTTCATGCCAATGAATATAGCGGTACCCGCAAAGAGCAGCAGCAAGCTGTCTTGTCGCAGCTTCAAGCGCTCATCAGCGGAGAAACGAACCAGGTAGCCAATTTAGCTAATGCGGCTGCCCTGTTGAACCATTACCTGGACGATATCAACTGGGTGGGCTTTTACTTATACGACGGCAACGAGCTCGTGCTCGGACCGTTTCAGGGCCTACCGGCCTGCATTCGGATCCCGCTTGGCAAAGGAGTCTGCGGCACCAGTGCAGAACGCCGCGAAACGCTGCGGGTGGAGGATGTCCACGCTTTCCCAGGCCACATTGCCTGTGATGCAGCATCCAACAGCGAGATCGTCGTGCCCATCGTGAAGGAGGACCGGCTGATCGGCGTTCTGGACATCGATAGTCCGCGGAAAGGTCGGTTTGACGCAGAAGACCAAGCGTTTCTTGAGCAATTCGTGGCGACGCTGGTTCAACAGCTGCCAGTTCCCGCTTAAAGGCGGATAACCGAAGCTTACACTGACTGCGCCAGGTTACGATTCCTGCAAAAATGCAGTTTTTCTCGCTCGAAACGCCGAATTTCCGGAAATGAGCAAAAAAAAAACCGCCACAAGTAAACGAAAGCGCGAGCCTAGGGCCAAACGAAACGGCCATCTAAGCTCGCGCTTTTTCACCTATACCCGGCGCCGACGCCGGCTAATTCCCGTTCAAAGTCCATCCTCCCCCGGTTTCTTAATGATCATTAATCCTTCCACGTGCCGTTTGCTCATCAGCTTGCGCTTTTTCCGGTTTTCCTTCGAATCGAAGACGATGTCCAAGTCGTAATCCTCCGGATACAGAGACTCGCTCTTGAGATATGGCTTTAAGCGTTTATGGTTCACCTTGATTTTCTGCTTCTGGACCTGAACTAACGCCATACCGCGAAAATCCGGCGGTTCCACGACGATGCCAATCTTCCCGATGGAGGTGACGAGAACGGCGTCACCCACCTCAAACTTACGGGGAAGCGAAAGGGCTGCTTCTCCGGTTAACGCCCCGGCGTCAGCAGGTTGACCTGCGCCCCCTCCGTCCTCCTTTCTTTGACCGTTCAAGCCTGCTCGCAAGGCTTCCGGTTGTGCCGTCACTCCCGCCTCCTTCTCCCGCTGTCCCGTTTCTCGCGAGCTCCCGGGCACAGAAGACGCCTTGCCTCGCCCATCTCTCGCTTCCGCTGCCGGCTTCGCCGGAACGATCTCATCCCAGCGCAGACCGCCGCTGCCAGAGCCATCGGGGGATTGCTGGCGGCTGACAATATGCTGCGAGCGTTCGATGATCCCGCCGGACATCCCGAGCTTGCGGGCGATTTCGATCGCATAACTGCGACCGGATTGCCCGATGGTCAGCCGGTACAGCGGACGCAACGTCTCGGCGTCGAATTCCATCCGCGCGTTCTCAAATCCTTCCGCCCGGGAGGCGAACGTCTTGAGTTCGTTGAAATGGGTCGTGACCATAACCGTTGACCCTTTCCGGGCGAACTCTTCCAGAATCGCGATCGACAAGGCGATCCCTTCGCCGGGATCGGTCCCCGCCGCCAGCTCATCGACCAGCACCAGGGTTGCAGGCCCCGCCTCCTTCAGAATTTGCACCAGTGCGCCAATCTGAGCGGAGAACGTGCTGAGCGACTGTTCCAGGTTCTGACCGTCCCCGATGACGGCGCGAATGCCCTGGTACACCGCAAAGCGGCTGCCCGGTGATACCGGTACCAGCAGCCCCGACTGCACCATCAACGTCAGCAGGCCAAACGTCTTCAGAACGACCGTCTTCCCGCCGGTATTGGGGCCGGTGATAATCAGCGTCCGGTACTCTCTTCCGATTGCCATATCCAGGGGAACCATCAATTGCAGAAGCTTCGGATGCTTGGCCCCGCGAATCACCGTCTCTCCGGTCTCGCTGAGCTGCACCTCGATCCCGCCAATCGCCGCTGCGTATTTCGCCTTGGCAAAAATAAAATCATACAACCCTGTAATCTCGATATTCCGGATCAGATCAGCCGCTTCCCGTTCGACCAATCCGGCAAGGTATCCGAGGATTTTCGCTTCCTCCCGCGCCTCTTCGCCTTGAAGCAGCTCCAGCTCGCCTTGCAAGGCAGCAACCTCCTGCGGTTCGATGAACGCGGTCTGCCCGCTGGTCGATTGGTCCAGCATCCGGCCGTTAACTTGCTTGTAGTAGTCTTTTTTCACCGGAATCACATATCTGCCGCCGCGCACGCTGACGATGTTCTCCTGCAAAATCGAAGCATGCCGAGCCATGACGGCCTGAATCCGCTTCTGGATCCGCTCTTTGACGATGCTGATTTTTTTGCGTACCTTCTCCAGCTCCCGGCTGGCGTCATCCATAATCACTCCGTGCCGGATGCAGCGGAGAATCTCCTGCTGCAGAGCAGGCAAGTCCTGCAAATCCGCCGCATAGACACCGATTCTCCAGGCCAGCTCGCCTTTGGCGGCCATATATTTCTTAAGCTGCCCGCAGCTGTGCAGGAACATCTGCACCGCCGTCAAATCCTGCTCTGTGAACAGATAGCCTGTGCCCAGCAAAGAGACGACCTGCTCGATCCCTTCCAGCGAAGGCAGCGGGACACTGGCTCCTTTTCCATACAGGGCAAGCGCCTCCGCCGTTTCCGCCATCGCCCGCTCGACGGCCCGCTTCTCCATCATCGGTGCGAGCTCTTCGATGCGTTTTCGACCAGCATAAGATACTGCATATCTCAGCAATTCCTGTTTGATGCTTTCATATTCCAATGTGCTTAGTGAAAATCTTTCCAAGGGAAAGCCTCCTTCAAATGGGGTTAATCTTCCTTCTTTTCGGAAATAAAAAAGGCAAAGGACGCACGTATGCCATCCTTTGCCTATACTCCTCCCGCTCGCTGCCGATCTAAATAATCAAAAAAGCCGTGCTGAAAACAGCACGGCTTCATCGTTATACAGATAACGGCAGCTACTCGGATGAGCTGCAAGATGCTTTCGTGTGTGTTCTTAACTACTTCATAGACCGAAACAAGCGTACGGGAAAATACATGCACGCTTATAGCTCAAGCGGCACGTTCTGTACCCTGTGTAACCGTCTCTATGAGATTACTAGTTAAGAACCTTCACCGACATCAATATCTCTCCTCTTTAGAGGTTGTTCTAAAAGTCATCTTTCGATCACGAAGCTAACTCATCGAAGTTTACTCGACATCGAATCTTGAATTCACCCGGGCCTTCCGTTGCTCACGTAGCTTCCAGCTACGCTCTGCTACTCAGTCCCTAGCTTCATTCAACCTTCTCGGTGCTCCAAACCTGACTTGTAGAACTTTCATTAAATCGGGTGGTTCTAAAAGTCATCTTTCGATCACGAAGCAACATTTCCGAAAAGAAAGATTACCTTTAATTTACCAAAAAGGGGCGTTATCCGTCAATAATACGGCTTTCGACGCGTTGCGTCTCACTTTAAGTGGAATATCTTGCTAATTGAGTGAATTGATTAATTTTATTCTTGCGGCTATTTCATGTATTATATATGAGGTGTTAAAATTGTAAACTCGGCATTAATTCTAACTAAGGAGTTTTTACGGAAAGGAAGGAAACGAAGTGTCACAGTTCAATCGCATCCGGCTCGCCAGCATCAAGCCGTTTGTCTTCTTCTCTGTCATCATGATCTTCAAGATTTATCTTGTCTGGACGGCTATCTTTGATGTAGTACCCGCTTGGGGGCCATTGTTGAAGGAAATCCCGTTTATCTGGATTTTGTTCTGCTTGATTGAATGGTTCTCCTCCAAACGTAAGATCGGCCTTTATTTAACCGTCAATCTCATCGTTACAGCCGTATTCTTCGCCGCTGTTATGTACCATAAATATTATGGGGTTATCGTGAACTACACGGCCCTGCAGCAGGTGAATCAGGTTACCGCGGTGAAGAACAGCGTGTTCTCGCTGCTCGCCCCTTATTATCTGCTGATCTTTGTGGATATCGTGGTGATCGGCTTCTGGTTGTTCCGGAAGAAACGCGCAGAGAAGTTGAAAGCTTTATTTAATCTAAGAAAAGCCAGCACCGGCGTCATTACCGGGATTTTCGCTTTCTCCCTGCTGCTGTGTATCTTTAATGTATGGCCGAACCGGGCCAGCATGAATGAGATCAAGCAGGCTGAGCAAATGGGCATCCTGAACTATGAAACGTACACGATTTTCTCCAGCGCCAAGAAGGAAGAGCTGGTTGACAAGAACGAGATCTCCCAGGCGAAAATCAATAACTTGAAAGGCATTACCCCTCCGGCTGAACCGAAATATTTTGGTGCGGCCAAAGGCAAGAATCTAATCATCATTCAGATGGAATCGTTCCAGAACTTCCTGATTGGCCTGAAGATCGATGGTCAGGAAGTTACGCCAAATATGAATAAACTGGTTAAGGAAAACACCTATTTCAGCCATTTCTATCAAATGGTCGGACAAGGAAATACCTCAGATGCCGAGTTTGTGGTGAACACCTCGTTCTACATCCCGTACAATGAGGCCGCAACGCAAAACTACCCGGACAAAGATCTGCCAAGCTTGCCGAAGCTGATGCGTGATCAAGGGTATGATACGGCAACGTTCCATACGAATGTCGTTGATTTCTGGAACCGCGGGGAATTGTACAAAGCGATTGGCTTCAACCGCTATTATGACCAGAAATGGTTTGGTACCGAAGATACCGTCTTCTTTGGACCTTCGGATGAAGTGCTCTACAAGAAGACCATTGAAGAGTTGGATCGCATGCAGCAAACGGGACAGCCGTTCTACACTCAAGTGATCTCGATGACGGCGCACCATCCGTTTACAACACCGCATGACAAGGATAAAATTCAGCTGCCTGAGCGTTACCAAGACAATATGGTTGGCGATTATTTGCGGGCGCAAAGCTATGCGGATTACGCCCTCGGCCAATTTATTGAGGATTTGAAGCAAAGAGGCATCTGGGACAACAGTGTGGTTGTCATTTATGGGGACCATCTCGGCTTACCGATGTATTCGCTGGATAAACATGGACTTGAACTGATGAAAGAAATTTACGGACGGGATTACAGCTACATTGATATGATCAATATCCCTATGCTCCTTCATGTGCCGGGTACCGAATTGCCTGAGGTCATGGACAATGTAGGCGGTCAAGTCGATATCCTGCCGACGGTAGCCAATCTGTTTGGGATCAATCTTGATAACCATATTCACTTTGGTGAGGATCTGCTGAACCAAACATCTTACAACCTGTTACCGCAGCGTTACTATCTGCCTTCCGGATCGTTCATCAATGACCAGGCGCTGTTTATCCCTGGGGTATGGTATGATGACGGTACGAAGTATCCGCTCCCTAAGGATGGCGTGACCCAAGCGTTAACAACGGAAAGCGAATATAACCGTGCGCTTGAACTGCTCCGCCTCAGCGACAGCTACGTCAAGCAGCTGCCTGATCGAGAGAAAGAGTAGGAGTTCGCACAAAAACAGAAAGAGCCGCAGGCGCCCTTCCGGGCCGCCCTGCGACTCTTTTTTTTATTTGCACATTCTATAATGCCGAAGGAGCAACGCCATCCATCGTCTGATTCCCTTGCCCCTGTCCTTGGTCTTCCTGGGCCCATCCCCGTTCTTGCAGCAGCTCCTGCTCTTTTCTGCGCAGGTACTTACGCCCTCTCCAACGGAAGAACGAAAAGACGCCGCGAATATATTCGTCGCTGATCATGCAAGCGTAAATGGCGATAATGCCCCAGCCAATCGAAACGCCAAACAAATACGAGCAGCCGGTTGCGACAACCGACATAAAGATCAAGGAAATGATCATCGTGTACCGCGTATCCCCGACTGCATTTAACGAGTTGCCGAGGGCCATGTTGATCATTTTGCCCGGCTGCAGCAACAGATTGAGCCAGAGCAAGGCCACGCAGAGGGTTAAAATCTCGGGATCCTGCGTAAACAGCCCCAACAGCTTCGGACCAAACAGCACAAGGATAAATGCGTTGACGATCACGAGCGGCAGCCCAAAGGCCAGCACGCGGTATACGGCACGGTAAGCTTCTTTGGTTTTGCCTGCACCGTACAGGTGAGCGATCTGGATCTGCGCCGCCATCGCCAGCGAGAAGCCCAGCATAAAGCAGAACGACTCCAGCGTATTCATATAGGTTCTGGCGGCCAACTCGGTTGCGCCAAGCATCGCCAGGAAGGAGAAAATCGCCAGCTGCGAGAACACCCAGCTCGCCGAATTGACCCCCAGCGGCCAGCCGATGACCAGCACCTCCTTAAACAGCTTGCCATCGTAGACAGACATGTCCTTAAATCCGATTCGACGCTGAAACGTACCGAGGAAAATGAACAACAACACAATCGTAGCAACGAAGCGGCTGATTACCGTTGAAATTGCCACGCCAGTCAGCCCCCATTGCGGAAATCCAAACGCTCCAAAGATAAAGCAATAGTTCATCAGGATATGCAAAACGTTCATGCCTACCGCCGTGTACATCGGGCCTTTCGTATTTCCAGTGTTGCGGATCGCAGTGCCAAGCAGGGAAATCATCGCGGTTAGAATCATCCCTCCGCCAACAATGGAGATGTAGATTTTCGCCAGCGGCAGCAGTTCATTCGGAAGCTGCAATATCGTAGCGATGGGACCAGGAACAGCGATCAGCAAAATACTGAGAATAAGACCAATTCCTGCCGTCACTTTGAAGGCGATGATCGCAACGGTCCGCGCATCCTCTTCGCGGCCTGAACCGATCTTCTGGGCGATTACAATCCCCGCCCCGCTAGCGACGGTAGCAAACAGCGTTGTCAGCGCATTAAACAACTGGTTGGAGAAGCCCACGACCGCCACCGCATTGTCGGAAATACGGCTGACCATCAGCGTATCGACGGTTCCCAGCAAGATTTGCAGAAACAACTCGATAAATATAGGCCATGCGAGCAGCCAGAGAGAGAATTTATTCTTCTCGCCGCCCTTGTTACTTTTCATTATTACAACCTCCTGAAGTTCGGAGAATCCCGCGGATTCCCTATCATCGTGTTAGCATGAAACACATTATAGATGGTAATTTCGTTTTGATGTATCATTGAATCAACTCGATTTTTCAATATTCCAACCTAAGAGGAGTGGGTATCCTTTGCCTCCCATCATTGAATTTACCGCGCCGCCACTTCCCCACTACATCGTCAGCGGCTCAGCGGTGATCCCGGTCGGCGGCAAGCATCCCAGCCGGCAAAATATCGGCGCCTTCGACCTGCTGGTCGTCGAGTACGGATGTTTATATATCAGCGAAGAAGGCCGTGATTACGAAGTGCCCGCCGGACACTCACTCATCCTCCGCCCGGACTGTTACCACTATGCGCTGGAAGGCTGCCGGGAGGATACGCTGCACCATTGGCTGCATTTTCAACTCTTGGGCGAATGGCGCGTCGTTGAGGAGGAAGATTACCAGCATTGCGGATGCAGCCTGACGGATCAGGGCACCCCTGGTTCAATTTCACTGCCTCCGTTCACGGCGACATCGTATACCGTCCCTCTGCCCCAATACGCGAAGCTGGCCCAGCCGCAGAAAATGATCGCGCTGCTGAAGGAACTGACGGATTTGAATCGAGATCTCCATTTGGACAGCGTCCGATTGCGCCAGCAGGCCCTATTTCAAGATGTAATCGTCGAACTGTCGGCCTCCTCATCCAATGCCAGACTCTCTCCGCAGTCAGCCTGCGCCGAGAAGGCAGCCTCCTATTTGCGCGAGCATTATAACGAACCCTTCTCCGCGCAAAAGCTTGGGGAGAGTATCAATTTCCATCCGGTCTATATCGCCCGTTGTATGCAGAAGGTGTTCGGCTGTTCGCCTGCCGTCTACTTGCAACGGCTGCGCATCCAGCAGGCTAAGCTGCTGCTTGTGCAAACCGATCTGACCATCGAACGGATCGCCGAACAAGTGGGATTTAACCAGGCCGCATATTTCACCGCTTGCTTCAGCAAGACCGAAGGCATGTCCCCGCGAAAATATCGTCAGCGCTTTACTTGGAGCAAGGACTAACGGATTTACTACATAACAAAGAGGCCGGGCAAAAGGGATACTCCCCTCTGCTCGGCCTCTGCTTCTGCCGCCTCACTTCTTCCCGGGATCAATGTCCTGTGGACGCAAGCCTTCCCAAATGTTCGGGATGTTCACCTTGGACGGATCCTCAAAGACGAGAAACGCGGTTGGCAAATACCGCTCTCCGTATTCGGACGAAGGCTTGTTCACGATCTCCCCGCCTTCTTTCACCAATACGGTAGACGACCCGCCGTCCAAATTGGCGGCGATCACGGCGCCGCGTTCCAGCATAATCTGCTGAACATCGTACAGGCTGGCGCCGATGCTGTAGCCCGGCTGACGCCCGTCGATGACAACGAACAGGATCGCACCGTCTTCGCGTTGCCCCATGGCCGTCCGCGGCGCGATGCCCCAGCCTTCTTTTTGACTGCGGATCTGTCCTTTGCCGTTTACGATAATTCGCGGCTGAAACGTCACCGCTTCCTGAATCCCCAGCTTGTTCAATTCCTCCAGCGTATATTTACCGGCGATCATCTTGCCCTTCTTGTCCAGGCCCACGATCTGCGTCGATGCCCCTGAACTAATGCCGTTGTAATACAGCTTCCCTTGGGAAATGACCACCCCAATCGGCTTGAAGCCGTTGCCTTTCCAGTTCGGGTCGGCAAAGCCGCCGCCGTTCACGCCGGCTATGGCACCGGTCCGCGCGACCATGCTGGAGACCTTCTCCCCTTTGCCCCGTTTCGCTGGAACCCCCAAACGGATTTTGGTCGGGTCGTTTACAGTAAGCACGTACCCGTGATAGCTTTTGCCGGAGACCTCTTCAATTTCAATGAGCGGCTTCTCCGCTTGTGTGTCTTCTTGATCCTCCGGGTCGGGCAAATCAATCGTATGGGTGTCCTTCTCCGTTCCCATCTGCTCGAATTGCGCCTGGTAAGCGGCGACCCGTTTGTCCAGCTCGGCTTGTCCGATGATATATTTGGCCCAATGGCGATGCTGCGTCGTAATCAGCGTATCGGCCATTAAATAGCGCATATTGTTCCCTGACGGGGTAAAGAACAACCAGAATAAGGCCACCGTCCCGATCAGCATCATCGCGATAATCAGCCGGGACATCAGATAGAAAAATCCACGCTTCCGCCGTTTCTTAGCGGACGTACGCTTCTTAGCCCCCGTTCCCCGCTTGGCCGACGCGCGGCCTGTCCGGCTTGTCCGGCTCGCGCGGCTGGGTAATGTAGGCGTTGGCATGATGCTTGTCTCTCCCCTGCTCTCTAATATACTTGCTGTACAATAAACGTTCATATTAGTCTGAAAGTTTCAACCTCACACTCAAGCGCGTGAGAACCATGATCGCTTCACTGTACACCAAAAACCCGCCTGCATCAACAGGCGGGGCCCTTCTCTAAGCAAGGCTTCCGCGAAGATCCTTCCCGGCAAGCTTCTCCGCGCAAGGCGTAGAGCTGCTTGAAGCCTCGTCTGCGTAAAATTCGTGCTGCTTTTAACACCGCAGATCGACGGTTTGCAATGATCAGAACAGGACAAGATGGCGATAACTCCTTATGCCATAGAAACGGCAATCGACCTAACGAAATGTTAATCGCTCCATCCAGATGGCATTCTTCATAATAAGACGCGTCCCGGACATCCAGCATCTTCGTCTGCGGCGGCAGGTCGAACCCGCGTAAGCCCTTCTCCCCTACGAACTTTAGGCCCGGGACAGGCCATACCAACCGAAGTACATATCCGCTTATCCAGGCGGCAAGCAACAATCCTCCTGCCGTGATCAGCATGTCACTCACTCCACTTCATCCTGCCAAGTCAGCATTCCGCCGGTCATGTTGACTACACGGTAGCCTCTCTCACTAAGCAGCTCACAGGCCAGACTGCTCCGCCCGCCGCTGCGGCAGACGACGATTACCTCTTCCTCCGGATCCAGCTCTGCTAACCGCTCTAGCAGCTGTCCCAACGGAATATGCTTAGCCCCTGGAATGTGGCCTTCAGCCCACTCCAATGGCTCACGCACATCCAGCACATGGACCTGCTCGCCCCGCTTCAACCGCGCGGCCAGCTCGTCCGGGGTTATTTCCTTCTGTGGCTGAAACGCCATCGTTATCGTCTCCTTTTCAAATTACCGGCTCTTGACCAGCAGCTCTACCGCTTCCTTCACCAAATGGGCGGTGTCGCCCCCTTGAGCCTGCTCCTCCAAGATACACTGCTGCAAGTTATCCGCAACGATCTGGGCCAAAGCCTTATCCGTAGCACTCCGCACTGCAGAAAGCTGAACTACCACTTCCTTGCAGGGCTTCCCTTCCTCCATCATACGAAGCACTCCGCGCACCTGACCTTCGATTCGTTTCAATCTCCGTTTGACTTCTTCCGCATAGAGATGTTCCTCAGCCATGTCCTGCACTCCTTTCCATCATTCATCGTGCCTGACATCTCGTTCAAGCGGATACCCCCACGGGTATACATAATAGATGAAAGTCACCCCCTCGTCAACCTTGCACGGTGAGCGAAATACAAAAAGGGCGGAGACTAATCTCCGCCCTTCAGCATGATTACATATTCGGCTTATTTCCGATTGGCAACTTTATCCCATTCCGTATCCAAGTTTTTCAGGAATGCATTGACATCCTTCTTAAGCAGGAACTCTTGAACCAAAGCGTCAAGCTTCATGGCACTTGGAATATAGTGATCCGCAAAATCAGAGATTTGTCCAGCTGCAAAGGCTTCTTTGAAACCGTCCATAATTGGATCACTTTGCGATACGCCGGTGATCGCCGGGAACGCTTTTTGTTCATCGATATATTGTTGTACATTTTCCGGTTCCAGCAAGAATTGGACAAACTTCATAGCTTCTTCCGGATGTTTGGTATTTTTAGCAACCGTCAACAGCGTATCCACGCCGGAAATGACTTTGTTCTTCGTCGGGTCATTGGTGGCCGGCATCGGGAACACGCCCAGCTCGATGGAAGGGTTCGCCTTCTGAATTTCCGGAATTGCCCATACCCCTTGCATATACATTGCAGACTCGCCTTTAGCGAACCCGGCATTTCCATCATTATAACCTTTGCCAAAAATGTCTTTTTGCCCGTAGTCCAGAAGCTTCAACTGTTTCTCAGCCACTTCTTTAAAGGCGTCAGCAAACTTCACCGAACCCTCTTGGCGTTGTTTGAAGATTTCCGTACCCACGATACTTGGTTCCAAAGCATTGAACGGCACTAACACGGTCCATGCATCTTTATAGGTCAGATAAAAAGGATTTATCCCTTGAGATTTGAACGTCTCTGCCGCAGCAATAAACTCATCCCAAGTTGTTGGAACTTCCACGCCTGCTTCAGCAAAGATCGCTTTGTTATAAATCACGCCGCTGGCGTTCGCCGAGAATGGGATGCCGTTAACTACATCCGTTCCGGTCAAATCGTTCATCATTTGAATATAAGCAGGTTGAATCGAGGAGAGAAGCTCGTCGCCTGTGAAATCTCTGAACACTCCGCCGGCAGCCAACGATTTGTAAGTATCCGTTGCCCCCATACCTACAACATCCGGAATTTCATCCTTTGCCGCTCTTGTCTTCAATACGGTTTCCGCGTCAGGCGGGTTTACTTGCGTCACCTTGATATTAGGGTTCGCTTCGTTAAACTTCGCAATCAGCTTGTCGAAGGTATCCTTCGCTTCCGTTTTATTTTGGAAAAATTCGATTTCAACTTGCTTGTCGGAAGTGGCAGTTGATCCGTTGTTGGATGCCGTTCCTGCGTTATTCCCTCCACCATTACCGCAAGCGCTAAGCATCGAGATGGCCATTAACCCTGCTAATACGGGTGCTATGATTTTTTTCATCGTGTTTTGTCCCCCTGAACATAAAATTTTCATCATTGACTTAGGACAGAAAATAGAAGTTACGAGGATACGTAAACGTTTACTCCATGTTCAATATGTATCCTTTAGTCCCTACTTTAAGCCCCTCTTCGGAAATAAATCTGAACACTGCATTGACTTCACCTAGTTCCTGACTTCACCTCTTTGCTTTGGTTTCATAAATGAATGGGAACCTGCAAGGTAAACGTTTACGAACTATGACAAGTGTAAGCCAATAGTTATCCATTTGCGCTCATTCAAAATCCAACGCTCGGAACGTAAACGCTTACCTAAATATATCCCTGTGTGATAGGTTTGTCAATGCTCTTTTGGCCACCCAATTTTAACCACCTTTATCTGCAGGCCTCTAGCCCCATTTCTCCTAAAAATATCGTTGACAAATACGAGCACAAGTTCTAAAATCGAGTAAGCGTTTACGTTCGTCTACGAAAATAGTAGGACAAAATTGAAACGAATGAGGCGGGTAATATCATGAACCCTACCATCAAAGATGTTGCCAAAAAGGCCAATGTCTCTATAGCCACCGTATCCCGTGTACTCAATAATTTGCAAGGCTATTCGGATCAAACGAAAGCCAAGGTTTACCGAGCCATCGAGGAAATCGGATATCAGCCTAACGCCATCGCCCGGGGACTGATCAATAAGAAAACCCAGACGATCGGCGTGATGTTTCCGACTGTATCAAGCCTGTTCTCTTCTGAGATTCTCCACGGTGTGGAGGACTTTGCTCAGGATAACGGATACAGCGTTATGGTATGCAATACCGATTCAGACGGAAAGCGGACTCTCAAATACTTACAGGTATTGCGTGAGAAGCAGGTTGATGGTTTGATCTTTTCCAGCGAAGTCCTGAAAGAAGAATACTATCAGACACTTCAGCAAATGCGAATTCCCTATGTCCTCGTCTCGACGGAATCCGGCTATGATCATGTACCGTATATCAAGGTCAACGATTTTCAGGCCGCTTATGATGCCGTAGAGTATTTGATTCGATTCGGCCATCGCAAAATCGCTTTGCTGAGCGGTACTAAGCACGATACGATCGCCGGGATTCCAAGAATTGAAGGTTACAAGAAAGCCCTTGAGAACCACGGCATACCGATTAACGAATCTTATATCGCCTATGGAGATTTCTTATTCGACGTAAGCTATAAAGCGATGGAAGAACTCTTAAGCCGGGCCCCTGATATCACCGCCATCTTTGCAGCGAGCGACGAGATGGCAATTGCTGCAATCTCTGTAGCTGCCAAGTATGGGATTAAGGTGCCTGATGAGTTGTCCATTATCGGATACGATGATCTGAAGCTGGCCCAGATGTCGGTTCCCCCTTTGACTACCGTACGACAACCATTGTACGATATGGGCAATCTAGCCTCTCAGAAACTGATTCACATGATCAAAACGGGGAAAGCCGAAAGCAGCTGCATCGTAGCCCATTCCATCGTCGAAAGACAGACGGTACGGGCGATTAGCTCCCATGACAAGCGGGATATCCATAATCCAAAAACGTAAGCGATAGCCTGATGGTCAATGATCTAAGTGCTCGCTCACGTTCTTTTTTTCAAGGGTACGTAAACGTTTACTAGTAACTAAGGATTCAAGCATTTCTTAAGGAGGAATAAACATGACGAAACGCCGTACGGCCTTTTATTGGATGACTTTACCCGCTCTCGTGTTATTTTTTGCTTTTCACACCTATCCAGCGCTTCAAGGCATTTTCTATGCTTTCACAAACTGGGACGGCTTCAGCAAAAGTTATGATTTCATCGGTCTGAAGAATTTTATTAATGTATTTAAGGATTCGAATGTCCTGGATTCATATATCTTTACGTTCAAATATGCGATTACAGCCACGATCCTGATTAACGTACTCAGCTTGTTAATTGCACTGGGACTTAATGCGAAAATTAAGGCTAAAAACTTTTTTCGCGCCTTTTATTTTCTGCCAAACGTCCTTGGTGTGTTGATCATCGGTTATATTTTTAACTACCTGTTCTCCAACGCCTTCCCGATCTTGGGCGAGAAGTTAGGTAGCGATTTTCTCTCGATTAACCTTCTTGGAAAACCTGACTGGGCCTGGGTTGGTGTCGTCATCGTCGGAGTTTGGCAGGCCATAGCCTATAATACGATTCTTTACTTGGCCGGCTTGCAGACAATTCCTGCCGACCTGTACGAAGCTTCGAGTCTCGATGGTGCCTCCAAATGGAAAGAGTTCTGGAAAATCACTTTTCCAATGCTGGCCTCGTTCTTCACCATCAACATGGTCCTGGCCATGAAGGGCGGATTAATGGTATTTGACCAAATCGTTGCATTAACCGGAGGCGGACCGGGTACAGCCACCCGATCGATCGCGTTATTGATTTACCAAGGTGGCTTTACTGGCGGTGAATTCGCTTATCAATCAGCAAATGCGGTCATCTACTTTATCGTGATCGTCGCCATTTCTCTGTTCCAGATTAAAGTTCTACAAAGACGGGAGTTGGATCAACTATGACTAAGAAAACCAATTGGCTCGCAACGATACTCATTGCGCTTGGCTCCCTTTTCATTTTGTTCCCGCTATATATGACCGTGAGCATCGCTTTGAAAAATCCGGAGGAAATGGCGGCGTCGATATTCTCATTGCCGACTGGCCTCCATTTCAGCAACTTTAAACGGGCCATCGAAGCTACCAATTTCTTTCAAGCCCTTGGCAATAGCTTTGTCATTACTGCCGTATCGGTTGTGTTTATTCTATTGACCAACTCGCTGGTCTCTTATGCGATCGCCCGGAATATGAACCGCAAGTTCTTTAAAGGGCTTTACCTTTACTTTATAAGCGCGATGTTCATTCCGTTTCAAATTATTATGCTGCCTGTTGTTAAAGTAACAACGGACTTAGGCATGAACAACATTCCCGGCCTGATCCTCCTATATATCGTTTATGGTCTGCCGTTTAACGTCTTCGTGTATGTCGGTTACATTCGCTCCATACCTATTGAGCTGGAGGAAGCCGCAACCGTCGACGGGACGTCAACCTGGGGGACCTTCTGGCGGATCATCTTCCCGCTGCTAGCGCCAATCAGCGCTACAGTTGTGATTCTGTCCTGCCTGTCAACGTGGAACGACTTCCTGTTGCCGCTCATTTTGCTGGCTGATCCAACTCAATATACACTGCCGCTCGTGCAATACGTGTTCCAAGGCCAATTCAGCACGGACTATAATTTGGCCTTCGCCTCCTATTTACTGGCGTTGCTGCCGATGGTTATCGTTTATCTGTTCCTGCAGAAATGGATCATTAGTGGGATTACGCAAGGAGCTGTCAAGGCTTAAGCCGAACGGTACACCGTTGTGCATTTCCAAAAAGAAGACCCAAGCCTCCATTCATTCCAATGATGGCTTGGGTCTTCTTTTTATTTTAACGTAATTTCTTTCTCCCAGGTCACTTCCTTACCTTGATCATTCGCGAAAACAAAGGTGACCTTGCCAGTTTCGTCTTTCATTTCGTCAGGATAAATGAAGCCCATAAACTGTCCGTTACCGCTGATATAGAATCCGTTTCCGCCTTCTTGACCATGCTTAATGGCTTCCTCCAACGTATTTACGATGTTGTTTTTCTCGGATGTCCAATGGATCTCCTTCAGCATGTAGCCTTCCGGTGCTTTTTTGACCGTGAAGTCAAAGCTTCCCCCTTCAGCCAGCGGTTTCGGGGTTTGATCGATGACGATCAGAATGTCGCCGTTGGCCGCATTCTCCGTGCTGGCGTTATCATCAGACGTATTGGCAGAATTGTCGTTTGTTGTTGGCTCTTGCGGCGCTCCACTTAATGATTTATTCCCGCATGCGCTCAGCATCAATACCGCAGTCAGAGCTGCCATCAAAAGTACCAGTGTTTTATTTTTCATCATGAGTTTCTCCTCCGTTTATGTGATCTTGATGGGCTAAGGTAAAATAGAACGCTACACCTTGCTCCGTATTCCGAGCACCGTATTCACTGCCATGCAGCTCCAAAATATGCTTCACGATCGCCAGCCCCAGCCCGGTCCCGCCGGATTTGCGGTCCCTCGAACGTTCTGCCCGGTAAAATTGGTCCCAAATCCGGGCCAGATCCGCCTCAGGAATCGTGGGGCCTACATTTTCGATCGTCGCCGTGATCTTTCCATTCACTTCCCGATGCAGTTCAATGCAGATGATGCTTTCCTCCCGGGCGTGGCGAACGGCGTTGCTTAGTAAGTTCAGGACTACCTGCTCAATCCGTCTCGGATCGGCCCAAACCGTCATCTCCTCCACATGGGATGAATGCAGTCCGCTTTTCTCATAACTAAGTGTCAACTTGATTTGAAGCCCCTTGGCTTCCAGCTGCTGATCAAAGGACTCGGCTACCCGCTTGACGAGGCGGGACAAGGAGAAGCTGCGCGGTTGCAGTTGGATCTTCTTCACCTCAAATTTGGACAGCTCCAGCATATCCATAATCAAGGCGTTCATTCGATCGGTTTCGCTGACGATCAATGCCAGATAACGCTCTTTTTTGTCGTCTGCCACTCCGTCCTGCAGCCCTTCCGCAAACCCCTTAACGATGCCTAGAGGTGTTTTCAGCTCGTGAGATATGTTGGCGACGAGCTCTTTGCGCAGCTCCTCTGCTTTCCGCTTCTCCTCTACATCCTGCTGCAATTGACGATTAGCCAGGGTCAGCTCCTTCAACGCTTCGTCCAAATTGCGCGACAGCCGGGCCAGATTGCGGGACAGCTCGCCGAACTCGTCCTTGGACCGAGCTTCCGGCACTACAGAGAAATCCAACTCCGCCAGGCGGGCAGCCGTACGATTCAAGGCAAGCAACGGACGGGACACCAGCCGCGAAAAGATCAGGGACAGCAGAACGACCAGCACAAGGATCAGCGGAGCCAGCACAATCACATAATTTTGAAGAATGTCCACGGCTTCTCCAACCGGCTGCAATGAGCTTAATGCGATCATGTAATGCGGACCCCTCTGCTCTTCGTTGGCGAGCGGCTGAAGCAGTACAGCGTACTCGACACCGCTCCACGGATCCCGCCATTCGAATCGAACGAGTCCCTCTTGAAGCAGCTCCGTTTCGGAGGAATTAGTTCTGTAAATTTGCTCTCTCCAAGCTTGAACCGCATCATCGATCAACGAATCCTGATAAAACGGATTATATGAGCGAGAATGGGGCTCCGGCAGCAACAGATCCTCTACCTTGCCTTCCACCCGCACCAGCCCGAGATCAGGCTCACGACTCGCTTCTGCCGACAAATGAATCTCCACGGGATTCATAATCGTATCCAGCTGATCCATAAACATCCCGTCGACCGTCAGCTGATCGCCTTTCACAAATTTCGGAATCTCTTCCCAGGTTGTCCCTTCCGTCGGAATGACGACCTTGATCTTCTTCCCGCTTAACGTCTGCAAATCGATATAATAAGGTTCATAGTGAAGCTGCACAAATTCTCGACTTAATATAGCGATACTGGCGTCGTGCCGGTTCATGTATTCGCCTAACAGCCGGGAGACTTGCTGGTCATCGTTGGGATGCTCGCTGAACTGCTTGGCAAAGCTCCGCATGCTCTCGACCAACCGGTTGATTTTGGTCTCCCGATAGAAGCGCTCGAAGAACATGCCTTCAGCCACCATGACGACCGAGAAGGCCAATAACACCAGCACCGAAGTGACAATGAACAACTTAAAAACAACGCTATGCCTTCTCATATGTTCACATCGAATTTATAGCCTGACCGGATCACGGTAACGATGTACCGACCTTCGTCTCCCAGCTTGGCTCTTAATTTTTTGATATGGGTATCCACGGTACGTGAGTCGCCCAAATAATCGTATCCCCAGACCGCATCCAAAATGGCCTCCCGGGTTAACACCTTGCCAGCATGCTTGACCAGAAAGATCAGCAACTCATACTCCTTGGGCGTTAAATTCACCGCGGTCCCTTTGACGGCCACGACATGTGCTTCGCGATTGATCGACAAGTCGCCGAACACTTGCACCTCGCTGGTCCGGCCAACCGTGCCTTCCTTTCGTTTCATCAAGGCCGTGGCGCGGGCGACGAGCACCCGGGGGCTCAGCGGCTTTGTCACATATTCGTCGGCGCCCAGCTCGAATCCGAGCAGCTGATCGTCGTCCTCGGTTCGAGCCGTCATAATGATGATCGGTACATCCGATTTGCCGCGAATTCGCCGGCAGACGGACCAACCGTCCATTTCAGGCATCATGATGTCCAGCACGACCAGATCAACAGGGGTCTGCTCGAAAATGTCCAGCGCGATGCGGCCGTTCTCGGCTTCGTGGACTTCCCATTGTTCTTTTTTAAAATAATCGGTGATAAACTCACGCATCAGTGCGTCGTCTTCCACCAGCAATATACTTCGTTTCATCCCGACATCACCTTGCTCCTATTCTAGCCTATTCATTCCCCTTCTATGAACTCGGTCGGCACCTCCATTTCTCCTTGCAAAACCAAGTATAAAGCAGTGATGTGTCTGCCGTGTGAACTTGACGTGACCAAGAAAAAAAAAGAGGCGCTCCGCTGATCGCAGAAAGCCTCTGCTCAGGTATCCCGTTAGTTCTATGCATTGGTTTTCTATCTAACATTGACAATCAGGCTGTGAAGTCTTCACCAACCTGTAAAGCGATTTTCCCCAAATAATGACGGTTCAGCATCTGATGTGCCTTGCACCACATAACTTTGCTTAAAAGAAAAGCCTTGATAGACGAACATCAGTCTACCAAGGCTTATTGCACTTATGAACTAGATCTTATAGGCTTTCATTGCTTTGCGCAGCTCTTTGAAGGTTGGACGCTTACCGTACAGCAGGACACCGGTGCGGTAAATCTTCGCCGACAGCCAGCCGAACACGAAGATCGCAATAGCCAGGACGATCAGCGAAGCCGCAATTTCCCAAATTGGCGGCTCCCCGAGGCCAATCCGTACGATCATCGACACCGGTGAAACGAACGGGATGAAGGAGCTGACCTTCATGAGCAGCGAGTTAGGCGTGCCCAAGCTGAAGATCCCGATATAGAATGCCGCCAGCGACAGCATCGTAATCGGCATCACCGCTTGCCCCAGCTCTTCGGTCCGGCTGACCAGCGAGCCGACCGCGGCAAACAGTGTAGCATACAAGAAGTAACCCAAAATATAGAATACTAGGCCAAGCACTAATACTTCCACGCGGATATCAGACAGATGCAGATTGAAATCCGCCAACACCGGCTGGTTGTACGGCAGCGAGATATTAATCGCAATCACTGCGGCAAAAACAGCAATTTGCAGCAGCCCGATAAAAAACATCCCAATAATCTTCCCGAACATTTGCGCGAGCGGCGATACGCTGGTGATAAGAATCTCCATAATGCGCGAGCTTTTCTCTGCAGTGACTTCCGCCGAGATCATATTCCCCGTCATCATTATGGTCATGAAGAACAGGATGATGAGTACATATACGATAACGTAATTAATTGCCCCCATCGCTTCCGTCGGATTGCCGCCTTCGCCCGCACCAGAATCCGGTGAAGCCTTCACCGCATTGATTTGGATCGGCGTGCTTAACGCAGCGATTTGCTCTTCTGTCAGCATGCCTTTCGTGATATACTCCGCCTTGACGTTCTGGAGTGCCGCTTGCAGCGCATTTTGCAGCCCCATTCCCAAGCTGTCTTTCTTCGAGGTGTAGGTTACTGCTGGGAAGACACCGCCGTCTCCTTCAGCAAACTGCAGATACCCATCGATCTCCCCGGCTTCAATTGCCGCTTGCAGCTTGGCTTTGTCCGCTTGCTCGTAAGGAACCAACGTGTAGCCTGCTGCCGGCTGCTTCTCTGTATAGGCTTCCAGCGACTTCGCCAACTCCGGTTGCCCTTCGTACACAAGGCCAATCTTCGTTGGTTGATCATCCCCGCCGGTAAATTTATCGATAAAATAAGGCACATGCAGCCCGATCGTCACCAGCAGCGCCAAGACCAGCGTCGTAATGATAAAAGATTTTGTACGCACTTTATTCATGAACGTAAAGCCAACGACCGTCCCCATTTTATTCATTGGATTCACCTACCTCTTTAATAAAGATCTGATTCAGCGTAGGCTCCTTAATTTCAAAATGCTCTACTTCGCTGACCTCCATCGCTCTACGCAAAATCTCTTGTGCTGCCGATACCTGCGAGATCCGTACCAGATAGCCGCGTTCTTTCCGCTCCACCTTCTCCACGCCTGCGATCCGCTCGAGCCCTGTTACTTCTCCGGCTGTATGCAGGAGCACTTCTTCGCGAGGATAACGTTTTTTGATCTCTTGCAGATTGCCCTGCAGCACGGTATTTGAACGGTGCAAAATCGTGATGTTCCGGCACAGCTCCTCCACATGCTCCATCCGGTGAGTGGAGAACAGAATGCTGGTGCCTTGATCGCGCAGCTCCTTCACCGTCGCCTTCAGCAGCTCGACGTTAACCGGGTCCAAGCCGCTAAACGCTTCGTCCATAATAACAATTTTAGGTTTATGAACAACCGCGGCGATAAAGCCCATTTTTTGCTGATTGCCTTTGGACAGCTCCTCAATTTTCTTATCGTAGTATTCCGGCACTTCAAATCGCTCGAGCCAGTATTTCAGGCTCTTGTCAGCCTCTGCTGCAGACATGCCGCGCAAGCGGGCCAGGTAGATGATTTGGTCGCTGACCTTCACCTTTGGATACAACCCGCGTTCCTCCGGCAAATACCCCATTTGCGATTGCAGCTCCCGGCTGTAAGGCTTGCCGTTGTACAGAATTTGTCCGCCGTCCGGATAGATCAACCCCAGCACCATCCGCATCGTTGTCGTCTTCCCAGCACCGTTGGCGCCCAGCAAACCGTAAATCTCGCCTTCCTCTACCTGAAGCGAAATGTTGTTGACCGCCGTTTTCTCGCCAAACTGCTTCATGACATTGTCCAGTACCAATGGTTTCGCCATATTCCCTCTCCTTCTTCGCTACAAAATAATTGATGCGATTAAACCAATGTCGCCGTGGATGGGGTTACCAGCTTCGCCGGTGAATGCCCTTGAATCCACAACTGCAAAATCTCATCTAACTCGAGGCTGCGGGTTTGCATCACCTGCAGGCCTTTGGCGGCTAGACTCTGCTGCAGTTCTCCTTCGTACTGCTCTTGAACGATCAGCTTCGTCACCTGCGGTCCATCTACGCGAAGAATCGTTCCCTCGGGCAGGTCGCCCGGCGAGCAATCGCTGCTGCGGATCCAAATCTCCTTCCAGCTGCTAAATAACTGATCCTTCTCGGCCATTCCGAGTATCTTCCCCTGGTGAATCAAAGCAATGTAGTCAGCCAGCCGCTTCACTTCCTCCACGATATGGGTCGCGATCAAGATCGTCATGTCCTCGCCCTCCATAAAGTCCCGGAGCTCGTCGATCATGCCCTTCCATGCGAAGGGATCCAGCCCTGAGGAGGGCTCGTCGAGCAATAGTAGCTTCGGCCGGGCAGCCAACGCTGCCGCGATCTCGTATTTCCGCCGCTCCCCCTTGGACATCCGGTTTAACCGTTCATTTCTCGGGACGTCAAACCGGTTCATGAGATCCTCAAAGAGCTGCTGATCCCAAGTTGGATACCATTGTGATCGGAACTCCGCTGCGCGCTCGGCGGTCATATAATTTTCTTCCGGTTCGGGCGCTTCCGAGACATATCCGATTTGTTGGCGCAGCTCAAGGGGCAACTCACCGGAGCACGACTGGCCGAACCAACGAATTTCCCCCGCATCTGGCTGCAGCATTTGCTGAATTAATTGCATCATCGTGCTTTTGCCAGAGCCGTTAGGCCCTACGAGAGCCACGATATACCCCTTCGGCACTTGCAAATGTAACGGCCCGATCGTTTTACGGCGTCCCCGTTTCAGCGCTCCAATCAGCTCAATCGCCATCGGTTGTGTCATTCATCCGTCCCCTCCTTGTCTGGATTTGAGTTATATTTCTGTTGCATAACCTGCAAAAATAGCTGCTTCAACTCTTCCGCCCCGTATTGCATCGATTTTCCGGTATCTACCGCCTTCTCCAACGCTTCCTTCACTACAGCGGTGCGGTATTCATCCCGTTCGTCCGCGCCGACCTTGGCGACAAACGTTCCTGTTCCCTGCCGCGTCCGAAGCAGTCCCTCCGCCTCCAAATCTTGATAGACCCGGCGGACGGTAATGACGCTGCAGTTTAAGGCGCCGGCGAATTCCCGAATCGAAGGTAACAACGTACCTTCTGCGATTTGGCCGCTGACGATTAGGGAGCGAAGCTGCGACTCAATTTGATGATACAGCGGCGCTGCACTATTTTCGTTGATTTGAATGGGAATCCACACCTTTCTTGCTCACCTCCGCCTTACTCCCGTATTTCTCTGCCATCCTTAAGTCAAATCCCGCTTCATTAGTCTTCGCCGCGTCAGCGATAACAGGTAAGTGAACCCGAGACCGCCGACAGCTATGGAGCACCACATCATTGGTGAGAGTATGGTGTAACGCCGGGAGTTTTCCAAGATGAACGCCAGCAGGTTGACGTCAAGCCAATTCATGACAAAAGCGGCTCCCGCCAGCAACAGCATGAGCAGGAATGTTAACCCTAAATATACTTTGCCGCTCATCAGAAGCTCGCAATAAATAAACAATCCGTTAATCAGTAAGCTGTATCCCGTCCAGGTGAAGCAAAACACAAGAAAGGCTCCAAAATCCCACACCATACTATCCATCAGATACGTGACCAGATAAAGGCCGCCGTAGAACAGAATCCCGTTGAGCAGCATCGCCGCTCCCAGTTGAATCAGCCTGCTTCTCAGCACCGTCTTCACCGAAATTGGCAACACGCGATAATATCTCAGCATTTGGGTATACGAATTTTCCCGAATATAGTTAAATGACCGCCGAGTAAAAAAGAAACCTGTGAAAGGAACCATGATCAACATGAGGAAGTCGCTCATCGGATTCATCACGTACTGGACATGCTCTTGTGTTCCAATAAAGATGCCGAGCATCAGCGCAATGTACAGCATAAAGATGACATTCCAAATGAGATACATCCGATCACTTTGCAAATCTCTTCTGAAAATCACCCAAGCGCCTTTCCAACTATCCATCGTTCATCAACCTCTTTCATTCCCATCTTCATCCTTCGATCATCGACAGGATATGATGGCCACTGTGCTTACTGTTTATATCTTTATACACAGTATAATCTGTGCTTATTTCGATGTCAATGCTTCTTTCATCCACAAAAAAAAGCCAACAGCGCGATTCTTTACGAATCGGCCATTGGCCGTAGATAGATCCAGTATACTTACGATGATTTACATACCCAAAATAACTTCCCATACCGGCTTCGTATGGCCGCCTGGATACAGCAAATACAGCAGCACATAAACGACAACCCCCGTAATCGCCGTGCAAAACCAGATGACCGAGGTGACCCGTCCCCACTTGCGGTGTTTGGCGTACTTCTCCTTAAAGCCAAGCACCAATGTGGTGATGCCAAATACGGCTGCAACGGTCGCTAGAACGATATGGAAGGTGAGGAACGTCTGATAATAGCCTTTGAGGCTATCCGGTCCGCCCCACGACGTATTGCCGATAAATACAGTTCGCGACATATAGATCAGGAAGAACAGAAGCGCAGCCACAGCCGCCGCAATCATCGTCTTCTTGTGAGCTTCCCGTTTCCCTTTAATGATAAGCCCCCACCCGATCGCTACCAGCACGGCACTAATGACGATAAATGATGTGCTAAGCGTCGGAAATAACGTGAACAGATCCAATTTGCATCCCCCTAAACGTTTTGTGAGATAGCCTTCCAACCCAAGATCGCCGGCCGGCCTCCCATCCCGTTGACTTAAGATCCGGTCTGAGGCGGAGGTGGATTCAGCGTAGAGTTAGACAAAGCAGCCCCTTCCGCTTCTTCCTGGTCATTCTCGCGGTTTTCCTGCTTGTACCAATGATAAAACACGTACGCCAGCATCGACGCAAAGATGAATTCCTGAATGAACTTCATCAGGATTCCACCAACCTGCTGATCGATGTTCGGCTGCAAGTAGCCAAAAAATTGCGGTCCGCCGAACTGACGAAGCAGCTGCGCCGGGTCTCCAGTCACGCAATACCCCATCGCCCGCGCCCAGACAGCCGGATCGCTGTAAGTCGCGTACAGCGGCTCGTCCGCAAAAATAATTAAGCCGCAGGCTGGTGTGAGCAGCACCATGTTAAGGAAGATAAAGCCCATTTTCTTCAGGCCCTGAACTCCTGCCCGCTCAGGCAACGGATTGACCAGCGTCCACCACATGAGAACTGCGGCGATAAACAAAATGACATAGTACACTCGATGCACGCCAAAATGAAGCATCACATAGTCATGCACGACCGGCAGATGATAAAACGAAAACAACCCGTTAAACACGACAGCTGCCACCACCGGGCGAGCCAAAAACTTCAATACTCTGAGCGGGCTTGAAGCCAGAAACGCTGTCACACGGCGCCAAACCCAAGGGGGCAGCCCCAGCATTAACAGCGGCGGCGCCAACAGATAGGACATCGCCATGCTGAGCATATGGAAGCTGAACATCATATGGCCGAGCAGTTCCACCGGACCGCCTTGTGCTAGATAAAGCAACAGCATCCCGGTGACAAACAACACTTTCCGTCCCACGGGAACGTGGACATCACCTTCAGCCCATTTCTCAGCGCCCGGCCCAATCAACACAAAATATCCGGCTGTCACCAGCAGCATGAAAGCCAAGAAAACCGGACTCCAGACCGCTGTGAAATTAAAATATTCTAACCCCAGCACGGCAAACCCTCCTTCCGCAGCGCGCTTAGTTCTGTCCAAATTGTGAACAAGGGGGTAAATACGACAAAAACGGTGACAGCATCCCAAGCGGGAAGGTACCGTTTTTGTGCTATACCTATCTTAACTATGCAGTTGAACCCGCAAAAGAGGGGGCCCGCCATCTGGCGAGAGCCTCCTCTTCTTCTCTTACCACCACATCCAATATAAAGCGGCAATAATCGCGGTAAATGCAACGAAAAATCCACCAGCCATGAAGATGATCGGGATCAAATGGCCCTTATCCTTCATGTGCATCCAGTAACCTAATTGAACCAGCACCTGCAGTACCGCCATCAACAGCAACAAAATGACGGTGAACGCGGTATTCACTCCGCCGGCTGCAACCGCTGCAAAAGCGATCAAGGTCAGAACGATGGAGAAAATAAACGCGACAATGTGTTTCTCCGGACCTTCATGCCGCTGACGGTGCTTTACCGTCGGTGAACCGTTTGATTCCTGATTGACCATCCGTTAGACCACCTTTCCGAGCAGGTAGACAACCGTGAAAATGAACACCCAGACAACGTCGATGAAGTGCCAGTAAATAGCCGACACGTAAATCTTCGGTGCCGTGACGACGGTCAGACCTTTTTTGAAGAGTTGCCCAATGAGCAAGGAAATCCACAAAATCCCGAACAACACGTGCGCGCCGTGGAAGCCTACCAGCGTATAGAACGCCGAACTGAACGCACTTGTGGTCATGCCGTAGTCTTCATGCAGGACATACTCAGCAAATTCATAAATCTCCAGCACAAGGAAGGCCAGGCCAAGCAGAACAGTTACAGCCAGCCAGCCTGCCAGCTTCCCTTTGTCTCCGCGGTGCATCGCTTGAATGGCGAACACACTCGTCAAACTGCTGACCAAGAGGATAAAGGTTGCAGCGGCCGTCATCCCCAAATTAAACAGCTCACTAGCGGACGGGCCATCGGCGATTTGATTCCGCAAGGTAAGGAAGGTTGCAAACAAGGTACCAAACAGGACGGCCTCGCCCCCAAGGAATAACCAGAAGCCCAAAATTTTATTACGGCCTTCCAGCGTTGCCTTCTCTGGTTCGTGCGGCAGCGTACCTGCTACATGCGATGTGTTTGGTGCACTCATGCTTTGACCTCCTTCCCATTCAGTTCATCCGGTTCGATGTGCCAGCCGTGATCGTCAAACAAGGAACGGAGCAGCATCGACAAGAACGTAATCGCTAAGCCGAGGCCAACTACGATGTAATTGTTGAACAGGAAGTTCATCGCACCGTTACCAAAATCATCGTTCGCGAACATAAAGCCCAGACCAGCAATAAACAAACCTACCGACATTATAAATGGAAGAATCGTCGGCGAAGGCATATGAATCGGACCAACCGGCTCCGCCGGCGTCATTTCTTTGTTGCCAGCCATCTTCTCTTTCCAGAAAGCATCAATCCCGCGAACCAGCGGAATTTGCTTGAAGTTGTATTCCTCTGGCGGAGAAGCAATCGACCATTCCAGCGTACGTCCATCTTCCCAGACATCACCCGGAACGCCCTTCGGTTGTCTTGCCGTAATTGCAATATTCACCAGGAACAAGATCACCCCAACGCCCATCAAGAAGGCACCGATCGTACTGATCAAGTTCAACAGGTCAAAGCCTTGGTTCGGCAAATACGTAAAGACGCGGCGTTGCATCCCTAGCAAGCCAAGGAAATGCTGTACGAAGAACGTCATATGGAAGCCGATAATAAACGTCCAGAACTCCCATTTGCCAAGCTTCTCATTCAAGACGCGGCCAAACATCTTCGGCCACCAGTAATGTAGTCCGGCGAACAAGCCCAGAACCAGACCACCTACGATAACGTAGTGGAAGTGCGCTACGACGAAGTAAGTATCATGGTATTGATAGTCTGCTGGCGCCGAAGCCAGCATTACCCCGGTAACCCCACCCATAACGAACGTTGGGATAAAACCGGAAGCGAACAGGTTGGCCGTCGTAAAGCGGATTTGGCCGCCCCACATCGTAAACAACCAGTTGAAGATTTTGATCCCCGTCGGAACGGCGATCAGCATCGTAGCGATGGAGAACAGCGCATTGGCCACCGGCCCCATCCCTGTCGTAAACATATGGTGCGCCCAAACCATGAAGCCCAGGAAGGCGATCAGGATCGTAGCGAACACCATCGAGCTATAACCAAACAACCGCTTACGCGAGAACGTACTTACAACTTCGGAGATGACCCCAAACGCTGGCAAGATCAAAATGTAAACTTCAGGGTGTCCGAAAATCCAGAAAATATGTTGCCACAATACCGGGTTGCCGCCGCTTTCTACATTAAAGAAGTTTGCGCCGAGAATCCGGTCAAACGTCAACAGAACGAGACCTACCGTGATCGCCGGGAAAGCGAACAAGATCATCGCAGACGTTACAAATGTGGTCCAAGTAAACATCGGCATCCGCATAAAGGACATCCCCGGCGCACGCATCGTAATGATCGTCGCTAGGAAGTTAATACCGCCGATCAGCGTCCCCAGACCAGCGATCTGCAAGCCGATCGTGTAGAAGTCAACCCCGTGTGTCAAGCTGTACGTCGTACTCGACAACGGCGTATACGAGGTCCAGCCTGCATCCGGTGCACCGCCCATTAACCAGCTCAGGTTCAGCAGCAGTCCACCAAACAGGAATGTCCAAAATCCGAGAGCGTTCAAGAAAGGGAACGCGACGTCCCGAGCCCCGATTTGCAGCGGGATAACCGCGTTCATCAGGGCGAAGATTACCGGCATAACGCCAAGGAAAATCATCGTTGTGCCGTGCATCGTAATCAATTCGTTAAATTGCTGTGCCGATACAAAATCATTCATCGGTTTTGCCAGCTGCACGCGGATCAGCAATGCTTCGATGCCGCCGATCCCAAAGAACAAACCGCCCGCCACTAAATACAAAATGGCGATTTTCTTGTGATCGACCGTCGTCAACCAGTCCATTAACCCCTTGTGCCGCTTGACAGTGTGAGCATGAGCCAAGGTTTGTACCCCCTCTATTAATTCCTATCCATCTATGCCGTCCATAGAGGCACGCAAGATTAATAAGATAATTTGCTGTTAGCCAAGTAGTCGGCGATGGCTTCGATTTCAGCATCCGTTAATCCGAGATCTTCCTTCGGATTTGGCATTTTGTTACCCGGTTTTACCTTTTGCGGATCCGTCAGCCATTCCACCAAATTATCCTTAACCGGTTTGCCGTCGATCGGTTTGCCGGACGCTTCTGCATTATGTAAAATGCTCGCAACCGTCTCTCTGCTGCCGATCCCCGTCAAGTTCGGTCCCAGTGGCCCGCCTTGATCACCGATCGCGTGGCAGCTCAAGCATTGCGTCTTAAATACTTCCGCAACGGCTGGATCCTGAATTGTTTGTACCGGCGCCTTCATCGCTTCAACCCAACGGTCAAACGACTCTGGGCTAACCGCCTTGACTTTAAACTCCATGAAAGCATGGGATTTCCCGCACAGCTCGGCGCACTTCCCGAGGTAAACCCCTTCGTTCGTGGCTTCTAACCAAGCTTTGTTAATCGTTCCGTCCGTATTCGTATCCGTTTTGCCGCCGAGTGAAGGCACCCAGAAGGAGTGCAGCACATCAGCAGTCTTCAACTCAAGCGCAATCTTCTTGCCCGTAGGGATAATCATATCCTGGGCAGTCGTAATGCCGTAATCCGGATAGGTGAACTCCCACCAGAACAAATGCGAAGTGACTTTAACCTTCACCGCATTGGCATCCTTCGAATAATCTTCGCCAAAGGCAAAAACTTTCTGCACCGTTGCAACCGCCAGAATCAGAACCAGAACCAACGGAATGGCAGTCCAGATGATCTCCAGCTTATGGTTGCCTTCAACTTGCTTGGGAATGTCGTTTTGCCCCGGTTTACGGCGATACTTGATCCACACGTAAGCCGCGATCCCGAATACGATCAGCATGACTACAATCATGATCGTAATCGACAGTTTAATTAATCCGAGCTGCCCTTCAGCTACTGGACCCTGTGGTCTGAGCACGGACAGGTCTTCACGGCCGCATGCGGACAAGAGCAACGCTAGCATGGCAAACAAAGGTACTAGCCGCTTAACAGCCTTCCAAGGTTTCATCATTGATCTACCCCACTTCTTACGTTTTCTTCCGCAGCATCACAGAGATTTCCAGCCTGCGCAGCTCAAAAATCTACCTGTCTATCACGGAAACTACATTCCTGTCAATTACAACAATCACCTATTAAATATATGATTGAACCCCTCGTTTGTCAATGATTCAGGGGCAGTTCACAAATTGTTCAAAAATCCGAAAACCCGCACCACAAAAGGTTTTGTGAACGTTTTCCCCAGTTCGACACCAAGTGAAAAGGCTGCCAATTTTGAACAAAACTCGGTGAATTGTGACGATTGCCTGCTCTGCTTCATTTTTGACATTTCTTCAAACTTTATTTCATTTCAGCAGAAGAAATTTAAACATTCTTCAGGTTAGGCATGAAGACGTGGGAGCTGTGCGGTGGCTGTACGGGTGCATGCAGGGGGAGTCTGGGAGTTTGAAGTTGTGCTGCAGAGAGTTACATTGCCGTGCTGCGAGTAGTAGAAAAAAGTGGCTATGGGGGAACGTGGTGGTGCGATCTGCGGCGCTAAACTTGTTGAAATAGTGAGAAACGAGTGGTTTGCTGCGAAACATGTAACTCTAACGGAACGTAGCGACCTTATTTACACATTTCCCGGCTATTTCCCGCTGTAACGGAACCAGATGACCTTATTCCACGTTATGGGCTGCCAATTCCCCATCCCCGCTCCAAATAAGGTCTCCTGGTTCCATTAGAAATCAAGGCGCCGGCCTACTGGCCAAATAACGGCTCTATGTTCCGTTAGAACAAAAGAAAAAGAGAGCTTCCGCTCTCTTCGTCCACATTATTCCCCGTTGGTCAATACCAACGGTCCATCCTCCGTGATCGCCAGCGTGTGTTCATAATGCGCGCCAAGGCTGCCATCCGCGGTACGAATCGTCCAGCCGTCGTCCTCCCACAACACCGCACCGGTTTCCCCGCCGGTGAAGATCGGCTCGATCGTGATCACCATCCCCGGTCGCAGCGTCACTCCCGTGCGCGGCCGGCCGAAGTTCGGCACGTCCGGCGCTTCGTGCATCGACTGGCCGATGCCGTGGCCGATGAGCGGCTTCACAATGCCGATGTTCGCGGCCTGCGCTACGTGCTGCACCGCATATCCGATATCCCCGATCTTGTTGCCGGGGACGGCCTGCGCAATGCCAGCCATGAGCGCCCGCTCGGTGGTCGTCAACAGCTTCTCCGCCTCAGCGCTCACTTGACCGATCCGGTAAGACCAGGCGGAATCGGCCATCCAGCCGTTTTTGCCTACGACAATGTCGATTGTGACGATGTCTCCTAGCGCCAGCTTCCGATCGCCCGGGAACCCGTGGCAAACCACGTCATTAACCGACGCACATGTCGCAAACGGAAAGCCGTGGTATCCCTTCTGCTCCGCCTTAGCTCCTCGCTTCGCCAGAAACGACTCTACGAAAGCATCAATTTCCAGGGTCGTAATTCCCGGTCCGATCATTTTGGCGATTTCGCGGTGGCACTCGGCCAATATCCGTCCCGCCTCACGGATCCGCTTGATTTCCTCTTTGGTTTTTATGCGTACCTTCACATCTTGTTCTCCTTCCGCTGCCGCACGACGATTGATTTCGTGATGTTCCCGTCAGTTTAATATATGTGGGAACAGCAGAAAAAAACCGTCCCGAACGCCCAAGGCGCCGGAACGGCGAATATGCTTCGATTCAAATGGTCTTCAGGAAACAGACGAGTCCAATTTCCCGAGCTCATGCTCAACCAGGTGGGTCAATTCCTCTTCATAGCCGCCCATAATCCGATACTTGCGTACATATTCTTTCACGAACTTCTTCGGATCTTTCGGTCTGAAGATTCGGGTCATTTCCCGTAAACTTTCTTTCACTTCATCATGACCTTTTGTTGCCATACTGATTCCCTCCCAGAACGCTTAAGGTAAATGCTCCGATTTTGCGATGCCGAAAAGTGCGGGTTCAGATTCATGAAGCTATGCCGGCTATTTAGTTGTAATGGAAAGACCTCCTATTCCCTTATTGTAACATATTCAGAAGAAGGTTTCAGCTTTCTTCCAATCGTACATTTTTTATCCGCTTCACCTAATACTATTTATAAACGGGTGCAGGGGCAAACTACAAGCAGTTGAATGTCATTGCTGGACTTGAAGAGGAGGGATACATCCATGACTTCCCAATCTCCAAAAATTCTGATTTTATATGCCAGCTACGGAGATGGACATTACCAAGCCTCCAAAGCGGTGGAAGCCAGCTTGCGAAGCCGAGGCGTATCCGACATTACACTGCTTGATCTGATGGCCGAAGCGCATCCGCTGATTAACGGACTGACGAAGTTCGTATATATGCAGAGCTTCAAAACCATCCCCGGCCTCTACGGTTGGGTCTATAACGCCACCAAACAGATGCCGCAAGAAGCGCCGCTGCTCGAGGTCATCAATTCGTTGGGCATGAACAAGCTGCAGCAAACCCTGCAACAAGCCCAGCCGAATCTGATCATCCACACCTTCCCCCAGCTTGCCATGCCTAGACTGCTGAAGCGGACCGGCCAATCCCTGCCGATGGCAAATATCATCACCGACTTTGACCTGCACGGACGGTGGATCCACTCCGGAGTCGACCGCTATTACGTCGCCACCGAGGACTTGAAGGCAGAAATGGTCAGCCGGGGAATCCCCGAGGAACGTATCCGAGTCAGCGGCATCCCGGTGAAGCCGGAGTTTCATTTGCAGCATCCGGACAGACAAGAACGCCTCCCTGGTCCACTTCAAGAGCTTTTCGTAAAAAATCACACCAACAACAAAACCACCGTCCTGCTGATGGCAGGGGCTTACGGTTCCATGCAGGGGGTACGCGAAGTAATAGAGCGGTTTATAGCACTGGAACATTACCGTGTGATCGCCGTTTGCGGCAGAAACCGTGAGCTTTACCGTGCACTGCATGAGCAGCTCCCTCCCCATTCAGACGTGCACCTCTTGGAATATGTTGATCAGGTCGCTGCCTTGATGCAACAATGCGACTGCATCGTAACCAAGCCGGGAGGGATCACCTTGTCCGAGGCGCTGGCTTGCCGACTGCCGGTGTTTGTCTATCGTCCTGTTCCCGGGCAAGAGCTCAATAATGCACGTTATTTGGCCCAAAAGGGCGTGGCCTGCATCACCCGAACCCCTGCAGAGCTGACCGAGGAAATCGATGCGCTATTCCAAGATCCACACCGGCTAACCGAGCTTCGCCAAAAAATAGAAAACCTCCGCCGGCCGGAAGCCGCGGAGGTGATTGCAGACGATATTTTAGAGCAGTGGTTCGCGCCCAAGCAGGCCGAGCTAGTTCTTTCATAAGGGGGCTCGTCATACATTTAGGATAAGACAATCCTCTCCTGAAAGTAGGTGTCGTCCTGATGTCCCCTTTTAAATCATCCACCGGCCTCTACGAAAATGTCGCCGGCTTCCTGTGCTACTTGCTTGCGTTTGTGGGTGGAGTTGCGTTTCTCGTGCTCGAGAAGCGCAGCCGATACGTGCTGTTCCACGCCCTGCAGTCGGTTATGCTGTTTGGCGGGTTGATGCTGGCTCATGCCTTGTCCGGCTTTCTACCGGTCATCGGCGTGGTCGTCAATCTGCTCTTGACCGTGCTGGGCGTTACCCTTTGGGTGGTCATGATGCTGGCTGCGCTCCAGGGCAAATGGCTGAAGCTGCCTTGGATCGGCGAACTCGCAGAAAAACAGCTGCAACGGATGTAATTCACCCGCGAGACCGAGGCACATTTTATGCGGTAGCTTTGGCGGTTTCGCTTGGTTCAGCAGCCCCATTCAGCTCAGCTGCCTTGCGTTGGCCCTTCCAGCCGTTAAACAGCAAGTTCAGCACAATCGCCGTAAAGCTGCCGGCAACGATACCATTGTCCACCAGAATCTGCAGCTTAGCTGGCAGTTGGTCGAACAGCTCCGGCATCACGGTCACACCCAGCCCCATGCCGACGGAACAAGCGATGATCAGCAGATTTTCATGCCGGTTCAAATCCACTTGGTCCCCCAGCATCCGAACACCGGAGGACAACACGAGGCCAAATAACGCGATCATCGCTCCGCCGAGCACCGACGTCGGCACGAGCTGCGTTAATGCAGCGATCTTAGGTACGAAGCCGATCAAGATTAACAGCGCACCGGCTACTACGATGACGTCCCGGGTTTTCACCCGGCTCATTTGGACAAGCCCGACATTTTGAGAATACGTTGTGTACGGAAACGAGTTGAAAATCCCGCCAAGCATGATCGCCAGCCCTTCCGCCCGATACCCCCGCGTCAAATCCTTATCCGTAATTTCTTTATCCACGATTTTGCCAAGCGCCATAAAGACGCCGGTCGACTCGGCAACGCTCACGATCGCGACCAGAATCATCGTCAAAATCGCCGAAGCGTGAAACGTAGGTGCACCAAAATAAAACGGTTGTACCGCATGAAACCAGCTGGCTTCCTTCAGCGGCGTCAAATCCACTTTACCGGCAAGCGCCGCCACCAGCGTCCCGGCAATCAGCCCCAGCAAGACGGAGATGGAACGCAGAAAGCCCTTGGCAAAACGGTTCATCAAAATCACGAACAGCAATACCCCAAAGCCCAGCGCGAGATTCAGCGGACTCCCAAAGTCGGGATTGTCCCCTGGACTGCCGCCGCCAAGATCCGTAATCGCCACCGGGATCAGCGTAACGCCGATAATCGTGACCACGGAGCCGGTAACCACCGGCGGAAACAACGCAATCAGCTTGCCAAACAAACCGGCAAACAGGAAAACAAACAGCCCGGAGGCAATAATTGCGCCGTAAATCGCGGAGACCCCTGCGCCGTCGGTCAGCCCGATGGTAATCATCGGCGACACCGCTTGAAATGCGCAGCCCAGCATGACCGGAAGCCCGATGCCAAACAGGCGGTTGCCCCAGACTTGAAGCAACGTGGCGACACCGCAGGCCAACAGGTCGATGGCGATCAGGTAAGTCAACTGCTGATTAGTAAAATCAAGCGCTCCCCCAACGATCAACGGGACGATGACAGCCCCGGCATACATCGCCAGTACGTGCTGCAGTCCTAATGAAAAGGTTTTAAGCGGATGACGGTGTTTCTGAAAAATACGTTCCCGTTTCATAAAAATCTGGTTCCTCCCCGATTTAATAGTTCATCTCATGAATAATTCGGTGTTTCTTCCACGAACGTCACCGCACCGTCTTCCAACGAGGCCACCCGAACGAGCGATTCAACGCGGTACCCCGCTTCCGTAAGCAACCGTCCTCCCGGCTGAAACGACTTCTCGATGACGATCCCGATGCCGGCGACCGAAGCCCCGGCTTTCTCTACAATGCGGGTCAATCCAAAGGCTGCCTCACCGTTCGCCAAAAAGTCGTCCACGATCAACACTCGATCGGCTGCATGCAGAAACTTTTTCGACACCGTGATCTCGTTGGTTTCCCGCTTGGTGAACGAGTAGACTTTTTCCACAAAAATGTTGTCCTTCAGCGTCAAGGATTGATGCTTGCGGGCAAAGATCATCGGCACATTCAGCTCCAACGCGGTCATAATCGCCGGGGCAATCCCTGACGATTCAATCGTCAGCACCTTCGTAATCCCTTCTTCGCCAAAGCGCCGGGCGAACTCGGCCCCTATTTCCTTCATCAGCACCGGATCCATTTGGTGGTTAAGAAACGAGTCGACCTTCAGCACCTGGTTGCCCAGAACAATCCCTTCTGCCATCACTTTGTCTTTTAGCAGTTTCACTCCTGTTTCCCCTCTCCTTCAATCATTCATCACATGAACTAAACGCAAAAAAGCCCATTTCTCAACGGAAATGGACTTTAAATTTAGAAAGCACCGAATAAGCCCGAACAGCAATACCAAGCGATCAGGACGGCTAGAAGCCCAAAGCTGATCCCCTTGATTCCCGAGCACATGCGAGGCGGTACTTTCCGTAGTCCGATCATTTCCGGTGATCAGGTAGAGACGTGCAGGCCCATTCCTGCACTTATACGGAAAATTCATGGATTCATATATAACACACAATGCTAGAAGTATAACGCATTCCGCCCGGGTAGAGAAAGAGGAATCTTTTAGGGTTCTGTGAAAACTTTGCAAAGCCCTGCGCGAAGCAGTGCCGTCTAACCGCACCAGAGCTGGTTTACAGCGGCTTCGGCTCCTGCGGCAATAGATGGGTGAGCAACGTTTTTAACTCGCCGTCTTCTTTGTACATCTTCTCCCCTGTGTCAAGGCGGCGTACCCGGATCTCGCTGTAATCAGCACCGGCTTCCGTCGGCTTAAACACCAGATGCTCCCAATCTTCTAAACGCAGCTTATATCCCATCTCATCGAACATTTGCAGATAGTCCGCTTCGGTTGGCGTCTTTCCTTGATCGAGAAAAAGCAATCCGCGCAGGTGCTTCACTTCATCCTTATGTACGACGTCAAAATGTACAATGCATTCCATGTGCTGCACGCTCCTGTATCCTGTTCTATGCGGTATAGCATCTCCTGCAGCAGGCAGTCGCATCCACTTGAAGCCGAGCGCCCGCGATAAGAAAAACGGCACGACAGCTGCGGAGCTGCTGGGATTCCCTAACCCAGCCCCTGGGCCGCCGTACCGGCGTAGACCGCATGCTCTTAACTATACTTACGAATCAGCGTGCGGCTGCGGCAGTATACTTTTTGACAACCTGATGAACTTTTTGAAGCAACCAGCCGTTCCCGCAGTACGACGCTAGATTTGTTCAGAGCCGCAATGCGGGCACCATTTTGTCCCTTTGACCAGCGTCGACGAACAGATTTGGCATTTCACCGTAGCCACTCCGCCGATGATCACTTCAGGTTCATCCAAATTCTCCGGTTGTGGAGCGACAGCGTCCTGCTTCCAGCTGCGAATACGGCGATCCAGCTCCTCCTGACGTCTGCGTTCCCGCTCCAGCTCGCGCTGGAGACGCTCTTCTTCCTCAGGATCGATCGGCTTCACCGCTTCCGATACGGGCTCTGGCTCCCGCTGCTCCGCTTTCTCCCGAACAAGGGACGCAGCAAGCTCCAGCGTATCCATCTCGTCCACCTCGACTTGCTTCATCACAGGCGGCTCGACACTCGCGGCGGCCTCGCTGGCTGCCGGGGACTTCACCGGCTCCTGGACCGGCTTCAGCAGCTCGGTTGGAACGGCTCGCTTCGCCACGGCCAGCTTATGGCCGCAGTATTGGCAGAACAAGGCATCCTCCGCGACGTTCCGACCGCAGGCGCCGCATAAGCGCTCATTCTTGAGCTCGGCGATTTTCATCCGAATCTCGTCGCGTTCCTCCGTCAGCAGATCGCAGGTTTTGGCCAGTTCGAGCATCTCTTTCTCCGCTGCAGCCATATCCTTCTTCCGATAAGCTTCATAGAACACTTCGCCCATTTTATGAAAATATAAATCAAGCTCACGTTCGATATTTGAAATTTGAGTGTTTAGTTTACTAATCTCCACGACATTTTGCGCGCGATCGGTAACCTTGCCCGCACCGTCTTTCAAGCGTTGTAAAATTTTCATGACATGATTCCTCCCCGCGAAATATTCATAATCATACCAGATTTTGCAGCCCCATGAAACCGTCCTGCGACTCAGGAAGCGGCCTCTTCGGGTTCTCCGCGGCCATCCAGCTCCAATTTAGGGACTCACATGCCCCTTGGCGCTTCCCTGCTGGCCGCAGCGAATATTTCGGGGTGGGTGTGGCGAGGACGCGGCCAAGAAGGGGACGCGCATGCTACAGCGCGGCTTCTAGGCGCCGGCACCGGGAGGCCGGACTGACCATGCCCAGCGGTCAGTCCGGCTTGCGGCGCAGCGGGGCGGCGAGTGCCTCCGCCCGCTGCATGACCCGCTCGGCGACGAGCGCCAGCCCCGTCGCCGCCCCCCGCACGCCGGGCAGCAGCGCTGCCCATGGCGCGGGGTCCGGGCCC
>NZ_BILV01000058.1 GCF_004000745.1 Paenibacillus barengoltzii NBRC 101215
CAGTTAATTGGAATGCACTACCTCGCCTAGACATGATGATTCCACCTTTGAATTATATTTTCATAGATTGATATCCTGGTGCACGAATGGCCTCATTGGAATTAATCTAAATAATGCCTGCCTTTACATCTTTATTTTTAACGATTTTCCACAAAATCACAGTGACTATTTTAATAGTTCACATGGCACGGCATTTGTGATTCTGGTCACAAACTTGATAGCGCGCATGACACAAATGGCCTATTTCTCCCTAAAGTTCGTCACATTTTCTTCACAGACACGCCTCTTTTTTCCATGAAAAAATCAACTCCCCCGCATATTTGCGCAGGTTTCGCAAACAATAACCAGCGAATACCACCTGAAAGGAGCAAATGGCATGGCCCAAATCAATCAACAGGAGCTGCAAAGCTTGCGACACCTGATCGGCGCTCATGAAACGGCACATCAAAAAATGCTCGCCTACGCGCAGCAATCCGTGGATCCGCAAGTCAAAGCGTATTTTCAAAAATCAGCCCAGGACGCATTAAATACAAAGCAGCAGCTGATGTCATTTCTGAATTAGGAGGAGCTTTACACGATGATGCAGGATAAAGAAATGGTGAACGACGCGTTGTCCATGGTCAAAAGCAGCTTGACCACCTATTCCAGCGTCATTTCCGAATGTGCAAATCCCCAGTTGAGATCGACGATTCAGCAAATTCGGGACAACTGCGAGAAATCGCAATACGAGCTGTTCCAACTGGCTCGCTCCAAGGGATTCTACCAACCGGCGATGATGGCGGACGATCAAGAAGTGCAGCAAGTAAAATCGCAGCTGGGCGGCTGAGTGAAACCCCAGCTTGAGTGAACAGCAAAAAGAGCTTCTCCACCCCCTTTCGGGTGTAAAGAAGCTCTTTTTTTAAATTCCACGGTACAAGGGGTTTGGAATCTCCCGTTTCAAAACCGGCAGCACCTCTTCGGCAAACCGGTGAAGCTGCTCCCGCTGCTCGGCCTCACTTAATCCGTCCACGCTAATCCCCAGCACGGTATGTCCGAAGGCCTCGTGGTATTTCAGGATTTTCACGATAATCTGTTCAGCGCTGCCGATTAAGGCCGGTCCCCGTTCCACCATATCCTTTAGCGAGGTAAACGGCGATTGATTGTGCTTGGCGGCCTCCGTCCCGCTGAACGCCTCATAATAGGGTCTAAACCGCCGCAAGGCCTCCTCGGCCGTGTCCGCGAGATATAAACTTCCTGAACCGGCTCCCACCACCGCTTTGTGGGGATCATGGCCATAATAGACCAGTCGTTCGCGGTAATGATCGATTAAGGCTTTGTATTTTTCAAACGGGTGAAAAGAGTTCGAAGAAAAAATCGGCTCCCCGTACCGGGCGGCGAGCTCCGTCGACAGCGTGCTTGATGCGCTGCCGTGCCATACGGGGATTTCCGATTGGTGGGGTCTCGGAAAGGTCGTTACCTCTTGGAGCGGGGGCCGGTAACGGCCCGACCAGGTTACCTTCTCCTCCGTCCACAGCCGCTTCAGCAATCCGTATCGTTCGGCGAGCGACTCCCATTGCTCTTCTTCTGTGATGCCAAACAACGAGTAATGCCGGGGATCGTTGCCTTTGCCGATGATCATCGTCAGCCTCCCTCCGGACAAATGATCCAAGGTGGCATAATCCTCGGCGACCCGAACTGGGTCAAGCACGCTCAACACCGTAACGGTGGTGAGAAGGCGAATGCGGGTGGTCTGAGCAGCGATCGCGGTCAGGACCAACGGCGGTGAAGAAGAGAGAAAAGGTTCCCCGTGTCTCTCACCGATCCCATAAGCATCGAACCCCAGTTTTTCGGCGAGGATGGCCTGGTCGATCACATTTTGAAATTTTTGCTGCGCCGTCCACGCTTCCCCCGTTACCGCATTGGGAACATTCATCATCAAGCTGAACAAAGCAACTTTCATCAGGCTTTCGCCTCCTGCCGGGTTAATCAAAGTTACATTGGACTACTTTCCTCAGACAGAGCGTTTTAAAGCAGGAGCACCGGCATCTTGTGGCTGTCTCTTTCTACGGATCAGCCAAACAAGAGGAATCGCTGCGGCAATTAACCCGCTCGCCAGCCAAAAGGCATCTCCAATGCTCTGCGTATACGCCTCCCTGTACAACTGTTCTCGACTCAGCCCGTTAGCGTTAAGCTCGGCATGCATCCGGGCTTCATGGATCCCCAAACGGACGTAGAACACAGACGTGAACATCCCCAGCGATATGGAGCTAACGATCTGCCTCAGCCAGCTGAGCAGCGCCGAAGCATCTCCCGATTCCTGCTCGGACACCGCCCCCATCGCACTGCCGGTGGCTGGAGTGAGTGCAAACCCCGTACCGGCGTTACGAATGCATAACCAGATGATCACCGAAAGCAGCGTCGTCTCCGGATGAAGCCGGCTGAAATGCAGGTTGGCCGCCAGCAGCAGCAAGCTGCCCGCACCAACCAGCAGCGCGGGGCCACGGGAAGCGTATATTTTCCCTGAGAGGAAGGTCGCCAAGGTCAGGCACGCCGCAGCCGGAAGAAACAGCAGCCCGATATGGAAGGCGGACATTCCGCGGATTTCCTCGAGGAACAGCGGGATGAAATACACCCCGGAGTACAGGGCTACCGTAAGAATCAGGGTCAGACTTAAGCTTGCTGTAAAGGGTAAATTGCGAAATAACCGCAGATTCAACAGCGGCTCTGGGGTGCGTAACTCCACTCGCACAAACATTACGAAGGCTGCACCTCCGGCGATCAAGCACGCCCAGGTTAAGGGAGAAGCAAGCCCCCATTGATGCAAATTCCCGAACAGCAGCAGCATGGCCAGGCTTCCTCCGGTGGCAAGGAACAGCCCGGCGATATCTAATTTTCTTGATGCGTCGGCGCCTCCTGCAGACGGCAGCAGAACCTTCGCGGCGATCCAAGCGCCGATGCCGAGCGGCACGGTCACGAGAAAAATCAGATGCCAATCCACCTGCTGAAACCAACCGCTTAGCGAAGGTCCAATCGCTGTGGCCAGCACCGTGGAAAACGACCAGACGCTGACGGCCAGCGGTTGGCGTTCGCGCGGCAGCGTCTGATAAATCATCATCAGGGAGACCGGCTGGATCAGTCCGCAGAACAGCCCCTGCAGGATACGAAACCCGATCAGCGCCTGAACGTTCCACGAGATCGCGCACAGCAGCGAGGTCACGCTGATCCCTGCCAGCGACCACAGAAACACCCGTTTGCTCCCAAACCGAAGGCATACATATCCGCTGACCGGCGCGATCATGCCGCAGGCCAAGGAAAAGCCGGTAATCACCCACTGTACGGTATTCAGCTCGGCATGAAATATCCCGATAAAGCCGGGAAGCGAGACGTTTAGCGACACGACGTGATATACCCCGGCAAAGGACCCTAAAAACAACGTCAGGAGAATGGGCCAGAACCGGCGTTCAGTTCCAGTCCTCATAACGGAAAATGACAGGCCGCGTAATGGCCGCCTTCGAGCGGCCGAAGCTGCGGCTCCTCTTCCCGGCAGCGCGAGACGGCAAACGGGCAGCGGGTGTGAAACCGGCAGCCTGCCGGGGGATTCGCCGGGGATGGGATTTCACCGGTGATGCCGCGGGGAAGCTGCCCTTGCCCCTGTCCCTCGCCCGGGCGGCTCCGGGGAATGGAGTCGATCAGCGCCCGGGTATACGGGTGGGCCGGCCGAAGGAACAGCGATTCGCTTGGGGCAATCTCCACCAGCTTCCCGAGATACATCACGCCAATCCGGTCGGAAATATGCCGCACGACCTGCAGCCCGTGGGCGATAAACAGATAGGTCAGCCCCAGCTTCTGCTGCAGGTCCTGCAGCAGGTTGATGATCTGAGCCTGGACGGACACGTCCAGGGCCGAGACGGCTTCATCCGCTAAGATGAACTGCGGGTTCAAGGCGATAGCCCGGGCGATGCCGATGCGTTGCCGCTGCCCGCCGGAGAACTCATGCGGATACCGTTCGTCCCAAGATGGGTCCAAACCAACGAGCTCCAACAATTCGCGAACGCGCTCCTTGATTTCCCCAGAGGGCAAATCTCCGTGAACTTTGAGCGGTTCAGCGATGCTATCCCCGATTTTCCACCTCGGATCAAACGAGCCATAAGGATCCTGAAAAATCGTCTGCATATGGCGGCGGGCCGAACGCAAGGCTGCTCCGCTCAGTCGAGTAAGGTCCTCGCCGGCGAACAACACGCTTCCTGCCGTCGCTTTCTCCATCTGCAGCAGCACCCTCCCCAGCGTCGACTTCCCGCTGCCGGATTCGCCAACCAGGCCAAAGGTTTCCCCTTTCTTGATCGTAAACGTGACATCGTCTACGGCACGGATCAGCCGGTTCCGTTTCCCTAAGCCTCCGCCGTGAACGCGGTAATATTTGCGCAAATGCTCAGCGGCAAACAGCACCTCGCCTTCGTTTACATCAGTCGGTTCGGCCGTCGCGATGGGGCCTTCGCTCTCCGAGGAAGAGCTGCGTACGTGTATCGGGGCGGCTTCGATTTCCGGTTGCGCCGCAAGCCAGCTATCCTGCCGGACCAGCTCTTCCGAGTGCCAGCAAGCGGTTCGGCGGCCTTCTGCATCTGCCACTAAAGGCGGGGCTTCCCGAATACAGCTTTCCGTGGCGTAAGCGCAACGGGGATGAAACCGGCACCCGCTGGGCGGCTCGGCCAGGCTGGGAATCGACCCTTCGATGGAATGGAGCCGGGTCCCGCGGACGGTATCCAGCTTAGCGATGGAGCGGAGCAGTCCGCGGGTATACGGATGGCGGGGGAGTCGGAACAATTGCTCTGCCGGCGCCTCCTCCACGATTTCCCCGGCATACATCACCACAATACGGTCAGCGATATCGGCGGCAATCCCCAAATCATGCGTGATGAGCAAAATCGACATCCCGAACTCTTGCTGCAAGTCCTTAAGCAAGCTCAGAATCTGCGCTTGGATGGTCACATCCAATGCGGTTGTCGGCTCATCTGCGATCAGCAGGTCCGGGCCGCAGGACAGCGCCATCGCGATCATCGCCCGTTGCAGCATGCCGCCCGACAGTTCGCCCGGGTATTGCTTCAGCCGCAGCCTCGGCTCCGGAATGCCCACGCGTTCAAGCAGGCGAACCGCCCGCTCATCGGCCTCCCGCTTGGAGATCCGCTCATGCTGCAGGATGGTTTCCCGGATTTGCCGGCCGATTGTAAATACCGGGTCAAAGGCGGCCATCGGCTCTTGGAACACCATCGCCATCTTTTTTCCGCGAACCCGGCGAAGCTCCGCCTCAGACAGTCCCGTCAAATCGGTCCCGCCTAAGCGGAGGCTGCCGCCCGTGATCCTGCCGTTCTCATGATCGATCAAGCGCATAATGGCTTTGGAGGTGACCGTCTTGCCGCTTCCGGACTCGCCGACGAGGCAAACGGTTTCCCCTTCTCCGATCGTTAAGGTGACATCCCGAATCGCCTGGATCAGTCCGTTTCGGGTGCTGAAATCAACGGAAAGCTGCTGAATATCCAACAATGCGCTCCTCATGGCCCCCTCCTATCGCTGCGTAAGTTTTTTCGGATCCAGATGATCTCTCAGACGGTCCCCCAGTATATTGACTGCCAAGACAAACAAGGTAATCGCCAGCCCTGGAAAAGTGCAGATCCACCAAGCTACGGTCAGGTAACCTCTGCCCTGGGACAGCAGCGTCCCCCAGTCCGGGATTTCGCGAAGCACGCCCAGCCCGAGGAAGCTGAGACCCGATCCCGTCAGAATCGACGTGCCGATCCCCACCGCCGCCATGACCAGCAGCGGTGAAAGGGAGTTCGGCAGCACATGCTTCCAGAAGATCGACCAGGGCGAAGCGCCGATGGAGGCGGCGGCTTTCACGAACGTGCGGTTTTTAATGCTTAAAATTTGAGCTCGCATCACGCGGGCATATCCCGGTACGGAGGAGACGGCGACGGCCAGCACGATGTTAAACAGGCTGGGGCCAAGGGCCGCGGCGATCGCAAGCGCGAGCAGAATCCCCGGAATCGTCATCAGAATATCGTTGATTCGCATCATTACCGTATCCACCCATCCGCCCGCATACCCGGCGATGGCTCCGAAAGCTCCGCCGATCAACCCGCCGGTCAGCACGGAAGCCAGCCCGATAAAGAGGGAATCGCGGCTTCCATGCACGATCACGCTGAAGACATCCCTGCCGAAATAATCCGTACCCAACGGATGAGCCCGGCTGGGCGCTTGCAGGATACGGTCCGTCAGCATTTCCGTCGGAGCATACGGAGCGATCCAGGAAGGGACGATGGCGCATGCGACGATAAACAAGATGAATAATCCGGCCAACACCAGAAGCAGGTCATTGACCGAAAATCGGCCGGTTCGCGGCGCGGCCGAAGCTCCGGCTTTACGTTCGCGCCAGACGGTTTTGGAGAAGATCGCTTCTCTCACTCGATTTCCCTCCCGTTCATAAAGTACGTGAACCTCATTAAGTGGAGCGTCGGACTCGTGGATCGATGATCGCATAAGAAATGTCCACTAGCAGATTAACGAATACATAAATGGCGGCAGAAAACAGGATAACACCTTGAACCACCGGCAAGTCCTTGGCCATGATGGCGTCCGAGATCACCCTGCCGATGCCCTGCCGGGAAAATACGGTCTCGATCACGACCGTGCCGGCCAGCATCTCGCCGATCAGCATGCCAATCATCGTCACAGCCGGGATCAACGCGTTCCTGAGCGCATGCCGGTACATCACCGCGCGCTCGGTGAGTCCCTTGGATCGCAAGGTGACGATAAACTGCTCCCCAATGACATCGAGCATGCTGCTCCGAACCATCCGGAGGATAAATCCCGCCCCGACGGTGCCAAGTGCAAGGGCCGGCAGGACGAGGGTCCTCCAGCCGTCCGATCCCATCGCCGGGAACCAGCCCAGCGTAATCGAGAAGATCAGGATCAGCAGAATGCCCGACCAGAACGTCGGCATGGAGATGCCAAATAATCCGATGATCCGGGCAATAATGTCAATCGCCCGGTTGCGATGGATCGCCGAGAGAACGCCCAGCAGGATCCCGACAACGACGGACACGAAGGCGCTGGCCGCCGTTAAAGCGAGCGTAGCCGGCAAGCTCTCCACGATCTTGGGCAGCACCGGGTCCGAATTCAGCAGCGAGTTGCCGAAGTCTCCCCGGAATATACCGCCGAAATACCGCAGGAGCTGAACGTGGAACGGCTGGTCAACGCCAAGCTGGTGCCGTAAGGCCGCAATCGCCTCCGGCGTCGCCAGCGCGGGATCAATCATCGCGTCCGTCGGATCGCCGGGCAGGACGTACAAAATGGTGAAGACCAGCACCAGCGATCCGAAAATGACCAGCAACGAGGCGATCAGCCGCTGGAAGATCGTCCAAACCATTTTCCTAATGCAGCTCCCTTCGCGTTACTTCTTTAATGAAACGTCGTTAAACAACGGATAGCCGAGGGAATCGAATTTGATTCCTTGTACGGACTGGGATGCAGCTACGGTATAAGGGAACACATAGATCGGAAGAATGATCGCATTGTCGATAATGTAATGCTGCACTTTCTTGTACAGCTCCGCCCGTTTCGCGTCATCCTTCTCCACTCTTCCCTGCTCGAGCCACTCATCCACCTCTGGACTGTTCAGCCGCGACAAGGTGGGCTGTCCGTTCGGATCATAGGAATGGTAGAACGAATAGAGTGCGTTCGGATCAGAATTGACTTGGCTGTTTCCGTATAAATCGTAATCTCCGTTGGTATACACCACGGTCCGGACATCTTTGGTGATCTCCACCTCAACGGCGATGCCGATTTGCTTCAACTGCTGCTGAATGATCACTGCGATGTCGTTGCGTTTTTCCCGGTTCGGGGTTCCGTCGACGTAATGCAGGGTGAGCTTCTTGCCGTCTTTTTCCCGGATGCCGTCCGCTCCCTTCACCCATCCCAACTCATCCAGCAGCTGGTTGGCCTTCGTTAGATCAGGTTGAATCGAGTTCTCCAGCGAAGGATCGTAGCCAAACGTTCCCGGCGTCAGCGGTGACCAAGCCCGCTCGTAAGTGCCTAAGTACAAGGTCTTGACGATCGCATCCACATCAACTGCGAGCTGCACGGCTTGCCGGGCCTTCAGCTCATTCCAGGGGGCATGGTCCAGATTAAAAAATAACGTATACGGCAGGCCGACCGTATTGGTCTGGAGCAACTGCAGCTCGGCATGGTTCTTCAGTGCGATCGCATTCTGAGGCGGCACCGTTTCGGCAGCGAGCACTTGCTTGCTCTGCACGCTTCCGATCCGGGTCGCTTCCTCCGGAATGATACGAAAGTTCACGCTGTCCAGATAAGGCGCTCCCGGGTTGTCGACCAATTCAGGCGCCCAATGATAATCTGGATTGCGCTCCACCTGAATGCCGGCGTTTTCCTCCCATTTCACGAATTTATACGGTCCGGTTCCCACCGGGTGCTGTCCCAGCTGATCACCGTATTGCTTGGCTGCCGTCGGCGAGACGATGCCAAGCAGCGCCTGGCTGAGGTTGCCAAGGAACGCTCTGGACGGTGTCGAAAGGTTGAGCTTGACGGTGTACTCGTCAATTACCTCGGAGGATTCGTACGGCTGAAGCAAGGCAGCCGCATTCGCCGCTTTTGTGGCCGGATCGAGAATCCGGTCGAAGTTGAATTTAACCGCTTCGGCATTAAACGGGGTTCCGTCATGGAATTTGACATCCTCCCGGAGCTTGAAGGTATAGCTGAGCCCGTCCTCCGAAACCGTCCATTCCTTCGCCAGCCACGGCTTGATGGTATTGTCCGGCAGCTGGACGACCAGGCTGTCATAGATCGTGCGAAGGACCCGAACCGCTACGGCAAGCCCGCTGCGATGCGGGTCCAACGTATCGGGTGAGGTCGCCAGCGCATAAGTGAGTTCCCCGCCTTGTGCGGCAGCTGTTTGTTCGGCATCCGAGGCGGACGCCTCAGCCTTTGGGCTTTCTTGTGCGGTTGGATGGCTCCCGCAGGCCGATAGCAGCACCACCATCATCGTTGCCGCTGCGACGATGGATTTACTGCGCTTGGTTTTCATGATTCTCATGGCATCAACGCCCTCCCTGTGCTTAAACTAACGTTTGATCAGACATACCGAACGCTGCCGGCCTGTTGCAGCGCCCTCTGCGCCGTGTAACGGTTCACCGGCACAGGCAGCCCCAGATTGCCGCGAAGCGTATCCGCCTCATAATCGGTGCGGAACAATCCGCGTTCCTGCAGAATCGGCACGACCCATTCCACGAAATCTCTCAGCCCGCCCGGAACGCTTTCTCCGATAATAAAACCGTCCGCCGCCTGTTCCTCGAACCATTGCTGCACAATATCCGCAACCTTCTCCGGCGTGCCAAAGAACACCGTCCTTGGCGTCGCCTCCTGCAGCGCAACTTCCCGGAGCGTCAGGTTCTGCTCCTTCGCCCGTTTCTTGATACGTTCCGTTGTACTGCGGAAGCTGTTCGAACCGAAATCGCCCAGATCCGGGAACGGCTCATCCAGCGGATATCGGGAGAAATCATGGTGCTCAAAATACCGTCCAAGGTACTCCAGCGCTTTGTCCGGCGTCACCAATTCGGCGATTTCGCGGTATTTCCGCTCCGCTTCCTCCTCAGTCCGGCCAATGATTGGACCGATTCCCGGGAAGATCAGAATCTCATTAGGGGAACGCCCATTTTCGACGGCGCGCAGCTTCACGTCCTGATAGAACGCCTTGGCTTCTTCAAGCGTCTCCGGTCCGGTGAATACCGCGTCCGCCGTCTTGGCCGCAAGGTTGCGGCCGCTTTCGGAGGAGCCGGCTTGGAACACGACTGGTTGGCCCTGCTTGGAACGCGCGATGTTTAACGGGCCCTGTACGGAGAAATACTCGCCCTCGTGATTCAACCGATGCATTTTGGACGGGTCGAAGAAAACCCCGCTCTCCTTGTCGCGAATAAAAGCGTCATCCTCCCAGGAGTCCCACAGGCCTTTGATGACCTCCAAATATTCCTCGGCGATTCGGTATCGCTCAGAATGCGAGGGGTGCGGTTTGCCGCCAAAATTGAGGGCCGTCCCTTCCAAAGGTGAAGTCACAACGTTCCAACCGGCCCGCCCTTTGCTAATATAGTCGATCGACGCGAACTGCCGGGCGACCGTAAAGGGCTCGCTGTACGAGGTCGACAGCGTTCCGACCAGGCCGATCCGTGAAGTTACAGCGCCAAGCGCAGACAAGATCGTAATCGGCTCGAACCGGTTCAGAAAATGCGGGATCGATTTTTCATTGATGTAGAGACCGTCCGCAATGAATACAAAATCGAATTTTCCGTTTTCAGCGATTTGCGCCTGTTGCGTATAAAAAGCAAGGCTTACGCTGGCATCCGAAGGAATCTGCGGATGCCTCCACGCCGTATGGCTGCTCCCTACGCCATGAATCGCGGCTCCGAACCGGAGCTGTCTATTGGAATGGGAACCCATTGTTCACTCCACCTTTGTTTAATTTAGAAATTATGACACTCTAATCAATCATTAACTCATATGTTTAGTCGGCATTAGTGCAGCACAGAATCCCGTGAGGCTCTCCTTCACCTTCAGGCACATCGCCTTCTGAATTTACACAACCTGGCCTTGCTTCTGCTCCTCTGCCCCAAGCCGATAACGGGCCAGTTCCCGGTTCAGCTCGGCTACCTCCTCGTCCAGCCGCACCCGAAGCTGCTCTTCCAGCGCAAACCCGCCGTTCTCCAACCGGCTAACCCATTGATCGACGGCAAATACACCGCTGAGAATATGAGTTCCGCCAAGCGCCGCAACCACCGGCTTCAACGCGTAATCCACCGCCAGCAAATGGGCAATCGTCCCGCCGATGAACAGCGGCAGCACTACTTTGCCTTGGAGCCCTTTTTGCGGGATCAAATCCAGGATCGTCTTCAGCGCGCCCGAATAAGACGCTTTATAGACCGGGCTGGCGATGATGACGGCATCGGCCGCTTCAACCGCTGCGTTCAGCTCCTTCACAACCTCGCTGTTGAAATTCGCCCGGAGCAAATCCTCCGCCGGCAGCTCTGCCGCCGAGAACCAATCGATGGAATTGCCCGCTTGGGTCAACTTCTCCTGTACGTAATCCGTTAATCCGAACAACCGTGAACCTAAGGTTGGACTCCCAGCGATAATAACGATTTTGCTCATAATTTGATCTCCTCCTATTCGTGATCCATCTCCTGATACTGCAAAACTAACGGCACCACCTCAGCATGCCGATACCCGCCTCAGGATTTAGCCGCTACCGCTTTACGCTCCAGCGTATATCGGTTCTCCGGAAACGGCAGGCCCAGGTTGCCGCGCAGCGTATCGCTTTCGTATTCAGTCCGGAACAGGTCGCGCTCCTGCAGAATCGGTACGACCAGATCCACAAAATCCTCCAGTCCGTTCGGAACGGCAGCGGTAATCATAAACCCGTCGGCTGCGCCTCCCTCGAACCAGGCCTGAATCCGGTCTGCGACCTGCACCGGCGTCCCGATAAATCCGCCGCGCGGCGTTGCGACTTGAAGCGCCACTTGTCTTAACGTCAACCCTTTTTCCTTGGCGTCTTTTTTGATTTTATCCGTGCTGCTTTGGAAGCTGTTTTTGCCCAAATCCCCGACATCCGGGAACGGCTCATCCAGCGGATATTGGGAGAAATCATGATGCTCGAAGAAACGGCCCAAATAGTCCAGCGCATTCTCGATCGTCACCAGGCTGGCGACCTCTTGATATTTGCGTTCCGCTTCCTCCGGCGTACGGCCAAGGATCGGGCTGATCCCCGGAAAGATCAGGACTTCCTCCTGATTCCGTCCAAACGATGCGGCGCGGGACTTCACATCTTGGTAGAAAGCTTGCGCGTCCTCGATCGTCTCATGCCCGGTGAACACGGAGTCCGCGTGCTTGGCTGCGTAATTTTTGCCGACCTCAGAGGAGCCCGCCTGGAAGATCACGGGTTGCCCTTGCTTAGAGCGGGCGATGTTCAGCGGCCCCTTCACCGAGAAGAATTCTCCGACGTGGTTCAGCGTGTGCATTTTTTCCGGATCAAAAAATACCCCCGTCTCCTTATCCCGCACAAATGCGTCGTCCTCCCACGAATCCCACAGACCGCGGACCACCTCCAGAAACTCGGTGGCAATCCGGTAACGTTTGGCATGGTCCGGATGCTCCTTCTTCCCGTAGTTCAGCGCCGAGCCTTCCAACGGGGAGGTTACGACGTTCCAGCCTGCGCGCCCGCCGCTGATCATGTCCAAGGAGGCGAACTGCCGGGCAACGGTAAACGGCTCGCTGTACGAAGTGGACAACGTTCCGACCAGACCCACATGCTTGCTGACCGCCGCCAGGGCGCTGAGGAGCGTTAAGGGCTCAAAGCGGTTCAGGAAATGGGGGATCGATTTCTCCGTGATGTATAAGCCGTCCGCAATAAATACCAGGTCGAATTTGCCGGCCTCCGCCTTTTGCACCCAACGTTTATACACGTCGATATTCACGCTGGCATCCGCCTGCACATCCGGATGACGCCACAGGGAGGTTCCTCCTCCTACCCCGTGCAATAATGCGCCTAATTTGAGTTGTCTTGGTTTCGCCATGATCTCGTTCCTCCTTATCGTTTGGGTATCGTTCGTTTCCTAGCCTTAGCTCTTGCTTAGGGCAAACCCGGCTGCTTGTTTGATTCGATCGATTTGCCCCATATGACGTTGGACGTGGTTGGTAAAGCCCTCGACAATATCCTTGATGGAGACAGTTTCTCCCTTGGCGTTCACGCCGGTTTTCTCCAAGTCGGCCGCATCCAGGCGGCTTAACAGCAGGCTGTTGTACAAAAGCAACGCATGAAAGGCCTGCAGCACATCGGAGACTTTACCTGCGTTGGAATATTGCCCGCTGATCCAGGCGTCTTGGTTAAAAGCCGGCAGCCGCGCCTCCGTTCCCGCCAGAATATCCCGGATCCGAAAAGAGACAACGATACTGTGATCCACCAAGTGGGTTAATACCTCCAGTACGCTCCAGCTCTCCGGCTTTGGCTTCCAAGTGGTCTGCTCCTCGCTGAGGCCATCAATGGCCGTAACGAGCTGTCCATGTGTATTCAAAAAAGCTTCAAAATTTACTTTAGTCATGCCATCCCCTCCGATTCCAAATTAAGCTTCTTCCCGAACTCCCTGCTACGCCAACTGGCCCAATCAGGTCCAGCGCCAAATCTCTCTACTTCGCCAACTGGCCAAAACGATCCAGCGCAAACGGCCGCAGCGAGTCATCCGTCTTCCCTTTTTCAACCAAGTCCGCAAGCCGCTCCCCAATCACGCTGGCAAATTTGAAGCCGTGTCCGGAAAAACCGCCCGCCACCCAAACCTGCGGGTGCTCTGGATGCCGGTCGATGATAAAATCCTCATCCGGCGACATCTCGTATTTGCAGACCGCGCCTTGCTTTAGGCGGCCGGCCGCCCCCGGCATATAGGCTGACAGCACGCGGCGCAAATCCGCTTCATCCTCGGGACGGCTTCCGAAAGGCGCCAACGTCTCCCCCGGGGTCCAGGGGATTCCGCCGTCATGGCGGCCGATCTTAAGACCGGCTCCGCCGATGTTCGGGAACCCGTAATACCCGCCTTCCGGCGTCCCCAATGTAAACCCGGGAAAACGTCCCGCGTCGAAGCCAGGACCGGTTGTCTCGAACCATCCGACCACCTTGCGCACGGCGCGAATGGGAAGGTTGACGAACGGGGCGAGCGTGCTGAACCATGCCCCGGCAGTAAGCAGAACGGCCCCGGCATGAAACTTGTCGTCCGCGGTATAAACCGTCACGCCGCCTGCTCCGCTGTGTACCTTCAAATCCCGCACGATGGCGTACGTCAGCAGCTCCGCGCCTTGCGCCAACGCCAGCTTGCGATACGCCTCCACACATCGCTCGCTGTACAAGTACCCGGCGTCCGGCTCATACATCGCCTCAAACGAATCCGGGATCGTCAGCTCTGGCCAGCGGGCGCGGATTTCTGCCGCATCCAGCCATTCCGTACGGACGCCCAGCGCCTCCGATTGCGCAATTCGCTCCTTAAAGGAATAGATGGTGCGATCCGCGATATTCAGCACGCCGGACGGCTCCAGCAGCCGAGTTCCGGTCAGCTCCTCCACTTCATTCCATAAGCGGTGGGCGCGAACCGCCAATTCCGTATACACGGGATCTCCGCTGTAAGCATGCCGGATCAGCCGGGGTTCGCCGTGATGGCTGCCTTCCCGGTGCGGCGGATCAAATGCATCGATCAGCAGCGTTCGCAGCCCCTTACGGGCCAAATAGTACCCGGCGCTCATCCCCATGGAGCCTGCGCCAACGACGATGACGTCATAAACGGCGGGCGTGCTCATCGGGACGCGCCTTCCTTCCGGCGGTTATCCCGTGCCAGCTCCTCCAATGCCAGCTCCGCCAGCTTCGTGAAGAAGCCGATGCTTACCGGAATCGCCCGCTCGTCAAGATCAAAGGCTGGATGATGCCATTCCTGCGGCCCATCCGTCCCCATAAAGACGAAGAGCCCCGGAACTTCCCGTTGATACCACGAAAAATCCTCTCCTGCCGGCGACGGAACCGGCATGATGCCCTGATACCCCGCCGCCTCTGCGGCCGCCAGCCCAAGCTCCGCCAGCTTGGGATCGTTCAGCACGGGCGGCGGCCCTTCGATCCAGCGGACGGAAGCTGTCGTGCCAAATGCAGCCGCCACTCCTTGAACCACCTCTTCGAAGCGCTGTAGCACCCGCCGCCGCACCTCTTCATCAAAGGTGCGGATCGTGCCCTCCAGCAGCGCTGTTTCAGGGACGACGTTCCATGCCGTGCCGCTGTGGAGCTTCGTGACGCTGATGACGGCACTCTCCAGGGAGCCGACGTTCCGGCTGATAATCGATTGCAGCACCGTCACGAGATGCGCGGCGGTGACGATCGGGTCGTTGCCGGCTTCCGGCACGGCGGCGTGGGTCCCCCGTCCCGCGACCTCTACAACAAAGCCATCGGCGGCGGCCATAAGCGCGCCGCTCTTGATCCCGATCGTCCCGACGGGAAGATCGGGCTTATTGTGCATGCCGAAGATCGCCTGCACCCCATCGAGCGCCCCGCTGGCGATGACTTGCCGCGCGCCTTTGGCCTTCTCTTCGGCTGGCTGGAAGATCAGCCGGACCGTGCCCTTCAGCTCTGCCTCCCGCGCTTTCAACGCATACGCCGTACCGATCAGGGCGGCAGTATGGAAATCATGCCCGCAGGCGTGCATCTTGCCGGGATTCGCCGAAGCAAACGGGAGTCCCGTCTCCTCCTGAATCGGCAGTGCGTCGATATCCGCCCGAAGCGCGATGACCGGCCCGCCCTGGAGCCCGCCAACCTCGGCTACCAGCCCCGTTGTCAGCGGAATGTCCAGGATCCGGATGCCCGCTTCCTCCAGCCAGCCGCGAATTTGACGGGTCGTCTCGAACTCTTCGTTTGACAGTTCCGGGTACCGGTGCAACTCCCGGCGAATCTCTACGAACCGCTCTGCCGCTGTACCGGACAACTCTTGAGTCGTATAAGTATCGTTAGACATGTTACGCCTCCACCGTCACTTCGACTAATGCTTCGCGAAGCAGCTCAAAGGAGCGGACTCGCTTCTCGAAAGGCGTGATATTGCTGGTGACAATCACTTCCTCGATGCCGGTGTCCTTCTGCAGCGCGAACAGCTGCTCCCGGACCGTTGCCTTGGTCCCTTTAACAATCCAAGGCTCCTGCTCCTCGATCGTATAGGGCTCTCCGGCCTGACGGCCGAACTCTTCCGCTTGCTCCCGTGTGCCAAGCGTCACCAATTTGCCGCTGGCGAGCCGCACCTTCACAACCTTCTGATTGCCGGCAAGCTCGGCGGCTTCCGCTTCAGATTCGGCGACGATGACGGACAACGCCAGGATGACTTGAGGCTCGGTACCGTGGGACGCCTCAAATCTCTCCCGGTAGGTTTGGATCGCCTTGAGCGCAATCGCCGGATCCCCGTTAATAAACAAGGAAAACACATAAGGCAAGCCTAGTCCTGCAGCGATTTGCGCACTATCCACGCTCGCCCCAAGCACGTAGAGCTCAGGAGCCTCCGCCGGGAGCGGGGCCGCGCGCAATCCGGCCAGCGGATGGTCCGCCTCCAGGCGGTTCTGCACGTATTTGCGCAGCTCCACGATTTTGTCTGTCAAGGTCGCCGATTCCCTTACGCCTTGCTGCAAAGCCTGCGTGCTCTTCGGCAAACCTCCTGGAGCCCGGCCAACGCCAAGGTCGACCCGCCCCGGCGCCAGAGAAGCCAGCACGTTGAAATTTTCCGCCACCTTATACGGGCTGTAATGCTGGAGCATCACGCCGCCGGAGCCGATCCGGATCGTGCTCGTTTTCGCCAGAAGGTAGGAAATCAGCACCTCGGGCGAGGAACCGGCCACCTGCTCCGAATCATGATGCTCAGACACCCAAAACCGCCGGAACCCCAGCTCCTCGGATTTGCGGGCCAGCGATACGGTATGCTTAAACGCCTGCTCCGCACTCTCCCCCGGGTAAACCGGGCTTTGATCCAACACGCTAATCGTGAGTCCCATCTCTCTTTCGCCTCCTAAATCCTAAATGCTTAAATGCTATAGCTCGGCTCAGGGGTAATCCGTTTCAGAAACTGCTTCGTCCGCTCTTCACGCGGATGATACAGCAACTCCGCCGGGCTCCCTTCTTCCACGATGACGCCGCCGTCCATAAATACGGCGTGGTTGGCCACATCCCGGGCAAACCCCATCTCATGGGTCACGACGATCATCGTGATCCCTTCCTTGGCAATCTTGCGAATGACCTCCAGCACTTCGCCAACCAGCTCCGGGTCCAGCGCCGACGTAGGTTCGTCAAATAAAATAACCTCCGGCTCAAGCGCCAGTGCTCGGGCAATGCCCACCCGCTGCTGCTGGCCTCCGGACAGCTGGCTTGGATAAGCGTCCAGCTTACCGGCCAGCCCCACCTTCTCCAGCAAAGCGATGCTGCGGGCTTTGGCTTCTTCCTTGGGTATTTTTTTGACGATCACCAAGCCTTCCATCACGTTCTCCAGCGCCGTCTTGTGCCGAAACAAGTTATATTGCTGAAACACCATCGCCGTCTTTTGCCGGAGGGTATGAATGTCTTTCTTGGTCGCGCGGCTGCAGTTCACCCGGTAATCGCCGATGGCAATCTCGCCGCCGCTGGGCTTCTCCAGATAGTTGATGCATCGCAGCAGCGTCGTTTTGCCGGAGCCGCTTGGTCCCAGAATGACTACGACATCGCCTTGGTTCACCGTCAGATCAATCGATTTTAAGACCTGCTGGCGCCCAAAAGACTTGGATAATTGACGAAGCTGAATCATGCCACTCCCCCCCGATTGTAAAGTTGGATTCGTTTCTCGAGCCGCGCCGTGAGCCGTTCGATCAGGACGGTCAGCCCCCAGAAAATCAACGCCGCTGCAACATAGGCCTCAAAAAACTTCCAGTTGGTCGAGGCAACGATTTGCGCTTTCGCGTTAATATCCACGACGGATACGGTAAAAGCCAGCGTCGACCCGTGCAGCATCCCGATCGCCGAGTTGGACAGGTTCGGCAGGCTGAACGCCAGCGCCTGGGGGAACACGATCCGCCGCAGCGCCTGAAACGTCGTCATCCCGATGGAATAGGCTGCTTCGAGCTGCCCGCGGTTCACCGCCAGCAGCCCCGAGCGGACGACCTCGGACATATAAGCCCCGGCCGTGATAGAAAAGGAAATATAGGCAAAAGCAATCATCGGAATGGAGGCGGACTTAAAGCCCCAGCCGAACCCCTCCGATAAGCCGTCAATAATGACCGGCAACCCGAAGTAAATCAGCAATAAGTGCGTCAGCATGGGCGTTCCGCGAATAAAGGTGACATAAGCGGTGGAGATTTGCCCCAGCACAGGAACCCGATACAGCCGGAACAGCGCGGTGATCACGCCAATGACAAAGCCAACCGAGACGGACACGGCAGTGATCATTAAGGTGGTGGGAATCGCCGATAACAGCTGAACGAAGGCCGTCCAGATAAACGAAGGGTCGATTTTCATAGTTTTGCGCCTCCTTTTTCTGCGCCGAGCCCAACAAACATGCCTCTCAGCGACGGCTTCCGCTCGATCCGAAATCTCCTTCTCTCCGCTCCATCCGGCTGCTCATGCTTCAGCAAACGCCGTTCGGCGGCCCGCAGCAGCTTCTCTAATGTGAAGCTCACGACCAAATAGATGAACGCCAGAGCCAAATACGCTTCAATAAAATGCTGAGTAAGCGCGCCAAGCGTCTGGGCTTTGCCGGTGAGTTCCATGACGCCAAGGGTAAACGCCAGCGAAGTATCCTTCAACAAGGCAATCACCATATTGGAGAAGACCGGCACCGCCACCGCCAACGCTTGCGGCAATACAATTCGGGTGAATGCTTGATGCCCCTTCATCCCGATCGCATAGGCTGCTTCGACCTGTCCCCGATCCACGGCCGTCACCGAAGCGCGGATCATCTCCGACATAAAGGCTCCGGTATGCAGGCCGTAGGTCAAAATGACGAAGAACAACACGGGCGCTCGGGAGATATCCAGGTGGACCAGCTTCAACAGCTCCGGCAAGCCATAGTAGAACAGGAACAATTGGATCAAGATCGGCGTCCCTCTGAAAAAAGAGACATATACCTTCGAAAACTGCTGCAACACCGGAATCCGATACAGCCGGGGGAACGCGATCACAAACCCGACGATCATTCCCGTCAGCAGCGACCCGCCCACAATCAGCAAGGTGACGCCCAGCGTCGACCACAGCTTCGAAAAGGCGCTGATCACGAAAGAAAAATCAAACGGTGCCCCCATGAAAATCTCCCTCCTTTCCCGCCTTGTTGATTAGCTAGTGAAGTCTTCTCCCAGCCATTCCTTGCTCAGCTTGCTTAAGGTTCCATCCGCCTTCAATTCCTTGATGACCCCGTCGATCGCATCCGCCAGCTTCTGTCCCTCCGGATCGTCTTTGCGGAAGACGAAGAGAATATCGGCTTGTGACAGCTCCTCCCCGGTCGTCTTCAGCTTGCCTTGGGGATCGATCAGCGACAGCGAGAAGTCCGCTCCCAATGTGGCTTCGACGCGGCCGGAAGTGATTTGGCTGACCGTATCGTTGGCTGCACCGCTCTGGTACACGATCTCGATAGCATTGTTATTTTCCTTGTTGTAGTTCTCCAAAATTTGTGCCTGCGCGCTGGTTGGTGAGGTCAACACCTTCTTCCCCTTCAAATCATCCAAGGAATGAATCGTATTGTTGTCTTTCGCGACGATGATCTTATTTCTCCAGTGCGCGTAGGGCTCTTTGTTAAACAGGTATTTCTCGGACCGCTCCGGGTTCTTCTCCATCTCATGAGCGACAAAATCGATCTTCTTCGTCTCCAAGCTCAGCAGCAGGTTGGAAAACTCCTGGGTATGGAACTCGAATTCATATTCCTCAAGACGCTGATCGATCTCGCGGACCAGCTCAACGTCAAATCCGGTTAATTTCCCGTTCTCGTCGATAAAGCATACTTTCGGAAAGCCTGTGCCCGTCCCTACGATGATTTTCTTCACTTCCCCCGTGTCCGCACTCGCCGCCGTATCCTTCGCTTCCGTCCCGCCGGACGCTCCCGCTCCGCATCCTGCCAGCGCCCCCGCTAACACCAGTACGGCCGCTGCACTTAACCATCTCTTCATGTCTCTAACCCCTTCCTTATTCACGGTGATCTTTGTTTTACAATCCCTATAAGTTTAGTCAGGATTATGTTGACACTACTTTACTGTGATTTTTGTTACACGTCTAATCGAGTTTTTCTATGGGTACATGCAAATCGTCGATAGGAGAAGCGCCTAGCTCTAACAAAGCGTCCAAAAACACGTTGTTTTCACCGCTGAGGGAGATAAGGTGGGTTTGTAAAGAAACGCCTGCCGTCTCAAGGATGTCTACCGGCACGAGGATTCCCTCCTGCACTTCTTGTCTGGCGGACAACCCAGGGAGAAAGCAGATGCCGGCCCGGCTGATCACAAGCTTCTTCGCAGTCTCGGCATTATCGACTTGAAACACGATGTTTGGCGGCTGCTCCAGGCTTTCGAACGCGCGGTGAATTCGCATCCAGTCGAGGGAGCCGCATTCGAAGAACACCAGCGGTTCCCGCCGGATGTCGCGGATGGATGCACTTCCGGCAGCGGCAAGCGGGTGATCCTTATACACGTATAGCCGGATCGGATCATCATAGAAAGGATAGGATTGGAACGACGGACTCATCTGCTTGCGTGCAAATGCCACATCGATTTCCTTGGCCGCCAGCTTGCCTGCCAGAACGTCAGTCGGACCGGTTGTCACCTTGAAGTTGATCAGCGGAAAGCGTTGATGCAGAAGCACGAGCAGGTGCGGCATTAAATAGTTGGACACGGAAACGGTGCTGCCAATCCGAAGCTCCTCAGGGGTACCCGACCGGGAATGGAGATGATGTTTTCCCTTTTGGTAGATCTGGAGGATTTGCTGGGCATAAGGCAGAAATTGTTTTCCCTTCTCCGTCAGCTGGATTTGTTTCCCCAAGCGATCGAACAATCGGCAATCCAGCTCCCGCTCCAGCGATTGAATCCGCGCGGTCACCGTCGGCTGCGAAAGAAATAACACCTCCGCCGCTTTGTTGAAGCTGCCGTAGTGATTGATGTATACAAACGCCTCAATATGATCGATGTTCAAAAAGATCCCTCCCCTAATTACTCTATATTTCTTACTATACCAATCTACATAGGCGGTTTTATTGAAATTATCCTTAATCTTAGGGAGCCCGCCACTTTTTGTCAATCGTTCGATATAGAATTTTTTAATGTCTGTGTAAATATTTTTATATTCCGATGCGGTTAGTCGGTATTTAGTCTATACTGATTTCACTTCACCTGATTGGGATGTTAAATGAATTACTTCGATAAGGAGTGTTGGAGAGATGAGCCGTTTAGAGCAGGAAGTGTTAATCCGGGATGCCCGGGAGGATGAACGGGAACAAATTGCCAAGGTGATGCTGGAAGCTTACCGGCAATATGCGTTTGATATGCCCCGTGAGCGGTGGGAGGAATATCGCGAGAACATCCGAAGCTCTGTCTACGGCAACGGCCCTTATGCCCGCCTTGTCGCCGAGCTTAACGGAGACATCGTGGGCAGCGTGCAGCTGTTCCTGAACTCGGAAGCGGCCTATGGGAGATCGGACCTAGGCATCCAATCCCCCATCATCCGGCTGCTCGCCGTATCCCCCTATGCCCGCAGACGCGGAATTGCAAAGCAGCTTATTCGTGAGGCCGCCCGCCGATCCCTGGAGCTGGGCGCCCGCACGCTGTACCTACATACGTCGGACATGATGGCCGCTGCGGTGAAGCTGTATGAGAGCCTCGGATTCGAACGGGCTTACGAAGCTGATACGACCAATGGGGAGACCCTGGTCAAATCGTATAAGATCCAATTGACGGACGCGTTGCCCCTGCTGCAAACCTCGTAAGTACAATCAATCAGGGGCGTTCGCTCATGATATCCCCCTTTCTGGCATCTGGCCTGTCTCCTAAGCTATAATGGAAATGGAAATCATGTGATGAACAATGTTAAAGGATGGAGCCCCTAATGATAAATCAATCTTTTGTGAACCCCTTAGAGCAAATGAAGGCCATGCAGAAGTCGTTGACCCGATTTATGATGATGTACAAATTTGCTCTCCACGAGGTGGAGACAAAAATCGAAATTTTGCAGGAGGAGTTTCAGCTTCTCCACGACTACAATCCGATCGAGCATACGAAGTCTAGAATCAAATCTCCGGAAAGCATCATGAAGAAGCTGTACCGCAAAGGCGGCGCTTCCTCCTTAGAGGATATCAAGCGCAGTATCCGCGACATCGCCGGCATTCGCATCACCTGTTCGTTTATCTCGGACATTTACCGGATCAGCGAAATGCTGCAGGCGCAGAAGGACCTGAAGATCCTTACGATCAAAGATTACATCAAGAACCCCAAGCCGAACGGATACAAAAGCCTGCACATGCTGGTCGAAGTGCCGGTGTTCATGTCAGACGGCGAGGAAATGGTGTGTGTCGAAATTCAGATCCGCACCATTGCCATGGATTTCTGGGCCAGTCTGGAGCACAAAATTTTCTATAAATACAACGAGTCCGTACCGGATCGTCTGCTCCAGGATCTCAAGAACGCCGCCGACACCGCCTACGAGCTGGACTTGAAAATGGAACAGCTGCAGCAGGAAATGGAGGAAATCAAGCACGCTCACCAAGTCGAAGCCTCCGAAGAGTTCCAGTTGCTCATCGACAACCAGAAGTTCAACATTCCGCAGAAGCTGCTGAAGTTGTTGTCGGGCGGGGAATGAGCCTTAGGAAGACCTACAAGAATAGGAGTTGCCCTGTACCATCATCAAGATGGGAGGTGCAACTCCTTCTTCATTTAGCGGGATTGTCTTACACGTTTGGTGTTCAAGGATTCCGTGCGCTTCTTGGACTCCCTTGCCGGCTGCACCGGCTTTGGAGCTGGGGCGGTCTGCTGCATCGGATAAGGGTGCTCCTTAATGACAGGGATCCGCTTTCCGATCAATTTCTCGATATCGGCCAGGTACGGCTTCTCGTCAAAATCGCAGAACGAAATGGCGACGCCGCTTTGTCCGGCCCGGCCGGTCCGCCCGATCCGGTGGACGTATGTTTCGGGAATATTCGGCAGCTCATAGTTGATGACGTGGGACAACTCGTCGATGTCGATGCCCCGTGCCGCAATATCGGTAGCAACCAGGACGCGCAAGGTGCGATTCTTGAAATCTTGCAAAGCCGTCTGCCTAGCGCCTTGCGATTTGTCGCCATGGATGGCTTTGGCGCTGACCTGCGCCTTCGTTAAGTGGCGCACCAACCGGTCCGCCCCATGCTTGGTCCGCGTAAAGACGATGGCGGATTCGATGGACGGGTCTTTCAAAAGATGAATCAGCAGATCCCTCTTGTTGCCCTTGTCCACGTAATACAGATACTGCCCGATGGTGTCCACCGTTGAGGAAACCGGTGTAATCTCCACCTTGACGGGATTTCTCAAGATGGAATTAGCCATTTGCGCGATCGCGCCGGGCATCGTGGCAGAGAAGAGCAAGGTTTGCCGTTGGGACGGCGTCTTGGCGATGATCTTCTTCACGTCATGGATAAAGCCCATGTCCAGCATGCGGTCCGCTTCATCCAAAATCAGAAGCTCCACGTCCTTCAGATCAATCAGCTTCTGCTGCATGAGATCGTTCAGCCTTCCCGGCGTGGCTACCAGAATATCTACGCCTTTCTGCAGTGCAGTCTCCTGCGGTTTCTGCGACACGCCGCCAAAGATAACTGCACATTTCAGAGGCAGGTACTTGCCGTAGGCGCAAAAATTCTCGTAAATCTGCAGCGCCAGCTCGCGGGTTGGCGTAATCACAAGCGCGCGGATGTTCCGTCGGCCTGCGCGCGGGGCGCCATCCTTATGCAGCAACTGCAGGGTGGGGATGGCAAATGCTGCGGTTTTCCCCGTACCGGTCTGCGCGCAACCCAATAAGTCTTGGCCGCCCAGAATCGGAGGAATCGCTTGTTGTTGAATGGGCGTAGGTGTCGTATAGTTTTCCTGTTCCAACGCTTTTAAGATCGATGGGATCAGGTTCAGTTCTTTAAATTGCATAAATAACTCCTTGCCGGCCTTACTGCCGGAACACTAATTTTGGCAGGAAGTGCCCAAGGCTTGAAGCTCGTTCCACCAATCCTACCAATATAACACTTCACAGGTAACCCGGCAAATGGAGAGTTGAGGCCGGAACGGTTCAAATGCGTGCACGTTGTCGACCGTTTGAATGTTCTCCTTCCCACAGGGCCTTCGGATAAGGCCCTGTTGCGGCGTTATTTCCTCCTCACTGTACCTCATGAATGGGGGCAGATGCCACTACTTACCTGCGCACTGCGTAATCCCTCACCTGACACAACCAAACCATATGATCCTGCCCCGGCCCCCAGTAGTCCTTAGCCACGACATAAGGTTCGCCGAACTTACGCAGCCACTTCTGCTGCGCCCGCTTATAGCCGCTGTCGAGACAGAACCGCTCGATCCCCCGCTCTTGCAGCGCCTTCGCCATCGCCTCGATCAACGCCGCCCCGATGCCTTGTCCTTGATTGGCGGGCAGCACGTACAAGCTTCCCATCTCGCCAACCTCATCCAACGCGTGCTGGGTGCAATCCCTGGTTTCCTTCCCGCAAGGGCCAAAGGAAATCGTCCCCACCACCTCCCGCCCGATCTTCGCAACGAGAAATAGGACGGGGCTCTCCCCCGCTGTTTTCCCTTCCCCATGCGGATCAGAGCTGGATGCAGCCCCAAGGGCGGCGTTCACCAGCTTTCTTTTTCCATCCACTTCTTCGCGGATATCTTCTATTAAATGTCCGAGCCCTTCCGCGGCAAACGCCTCCGGAATCGTCTGCTCGAATACGCGGCAGGCTTGCTCTCGATCTTCAGCGGTTAGCGGTACGATCACGAAATTTTCGACCATGGCGATCCCTCCTTCAAATTTTTTTCGTATCGACCTGCAAAATTGGAGCAATTCACTTCATATTCTAAAGAATTTACCGAAATAAAAGCAAAGAGGCGATCCCATCACGAAAACGCAAACCTACGTGACAACACGCTGGAATATGCGGGTTTTACCTGTGAACGGTTGTGGTATAATCACGATGATTTGCGAAAATGAAGATTGCTTTTAACAGCTTGCAACAACAAACAGAAACGGGTGATCAGAATTGTTTGAACTCAAATGGCTGTGGCAGAATTTGGAAGGCAACCAGGCCAGGTATATCACCGCGCTGGTGCTTTCCGTCGTGGGCTCCTCGCTCATGATTATCAATCCGTACATCGGCCAGCAGATTGTTGACACGTTTATCACAGGTGAAAATGCAATGCAAAATTTAACGGAGCAACGGGGACTGCTGATCATGCTCTGCTTGGGGATGATTGGGTTCTCGCTGCTGCGGACGGGGCTAGCTTATTTGACGACGATGCAATATGAGCAGGCTTCGCAAAATATGTTGTACAAAGTCCGCATCTATCTGTACAACAAAATCCAAGGCCAAGATATGGAATACTACGACCATAACCGGACCGGGGACCTGATGACCAAGATGACCGGGGACTTGGACATGGTGCGGCACTCGATGGCGTGGATCATCAAGACGATTATTGAATCGCTGACGATCTTTATTGCGGCCGTCGCTTATTTTTTTACCATTGATGCCGTGTTGACGCTGTGGCTGCTGGTTTTGGCGCCTCCCATCTTCGTCGTGGCTTACATCTTCGCGAAAAAGGTCCGTCCGATGTACGTAGATCTGCGCGAGCGGTTGTCCCAACTGAATACGATCACCCAAGAGAACATCTCGGGGAACCGCGTCGTTAAAGCCTTTGCTCGTGAAGAATTTGAAATTGAGAAATTTACCGATAAGAACGTTCACTTCTCTGAAGCGAACAAGAAAGCAGCGCTCGTGTGGCTGGACTACTTCCCGTACCTGGAGACGTTCGCCCAAGCGTTTAACGTGATCTTGATGCTGGCCGGTGGATATTTTGTCATGCAGGGAAGGATTACGTTCGGGGAATTTTCCGCGTTCTCCGCACTGATCTGGGCCGTGTCCAACCCGATGCGCAACATCGGCATTATCATTAACGATATCCAACGTTTCTTCGCCAGCTTGAGTAAGATTGTAGAAATTTATTACGCCAAACCCAAAATCGTCAACGAGCACAACGCAATCGATAAGCGCCGTTACGAAGGACGCATCGAATTCAAGCACGTCAGCTTCAAATATGACAGCAACGAAGTGCTTCACGATATCAGCTTCTCGGTGAATCCGGGAGAAACGATCGCCATTATGGGCTCAACCGGTTCAGGCAAAACGTCGCTCGTGAACCTGATCCCGCGCTTTTACGACGTATCCGATGGGCAAGTGTTGGTTGACGGCGTGGACGTCCGCGAACTGGAGCTTGATGAGCTCCGCAGCAACATCGGCATCGCGACCCAGGACGTGCTGCTGTTCTCCGATACGATCGACGGAAACATCGCTTACGGCGATCCCGAGCTGCCGGAGGATCAAACGAGAGAGTATGCCAAACTTGCGGCGGCGCATGATTTTATTACGAAAATGCCGGAAGGATATGACACCATCGTTGGGGAGCGCGGCGTTGGATTATCCGGCGGGCAGAAGCAGCGGATCGCGCTGGCTCGGGCGCTGGCGGTACGCCGGCCGATTCTGATCCTCGACGATACTACATCCGCGGTGGACTTAGAGACCGAGGAGCATATCCAGAAGAGCTTGCGCGAGCTGAACTTCCCGTGCACGAAGCTGATCATTGCTCAGCGTGTGTCGACCACGGCCGAAGCAGACCGTATTCTGATTCTGGACGGCGGACGGCTGATTGAGGAAGGCACCCATGCCGAATTGCTCGCGAAGCGCGGCTATTATTACGATGTATTTATGCTTCAAAATGAAGGGATCGGAAGGACGGTGAGTAGCCATGGCTAGAAATAAGTTCGATGTGGATGAGAATCTAGAGTCTCCTTTTGATATAAAACACTTCAGACGTGCCATGGTGTACATCCGGAAGCAGCAAAAGCCGATGATCATCGCGTTCGTGCTGAGCGCCTTGTCTGCGGCGATCGCGCTGTCCGCGCCGCTCATTATCCAGCATGTCGTTGACGTGACGATTCCGCAAAAAGCGTTTGGCGCGCTGGTCGGATGGTCTGCGCTGATGCTGCTCACGATCGTGGTCAGCGTTGAGCTGGCGACAATCCGCTCCCGGATCATGACCCGGGTTGGCCAGGATATCATCTTCGATATCCGAACGGATCTGTTTAAGCATCTGCAGCAGCTGCCGTTCAAATATTACGACGACCGTCCCCAAGGGAAAATCCTGATCCGCGTCGTTAACTACGTCAATGCGGTATCCGACGTGTTGTCCAACGGGATCATCAACTTTATTTTGGAGATCGTCAACTTGATCTTTATCGCGGTGTTTATGTTCGCGGTGGATGTTCGGTTGTCGTTCGTCACCTTGGCCGGATTGCCGGTGTTCCTCGGCGTCATGCTGCTGATCAAAACCCGGCAGCGCCGGGCATGGCAGGCTGTATCTAACAAAAGCTCTAACATGAACGCCTATTTGCAGGAGAGTATCAGCGGGATTGGCGTGACGCAAATTTTCTCCCGCGAGAAGCATAACGAAGGCATCTTCACTCGCCTCGCCGGCAACTACCGCAAGGAATGGATGCGGGCGCTGCGCTACAACGCGCTGATCCCGTTCTCCGTGGATAACCTGGCGACGATCGTCACGACATTGATCTATATGGTTGGCTTGCTTGCGATGGGGCCGCAAGGCGTGACCTTCGGGGTCATCCTTGCGATGAGTAACTACGCAGCCCGCTTCTGGCAGCCGATCCTGAACTTGTCACAGCTGTACAACAACTTTATTAACGCCGTAGCGTACCTGGAACGGATCTTCGAAACGCTGGATGAACCGGTGACAGTCAGCGACGTTCCGGGGGCGAAGGCATTGCCGCCGGTACAGGGCAACGTCCAATTCAAAGACGTTACGTTTGCTTACGATCCCGGCTTGAACATTCTGGAGCACCTGAACTTTGAGGTCAAAGCCGGGGAAAGCATCGCCCTCGTCGGACCGACGGGTGCGGGCAAAACCACGGTCGTGAACCTGATCTCGCGCTTCTACAATGTAAGCGAAGGCGCGATTCTGATCGATGGTCACGACATCTCGCAGGTGACGTTGAAGTCGCTGCGCAGCCAGATGGGGATTATGCTGCAGGACAGCTTTATTTTCTCGGGTACGATCATGGATAATATCCGCTATGGGAAGCTGGACGCCACCGAAGAGGAAGTCATTGCCGCGGCCAAAACAGTCTGCGCTGACGAGTTCATCCGCGAGTTTGAGCAAGGGTACTACACGGAAGTGAATGAGCGCGGCTCGAAGCTGTCCCAAGGACAGCGGCAGCTCATCTCGTTCGCCCGGACGCTGCTGGCCGATCCGCGTATTCTGATTCTGGACGAAGCGACCTCTTCGATCGACGCCAAGACAGAGCGTCTGCTCCAGCAAGGCCTAAACGAGCTGCTCAAGGGACGCACCTCATTTATCATCGCGCACCGGCTGTCGACGGTGAAGAACTGCGACCGCATCATGTACGTCTCCGACAAGGGGATTGCCGAATCCGGCTCGCATGACGAGCTGATGGCCAAACGCGGTCTGTACTACCGCTTGTATACCGCGCAGAAGATGGAAGCTGTGTAGAGCATGCCAAAATAAAGGCAATTCCGCCAAGCTATTGGGGTTGGTGGAGTTGCCTTTTCGTTTTTTGTTGGCGCCCTCGAAGATCAAAACTTGTTGTTTGATCGCCTGCTTATTTGTGAAATGTTTCACTTACTATGACGAGCCCTTATGTTATCCTCTCCCAAGGGGAACGAAAGAGAAACAGCGTCCCTATAAAGACAAAAGTGGAGGGTTTATCATGCACAAGAAAGTAACAGCAGCACTCATTCTCGTCTTATCCTTGATGCTGGTCATCACGGGATGCGGCAACAATGGGAACGAGCCTCAGAACCAGGCTCAAAATCAGAACCAGACGCAGGCGGGCGGTCAGACGGATAAGGCTAAGGAAAGCGAAGCCGAAGCCGTAGCCGGCGCATCCGAAAAAAGCTATACCCCTCACGATCAGTTGAAGGATAGCTACGATATCATTATCATCGGCGCAGGCGGTGCTGGCATGACCGCGGCACTGGAAGCGAAAGCGAGCGGCATGAACCCGGTGATTTTTGAGAAAATGCCGGTGGCTGGGGGCAATACAACGAAATCGTCCTCGGGCATGAACGCCTCAGAAACGAAATTCCAAAAGGAACAAGGCATTGAAGACAGCAACGACAAATTCTATGAAGAGACACTCAAAGGCGGCCATAATACGAATGATACCGAACTGCTTCGTTACTTCGTTGACCATTCCGCCGAAGCGATCGATTGGCTTGATGCCATTGGCATCCGCTTGAATAACCTGACGATTACCGGCGGCATGAGCGAAAAACGCACCCACCGTCCGGAAGACGGCTCCGCCGTGGGACAATACCTGGTGGATGGCCTGGTACGAAACGTTGAAGAACAAGGCATTCCGCTGTTTGTCAACGCCAACGTCAAGGAGATTACTCAGCAAGACGGGAAAGTGAGCGGCGTGAAGGTCGTTTTGAACGATACCGAGGAAAAAACGATTACCGCCAAAGCTGTCATCGTCGCAACCGGCGGTTACGGGGCGAATCCGGAAATGATCACCCAGTTTAGACCGGACTTAAAGGGATATGTCACGACCAACCAAGTTGGCAGCACCGGTGATGGCATTACGATGATTGAGAAGTTGGGCGGCGTTACCGTGGATATGGATCAGATCCAAGTTCACCCAACCGTTCAACAGGAGAAATCCTATCTGATCGGCGAGGCCGTGCGCGGTGAAGGTGCGATCCTAGTTTCCAGCGAAGGCGTACGTTTCTATAATGAAATGGATACACGTGATAAGGTGACGGCTGCGATCAATGCCCTGCCTGAGAAATCAGCCTACCTTGTTTTTGATTCCGGCGTAAAATCCCGGGCTAAAGCGATTCAACAATATGAAAAGATGGGCTTTGTGATCCAAGGTGACACGATTGAAGCTTTGGCTGAAGCTATGGGCGTACCGGAAGATGCATTGGCGAAGACATTGGAAACCTGGAACGCAGCTGTACAAGGTAAAAATGACGCCGAATTTGGCAGAACTACCGGGATGGATTACGATTTGTCCGGCGCACCGTACTATGCCATCAAAATCGCTCCCGGCATCCACTACACCATGGGCGGCGTAAAAATCAACACCAACACGGAAGTGTTGAACAAGGATGGCAACCCGATCCCAGGGCTGTTCGCCGCTGGCGAAGTGACCGGCGGGTTGCACGGGGATAACCGGATCGGCGGCAACTCCGTAGCCGATATTATCATCTTCGGACGTCAGGCCGGCGTGAAGGCGGCCGAGTTCGTGAAGGCGCAATAAGTAGAACGATCCTGAGATAGGACTCGTCAAGGCTTGAACTCCAAGGAGGTTGAGCTTTGGCGGGTTTTCTTTTTTTTGCGGAAAGGAACTTTGGGAATACTAAGTAACCACACATAGTATAGGAGGTGCGTCAGATGAGTAAAAAAGAGGACTACACCCAGCAGCAACTGGAACGAGCCAAAGCGAAGGACTCCACCGACGAAGGCCGAAAAGGCGCCTTCATGATGAAAGACGCCTGGAACCAAGACGGCAATCCCGCCGCTGCCGCGGACGACTTCGGCCCCGTGATGAAGCCGGGAGCCCCGCCGACGATGAACGGGAAGCCGTTGTAGCTCGATTACGGCCACGTCAGGCCCATACTGTACATGATTTTTCGAGTACATTTCTCCGAAATCGCTGGGTTTCGGCGCATTGTACTCGATTTTTCATGTACATTTCGCAGTTCCACACGCATCTAGCCCGATTCTGTATGATTTTTCGAGTACATTTCAGCGAAATCGCTGGGTTTCGGCGCATTGTACTCGAATTTTCATATACATTTCGTGGTTCCACGCGCAGCTAGCCCGATTCTGTATGATTTTTCGAGTACATTTCAGCGAAATCACTGGGTTTCGGCGCATTGTACTCGAATTTTCATATAGAATCCCCCCTACATTGTGCAAGCACGGTCAAGCCCTGGGGCAAAAGGGCGGATCATCTCGCTAAAGGAGGAGATCTCCGCTAGCAAGAGGATCGTCCCTCTAGAAGGGATTCCGCTCTTCAAGAGGCCCCCCTCTGAGAGAGGATCCATCGTCTAAGAAAGGAGCGCCCCTTTAAAAGAGGATACATCCTCTACGAGGAGAGCGCTCCTCTAAGAGGGAATCACTCCTCTAAGAGGGATCACCCCCTTTATGTGAGCAGATCGCCTTCAAAAAGGGTAACCCGTTCCCCCACGGCCCCTCGGGTCTCCCCCTCTCCCATCAGCACCGCACATACTTGCGCTTAAAGCCCAGCTGACCGCGGTCCAACGATTTTTGGATGTTTTCCGAAGCGTTCAGGATGGCGCTCTTCTTCTTGTCTCGCTTCATCTCGACCGGGCCAATCGCTTGGGCGGTCTCCACCGCTTGTTTGTGCAGCGGCACATAGGAAACCGCGACGGTGTACACAAAGTTATTCATCGCGGACTTCGTACGCTCAGGTGCATCGTGGATCGAGTTCTTCACCGTCTCCAGCATGCCGGCGAGCTTGCTTTCGTCAAACTCGCTGTCCGGCCGGCTCCCCAATAGCCAGCAGTAACAGCTCCAGCCCGCCGACATCTTCAGCTCGTCCCCGCTGGCGATCCACTTGTCCGCCACTTCCTGAGCGATATCCGCCTCCGCCAAGGTGACGGCAACCACGAAGTCCGACAGCATATAGAAATACGCCTTCTCGATCCAGCGCTCAAAATCCGCATGCGTCATCGCCTTCGGATCCGCAATCATCCCCGCAAAATACATCGCATCGTAATTTCCTGTCGCGTACAGCTCCTCGGCCAAAGAATGATTGATCTTGATCTGCCGGAACAAAGGCTTCATTTCTCCTGTCGCAACGCCAAACAGCGGCTCTTGTGCCCCGTTGGACATATACATTTTCTTCAGGCGCTCCTTACCGAGTGCCTCAAGCTCCTGCATCACCGTTTCAACCTTCATAAATGGAGCCAGCTCCCTTCCTCCCGTATGGGCTCTTTCTTTCTCCTTAGCTTACTACGTGAAAAGGGCTGGATTCAATTCCAAAATCTAGCCAAGCTCCCTCCAAGCTTCCTTGCCAGACTAGCCGAACTAGCCCAACGATAACGAGCCTTACTAGTCAAACTCCCCAACTAACCAAACTATCCTACTGACTAGCCCAACTGTCCTACACAGCCGAACTTGCCTATCTCAGCTTAACTCAACCAATCTACCAATCTACCAATCTACCTAACTACTCAAACTCCTCAAACACCCCAAACTTCCCAAACTACTTATTGCGCGCCAACCGGAACCCTTGATCCGGACCGAAGCCGCTGGCTTCAAACTTGCCGCGAAACGCCACCTCGCTGCTGCTGACATCCCCGATCCAGCCGCCGCCTTTCACCACGCGAAACGAGCCGCGGTCGTAGTTCTGGTTCACATCGTCCCCGTACCAATCCCAGCACCATTCCCTCACATTGCCGGACATATCGTACAACCCCAGTTCATTCGGCTTCTTGCCGCCAACCGGCTGGGTGCGGCTTTGATTACTTTCAATCATCGGCCAGTTCCAATCCCCACTGAGATACTCCTCGCCGGCATTTCGCCAATACCAGGCCACATCATCCAGGCGCGAGCTTCCGCTGTATTTATAGCTCTGGCTGAGCTGCCCGCCCCCAGCTGCATACTCCCACTCGGCTTCCGTGGGCAGCCGGTATCCGTTCGCATCCGGATTGACGGTGACCGTCCATTTCACAGGATCGTATTCGCTTTGATTGTGGGGGTCTACGGTTTGCTTATCTATATTGTAAAAAGGTTTCAAGCCCTCTTTTATGCTCCGCTGATTGCAATACTCGATCACGTCGTACCAGCTCACCATCTCCACCGGCAAATCGTCGCCTTGGAACTGAGACGGATTGCCACCCATCACTTCGACCCATTCTCGCTGGGTTACTTCATATTTTCCGATATAAAAATCAGCTAACACCACATCCGAGCCATAAAAATTAGACCGGGTGTTCTTCACACTCCCGCCTTGAACGAGCACGAACGAGTCTTTCTGCCGTTCCGGCCTTCCCATTTCCGCCTGCGAGCAGGCGGAGACTAGCATCATGATGGCGATGGATATAATCATGCAGATGTATCGCTTCCTCAAGGTCAGCTCCCCTTTGATTGAAGATCCGTGAAGGCCGCCGGCGGCAAACCGAGCGGCCTTGAAACTAACTTTAGCGATGAACCATTACCACACCGTGACGTTAGATCTTCCGCTGCTCTGATAACCTTCTGTCGCCAACACCTGATATGACCAGCTGCTGCCCAGGTGCATGCCCACGTTTCTCCAAGCATTTACGTGATTGCTGAAGGTGATGGACACGTTGCTGCCGGTAGGTCGTTTCGATTGCCGCACGCTCCAGAACTGTTGGAACGTCTGCGTGCCATCGATGGAAGGCGCATTATAACGCATGGTCGTATAAATATCGTAAGTGCCTCCGTCGCTGTACACCGAACCTTTGTAAGTGCCGGTAGGCCGGTACGTCCCCCAGCTGTCCACAACGTAATACTCGATCAACGCGTTTCTCGTCCATCCGTAAAGAGTTAAATACCCGTTCCCCCAAGGTTCCCAGATGCCGGCATTGTAGTTGATCACCCGGTTAGGCGAGCCGACGGTCCAGCCTTTGCCAACGACGAAGTTTCCGGTATTTTGCCAGGTCACGCTGTAGTTGCCCCCGGCCCCGTTTACCGCATTCACCGTTCCACCGCCATCCGTCCAATATTGCCAATAATCCGTAGCTGCACTTGAGGTTGCCCCAAACAAACCGAAACTCATCGAAGCCGTCAGAAGTAAAGTAAGCATCTTCTTTTTGAATTTCATCAAACATTCCTCCTCAGAAATAAATTTGACTACCTAAAAGATTCTTGCTCCCTGCTTCTTACCTTGGTCAAGCTTCGTGTTCTGGGACATCACCTACCTTGGAACTTCATGTAAGAACATTTTTACTATCACCCCCTTTGCTAGAAAATTATAGTAGGTAAGCGCATTCATTTCACTTCGCGAATTAAAGGTTTTATCTTGTTTTTTTCATATAAAAAAACGACCCCATAGGAGTCGTTTGGTTGAAACCTAGCCAGAGCTTAAGCTCCGGTGTTCGCCTTCACCAGCACCTCGGCGTATTTCGCCTCATCCTTCTCCCGGGACAGGAAAGTGCCGAGAAACGCTGCAAGAAAACCCAACGGAATGGAAATAATCCCCGGATTGGTCATCGGGAAGAGAGCTGTTCCGGTCAGAATCGCCTTGCCCGGCTCCGGATCCCAGACGTTAGGACTCAGCGCTACAAGGATAATTGTGCTGAACAAGCCAACCAGCATGCCGGAAATCGCCCCCGTACGGTTAAATCTTCGCCAGAACACGGTGAACAGGATGATCGGCAGGTTCGCGCTGGCTGCAACGGCAAATGCCAGCGAGACGAGGAAGGCTACGTTCATTTTCTGGGCGAACAGAGCCAACAGAATCGAGATAATCGAGACGCCGATCGAAGCCCGACGCGCCATCCGCAGCTGCTCGCCTTCCGACGCTTTGCCGCGGCGGACGATCTGCCCGTAGAAGTCGTGGGCAAACGCCGACGCTGCAGACAGCACAAGGCCGGTGACCACGGCCAGGATCGTCGCAAATGCGACCGCTGAGATAAACGCGAACAGGAAGTCGCCGCCCAGCGCCTTCGCCAGCAGCGGAGCCGCCATATTGCCGGCTTTGTCGACGGCGGTAATCTCCTCGGTGCCCACGAACGCAGCGGCTCCGAAGCCAAGGAAAATCGTCATGACATAGAAGATCCCAATAATCCAGGTCGCATACACCACAGAGCTGCGAGCCGTGCGGGCGTCCTTCACCGTAAAGAACCGGATCAAGATATGCGGCAGCCCCGCCGTACCCAATACCAGCGCGAGGTTCAGCGAGATCGTCTCCAGCGGCACGTTGTATTTGTTGCCCGGATTTAAGTATTTTTCCATAAGCGGCGTTGCGGTCTTCATCTGCTCAAACATGCCGGTCAGACTAAAATCAAACTTGGCCAAGACCATCAGCGAGATCACAAAGGTGCCGCCCATCAGCAAGATCGCTTTCGTGATCTGCACCCAGCTAGTGGCATGCATCCCGCCAAACACAACGTAGATGGTCATCAGCACCCCAACGATCAGCACCGATGTGACATAATCGAGCCCGAGCAGAAGCTTGATCAGCGCCCCCGCTCCAACCAGCTGTGCAATCATATAGAAGATCGAGATCGCAATCGTATTCAGTGCCGCAAAACCGCGAACTTCCTTGTTCGCAAAGCGGGACGCAATCATGTCAGCAACGGTATACTTGCCCAAATTCCGCAGCGGTTCCGCCACCAGATACAACACGACGAGATAAGCAACAAGAAACCCGATACTGTAAAAGAATCCGTCGAACCCAACCAAGGCGATCGACCCGGCAATACCGAGAAATGAGGCAGCTGACATGTAGTCGCCGGCGATGGCGGTTCCATTCTGCCAACCCTTCAGCCCGCCGCCTGCGGTGTAGAATTCGCTGGTATTGTTCGTTTTTTTCGCAGCAAAATAGGTGATGACCAACGTCAATAGCACAATTGCGCAAAATAAAGTAAATGCCATGTTCGTTACGCCCCCATTTCCCGCCGAATTTCATCTGCCAGCCGGTCAAACCTTCGCGCAACCCGGGAGTACAGGATACACAACGCCCAAGTCATGATAAACTGAGCGAACGCGAACAGCCATGCCCAGGATATCGGGCCAATCGCCGGTTGATTGAGCACCTCGGAATACGAGGTCATGATCGGGAGCGCGAAGTAAAACAGCAGAAAAAAGACCGTCGACGGAATAATGAACCGTTTCTTGCGGGAGATCAGCGTCTTGAACTTGGCGGAATGCCACACCTCGGTGTAGCTCTTCCCTTTCGCCGCTTTCGCGGCCTTCGCACCTTTTGCAGCTTTCGCAGCCATCCTTCACCCTCCAAATCTCTAAATTTGGTAATCACCCAATATATGTAAGCGATTCAAATTCATTTTATGCAGGGTTAGGCAGGTGAAATGTTTAATTTTTAACTTTTTTTGCTAGATTCATATGCCATAAAAAAGACACCTGAACTCCGTTCAGGTGCCTTCAACCGTCTCGCTTGAGCTTATACCGTCTCTTCTGTGACCTCAAGGTCTTGCGGGCCCTTTTTTCTTAACGGAATCAGAACCAGCGCCCCCACGATGATGGCCATCCCTAAAATGGCGGCGGTCCAATACAATCCGCTAAATCCGGTCTGAGCGGCAGTCTTCGTGATCTCGCCCACGCTATCGGCCAATACCTGCTTCAGCGTAGGATCCTGGATCGCCTGAAGCATCCCGCTCAGTTCGCTTTCCGACACTCCGGACCCGCCTGAAGACATGTGCTGCCCGATCTGGGCAAGCTCCGCTTGGGCTTCGGCCGACAAGGTGACGTTAGCCAGATTTTGCTGCAAAATGCCCGGGAACTTCTCAGCAAACAACGTGCCCATATTGTTAAACGCACGAGCGATAAATCCGGCATAGATCGCCGGAGCCAGCGTCATCCCGATTTGGCGCAGCAGCGACAAGGAAGCCAGGGCTGACCCCTTATCCTTCTTTAAGCCTTCCGTAGCCAAAATGTTCAGCGGCGCTCCGAGAATTACCCCAATCCCAACGCCTGCAATGGCACTGGCAATGATAAACTGCCATCTCGTCTCAAGCCATAGCGGGAACAGCATAAAACCAATGGCGGCAATCAGTCCAGACATGATGACGGTAAAGACCGGGCCACGCTTGGAGACTAGCATCCCGCCTAACCCTGCACCGATTCCGGCCGCGAGCGCCAGCGGCGTCATCCAATACCCTGAGTTTTCCGCCGCAATGCCAAGCACTTGCTCGGTAAAGGACGGAATATAGATCATCGCAGCGAGCAAACCGCCCGACAAAGTACCGATCAGCAGAACCATCAGGTAGCGAGGTTGCTTGATCAGACGGACCGGCAGAATCGGATCGCCGGATTGGTTCCGCTCCATTTTCCCTTCGAAAAATAACAGGATCGTGATCAGTACGACCCCGCCAAGCAAATATCCCCATACGTTTGGACGGGTCAGGCTCTCCGCAAAATCCACGTCGATATTGGTCAGCCCCAGCATCAAGGACAAGATGCCCAGCGACAGGATGATCGTACCGATGAGGTCAAGCCGTCCCGGCGACGGATCCGACGATTCCTCCAGCTTCCGCAGTCCCAAAATAAACAGCACGATGGCGATCGGGACGTTGATCAAGAACAGCACATGCCACTTCCCCGTCAAATCCAGCAGCAAGCTGCCGATATTCGGGCCGAGCACAGCGGCAATCCCGTTCATCGCCCCAAGCAAACCTAAATATTTCGCTTGTTTATCCGGCTCCACCGTACTTAAAATATGCGAGCTGCCGATAATGAAAATCCCGCCGCCCCCTAAAGCTTGCACGACGCGGGCAAATAAGTAAAAGCCAAAAGATGGGCTCAGTGCAACCAACAACGAGCCGATCCCAAACAGGGCGATTTCCACGATAAACAGCTTTTTGCGGCCATATCGGTCCGACAGTTTCCCCACGATCGGCAAGCTGATCGCAAGGCCCAGCGTGTAAATCGTAATCCCCCATGCCCCCCAGTTGGCGGACACGTCAAAAGAACGGTTAATCGTTGTCAGCGCCGCGCTGATAATCCCGTTGTCGAGCTGTGCCATAAAGACACCAATCGAGAACAGGAATAACGCCCAAAACTGTGATGAGCGCTTTGCCATTGCCATCCCTCCATCATTCATATCTACTTCCAGGTCCCCGGGTTAGAAATTTTTGAGCGCATTTTCTGCAATTCGTCTTAGCAGGCTCGACACGAGCTCCGCTTCTTCCTCCGTAAACCCTTCAAGCAGTTTGGTTTCTGTTTGATGTATATGTTCAAAGATCTGATCTACCAACAATTTGGCCTTTTCTGTCAGCAAAATCATCCGTGCTCGCGAATCCTCCGGATCATCCGCCCGTATGATAAATTGCTTCTGTTCCAGCCGTTTGATCAATCCGCTCACGGTTGGGTTCGTTAAATTGAGAGCGACCTCAATGTCCCGTTGGCGGATTTTTCGATCCGCGTGGTGAGCCAGAAAAAGGATCAAATTGGCTTGGCTATGGGTTAATCCAATTTCCTTCAGGTGGAGATCTCCGACCTTGCTCGCCTGATTCCCGATGATCATCAAAGAAGAAATCAGGATTGGCTTTTTGCTCTCATGCAGCATCCCTTCACCACCTTTTACCAAGCATGCTATCTAAATATATAGCAAGCTGGGGAATGACGTCAAATCATAACCACCCGTCCAACG
>NZ_BILV01000059.1 GCF_004000745.1 Paenibacillus barengoltzii NBRC 101215
TATAACCCCTTGTTGCCAAACTGCGCCTAAAGGCGGCGCTAGCCTGCTCTTTTTTGTATTCCTGCGCTCTTCGACGTCCTATTTCATTTCATAGGCCACTAAGTCCACATTCAAATCGATCCGCATCGACGAATTTGGTGAAGCGCAAGCCTTCTAGGCTCAGGTTGAACCAAGTCATTGCACCGCGAAAACGATGTCTCCATACGCTTGGCGTCAGCAGGATCTGACTGATCCCGCTTAACGATTCAACATTAACAAAGTCCTATTGACATGATCATAATATAAATGAAATATAGTATTGTAGCCATTTATTGTTTTTACAGGAGGCACCTATTGTGAGCCAAAAAAATCCTCGAATGATTCAATCCGTCCAGCGCGCCCTGGATATCATCAACTGCTTTGATTCCCTGCACGTCCAACTGTCGCTAACGGAGATCAGTCAGAAGCTGAATCTGAACATCAGCACGGTACACGGCCTGATTAATACGTTAATCGCATACTCATATATCGATAAAAATCCGGACAATGGCAAATACAGACTGGGGCTGGAGTTTTTGCTCAAGGCGAATCTGGTATCACAGAGTCTGGATTTGAAGGAGATTGGACATCCTTATTTAACCGACCTGACAAAAAAATATCACGAAACCTCTCATTTATATATATACCAGCATGAGCAGATTTTTTGCGTGGATAAAGTCGAATCACCCAACAATTACTTCATCATCAGTTCCAGAGCCGGCCATAAGCTGCCCCTCCATGCTTCTGCCTCAGGGAAAGTGTTCCTGGCCTACATGTCCGAGGCTGAACTTCAAAATTTCCTGAGCAATAACAAACTGACAGCGCTCACCGACCATACCATTACGGACAAAAAAAAGCTCCTCAGCAACCTGCAACAAATTCGGGAGCAAGGCTTCGGAATTGAGAATGAAGAGATTGAAACAGGCGCTTACAGTATCGCCGCTCCGATCCGGGATGCCTCACACCGCATCGTCGGCACGATCAGTGTAGTGGGCTCGATCACACGAATCAAGGGGCAGGAGAGCGAGATTCGAGCCGACCTGCTAGAAGCCGCAGCTGCGATCTCCGGCCAATTCGGGTACCGTGTTCATTCTTTTACAGAATAAATAGCATACACGCGCAGAAGCAGTCCTTGCGATTTCTCGCATTCCGGATACATCAGCCAGAGACTCGGCGTCCGGATTATAATTGGTGTTTGTGTTTATGTCATACGTATCGGTTTTGCCTACCGCGTCGGTAATACATTCAATTCCGGCGAAGCTGATCCCGTTCTGCTCCAGGAGCGCTTCATACTTGGCAATCAGCGGGCTGGATCCCTCGATTACCTCGAACTTCGTTCTTTCAGTCGCGCAAGCAGTGCGTCATCTATGGCATGGGCATTGCGCTGATTCCTAAAATCGCCGTCAAGGATCAGCTTATTCAGCATGCACTATCCAGCTTCTCCGTTGCTCGGGGAGAGCTGCAGCCATTTTATTCACAGATTGTATTATCCAAGAACAAACATATCACCGCACCGATCAACGATCTCACCTCGCTGCTGACGGTACATGAGTTTGCGGCCGGCTAAAGGCGGTTAACATTGAAAAAGACCTTCCGGCCAGACTGGTCAAAAGGTCTTGATGGTACGGCAGAATAGAGAATCTACTTCGCGAGAAGCAGCAAAGCATGATACAGCACCTCGGCTCCCAGCCCGCAATCCTCCTTGGAGCTCCACTCCTGCGGATGATGACTGATTCCATTCCGGGAACGCACAAAGATCATACCAAGCGGCCATAGGCCGCTAAACTGCATCCCGTCATGGCCGGCGCCGCTGACCAGCTCCGGCAGAGGGTCCGGCAGCCCGGCAAGCTTCCCGGCAGCAGCGATCGCTTCCTTTACCTCCGGAGAGCTCGGAGCCGGCGCGACTCTTTGCAGCAACTCAAGGGTGAGCTCCGTGCCATGCTTTCGGCACACTTCGCCCGCGTAATCCCGGATGCGGCCTTCCAGCATATCCCGCTCGGCCTCTTCCACGTCCCGCAAATCCAGCGAGAACTGTACTTGCCCCGGTATAACATTGACGCCTCCGGGCAGGGTCTGAATTTTGCCAATCGTGGCCACGGCATTCGGAAATTTCCGGGTCTCTGTATAGATGTAGCTCATGAGCTCTGTTGCCGACTGCAGCGGATCTCTGCGCAGGTTCATCGGCGTCGCGCCCGCGTGACCGGCCTGGCCTTTGATCGTGAACTGCTGCCACAACGGTCCGGCAATTCCGGTTACGAGGCCGACAGGCTGACCGATACTCTCCAGCACGACCCCCTGTTCAATATGAAGCTCGACGTATGCCTTGACCTGATCCGGCTCTCTGGCCGCCTCCTGCACCCGCTCAGGCGCCAGGCCGGCCGACCTCATCGCCTCGGCAATCGTAATGCCGTCCGCATCCGCATGTCTCAAATTTTCGGGACGCAGGGTGCCGGCGACAGCGCGGCTGCCGATCATGCCGAACCCGAATCGGGAGCCTTCCTCATCGGTGAAGGCGATCACCTCAATCGGATGTGCGGTAGCGATGCCCTGCTCCTGCATCGTCTGAAGCGCCTCTATGGCGGCCAGCACGCCCAAAGGACCGTCAAACTTGCCCCCGGACGGCACCGTATCGATATGTGATCCTGTCAGCACAACAGGCGCTGCCGGGTCGCTTCCTTCCCGCCGTCCGATCAGATTGCCTGCCGCATCCTCGCGCACGGCAAGGCCCGCTTCCTTCATATAGCGTGCAACCTGTTCCTTGGCCTCACGCTCCTCGGCGGTAAACGAAAAGCGGGTGACTCCCCCGCTCTCCTGCGCGCCGATCTCGCCAAGCTCCATCAGCCGCTTCCACAGGCGTCCGGCATTAATGATCATCGCCCTCGCCTCCGGCCTTTTCCTTCTTATCGGCGTCTGTATTGTTCTCGTTGTCTGCTTCATTCATTTTAAATCTGAAATGGCAGTTCCCGTCCTTGAGCAAATATTTATCATGCTCCACTTCAAAGTTCGGATTGTACCCTCTCGCAATGGCCGGATCGATCATTTGACAGTACAGAATGCCGTACTCCTCCATGCCGTCCTTCTTCCACTGGTCGCCAAACGCGCAGCGGGTAAAGTTCTGCTCGATCTCTAGCGGATGATACTCTGTGACATATTCAAACAGATCGCTGCGCCCCATATCGTAGTTCGGCAGGTAACTGTGAATGTCGTTGGGCTGTCCAGCCGCAGCTGCACGCCGGGCGATATCTCTGCCCCGCTCCTCACCGAATGTGCGAACCCCTTCGCGAATGGCGTCTTTGCCCTCTTCGCCGAAGCGGTCAACAACCGCCTTCGAGAGATGAGCAAACAGTTTCGCCATAATAGTATACGGATCTACCGGCTCCAGACTTTCATCATGATCAATTGTCGTATTGGATTGCTTGTCTGTCGATTGTTGTCCCATTATGAATACCTCCCAGGTTCAAAAGTGTGTCGGTGTCTCTACCTTCTACCTTAGCCTTAGCACCATTATCCCTTATGATCAGGTTGCAGGCCAAGCTCTGTCTTTTCACTTCTCCTGGCGCCCCTGTCTTTGATACTCGTGTCTCATCTTTGATTCTCGTGTCTCATTCCCGGCGCGCCATTGATCTCGCATCTTGGAGAGCTGCTTCCATATGCAAAGAAATGTCCTTCTTCCGAGTTTGTCGGTCTCCTTGTTGCCTGATCAAACGGGATATTGTGCAAAGCATACAGCAATAGCGAGTATTTATGTCCTACAAAGGCTCAAGCTGACTTAGGTGCTGATAAAAGTTAAGTTATATAGTTGCAAGCTTAATGTTTTGTCGTCCCCAAGTACACAGATTTGACAACGTTGTTGTTTCTCAAGTCCGCCGCTGCGCCATGCACGACGATCCGGCCCGTCTCCATCACATAGCCCCGATGAGCCGTTGCCAGCGCCATGCGGGCATTCTGCTCTACCAACAGGACGGACACGCCCTCTTCGTTAATTTGCCGGATGGCGGCAAAAATCTCCTTCACGATCAGGGGAGCCAGTCCCATGGACGGCTCATCCAGCAGCAGCAGCTTCGGTCTGGCCATCAATGCGCGGGCAATCGCCAGCATCTGCTGCTCGCCGCCGCTCATCGTTCCGGCCAGCTGCTTCTGCCGTTCCTCCAGCCGCGGAAACAGCCCGTACATTTTTTGAATATCGGCGGCAATCTCGGCCTTGTCGCGCCGAACATAAGCGCCAAGCCGCAAATTCTCCAGCACGGTCAGATCGGGAAACACGCCGCGCCCCTCGGGAACCTGGGAAATGCCCAGCTCCACAATGCGATGGGGCTCCAGCTTGGTGATGTCCCGTCCTTCAAACCGGATGCTTCCCTCCGCACGTTTGATCAAGCCGGAAATGCTGCGCAGCGTCGTTGTTTTGCCGGAACCGTTCGTTCCAATCAGCGCCACAATTTCTCCGCTGAATATATCCAGATTCAGCTGCTTCACCGCCTGAATGACGCCATAATTCACCTGCAATCCCTGGATTTCCAGCATCTTTAGTCCCTTCTGGCCGGCATGTTGTCTCTCCGTCATCGTTCCTCGACCTCCCCGCCCAGATATGCCTCGATAACATTCGGGTCGTTCTGAATCTGCGACGGACTTCCCTCCGCAATCTTCACCCCATAATTCAGGACAACGATGCGATCGGAAATGTCCATCACCAGGCCCATGTCATGCTCAATCAGTATAATCTCGATGCTGTACTGGCTGGACAGACGCTTGATTTTCTGAATCAGCTCGGCCTTCTCGACAGCGTTCATTCCGGCCGCCGGCTCATCCAGCAGCAGCACCTCGCAGCCAGTCGCGAGCGCGCGGGCGATTTCAAGCAGTCGCTGCTCACCGTATGGCAGACCGCCTGCGAGTATATCCAGCTTGTGCTCCAGACCGACGATGGCCAGCTTCTCCACACAGTCCTGCACAATCGCCTCACGTCTGCGCTGGAGTGCCGCCCGGGATTTGAAAATGGCCGAGAACATCCCTTCTTTATTACACTCGGCATGGGCAACCAGCACGTTCTCCAGCACCGTCATGTTCTTGATCAGTCTCGTATTCTGAAAAGTTCTTGCCAGACCGAGCTCTACTCTCCGGTAGGGCTTGAGCTTGTTAATCACGGCATCCTTGTAGCGAATCGTGCCAGAGGTCGGGCGATAGATGCCCGTAAGCAGATTGAACAGGGTCGTTTTTCCCGCCCCGTTCGGGCCGATAATCGATAAAATCTCGCCGCGGCGTACCTCCAGGTTAATGTCGCTCAAAGCCGTCAGGCCTCCGAAATTCACCGACACGTTGTTCAGTTCGAGTACCTTCTCCATCATTTGTTCCCAACCTTCTTCACGTTTCCGTAAAAGTTACGTTTCCGGTATTGCTCGCCCCAGAATCCCGAAGGCTTGAATATCATCATTAGCACGATGGCCAGGCCAAGCAGAATCATTCGATAATCGCTCACATATCTCAAGATTTCGGGTGCCGCCACCAGAATGACCGCACCAAGCACAGAGCCCGGCAGACTTGCAGCTCCCCCTAATATGACCATCGCAAGGATATTCACAGAATCCAAATACCGGAATGCATCTGGACTGACATACGAAATATAGGTCGCCCAAAATGCACCGGCGGCACCGGCGAAAAATCCCCCGACGGTAAAGGCCAGCAGCTTGTAATAATTCGGACGGATGCCGACCGATTGAGCCAGCGTTTCATCTTCGCGTACCGTCAGCAGGCTGAGGCCGACGCCCGAATGCACCAGTCTATGGATGACAACATAAGTGATCAGCACCAGCAGCAGAATCAAGTAGTAAAACTCCAGCTTGTCCCTGAACACAAAGCCGAAGAGCGAAGGCGCCGGAATGCCCGGCAGGCCCATCGGGCCACGGGTCAGATCGACCCAGCCGACAAAAATAAGCCGGACAATTTCTCCGAAGCCGAGGGTCACGATCCCTAAATAGTCCCCCCGCAGCCGGATGACAGGACTGCCAAGCAAGAAGCCGAACAGCCCGGCAATGGCAGCCGAGGCGGGAAGCGCGATCCAGAAGGACAGATGGAAATGCAGCATCAGCAGCGCAGCGGCATACGCGCCGATCCCGTAGAAGGCCGCATGCCCAAGCGCAAACTGCCCCGCATACCCGATAATGACGTTAAGGCTCAAGGACAGCATGGAAAAAATACCGATCATAATGACAACATGCAGCAAATAATCATTGACCAGCTGAAGCACAATCGGAAGGACAATGGCCAGCACAGCCGCGGCGGCCATGGCCGCTTTCTTGTTCATACCTATCACCTATACCTTGTTGATCTCTTTGCTGCCAAGGATGCCCGAAGGTCTGATCAGCAGTACAATGATCAAAATTGAAAATGAGATAACGCTCTTGTATTGGGTCGAAATATAAGCGCCGCCGAGCGTTTCGACGAGACCAAGCAGCACGCCGCCCAGCATCGCGCCCGGGATGTTTCCGATTCCTCCGAGTACCGCAGCCGTAAATGCGTTAATTCCTGCCATATACCCCATCGTCGGATAAACCGCGTTGTAATAAATGCCGACCATAATGCCGGCGCATGCTGCCAGCGAAGAGCCGATGGCGAAGGCAAGGCTGATCATCCGGTTCGTATTGATCCCCATCAGTGCGGCGTTGGTCAAGCTCATCGAGGTCGCCCGCATCGCCGTCCCTGTTTTGGTCCGGGTTACGAACAGTTGCAGACCCAGCATCAGCAAGATGGACAGCAGCAATATCAAAATTTGGATTTCAGAGAATGTGATGCTTCCGAATGTGTAAGTCCGGCTGCCAAAAGCGGTCGGGAAAGGATGCATCTCCGTCCCCCACAATTTCTGCGCCAGGCTGACCAGGAGCGTGGACACACCGAGAGCGCTGATCAGCGGCACGATCCGGTCCGCCAGACGCAGCGGCCGGTAGGCGAGCCGCTCGATAAGCATGCCAATTCCCGCCGTAACGGCAGCGGATAATAAGAAAGCGAGATATAAAGGAAGCTGAAATTCCTGCATAAAAAAGAGTCCCAGAAAACTGCCGATCATAAAGATGTCGCCATGCGCAAAGTTAACGATTTTCAGTATGCCGTACACCATCGTATATCCGAGTGCGATCAAGGCATAAATGACACCGATGGTCAGCCCGTTGGTCAATTGCTGGAGGAACATGCGTAACACCCCTTCAAAGCCGAGGAACAGGAAAACGAGCTTTCCTGTTCCAGGTTCACGTAATGACTATTATTTATAAAGTTCAAATTTGCCGTCCTTAATCGTCAGCCGGGACGGCTCTGTAATAACGTCCCCATTCTCATCAAAACTGATAACGCCCGTGGCGCTGTTGTAATCTTTCAGTGTTTCCAGGTAAGACTTGATTGCTTCACGATCTGCGCCCTGCTCCTGGATCGCCTTGATAATGACCGAGGTTGCCACGTACGAGTAAGCAGCATACGTATCCGGCTTGCTGTTGTACTTGGCCTGGTACTCCTCATTAAATCGGGTCGCTTCGGCATTGTCGCCGCCCGGATAGAAGAATCCGATCAGCTTGAAGCCTTCCACAGATTCCTTGCCCAGATCAAGCAGCGCTTCAGAATACAGGCTGTCGACACCGATGAAATCAACGTCCAGGTTCAGCTTCTTCGCCTGCTGGGCGATCAGCGCCGCTTCATTATAGAAACCGCCGATAAAGATGGCGTCCGGCTGCTTCTCCTTGATCTTGGTTAGCACGGTGCTGAAGTCCTTATCGCCCGGATTGAAAGCCTCAGCAGCCACAACCTCGATGCCGTTCTCCGGCGCCGATTGCCGGTAAACATCAAGCAGCCCGAGTCCGAAGTCAGATTGTTCATAGATGAGAGCTACCTTGCCGTAGCCCAGTTCCTTCGACCAGCCGGCTAGGTAGTCGGCCTGGAACGCATCGGTCGTAATAACGCGGAAGGTATATTCCCCGGCATTCGTCACAGCAGGAGCGCTGGAAGAAGGCGATACTTGAACAATTTTGTTCTTGTTGTATATCGGTGCCGTTGCCAGCGTCGCCGAGCTGTTGAAATGGCCGACCACGCCTAGAATGCTCTTGTCGGTTACGAATTTATTGGCGACGTTCACCGCTTCGTTCGAATCTCCCTTGTCATCCTGAATTACAATTTCGATTTGCTTGCCGTCAATGCCGCCAGCCTCATTGATCTGTGCAGCCGCCAGCTCGGCGCCGTTCTTGAATGCTGTTCCATATTGGGCCTGCGTGCCTGAGATCGGTGCTGCTAGACCGATCCGGATCGTATCCCTGTTAGCTTGAGAATCGTCGCTTGCTCCACATCCGCTCAGCAGCCCTGCTGCCAAGCCGGTGATCGCAAGTGCGGATAAAAATCGTTTCATTGTAATCCCCCTTAAAGATGAATTAATCCTATGAGTTAAGTATGGCTTTATTATAATGAATCGTTTTGAAATTGCAACACAAATTTTTGTATAGTCATATAAGTTTCGATAATGTCAAATAATACAGCAGGCTGCAAATGCCCTTAGTGCCATATTGAATGATCTGGATGATTGTAGTCTCGGGCTGCTGCTGCTCAGCCTTCTTTCCAGCCAGCTCGACAATGCTTCGCTGATCGTAACAGCCGGTTGGCTTCTGTTCGCAGGAATCGTGCTCTTCTCTGGGAGCTTGTATGCATAAGCTTGACCGGCATCCGGAAACTGGGGGCCATTACGCCGCTTGGCGGCCTCTGCTTTCTCACGGGTTGGCTGCTGGTGGTCATACAGGCGTTCCAGGGACATGATTTCGTCCATAAACTGCTGAACATTACTTCGGATCCCGGCAACGGTATGGTAGAACACATTGTTAATCACATCGGATTTCAGCCATTTTCATAGACCTTCAACAAGGTTGAGTAAAGGTGTATGTCGATTTCGTATAGCTCAGCTCTTGACGATGCATCATTTTCGAGACACCACGAAGCGAATAGATATAACCAAATTTCAATTGATCGTCGTATCCGATTGGACTTCTGATCTAAGCTGAGTGGGTGGAGTCAGTGGTGTAACTGCTTGCTGAAGTGATGAAGATGATAAGGCCTCGCTATAATCTGAAAAGGAATTGTCCTGCCCCTGCGCCCTGATCATAAATGCGTATGTAGTTGCCGGTGCCAACCCCGTTGCCGTAAATTTGCTTTGGTCACCGGAAACGATCCCGACCAACTGGTCGTTACAATAAATCTCGTAGAATTTAATCGTTTCGGGGGTTGAGATGATCTGCCATCCAAATGAATCTATGTAGGAGAAATTTACTATTGAATAAATATTTTGCAATTCAATTATTAAACACCAGCATTTGTAGGAAACAAAACTCGTCAAAATATATATGATTTTTCGAACATAATTCACTGCAAACCACTCGATTGGCGGAAATATATTCGATTTTTCATATAAAATCTCAAGTTTTGGGCTTCAAGGGGGCGATTCTATATGAAATTTCATATAGATTGGGCTAAATCAGCCATATTTGAGCGAATATATTCGATTTTTCATATATATTTCTGTTTCGTCGAGAGAGGTCGCGCCCCCAACCGAACCCAACCCAAGAGCGAATCCCCTCTCCTTCTCAAACACAAAAGTCCCCTCAAGCCTCAGCTTGAAGGGACTTTCTATTTCTATCCTTAATCCTCAATCGTCGACAAATCGCCGGCTGGGAGGTTGAGCTCCCAGGCTTTGAGCACGCGGCGCATGATTTTGCCGGAGCGGGTCTTCGGCAGTTTGTCTTTGAATTCGATTTCACGCGGAGCGGCGTGGGCGGACAGCCCTTCCTTGACGAACTTGGCGATTTCCGCCTTCAGCTCCTCGGATGGTGTAAAGCCCTCGCGCAGCGAAATAAACGCCTTGATGATCTCTCCACGCACCGGATCCGGCTTCCCGATCACCCCTGCTTCTGCAACAGCCGGATGCTCGACGAGCTTGCTCTCGACCTCAAACGGACCAATCCGTTCGCCGGAGGAGTTGATCACGTCGTCGATCCGACCCTGGAACCAGAAGTATCCGTCCTCGTCCATATAGGCCGTATCGCCGGAAATGTACCAGCCCGGGATGCGGAAATACTCCTCGTACTTCGGCGCGTTGTTCCAAATCAGTCGCATCACCGACGGCCACGGGGTGCGAATCGCCAGGTTCCCCATCCGGTACGGCGGCAGCTCCTTCCCGTTATCGTCAATAATCGCCGCTTGAATGCCAGGCACCGGTCTGCCCATCGATCCCGGTTTGATCGGCATCGACGGGTAGTTACAGATGAGCTGGCCGCCCGTTTCCGTCATCCACCAGGTGTCATGGATGCGGCGGTTATACACCTTCATCCCCCAACGAACAACTTCTGGATTTAGCGGCTCACCCACCGACAACACATGGCGCAGCGACGACAGATCATATTGCTTAATGATATCCTGTCCAGCTCCCATCAGCATCCGGAATGCCGTAGGCGCGCTATACCACACAGTGACTTTGTACTTCTGAATCGTTTCGTACCAATCCGCCGGGCTGAAGCGACCGCCGCGCACGACGTTGGTCACCCCATGCAGCCACGGGGCAAAAATCCCATAAGATGTGCCGGTTACCCATCCCGGGTCCGCCGTACACCAATAAATGTCGTCTTCCTTCAGGTCCAGCACGACATGGCCAGTATGATAATGCTGAATCATGGCATTATGCACATGGTAAACCCCTTTGGGTTTGCCAGTTGAACCCGATGTATAATGCAAAATCAGGCCATCTTCGCGGTTCACCCACTCGATCTCAGCCTCAGGGGATGCGGCTTCCATCTCCGCCTTATAATCAACGATACCGTCCCCGGCCTTCACATCGTCGCCTACAACGATGATCGTCCGCAGCGTTGGCAGCTCTTCGCGCTTCACCCGCGGCAGCAATGCCGGCGTCGTGACCAGCGCAACCGCACCGCTGTCCTCCAGACGATCCTTAACCGCCGTTTCCATAAACGCCTCAAACAACGGTCCAACCACCGCACCAACCTTCAGTGTACCCAATACACTCACATAGAGCTCCGGCGTCCGCGGCATAAAGACGAAGACCCGATCTCCCTTGGTGATTCCGTATTTGCGCAGCACATTGGCAAACCGGTTGGTCAGCCCCTGCATGTCCTCGTACGTGTACGACTCCTCACGCGTCGGATCACTGAATAACAGCGCCGTGCGCGAGCCCTTGCCCGCATCGACATGGCGGTCGATCGCCTCGTAAGCCATGTTCACTTTGCCAGTGACGTACCAGGAGAACTTCTTCTCGACATCCTCCCACTTAAAGTTCTTATACGCCTCTTCGTAGTTGCCCATATTGGACGACGGAACGCCCGATGAAATGACTTCCCCTTGCAGTTGACTCATCGTTTCATCCTCCCTTAATCTTTGGAAATCTCCAAGCAATAGATCAAAGTTTATGAAAACGGATACATAGCAACGTAAGTTGAAAGCTTTGTTTCAGCTTCATGGGTGTGGGCATCCGTTTTGATCGAAAAAGCAACGACAGAACTTAAACAACTGAGGCGATTTACGAGGACAACGATCACACGAGCGGATTGAAAATGTGAAAATTTTATGTCGGAGAACATTATAGCACACGTTTTTACACACAGGCTACACTTTTCATTTTTTCTTTTTTCTGTTATAAGTGAGGGGAACGAGCAAAGGAGGCGGTTCCATGGAACATAAAAAAACGTATATCCGCCACACCCTGCCCCATCAGCAACGTGAAATTGTTGTGGAAGGACCCGTATCCCCTTCCCATCTTCAAACCTTAACCATGCATCCCGACCTGGACGCCTTCCGCAAGCCTGCCGATCAACATGCTGCGCTGGTGGAAATTGCCGGACTTCCAGAGGGACGGATCATCCTGGCCCGGGAGGATTCAACCATCGTAGGATACGTCACCTTTCACTATCCCGACGAGATGGAGAGGTGGTCTCAGGGCAATATGCCTGACCTGATCGAGCTGGGGGCGATCGAAGTGGCCGATGACTATCGGTCGCTCGGAATCGGATCGACCATGATCCGCACTGCATTCGAAGACGAGCAGATGGAGAAATACATCGTCTTTACGACCGAATATTATTGGCACTGGGATTTGAAAAAGAGCGGGCTTTCCGTATGGGAATACCGCAGCATGATGGAGCGTCTGATGAAGACGGTCGACATGGTCTGGTATGCCACTGACGACCCGGAAATTTGCTCCCATCCGGCCAACTGCCTGATGGTGCGGATCGGCAAGGAGGTTCCTTTGTCGTCCGAGGAGCAGTTTGACCGGATTCGTTTTCAGCAGCGTTTTATGTACTGATAGTTCAAAAGGAAGGCGTGATGAATCCATGCCTGGAAGCGCTTTATTTGTCCACCATGAACAGGCGATGAACTACCGGTTTCACGACAGCCATCCGTTCCATCCGATCCGGCTGGAACTGACGATGGACTTGCTGCAGGAGCTGGGCGCACTGACGCCGCAGCAAATGCACCTGTCGCGCCCGGCAACCGACGAGGAACTGCTATGGATCCATCAGCCGGCGTATGTTGAAGCAGTGAAACAGCTGAGCCGCCCGAATCCCGAGGCGGACTGGATCACGCGCGGCGAGCAGTTCGGACTATTGGACGAGGATACGCCGTATTTTCCCGGCATGCATGAAGCGGCTGCCTGGGTCGTTGGAGGAACGATTACGGCTGTAGAAGCCGTGCTGTCCGGCTCCACCACCCACGCCCTGCATCTCGGCGGCGGCCTGCATCACGCCCTGTCGGCGAAAGCCGCCGGCTTCTGTGTCTACAACGATGCCGCAGTGGCCATTGACTATGCCCGTCGAAAGTATGGCGCACGCGTTCTGTACGTTGACACGGACGTCCATCACGGGGATGGGGTACAGTGGAGCTTCTATTCAGACCCCGATGTTTGCACCTATTCCATCCACGAGACCGGAAAATACTTATTCCCAGGTACCGGCTTCCTTCCGGAACGCGGCGAGCATCAAGGCTACGGCGCTTGTATGAATCTGCCGCTCCAGCCTTATACGGAGGATGCCTCTTGGATGGAATGCTTCGAGGAGTCAATTCGGCGCTTAACCGCGCATTTTCAGCCGGATGTGATCGTCAGTCTGCACGGCTGCGACGCCCATGCGCTGGATCCGCTATCGCATATGCACTGCAGCATGGCGATCTATCGCGATATGCCGGCGATCCTGCACGAGCTGGCCCATACGTATTGCGAGGGCCGCTGGGTGGCGATGGGCGGCGGCGGTTACGATTTCTGGCGAGTCGTCCCGCGGGCGTGGAGCTTACTATGGCTGGAGATGAGCGATCACCCCTTAATCGCTTCCCTGCGCCAGAGCCCGCTACTCCCACTGCCGCAAGCCTGGATCAACCGCTGGCAGCCGCAGACCCCGTTCCAGCTTCCTGCGGCTTGGCTTGATGATCTATCCCACTGGGAGGGCATTCCCCGCCGGGCGGAAATTACAGCAAAAAACCGCGAGAGTCTCGCGGTCGCTTTACAGGATTATCCCTAAAGCTCAGGTGGGGCCTGCTCAAACCCCGCCTGAGTTTTTATTTATTCAGCTCCTCCACATGCTGGACCATATCGTTGAGAATGGCGAACGAACGCTGGGCCGCCAATACTGTAAACTCAGCAAAATTCACGTCTGCTGAACCGTCCGCCTTGTCCGAAATAGAGCGGAGTACAATAAACGGAACCCCGTTCCGATGACACACCTGGGCGAGCGCCGCTCCTTCCATTTCCACGCAAGCGCCGTCCAGCTCTTCATACAGCACCGAGCTGACAAACTCCGGATTCGCAATAAACTGATCACCGGACAGCACCCGGCCAACCCGATATTGATGGTCTGTACACTGACGGGCACAGGCTTGCTCGGCCAAGCGGATGAGGCCAGAATCAGCCGGAAAGTCAGAGACATCCTGGTACGGCGTGATTCCGCGCGCAAAACCCAGTGGCCGCGCGTCCATATCGTGCTGCTGGCAAGTTGACGAGATGACGATGTCGCCTACGTTCAGCTCAGGATGCACTGCTCCTGCCACCCCGGTAAACCAGATCGCATCCGCACCAAAGCGGTCGATCAGGACTTGCGTAGTAGCTGCCGCATTCACTTTGCCGACGCCGGATTTACACACGACTACATTGTGCCCATGGAGTACGCCCTTTACAAAACGTGTCCCAGCCGCATCCACCGCCTCCTGGTGCTCCACCTGATCGAGCAGCAACGCGATTTCTTCATCCATAGCCCCCATCAGGCCAATTGTTTTGTACATAGTTCATTACTCCCTCCAATCCCCATTCGTCCGTGCAACACATTGCATTGCTTCGAAATCCTCAAAATGCTCAAAAAAGCTCCTTATGCAAGGAGCTTTTTGTCCGTTGTTAACCTTTTTCATATATATCTATGTGTTACTTATCTCTCTAAGCCGAAACGTCAATCGCAACAATAGCCTTACAGGTGGCTAACAGACAAGCGCAAGATCGTCTCGTGCGGCAGAATGACCCGAGGGTTCTCAACCGTTTCCTTCTTCATCAGCTTCGTCAGCAAACGCATCGCTACCGCACCGAGGTCATACATCGGTTGAGCGACCGTTGTCAGCTGAGGACGTACCATCGAAGCCATGCGGATGTTATCCACGCTGATAATCGAGAAATCGTCCGGCACCTTCAAGCCTTCGTCCTGAATGCTGTGGATGGCGCCAATCGCCATTTCATCCGTTGCAGCGAAAATCGCTGTCGGCCGTTTCTTCAGCCCCAGGAAATACTTCATCGCTTCCACGCCGGATTCATAACGGTAGTTGCCGATCCGCACCAGGTCCTCTTGGTACTGAATGCCTGCGGTTTCCAGCGCACGCTTGTACCCTTGGAATCTGGCATAGCCGTTCGCCGGATCCTGCAACGTTCCGCTGATCATCGCGATTTCGCGGTGTCCATGGCGAACCAGTGTGCTGACGGCGTCAAATGCAGCGGCTTCGTGATCAATATCCACGGATGGATATTGGCCGTTCTCGTCGCTCGTTGCGCACAGCACGATTGGTACCGCAGACGTCTGGAACGCTTGAATATGCTCCTCCGTTACGGTTCCGCCCATGAACAGGAGCCCGTCCACTTGCTTCTCGAGCAAGGTGTTGATGACGCGGATCTCCTTCTCTTTCCGTTTGTCGGCATTACACAAAATAATGTTATAGTGATACATGTTCGCAATATCTTCGATGCCCCGAGCGATTTCCGCAAAAATCGAATTTGAAATATCGGGGATAACCACGCCTACAGTGGTGGTCTTCTTGCTGGCAAGCCCCCTGGCTACAGCGTTGGGCCGGTAGCCTAACCGTTCTATCGCTTCGTAAACCTTTTTCCGGGTCTGCGGTTTCACGTTCGGATTGTTATTGACAACCCGGGAAACCGTGGCCATCGAGACGCCTGCTTCACGTGCCACATCATAAATGGTAACCGTCACATTCTTCTCTCCATTGCCAATAGATTTTCACTCATTCATCCGGTAAAGATCCAGAGCTTCAATTAAATTTATGATACGACAAAATACTACTTAATGCAATGATAACGCTTCACTTAGCGTAAAATCTCCTCTAAAGTCGATTTCGTGATCTTGGAATGGGACGTATGCCAGACGGCTTGTCCATCCTTAATCAGGATCGCTTGCGGGGATTCATGCTTGACGCCAAGCCGCTCGGCTGCCTCATTCGATACGTCTCGGTTCTCGATAACGTAAATCAGCCCGTATGTAACGTCTTCCCGCGGAGTTCCGTTTAAATAAGCCTCCGCTTCCTTATGTGCCCCGGCACTGATCGGGCAGCGGGTACTGTGCTTGAATAGCAACAACGGCTGGCTTGCGGAGCGTTCCAAAGCATCGTTCAGCTCTTGGATCGATTGTATTCTCATCCATTTGGACATGACGTCTCATCCCCTTTTTGATCGAATAAGAATCTCCAGATGTTCTGTTGATATCTTAACAAAAAGAGAAATGAAAATACAACTTTTATTTACAAATGATTTGCAAAAATCGAGTAAATTCGTCAATTAGCCTTGGAAAGTTGTCGATTCTTTACAAATTTAGACAATTGGGATAGACGTTTGGAGATTTCATTCATCCAATCCAGGTCGCTTAAGTTCTTGGCCCCGCCGTACAAGTCCAATAGCATGTTGATTCGTTCTTCACATTGCTGCTCCAGCAGATTTTCAAAGGATTCGTAATCCGCCCCGTCCCATTGACGATAAATGCTGAAGATCAAGTCTGCCAGCTCGTTCCGCTCGGTAAAATAAATGCGGCCGCTCGGCGCCTCCTTCTTGAGCTCAGCCAGCAGGTCCGTCAAATCCGACTTCACCTCAGGAAGCACTTCGTAGAAGTCGCAATCTTCGCACTCGTAAATTGGAACACGATCGATTTCATAGATTCCTTCAAAAATGACCAGCCTGAAGCCCAGGTTCATCATTTTCCCGCACTGACAGTGCTTACGCACAGTACCACCTCATCTTAGTCCTCTGCTTTTTTTGTTCCGACTGATTTTGCTAGATATAAATAAGTCTCTTGTATCGGAGCCTCCGCTGCCTCTGATGGCAACAATAATCCATTGCCGCTCCTCGCAACTCGTGACTTAGAACGTGCGCCGATAGACGTTTTAATTAGAATATTGTTCTTATTCGACTCGCCCGCAAGAATCTCCTTCCGTTAGCAAAAGATACTTTAAATTGCCATATTTGGAAATGTTTCAGAAAGCGCCAGGCATAGTAAGAGTCATCATTTTTGATACAATTAAAATATTGATTCGAATTTTCGTCAAGTGCCATAAAAGACAGGAGGAGTTGGATTTGAGATTAAATGGTAAAAAGATCGTTGCTTTAGTCGATGAGGAGTTTGAAGATTTGGAGCTATGGTACCCGGTCTACCGCGTTCGCGAAGAGGGAGCGGAGGTGCATTTGGCCGGTCCGGTGAAAGGCAAAAAATACATTGGCAAATACGGGGTCCCCGCTGAAGCGGAATTTGCCTTCGAGGAAATCGATGCCAACGCGTATGACGGCATTCTTGTCCCCGGCGGCTGGGCGCCGGACAAGCTTCGCCGATACGATAAGGTGCTTCAGCTCGTTCGCGAGCTGCACCAAGCGAAGAAGCCGATCGGGCAAATCTGCCACGCCGGCTGGGTACTCATCTCCGCGGGGATCCTGAAAGGCGTGACCGTTACGTCTACGCCAGGGATCCGCGACGATATGCAGAACGCAGGCGCGATTTGGGTGGACGAGCCCGTTGTCGTGGACGGGCACATCATCTCGGCCCGCCGCCCGCCGGACCTGCCGGCTTACGGCAAAGCGTTTGTGGATGCGGTGGCGAACCGGGGATAATGGTGCATGAGGTAGTATAAGTGCTGAGATGTGTGTGTAGCCGCGGCGGAATAGCGGGATTGTGACGTGCGCTTCCTGCTTTCACCAAATGTAAAAGTGCAGTTTAAATCCTCTGAACATCCCGAAATTCGGGTTTTAAATGCAAAAGTGCAGTTCAGATCGAATGAAAAGTCCGCTATCGGACCGTTTCGCCCAAAGTTAACTGTACTTTTGCATTTCAACTAGCCGATTGAGGCAAGTTCGACAAAACTCAACTGCACTTTTACATCTCAACCCCGGAAGGCACGGAGCGAACGTGGAGTTAGCGAGGGATCCATTCGCCATCTGCATGCGCCCCCAAGCCGCAACATAACAAAACAAGGCCGTCCCCGATGTCCATGCTGACCCGAAGGGACGGCCTGTTTTATTTACTCAAACGCTCTTGCTCCAGCTCGTGTGCATAGCGGACCAGTTCGGCTTCAACCTGATTGCTGGTCGGTAAGCGGTAGCAAGCCGCGCCCACTTCCTTGCTCTCCCGCGAATCGGAGTTCAAGATGCGGTGCTTCACCCGCAGCAGCGCCTGCGGCGACATGCTCAGATCGGTGACGCCAAGATACAGCCATAACGGCACCGCCTTCTCGTCCCCGGCCATTTCGCCGCAGACACTTACGGTGATGCCGGCATCCTTAGCCGCTTGCACCGTTTGACGCAGCAGTCGCAAGACGGCTGGATGGAACGGATGATACATGTGAGCGATCTGCTCGTTCATCCGGTCAACGGCAAGCACATACTGTACCAGATCGTTGGTGCCGATGCTGAAGAAGTCCACCTCTTGGGCCAGCAGATCGGCAATCGCCGCCGCGGCCGGAATTTCAATCATAATGCCAACTTGAATATCGGGATCGTAGGCGATTCCCCGCCGGGTCAAATCCTGCTTCGCTTCCTCCAGGATCGCATTCGCCGCACGGATTTCCTCCAGCGAGGAGATCATCGGATACAGGATTTTCATCTTCCCATAAGCGCTGGCGCGTAAAATCGCAGCAAGCTGGGTTTGAAACAACTCCCGGCTGTCCAAACTGATACGAATTCCGCGATAGCCCAGCACCGGGTTCTCCTCTTCCTGCAGCTCGAAATATTCCAGCTGCTTGTCGCCGCCAATGTCCAGCGTCCGAATTGTAACCGAATGCGGCCCAGCCTTCTCCGCAACCTGCCGGTACACCTCAAATTGCTCATCTTCCCCAGGAAAAGTGGACCGGTCCATATATAAAAATTCTGTACGAAACAAGCCCACGCCTTCCGCGCCGTGCTTTAACGCCAGCTCCAAGTCCTTCACGGAGCTGATATTGCCGGCGAGCCGCATGCGTACGCCATCCTTGGTGACCGCTTCCACGGCAGCCAGCAGCTGCAGCTGTTCTTTGCGGCGGCGTTGCTTCTCCGCCAGCTCTGTATACCGGGCGATGATCTCCGGCTCCGGATTCAGATATACGTATCCTTCGTCGCCGTCGATGACTAGCAGATCGCCCGTTTGCAACGGCTCGGTCAGCTTGTTCTCAAGCCCCGATACCAGCGGAATGCCGAGTGCCCGCGCCATGATCGCCGAGTGCGACGTTTTCCCGCCGGCCATCGTAACCATACCCAAGACGTTGTCCGGATTCAAATGGACCAACTGAGAGGGAGAAAGCTCCTTCGCCACCAAAATATACGGCTGCGTATCCGCAGGCAAGGTGATGTCCGGCGTCCCCAACAAATGCTTCAGCAGGCGATTGCCGACATCCTTGATGTCGAGGGCCCGTTCTTTCATATATTCGTCATCCAGCAGGTCAAACATCGTGACAAAATGATCGATTGCTTCCTTGACGGCAACCTCCGCCGCCTTGTATTGGCGTTCGATAATCCCCTGGATTTCGCTCATAAATACGGGATCCTCCAGGATCGCCAGATGGGCATCAAAGATACCGGATTCCTCCGCACCCACCGTCTCCTTAATCTCGTTCTTCATCACTTCGATTTCGGTTTTGGACGTGCGAATACCTTCGTACAATCGCTCGAATTCCTTGGCGAGATCCACCTTCTCCATTCGGCGATCCGGTACGTCCCATTCCCAGGCGGGCAGCACAAAAGCTTTGCCGATGGCGACTCCCGCTGCTGCTCCGATCCCCTGTATCATGTAGTGACCCCCTAGTCCTGCTTGTAAGTTCCTAACCTAAGGCACTATTCATTCTTGAACTTTCTCTATAGGATGCCCTCTATCTATTTCATTATGGTAATCCTAGCCCCTTAAATTTGTCAAAGAAAAAACACGCAACTCAAAGAGGGCCCTCCGAATTCGGATGGGTCCTCTTGGATGGGCCATGCTTAACTGCGTTTTCCGATCAGAATGCTATCTTCGACCTTGATGCAGCGGTCCATAATGACGGTGAGTCCGCCTTTCGAAGCGATCTCATACGCTTCTTCACTGAAGATTCCCAGTTGCAGCCAAAGCACGCGAGCCCCAATCTTCACCGCTTCCTCTGCGACCGGCGGCGTCTGCTCACTGCGACGGAACACATTGACGATATCCACCGGCTCCGGGATATCCGACAAGCTCGGGTAGACCTTCTCCCCCAGAATTTCACCGCTAACCATCGGATTCACCGGGATAATACGATAGCCGTTATTTTGCAAAGCTTGCGCAACCATGTACGAGGTGCGGTCAGGTTTGTCCGACAACCCCACGACGGCAATGTTACCGGCGTTCAACAGAATCTCCTTGATTTCCTCACGGCTTGGATTTTCAAATGCCATTTTGGCCATCCTCCTTTATCGACGCCAGCAAAGCCAGCGCCTTGCCTCTTAGTTCAAGTTTATTCTACCCGTTCGATCGATGCACCAAGCGAAGTGATGTGATCAAAAAATTGCGGATACGATTTCGCCACATGGTGCGCATCCTTAATCACCAGCGGCTCCCGGCAGCGCAAGCCGACGACGGTCAACGCCATAATGACGCGGTGGTCGTAATGCGCATTAATCGTCACGCCGCCTTCGAGGCCGGTCGGACGCCCGTGGACGATAATTTCCGCTTGGCGTTCTTCGACGTTCGCGCCGGCTTTTTTCAGCTCGGTCAAAAAGTCGGTGATCCGGTCGCATTCCTTGTAACGCAAATTTTCCACGTTATAGAACCGGGACGTCCCGTCAGCAAACACTGCAGCCGCGACCATCGCTAACACAGCGTCGGTCGCCGCATCGCCGTCGAATTCCACCGGCCGCAACCGGCCATTGCCCTGCACGTGGACCGTACCGTTCTGATGTGTCAGCGGCACGTCCATCATCTGCAGCACGTCTACAACAGCGCGCTCACCCTGCTTGCTCTGCTCGGCCAACCGATGAACCTTCACGTCCGATTTCGTCACGGCAGCCGCAGCTAAGATCGCCGCCGAGCCCGGATAGTCCCCCTGCACGGTATACGTCTTCGCTTGATAGCTTTGCCGTCCAGGCACGCGGAAATGCATATAATCGTCGCTGGCATGGATCACGATCCCGGCTTGCTCCAGCACTTCCAGCGTTTGCCCCACAACGACCTTCGATTTCAGATCGTTAAGCACCTCAATTTCGCTGTCTTCGTCAAGCAGCGGCGTCAAGAACAGCAAAGCGCTCAGGTACTGCGAGCTCACCGAACCGGAGACGCGGATCTTCCCGCCCTTCGGCGCACCACCGCGAATGGTGATCGGCAATTTCCCCTCGTTGTGACTCACTTCCACACCAAGCTGTCCCAGGGCGTCGATCAGGTCATCATGCGGCCGCTTGCCCAGCGAATCCGGATACGTGTTCACGAACGTCACCTCCGGGCAGAGTGATGCGATCGCCATCAGGAACCGGAGGACGGCCCCGGCGTTCCCAACGTTCAGCTCCTTGACGTCTTTCGGCCGCCGTCCAAAACCGGTGATGACGATCTTCTCCTCGTCCTCTTCCAGCACCGCACCCAAATCGGCGATACAGCGACGCATGGCGTCACTGTCCTCACTGTGCGCCGGGTAATATACCGTGCTTGTCCCTTCCGCTAAAGCCGCAACCAGCAGGTAACGAGTTGTATAGTTTTTGGAGGATAATGCTCCGATTTCGCCCTTTAACTCCGGCGTAGGCCTAACGATAACGTCCATAGTGTTCACATTCCCCTTTGTTGTGATTAATCAAGAACCGCGGTAATGCGTTAAAATCTCAGCCGCCACTTGTTCCGCGCTTTTCCCCGAAGTATCCACGGTCAGATGAGCAAAAGCGTAAAGTTCCTTCCGTTCCTCCAGCAGCGCGGTGATCCGCTCCTTCGCCCCCCCGGTCAAGAGCGGTCGGTTCGGGTCCTCCCCGACCCGCGCGAGAATCTCGTCCGCCGTCGCTTGGAGCGCCACCACCAGGCCGCCGCCTCGCATCGCCAGACGATTCGCCTCACGAAGCACCGCACCGCCGCCGGTCGCCAGCACAATCCCTTGCTCTTGCAGCGTGTTCCGCAGCGCCGCGGACTCCAGGTCACGGAAATAAGCTTCTCCTTCAGCCGCAAAAATATCCGGAATCGACCGCCCCGCCTCCCTGACGATCCGTTGATCGAGATCAACGAACGTTTTGCCGGTTGCGGCTGCCAGCAGGGAGCCGACGGTGGACTTTCCCGTCCCCATCATGCCGATGAGCACGATGTTATGATGCAACATGTTATCACCTACTTGCTCTGCATCGAACCTAAAGGCACTCGTTCAGAGTAAACTTTTTCATATCATAACACAGGCTGTCCTGTTTTCACCATGAAAAAAGAAGCCGGAAGAGACGCATTCGTCCCTCCGGCTTCGCGTTTAGCCTAACCTGTTGTTTAGAACCATTGATGGTGGAAGACGCCTTCCTTGTCCACGCGTTTGAACGTATGCGCACCGAAGTAATCGCGTTGCGCTTGCAGCAGGTTTGCTGGCAGACGTTCCGTACGGTAGCTGTCATAGTAGGACAGCGCGCTGGCAAAGCCAGGCACCGGAATTCCGTACGCCACAGCTGTGGAAACCACGTTACGCCATGCGTCTTGATAGCTTTCCACGATATTTTTGAAGTAAGGGTCGAGCAGCAGGTTTTTCAGCGCAGGGTCACGATCATACGCTTCCTTGATGTTATGCAGGAACTGGGAGCGAATGATGCAGCCGCCGCGGAAGATCATGGCGATGTTGCCGTATTTCAAATCCCAGCCGTACTCTTCGGAAGCCGCACGCATTTGGGCAAACCCTTGAGCATACGAAACGATCTTCGACGCGAACAGCGCTTTACGCACGTTCTCGATAAATTCCTTCTTGTCGCCGCTGAACGGTTGTTTTGCTGGTCCGCTCAGGATTTTGCTGGCGGCTACGCGCTCTTCTTTCATCGCCGAGAGGAAACGGGAGAATACCGATTCCGTGATCATAGACAGCGGCACGCCAAGGTCGAGAGCGCTTTGGCTTGTCCATTTCCCCGTCCCTTTTTGGCCGGCAGCGTCCAGAATGACGTCAACCATCGGTTTGCCGGTTTCTTCATCGTATTGAGAGAAGATATCGGCAGTAATTTCGATCAGATAGCTGTCCAGCTCGCCTTTGTTCCATTCGCTGAAAATCTCGTGCAGTTCCTTGGCATCCACGCCCAGCACGTCTTTCAGCAGATGATAAGCTTCGCAGATCAGCTGCATATCGCCATATTCAATGCCGTTATGCACCATTTTTACGTAATGGCCGGCTCCGTCCGGACCAATATATGTACAGCAAGGATCACCGTTTACTTTGGCAGAAATCGCCGTCAAAATCGGTTCAACCAGCTTATAAGCGGATTCTTGTCCACCTGGCATGATCGCAGGCCCTTTCAAAGCGCCCTCTTCACCGCCGGATACCCCGGTGCCAATAAAGCGGAATCCTTTGGCTTCCAGCTCTTTGCTGCGGCGTTGCGTATCAGGGAAGTGCGCATTGCCTCCGTCGATGATGATGTCACCTTGATCCAGGTAAGGCAGCAACTGTTCAATCGTAGCATCAGTCGCCGGACCAGCTTGTACCATAATTAAAATTTTACGCGGCGATTCCAGCGAGTTCACGAACTCTTCAACGGAAAACGTGCCGACGAGGTTTTTCCCCTTGCCTTCGTTGTTCAGCAGATCATGCGTTTTCTCAGGGGAACGATTATATACGGACACAGTAAAGCCCCGGCTTTCAATATTCAGGGCCAAATTCTTGCCCATGACGGCCAAGCCGATGACGCCGATTTGTTGTTTTGACATGGTCTCCATCCTTTGCACACTATTTTTATCAATATTATCATTTTAACTCTTTTGTGTACAGAAGTGAACCCTGGCCGTAAGCCCAAAAAACAACCCCCAACGCCGTGGGAGCCAAGGGCTTGCCTTTCGATTTCAAGTTGTGTGTAGTTCGGCAGGAGGCGGGTACTCACTCCTTTAGGATGAGCCATATCCATCATTACCATTCAAGCTGCATGAGTTCCATTCTCAGCTTGCGCAGCCGCTCTTTGCAGGCTTCCGAGGCTTCGGCATCCCCCTGTTGGATGGCCTCGAACAACCGCTCAAGCTCGGCATCCAGCTCCTTCTGCAGTTGTGCCAACCGTTCCTCTGCCGCTTCGGATGCGAACATCTCAGCCATTTGCGCCATGTCGACAATGGGTCCTTTTTGAAAAATAACCCGATGCTCCATCCCCGAGATTTCCACCAGGCGGATCACTTCTCCGAATAAAATGTTCTCGACCAGGATCTGACGATCCCTTATCCGTTTGACCACCGCATGACCGCGCAGATCGCCGATCAGCTTCTCCAGCCATTCCGCCAGCTTGGCATCGCGGATGACGTAGTCGCCTACCAGCTTGTATCCTTTGGCGAGACGCTGAAACCGCAGCTTAGTCAGCTTGCGTCCAGTGCGAACGGAGATGATGAAGAGCGATTCGTTTTCGCTCCAATATAAAGAATACCCGTCTTGGATCAAGTCGCGAATCAATTGCTGTATGTGCCGGCGGTCGAATCGGAGTTCCAGGTTGCAGTATTCCACTTCGTAACTTTTGTTCACGGCACTCCCTCCTAACGGTTTACCATATCTTATACTCCATCTTATGTAATGGAACTTGGTTTATTGATTATTTTTGGCCCGTTCCGGCCGGAGTTGCCGCGGAAAATATGTTATACTAGTACCGTTGCACATCGAACGAAATGAGATCCATGCCGAAAGTTGGAGGTACTACACGATGGCCTTTGAAGGTTTTACGACACAAGATTTCGACGCGCTTACCGTTCCGGGGCTGGAGTCCCGAATGGAAGCGATAATTAGTCACATTAGACCTAAATTGGAGACGCTGGGTGCGGAGATGGCCCCGTACCTGTCCGCTTTATGCGGAGAAGAGATGTTCCCGCATGTGGCCAAGCATGCGCGCCGGACGGTGAACCCGCCGAATGACACATGGGTCGCTTGGGCGGCCAGCAAGCGCGGGTATAAGGCGTTGCCGCATTTTCAGGTCGGGATGTTCTCCACGCACCTGTTTATCATCTTCGCCGTCATTTACGAGAGCCCCAATAAGGCCGTGTTTGCCAATTATTTGGACAAGCATGCGGCGCAAATCAAGAAGACGATCCCAGACGGGTTCTACTGGTCCCTGGATCATATGAGCCCGGACGGCACACCGCACCGGGAAGCGGATGCCAAGCAGCTGAAGGCCTGGGCCGAGAAGCTGAAGACGATCAAGAAGTCCGAAGCCCTGTGCGGACTGCGGCTGGAGCGGAACGACCCGATCGTATCCGACGGAACCAAGCTGATCCGCACAGTGGAAGAGATGTTCCAAACGCTGTTGCCATTGTATAAAGGCGCGTTTTAAGCATGACGCAGAAGCGGTCTAACGGACACCAGAGACGCTACGGACTTTCCTAAGCGACCTCCTGTTGGCTAACGGACTGAGAAGACCTTACTTATGGAATAAGCGGCGAGCCCGTTGCCCCTATTGGTAAATAAAGCCCCTGATGTCCGTTACAGCGGGAAATGACTGGGAAATCGACCAATAAGGTCACTACGGTCCGTTATACCCATGGATGGCCTGCCTTCTGGCCTGCACTTCAAGCCTCCCTGACCTTATGGGTTGGGGGAGGCTTTTTGTGTACGGACAAGGCCAAGGTGCAGGAAGAAAAGCAACGCCATCGTAACTGCGCTGGTCAGAAACGGTGCGGCTGGGCCAAGCAGGTCCCACATTTTGCCGGAGATGATCGGTCCTACAACCATGCCGGAGCCTTGGATCGTGAGAAACAAGCCCCAAATCGTTCCCTTCTCCCCGCTTGGAATCATTTGCGCGATCATCGTATTCCAGGTCGGGAGAATTAACGCATAGCTGCATCCGATCAGGATCACAAACGACCAGACCAGGGCGACCTCCCGCGTCATCGCAAACAGGCCGATCGAGAGCGCCGCCAGAGCGAAGCCGATATGCAGGAACCAGCGCGTCCCCAGCCGATCGACCAGCTTGCCGACGGGAATTAGCCCCAAGACGGTGATCCCGCCGCCGATCACGAGCATGGCGCTGAACGTCTCCGGCGACAGGCCCAGCTCCGTCCGGACATACAGCGTGATGACCGGTGTCAGCAGCCCGACGGCGAAGGATTGCAGGAACAGCGCCGGATATAACAACGGGCTGACGTCCAACTGCGTGCGGATATGGTGAATTGAAGCACGCAGTTGACGCCACATCCCTCCGATCTTGGCGGAGGGCGAATGTGCGGGAACGGCGGCTTTGGACGAGCCCGCGGCGGTGGAGCCGCCTTTTTTGCCTGGCAACATCAACGATACCAGCAAGACCAGCATAAGACATCCGAGCAAAAACCAAAAAATCGGCTGATACGAATCATTTAGGAAAAAGTTAATCAGAACCGGCCCCAACCCGGTTCCGCCAAGGCTGGAAATTTGGATGACCCCCATCGCTGTCGCGAAGTTGTTATTCTCTTCCGTTACCGCAGTGATGCCCATTAAAACACAGGGCCAGAGCGGTGCTGTCCCGATACCAAGGAGCGCACAGCCCAGCACGAGAAACCCCATAGAGGGAAGGAACGCGATCATCGCAACGGCACCTAGGGTGATGGTCAGCCCCAGGCTCATCGTCCGGCGAAAACCAATCCGTTCAATCAACCAGCCCGCCGGGCTGCGGAACAAATTATCCCCGATATACTGCATCGAAAACGACAACCCGATCGCAAACGCACTCAGCTTCAGCACATCCCCCATGTAAACCGGCAGGATGGATACGATCAGCGCCCCCTTCACGAACTCCACCAAAAACATAATCAGCCACAGGCTGGCGAACGTGGGATTCAGCAGTTTTTTCCTTGCCATGCTGCTTGTCAGTTCCACGAAAAAGCCCCCTCTCCTGGTTTCCGATCACCGATACTCTTTCATTTTGTCCTTTTTTGTCGGCAATTTAACCCATATTCCGTCAATTTTATGTAAAAAGCAGCGGTTTTTGCTTGCATTCCGGGCGCATTTTGCTATACTCTAGCTTGTTTGAAAATTATGTAGACGAAAGGCAGGGATGGCCCGTATGGATCATCAAAGCACGCCGCTCTTCACTGCTCTCAAAAAGCATGCGGCCGGCAATCCCGTTCAGTTTCACATTCCTGGGCACAAGAAAGGGCTCGGCACCGATAAAGAATTCCGAGAGTTCATCGGCGATAACGCCTTGTCTATCGACTTGATCAACATCGCCCCGTTAGATGACTTGCACCAGCCAACCGGCGTCATTCAAGAGGCGCAGAAGCTGGCTGCCGACGCCTTTGGCGCGGACTACACCTTCTTCTCGGTGCAAGGGACCAGCGGAGCCATCATGACCATGATTCTATCTGTTTGTTCTCCGGGGGATAAAATTATCGTCCCGAGAAATATTCATAAATCCGTAATGTCGGCCATTATATTCGCCGGAGCGAAGCCGGTATTTGTCTCGCCGGCGCAAGACCCGAATTTGGGCATCGACCACGGAATCACAACGTCTTCGGTTCGCCGCGCGCTGCAGCGTCATCCCGACGCCAAAGCGGTGGTGGTCATTAACCCAACGTACTTCGGCGTATGCGCCAACCTGAAAGAAATTGTGGATCTAGCCCACAGCTACCATGTTCCCGTGCTGGTGGATGAAGCGCATGGGGTCCATATTCATTTCCATGAGAAGCTGCCGATGTCTGCAATGCAAGCAGGCGCCGATATGGCGGCAACCAGCGTGCATAAGCTGGGAGGCTCGATGACGCAAAGCTCGATTCTGAATCTGAACACGAAGAACGGATACGTCAATCCGCAGCGTGTGCAAACGATCATCAGTATGTTAACGACGACGTCCACCTCCTATCTGCTCCTGGCTTCTCTGGATACCGCACGCCGCAATTTGGCGCTGCACGGACGGGAAATGGCCGAACGGGCGATGGAACTAGCCGAATATGTTCGGTCGGAAATTAACCAAATCGAAGGCTTGTACTGCTTCGGGCGGGAGATTTTAGGCGGGGAAGCTACTTATGACCATGATCCTACCAAACTGACGATCCACGTTCGCCATTTGGGGATTACCGGTTATGAGACGGAAAATTGGCTGCGCGAGCACTACAACATCGAAGTAGAGCTTAGCGACATGTACAACATCCTGTGCCTGATTACCCCAGGGGATACACAGGAGACGGCCGATATTTTGCTGACCGCGCTGCGGGAGCTTTCTAAAACCTATTATAAGGAAAACAACGCAAATGAGCTGATCGTCAAGGTCCCGGAAATCCCGCATTTGTCGTTGATCCCGCGGGATGCGTTCTATGCGGATACCGAGGTCATTCCGTTTAGGGAATCGGCTGGCCGGATCATTGCCGAATTTATTTATGTGTACCCGCCGGGGATTCCGATTTTGCTTCCGGGTGAAGTCATTTCCCAGGACAACATCGACTACATCCTCGATCATGTCGAGGTCGGCTTGCCGGTAAAAGGGCCGGAGGATCGGTATATCGACAAGGTTAAGGTGATTGTTGAAGCGGATCCGATTTTTTAATTCAAATCGAGTAGGATGGGGACTATCCCCATCCTTACCCAATGTACGGAAATGGCCGCAAGGCCTATTTGAGTGCCATTGTTGACGGATATGACAACTCTGTTGTTTCATGGGTGCTCAGCCATTCCAATAACAATAAGCTTGTTATGAATACGGTAAAGAAAGCTTTTAAAAGAAACCCGAATGCTATGCCGCTCTTGCACAGTGATCGCGGCTTTCAATATACTTCGCTGGAATACAAACAACTTCAAAAGAGATACAAGTTTACAACAAGTATGTCCCGTGTAAGTCGATGTTTGGACAACCAACCCATTGAACGATTCTGGGGTACTTTTAAAGCAGAAAGCTTTTATCTGGAAAAGTACGATACGTATAACAGTCTCCTTCGTAGTGTAAGAACTTATATCCATTATTACAATAATTTTCGATGCACCGAACGACTATACGGCTTATCCCCTAACGAATATCGACGAGCAGCTTAACTAAGAAAATAATCCCCTCAGTCTTGATAACCGAGGGGATATTGAATACTGATGATTTTGTTTTTTAGTCTGTCTACTTGACAGGGAGCACTTCAGATTCCTGGCTGGCCTAAGAGAGCATACAAAGCGCTCATTCTCAATAAATTATTTTTTACTATCTACTATATTGTTTAACTATTTTACCGTCCTTTTTTGATATTAAAAAAGTAGCTATCGGCACAGATGCTTGATCAAAAAAGATTACTTTGTAGCATCGTATATGTTTACCTTCCTCAGTAACAGTATAAACTTCATTTGTTTCTACAAAATATTCTGTTTCTAAAACAGTATATTTCTCTTGAAATTCATTGAGGGCTATATCATTAGCTGTTTCTAGTGTGATGGTATTTGAACAACCTGCAAGTAAAATCGGAAATGCCAATAAGCAAAATAGAAGTCGCTGCATAAAATTAAACTCCATTAACAACTGACATACTGATATTTCCCCAATTGTTATAGTACATTTGATTGCGAGCATTTTCTAAACTGGTTGCTGCATTTTTGCTATACTGTAATCTCGAATAAGTACCATATGCTGTTGAAGTTAACCCTGCAAATAGAGATAATGCTCCACCATAATTGAGGACTATTGTAATCCACCCTGCCGGACCTGTTCCCCAACCAACTACTAGCAACACGAAAGAGGATAATGCCGAGGCCCAGCCTAATACCTCATAAAAAGTATTTGATTCCATATAATCAACTACATTTGTTTCGTAATCATCAATGTATGATCGAAAAGTATTGAAAGCAGAGGCGTTTTTGCTATCTCCTATAGTCGTACCTACATATTTAATGTACTTTTGACTTTGTGCAGACAAAGCTTGTGCTACAAAATTACCATTAGTGTACTCGTAGTTGTAGTAATTGTCATATGCGCCTGCTCTGTCTAATGCTTGAATCTTCATTTCATTTTTTAACTTATCAATTTTCATTTTCAAATCTAAAAATTGTTGCCTTGTAAAACCCTGAACTTGCTCATATTTCACATCTACTAACAATTTACTTTTTTCTTCAATATTCTTTTCTATTGCTAGAGCTTCAGTTGAGTTAATTTCAATGGGGCCGTTCTGTGATTTATCCCTAGTTCGATTTACTGAAATAGTTGTCAATTCATTTTTGTTAAATCTCAGTTCTCCTGTCTTCTGTTCTGCAAGCCCTGTCCGATAGTCATTAGAAAATTCTTGTTTTAATATTAAACTATATTGGTAGTTATCATTTACATCATAATAATCTTCAACCGCTGAAATTTTTGTACTAATAAAATTTACTGAATTCGTTATTTCTGTTATGGATTCGACCCTCTTATATCCAGTCTTTTCATAAATATGAAATTCATTTGGATCCTCTGAGTAGGTATCAATAACAAATGCTTCAGTAGTAATGTGTTTCTTCTCTTCTGTTGATTCGGCATGAACGCCGGAAAATGAAGAAACGAAAAAAAAGCAAATACAAGCGGGATAATAACGTGCCTACTTTTCCTCATAATAATACCTCCCTAATTTATATCCATATATAATGGGATGACCTAATATATGGTAATTTTATTATATCTTAAATTTGGAAATATTGGAATAATTATTTTAATTTTTTGTTCTTTTTTGATCAAAGTGGTATGTGCTCTTGGGGTAAAACCTTCTGTTACCAAACTGCATCTAAACTCTACCCTTGCATCAAGTGACTCTATATAATCTCCACTCCTTTGATTTTCATAACCCCTTCAAAATTTCGATCGTCTCCCTTCACTTGATCATGATCTCTTTTCGTCTATACTTCGGGTTTTGAACGCAGCCCGAACATCTCAATGATCTTGTTTTTCACAATCCCCAGATCTCTCTCCCGCATAAGTGGGTAGTTTTTTGCTTCAAAGGTGTCGTAAAAACTCATCAACCTAGAACTATACAAAAAGCCCCCCGCTTCTGGGGAGCTCTTAGTTTCTATACCAGGTGATCCGCCGCAAATTAGGCTTCATCCATTTGGGCGACAAGCTCGTTGTAAGCTTCTTCTACCTGTTTCCATTCCTGTTCGTCTTCGATATTGTAAAGCACCATTTCTTCGTTCTCTTCTTCCATGCGGAGAATGATGCCGTCCGCTTCCGGATTGTTGCGCTCGAGCAGCAATGCGTACACTTTCTCGCCAACGTCGAACGTCTCGACAAGAACCATCTCTACGTCGTTCCCTTCTTCGTCGGTCAGCGTCAACACAAACTCTTCATGCTCATGATCATGGTCATGATCGTGGCCGCAGCCGCATGCTTCGCCGTGTTCGTGATTGTGGTCGCTCATGAAATTACCTCACTTTAAGTATGTTTTAATGGACTGAAGAAGGGTCTCCCGCTTCGTTCCTCCCGTATCGTAACACTTTTGGTGGGGACAGGTCAATTTTCGTGAGCGGATGCCCGTGTTGTGCTCGGTTGTGCGGTTATTTCAGAACGTTAATGCTTTTCTCCGCAACGAGCACGAAATCTGATCCGTTAGACGGTTTCATGTAGAACCCTACGATGTAGCGGCCCGATGTCTTGAAATCATACGTATAGTCCTTGGTCCGGAACCAAAAGTTATCGCGCTGCTCTTTGATTTCATCCGTCTGGATCTCCTTGGACGTCCCGTCCGGGGCCGTGATGGACACCCGCACTGCAGAAATATTCGTGCGTAAATTATCAATTTGCGAGAACACGTTAAACTTCAGCTTCCCCGTCTTCTTCACATCGCCAAACACATTGTCATCCGCGAATAGAAACATATGGACATTGGGTTTATAATAATTCACCGTTTTGGTGCTGTCATTAAATTCAACTAAACCTTCGAGATTGCGTACGGGTACATAGGTTTTGCCGTCTATAATATATCCGCCGTCTTCCAGCTCGCGGCCGTTCAGCATCAGCTTCACCTTGGTGCTCGCGGCGTCGGCAAAGAGCAGGGAACCTCCCATAAGAGAGAATGCCACCACCAGTAATGCAACTCTTCTCCATTTCATGAATGTTGACCCTCCATTTGATTCCTGTTGATGTATAGTTATACTCGCTGGTTCCGGTCAAGTTGCGGTGTTGATGGGAAATGACGGCATTTTTTTATAGAGCGAGCCTAACCTTTTGTTTCGGCTGGAAATTGTGTACAGTTAAGAGGTGATCCATACTTGACCTAAGGGGGAATGCATGATGGCTTTACGACTACAAATGCTGGGGACGGGCGGAGCGTTTGCCAAAAAATATTTTAATAACAACGCGCTCCTCTATGCCGGTGACTTCACCCTGCTCATCGATTGCGGAATCACCGCCCCCCTGGCGCTGCACACGATCGGCAAGTCGGTGGAGGAGATCGATGCCGTGCTGATTACCCATATCCATGGCGATCATGTTGGAGGCTTGGAAGAGCTGGCTTTTCGCCGGAAATTTGGTTCTGGACGGAAACCGATCCTGTATATTGCTGAAAATTTGGTGGAGCCGCTATGGGAAAATACGCTGAAAGGCGGGTTAAGCCAAGACGGTGTAATCCACTCGCTAAACGACGTGTTTGACGTGCGTCTATTAAAGGAAAGCGAGCCTGCACAGCTTGCCCCTGAGTTAAAAGTGGAGCTCATCCGAACGCCGCATATCCCGGGTAAACCCAGCTATTCGCTTTATATCAATGATGAGATTTTTTACAGTGCGGATATGACGTTCGAGCCGGAGCTCTTGACGGAGCTTGTGCGTGAACGAGGGTGCCGTCGTATCTTCCACGAGGTCCAACTGACCGGAAAGGGCGAAGTACATACGACGCTGCAGGAGCTATTGTCCCTGCCAACCGACATCCAAAGCCAAATTCTACTGATGCATTACAGCGATGATATGGAGTCCTTCCGAGGCGCTACGGGAAACATGGACTTTCTGCGTCAGCACGAAGTCTATACGCTGTAACCAAAAGAACCCTGCGGGCATGATGGCCTGCAAGGTTCTTTTTTTTAATATAGATATGGATCAACGTTATTCGAAGCTAGGCAAATTATCCAAGTTGTTGGACGGATCTCCATCAGCATCGCCGCGGATATACATCTCTCCGTCCCGTCCCTTAAACACGTTGACGCCGGCGATCGCACCTGCCTTCACTTCCTGCAGGGCTTGCTGGTAATCCAGCACGCGGCCGCTGGACGTCTTGAACGCGACCAAATCCCCGTCTCCGTTCTTCCGCACAGCAATAAACGTTTCTCTGGTATTCAGGGCCATCGGCTAGCTCATCTCCTCTTCAATAAGATTAGATCTAGCTTGCCCCAAAATCTCCAAACCTATGACCTTTACGATTTTAACGACTTAACCATCCGGACGTGCGGAATACCGGCGTCATCAAACGGTTCGGTCGAGATTGTCTCATAATCAAGTTTGGCATAGAACCCTTCGGCTTGGCATTGGGCATCCAGCACCGACTTCGTGAGTCCAAGCTCCCGCGCCAGTTCCTCCAAGGCGAGCAGCAGGATTTTGCCTACGCCTTTCGAGCGATACGGCGCACGTACGGCGATCCGCTGCATTTTAGCGGCATTGTCTTTAAAGTAAATCAATCTGCCTGTCGCAACATAGTCCCCTTCCAATTCGATCAGCACATGATGTACATCCGGGCCAATCTGGTCATACTCGTCAATTTCCAATTCAACGGGGACCTTCTGTTCCTCGACGAACACCTCTTTGCGGATGTCCAGGCACTTCTGTAATTGCTCCTCATTCTCGACATGAATAATTGTTGCAGCCGACACTTCGTTCCCCTCCCACCATTGATTGCTTGTCTATTGGATCATTTAAACTGCATCATTATACAAAAAAATCATTTTCATGTATAGTTGTCTCATGGACATCGATGGAAAGGAGCTGGCTTAGGGGTATGGTCATGGGCGTAACAATCGCCGCGGCGGTCGTCATCGCGGTATTGCTGATTGCCTCCATGTTTTACACGACGAAGAAGGGCTATTCCCGCAAATGGGACGAGGAAGAATAAGCGTTTTATTCCGTGGAATACACATCTTCTACAATCGTAGGCAAATAGACGCCGTCCGACACGGATGGCCCAAACGGCCAAGGAAAAGCGCCAGCCTGCCGGCTTAAAGTCTCCGCGCTTGGCGCCATCTGGCAGGCGCTGGTCAAGGCCAACAGCAGGATGGCCCCCGCTGCAGCAATCCAAAGGGATCGTGGCCGTTTCATCTCATTCTCCGGCGACGGGGTTTGATCGTTGTTGTTAGAATGGGTATGGTTATGGCCAATATGGCGATGATGGTGGTTCCAATGCATGTTCACTACTTCCTTCCTTAGGTGATGACTGTGCTGTTCTGTCTGATGTATGCGTGCCATGACTGGATCATTTATCGCAAGTAATGAGCGCATGAGCGTCTTGGATAAATGCAACGTTATGCCGTCATGTACCTTACCACTCGGACACGCGTTCCTTCTCCATTGTTGACAGGGGACAGACAGCTTATACTCTAGGAAAGTGTTGACAAGAACCCCGCCGCCTGATAAGATTATTTCTGTCTTCACTATAATTTTGATCTGCTAGCTCAGCTGGGAGAGCACCATCTTGACAGGGTGGGGGTCAGTGGTTCGAGCCCACTGCAGATCATTGAGAAAATCCCTTAAAGCGTATGGCTTTGGGGGATTTTTTATTTTCTCTTTGTAGTCAACGATGCCCTCTGGTACTTAGGTGATCCGAATCAAGTTTGAAGAGTGTTTAATTCCCCCTTCTTCCCCCATAGATCTCTTCTTCCATAAATCTGGAATTTTTTTAAGCATTGTATACTATTAGAGTATGATGGAGGGATTCTTTTGAAAAAAATCATTGATGTCATTATCCTTGTTGTTATTCTATTCCTAGCTGGTGGTTGCGGAACTGGGGCAAAGTACAACGACATCTCCCCCATTGCTAAGGATGTCAAGCAAACTCCCGGAACTTCACCAGGCTTATCCATAAGAGATGGTGTAGCCGTATGGGACCCAGGCTCAAAGTGTTGCGAATCTTTTGAAGATACCTTGCTTGAAGTGCCCTTTGAGGTTCCTATTCCACAAGTTCCTTTTCCGATTACCCATCAGTCTGCCGATATCGTCCCGGCTAACTTTGACTTGATCCAATTGACCTTTGCTAATGAAGAGCGAGGAGAGCAACTGATACTGGCTGTTTCAAATTCGCAGGTAAAGTCCAAACCGGATGGTAAAAAGGGGCCAAAATTAAGTGATGGCACACAAACCTGGATCCAAAGCACACCGAACTTAAGCGGGCTATATTGGAGAAATAATGGATTAACCTATGCATTAGCATCGAACAAGGTGGAAGATGGTGACTTTGTTCCTTTGTATAGTATTTCTGAACTCGTTCAGATTGCTAACTCTATTGTCCAACCTCCCCACCTCTAACGGACCGTACCGACCTTATTTGCTCATTTCCCGGAGATTTCCCGAGCTAACGGACTCAAGTGACCTTATTGAGCAAAAATACTCATCGATTCAACTCAACAGACCCGAATAAGGTCTCTGAGGTCCGTTAAAACGGGTAGGCTTGCGTCCGAACCCAAATAACGGCGCTGGTGTCCGTTAGCGCAACCGAGCTACCAGCATACGGCTACTGGCATACGGATGCCTGCATACGGCTGTCAAGCAACAACCCAACAGCGCCAACGACCAGCACTAAAACGACGGCCTAGCCGCCACCGGCTGGTCTCCTAACATCGCCACAAGCCCCCACAACAAAAACGTGCGCCCCAAAGGCGCACGTTCTCGTTAAAGTATGTTACTGTCCCCATACGTCCTCTCGTCCGCCATTGCAACATCATGATTGCCCATCGTTACATAAAGCGGAGGACGGATATCTTTTTGATGAAGAGAAGGATTCCCCTTCCATGGATAAAAGTGCCGATGGACAGCCAAACTAAACGGACAGCGCCGGCCGGAAGCTGCGAGTTGCCCGGACGGACAAGCGCTCAAGTATAGTTGATGGAGGCACGTAAAACCGATGGTCAAAATCAAACTGGGAGCAGCGCTCACCATCGCCCTTGGCATTGCGCTTCTCTCTGCCCCTGTAACAGAGGCATCCTCCCCGGTTCATGGCAAGCAACGAAGCTATTATGAAGAACGCGGGGACATTGTATGGGAAGTGCCAACGCAAGAAAAATACATCGCCTTAACCTTTGATGACGGACCAGATGAACAGCAAACACCGAAAATCCTCGAGCTCCTGGAGAAGTATCATGCGAAGGCGACCTTCTTTGTCGTTGGTGACCGGGTGAAGCGATTCCCCGACATCGTGAAAATGGAACAAGCCGCCGGTCATGAAATCGGCAACCATTCCTATCACCATCCATCCTTACACCGACTGGGGTTGTCGGCCTTGAAGGAAGAGATGACCATGACCCAGGAAGCCGTTCTCGAGACCACCGGACGCAAACCCGTCCTCTTCCGTCCTCCGGGCGGATATTATAATTATGCTATCGTCGAACTAACCAAGCATCACAACCTGCAGATGATCCTCTGGTCCTGGCATCAGGATACGAAGGATTGGACATCGCCCGGCGTACAACGAATCGTACGCAAGGTGCTGGACAACGCCCGCAACGGCGATATTATCCTGATGCATGATTACGTGTACAACAGCACGCAGACGATCGAAGCGCTAAAGGTCATCTTGCCGGAACTGCAACGCCGGGGTTATCGCTTCGTTACCGTATCCGAACTGCTGACGCATAAGGTGACGACGCCGAATCCTCAAATGAAAGAGAATCACTAAACTTCATTGGAAAGGAGCAGGCACTCATGGTTAAAAAGCAGAACACCCTGCCTCCCGGGGAAGGCTCTGGTGTGGATCCGATCCCCGTTCCAAAGCACCCTACCGCAGCCACGGAGAAGCTCGAAGATTTGGTTGGCGAGATGATGGAGGAATGGACGGAAACTTTGACGGGGGAATCGGAAAAAACGAATCAAAACAAGGGTCAAGCCAAATAAGTGAAATCCTCCAACCATGCAGCAAGACGGGATTCCAGCCCGCCTTGCTGTTTTATTTAAAAA
>NZ_BILV01000060.1 GCF_004000745.1 Paenibacillus barengoltzii NBRC 101215
GGAAGCGCGGCTTGGCGCGCTTCTATCCCGGCTCGTCCGCCATCCGCAGAGCGCCGCGGCCGCTTCCCGGTCGCGCAGCGGGGCCGCCCCTTCGTCCCGTCCGGTGGACTGGGACGAGGAGGAGCGCCAGCTGCGCCGGTTGATGGAGGCGTGGCTGCTGTGGGATCAGCGCCACGCCGCGCTTCAGGGCGAGGCGGAGGCCGCCTTGAGCCAGGCCTCCGCCGCCCGGGACGAGCTCGCGGCTGCCGAACGCGAGCTGACGCGCCGTGAAGCCAACTTTGAGGAGTTGGCCGGGCAGTGGGAAACGTGGCTGACCGAACGAAAACTGTCCGCCGATCTGTCCCCGGAGGCGGCTGCAGATGTGTTCCGCCTCGCGGAGCAAGGACGGGACTGGCTGGCCCGCTTGGATGGGCTGGCGGCCAAGATGGCCGCGCTGCGTGCGGAGAACGAGCGGTTTGAACAGGAATGCTTGGCTTATGGAGACCCAGCCGCCCCTGATCAGGCCGCAGCAGTTCTGCGAGCAGCCTTATCACGCCTGGACAGTGCGCTCGAAGCGCGGAAACATCACGACCAGCTTTCCGCTCAGTTGTTACCGCTGGAGGAAGAAGGTCAGCGCTTAGACGATCGGTTGCGGCAATTGCGGGAATCGGAGCAGGCGTTGCTCGCCGAAGCGGGTGCAGCTGACGGGGAGGAACTGCTGCGTCTTGGGGCTGCGAAGGAACGGCGGGAAGCTTTGGAGCGTGAGGTGCGGCAGCTGGAGTTGATGCTGTTTGCAGGACTGGACGAAGCGAAGCGGGAGGAGCTGGAGCAGCTGCTGCGGACGACGGAGGAAGCGGAGCTCCGCCAGTGCTTGGACACGGCGGAGGAGGAGCTGGCGCAAGCTGAAGCTTGGCTCGGACAGCTCCAGGAGCAACGCGGACGTTTGCTGCAGGAGCAGGAAAGCTTAGCCGCCCGCTGTTTACGGGACGATCTGATGCAGCAATTGGAGGAGCAGCGAGCGGCTCTGCGCGATCGTCTCGATCAGTATGCGGTGATGGCGGTGTGCCATGAACTGATTGGTCGTGCACGCCGGGTTTATGAGGAAGAGAGGCAACCAGCAGTGCTGCAAGTTGCGTCGGGATACTTCGCGGAAATGACCGGCGGCACCTACCGCCGCATCGTCATGAAGATCGGCACGCAGGAGCTGATGGCGGAGCATGCGGAGTTAGGTCCGCTCGAAAGCGCACAGCTTAGCCGAGGGACAGCGGAGCAGCTGTACTTGTCGATGCGGCTGGCTTTGTCCGAAGCGGTATCGGGTTCTCATCCGCTGCCGTTGCTGCTGGATGACCTGTTCGTCAACTTTGACGAAGTCCGCTTGGTGAGGGCGTTGTCGGTGCTGCGGAAGGTTGCGGACCGCCAGCAACTCATTATGATGACTTGCCATGAGCATGTGGTTCGGCATGTCCAAACCTTGCTGCCGGAAGCCAAGATCGTGCATATGTAGATCGAATCCTTGTGTCGAGCAGCACTAGTGTCAGCGAAAAGCAGCAAGAAGACCCCCGGGGTTAGCCCCTGGGGGTTTCTTTTTGCCGATACATCCCTAACATGAGCGCCCAAATCAAACTGAACAAGCCAAACACAGGATACAGCACCGACAGCAGGGAGCTGAAGCCAAACTGGCTGGTGATATAACAGATACATAAAATCGTAACCGAAATCAGCTTCGGCGGGACCTGAATCCGTTGCTGCAGTTGGAGGGTCACCCCATAGATGTCGGCAACAAAAGTGCTGAAAATCTCCATAAAAATAAGCAGGACATAGATCAGCTGAATGGTGGTTCCCAGCTGCTCGGCAATGCTGCCCATTGGGATTTCGTACTGCACGATCCCCGGCATGTAAGCCGACAGGGCAAAATGACCGGCCATCAGCATAAAGCCAACGCCGACGCCGCCGAGAACACCACCGAGGACAATCACCCGGCGACTTTCAGTATGGCTGCCGATCGGCACCAGCACCGCCTGAGCCATGGACAAGTTAAAGGCTGCATACATGAGCGGCGCAGCCCAAGCGGCGATCAGCGGATGATCCGTCTCCAGCGACAGAAAACGAGCAGCCCCCGGCGAGCCCGCGGTATTGGTGATAATAGCGAGGGAGAGAATCAGCATCATCGGGACCACGATGGAGTTCAACTGCAGCACCCCTTTGATTCCCCGGCCTAGCAGCAGATAGGTAGCAATCAAAGTGATCCATAGGCCTGTCTGATAATGCAAGCCCAAGTGTTCCATAAAGACGGAGCCAGCGCCTGCCAGCATCACGCTATTGACACCGATGAGCACGATCAACGTAAAAATGCTGAGCGCACTGCCGATCCGTTCGCCAAACAAACGGCGGTTTAGGTCTTCATAGGAAGCTGCTTGAATCGTTCGAGCGAGCAGCATCATTTTGGTGCCAAGCCAGACGAACAGCAGCGTAGATAGCAGGATCGTCAATACGCCCCATTTGCCGTACCGGGTGAAAAACTGGAGAATTTCCTGTCCCGTCGCGAAACCGGCGCCAACGACGGTGCCGATGTAGGTGAAGGCGATCTGCAGAACTTTTACGGCATTTTTCATGGTTTTCCCCCCGGTTCTTGTGCTATATATAGTACAAGGTATGTTGTCCAAGAACTGGACATGACTTAAAACCTATAGGTCGTCCAAAAAGTCATCTTTCGAGCGCGGCAGGAGCAGTTGCAGTTCTGGCTTAACGGTGAGCTGTGGCAGGGTTGTGGCAGGCTTCGGCGATGGTTCATGGTTCATCCACGTAACGGAACGGAGAGACGTTATTTGCCGGAGGAAGCGACTCTTCAGATTCTACCGGAACGAGCAGACCTTATTGGGGCAAAATGCAGCGGATGGACCGGCAAAATGACCGAATAAGGACTCTAGATTCCGTTAGAGCGGGAAATAGTCGGGAAATGGGAAAATAAGGGCTGTACGTTCCGTTACGCTCAGCCGAACGTATGCTTGGGGCGGATCCTGCCAGTGCATAGGGCCGCTCACACCCAGCCGCAAGCAAGCCGCTCCCGATGCGGACTCGAAATCTGACTTGTTGGACGAAGCTATAGATTATGAGCTGTGGAGGAAACGATATGGAATTGTTAAAACAAAAAATCGTCGAGCAAGGGGTTATCGTCTCGGACCAAGTGCTGAAGTTGGACGGGCTGCTGAACCATCAGGTGGACCCGCAACTGACGATGGAGATGGGCAAGGAGTTTGCCAAGCGGTTTCGCGATCGAGGGGTCACTCGCGTCATTACGGTGGAGTCGTCGGGGATTGCGGTGGCGTTTGCGACCGCTTATGAGTTAGGTGTCCCGCTTGTATTCGCGCGGCGGAAGAAAACGCTGCTGGCAGAACCGGACATGCTGTGCGAACGCGTCCCTTCGTTTACGAAAGGGATCGTGACGGACATTCTGGTGTCCCGCGATTTTCTTGGAGAGAACGACCGGGTATTGTTCATTGACGATATTATCGCAAATGGCGACGCGGCTCGGGGATTGATCCGAATTATTGAACGATCCGGGGCAGAACTGGTTGGAGCGGGCATCGTCATTGAGAAATGCTTCCAGCCCGGAGCCCAGGCGATTCGGGAGCAGGGGATCCGTCTGGAGACGCTGGCCCGCATCGCATCGTTGGAGGGTGGACAAATCAGGTTCGCGGACTAAGGACAACCGGGCGAAGAAAATGCAGCCAAATTACGGTTAATCCTTTGCAGGCCCCCGTTTTTTCGCTATAATGAGGATTACTAGGGAGAGGAGGCTAAAAGAATGGGGAAAGAATTGGCAGTAGACGCGGAGTTTTTTCTTTCGAAATTGTCCGAAGCGAAGGTAACTTTTGAACGTGCCCTGGATTGCAAACATACCGAGTTTGATGACCTTTATCCCTATATGCTTGAACATCCCCAGTTTTTCTGGTACAAACGCTATGTAGCATGGTCGCAATTGTTAACGATAGCCGGGCTTTGCCAAGAGCTCGATGTGCCCTGGAAGGAACAGTTCAGCCCGCAACAAGTAGGGTATTTGGAGCAAAGAGTGATGTCGGCCAAAGTGCTTGATTTCTGGTTTGAAACGAATGACAGCAGGGAGCACGCTTCTCGCTAATCCCTTGCGTAGGTTCAAAGCAACCTGATGCAGTCCGGTGCTGCACCGGCTGCTGCTGAAAGCATTCAAAGTTCGAAGTCCCGCTAGTTCGCTGGCGGGGCTTTTTCTTGTATTCCTCAAGGGTGGAAGATGGACGGGACCTGCAACTGTTGTATAATGATTTCCAGGAGGTGGGGTATCCGATGATCTCGGATGAATTATTGGACCAATACCGGCTGTCCGGAGAAAAAATACGCGTCGTACGCGACGGCCTTCCGGAGAACGACGTGCGCGGAATCGTGGTGGCTTGGGACGATACGCATGTATTAATCCGCAAGCCGAACCGCAACGTGGTGAAGCTGGATCGCAATTACATTTATCAACCTGCGAAAGAGCCTAGAGTTTCGCCGGTGGATTAAGATATGAGGGAACAGGGGACCTTAAGGAAGGAGATGAGCCTTGAGGTTCCCTTTTTCCATGCGTTCTCTTCGGGATGATCCGGGCCCCTGGACAGTTCCGTTCAAATAAGCGCGCATCCGGGAGGTTATCTCCTGTTGCAGGCCGGCCCACAATATCCGCATATTCCCGCGATAACCCCGGCAACGGTATTCCGCCTGAATGCCGTTCTCATCCTGGTGAATGCGTTCAATGGCGATGTTCCGCTCGCGGAGATTGCCTTGGATTTCCGAGAGGACCAGCGCTGCGCGGCGCTCGCCGCCCCGGATCAGTTCGACGTAAGCTTCGGGGCTCTTCAGCAACCCGCTTTGCTCAAGGATTCGGGCGTCTCTTTGAAATACTCTCTGCAGAAAACCAAGCAGCAACGCGCTCTTGATCAGCGCGAGTTCTTCTTCCTTCATGCCGGGAACGGCCATAGCTCAACACCTCTTCATACGAACTTATGTTCTTATCATAACCCAATGGATGATTTTTAATCAAGGGGGAGGATTTGAAAGTTAAGTATTGACTTTTGGGTGTTGGACATGGTATGATCTATCTTGTCGCTGCAAAATATGATTTTGTACGATATCGACTATGCGGTCGTGGCGGAATTGGCAGACGCGCACGGTTCAGGTCCGTGTGGGCTAACCCCCCGTGGAGGTTCGAGTCCTCTCGACCGCATCGATTTTTAACGAACAAGAGCTCTTGATTGACCTTTATGGTGATCGAGAGCTCTTTTTTTGCTCATTGTTGTGAGAGATCGTGTTGACAAATCCCCAGAGCCAGCCTAATATCAACTTAACTTAAACGTTTAAGTTTAGAACATTAATCGTTTAAGTTAAATTTGCTTGCCGAAGGGATGGTTACGAATGGGAGCGGAAATCGTTACACTTGCTAATGTGTACTCCAGGTTTTTGGGCAATGCTCGGGAGGTTTATGTCTATTTGCCTCCTTCTTATGCGGAAGCGGAGCATCGTCGGTACCCGGTGCTTTATGCGCAGGATGGACAGCATATGTTTGCGTCTGATTCTAAGGGAGACTCTTGGGATATGCACCTAACGGCCGAGCGGTTAAGCCGGGAAGGTCGGATGGAAGAAGTGATTATCGTGGCGGTATCGTCCATTGAGGATCAACGAGGCTCGGAGTATTTCCATGATCATCCGGGAGTTCGAGAAGCTTTCCATACGACTTGTAATGGGGATCTGTACGAAAGGTTTCTCATTGAGGAACTGAAGCCGATGATCGATGCTAAGTTTCGGACATTAACGGACCGGGAGCATACGGCGATCATCGGTTCTTCTGCGGGCGGACTTGTCTCTTATCATATCGCTTTTCGTCGTCCGGACATCTTTGGACAGGTGGCGATCCTGTCGCCTTTTCTGGTGCATGCGGTGGTGAATGAACCAAGGGACCATATGAACCATCTTGAACCGGTACGCGAGCAAAAAATATACCATTCCTTCCCGGTCAAACCGCCCGCGCTGCGCGTTTGGGTCGATATCGGCGGTGCGGAGGGGCTGATCATGCCTCGTCACGTCCGGGCGTTTGTGGATGAATTGATCCAAAGCGGTTTTGCGCCGGGCGAGGATTTGATGTTTTTACTTGATGAGGCGGCGGGCCACTCCCAAGCCGCTTGGGCCAGACGGTTGCACTCCCCGCTGTTGTATCTGTTTGGCGAGATGGGACGCCCGCGCAGTATCAGGCTGGACGGGAGAAGACAAGTGGGGCTGCAAGGGCATCGGGTTTGGCTCTATCCCCAAGTGACCTGCGACACAGGCTTCGAAATGAGTTTACTCCAGGCAGACTATACGGTGGACTGTCCGGAAGTGCTGAAGGTGGGAGCGGACGGCTTGATCGTTCCGCTGGCCGAAGGGAAAGCTGATGTAACGGTCAGCTTCGGCGGGCTTACCGCACTGACGAGCATCGAGGTGATCCCGGACTTGTCCGAGTACGTGCAAGTTGAAATCAGCGTGACCGTTCCACCGTCTACCCCGGCGGATGCTCGAATTCACGCGGGTTTCGAAATCCCGAAAGTTCGAGACGGGTTCTATCAGGGGAGCTTCTTGCTGCCTAGAGACCTGGTATTTGATGTGAATGTATCGCGAGGCTTTGGATTCCATGAGCGCAGGGCAACGAGCCGACGCTTTGACACCTCCGAGCCGGTTCGTCTGCATTTCATCGTGGAGGAGTGGGAGGATGACCCAACTGCCTAATCCTTTATGGACCAAGGCAGTAGCGATTCCCTTCCGGGATATGGTATCATCCTACCAAAGTGCTAGAGATTTGATGAGGTGTTGGCCGTGAAAAAAGCAACCATGAAGGATATTGCCCGTGAAGCGAAGGTTTCGGTGGCAACGGTTAGTTACATTTTAAATCATGTGGACAACCAGAAAATTACGGATGAAACGCGCTGCCGTGTGTTGGAAGCCGCGAAGAAGCTAAATTATATCCCCAGCCTTGCGGCACGTTCGCTTGTCCGGGGGAAATCCGGCATGGTGGCCTTGCTCTTCTGCCGCAGCGAGCGGGACGGGTTATGGAAGCAGTTCTATTACGGCAGATTAGCTGAACGGATGGAGATGCTCTGCAATCAGGCAGGCTATCACCTGCTTGTGCTGGGGATGGACGCCTTGCGGCCCAATCCAGAGATCATCCGGCAGCGGGAGGTGGATGGGGTGCTGTTGGCCGGAGTGAAGCAGGACGTCTTCCGGGACATTTCCGTCCATTTTAGCTTTGGGGTTCCGATCGTACTGCTCGATACCCATATCGACGATCCGCTGTTTCATAAAGTTGTGATGGATTACCGCAAGGCGTTTACCTTATGGAGAGAGCAATCGGCCGCGACCGCACGGCGCTTTCTGGTGTTGGATGACTTCACGAATGAGAACACGATGAAGATCATCATGGATGCGGCAGAACTCGAACCGGAAGCCATTTTCGTGCTCACAGCGGACAACGTGGACCATTTGCCCGATTTTCTGGCGCGGTTTCGAGGGGGCGCCGGGATTGTGATCAACGAGTTTGTTGGCATGCTTGTTGCGAACGCCTCACGAGGACTGGACGTGGATCTGACCGTCCTTTGTACGAGCGGCTGTCCTGAAGTGCTGCCTTCGACGGTCCACAAGCTCACCTCAGAAGCAAATCGCGGACAACTGGAGGTTGCTTTTCAGATCATGCAGTTTTATATCGAATCGAAGGACAAGCCCCCTTCAAATGCAAGCTCCAAAACTCAAGTGGGATATGAAGAATACGTTTCGATTCCATTGCAGCAAGTGAATGCCGAGGGCTAACTTCCCTCCGCTTCGTACGCCTCTTGCCACGATTATCCCTTTCGTTCAGGAAGCTATAAGCCGGGAGCGGGCAAGGTGAAGTGAAGGGAGAAAGCAGGTGCAGTGATAGGCGGTCATCAAGCGGGTTGCGGGTTCCTGAACAAACGGGATAATCCTGGAAAAGCCCCGGCCCATATATACCTCCGCCCGCAGCCTTACATCGATTTCCGAATGCTCCCCGGCGAATGCGCTGCTGCACCTTCCCGATACTGCCCCGGTGTCATCCCCTCTATCTTACGGAAGGAGCGGATAAAGTTCTGCGAGTTGTTGTATCTCAGCTTGGCCGCGATCTCCTTGACGGGCATTTCCGTATTGCGCAGCCATTCTTTCGCCATCTTGAAGCGGTACATCGTGAGGTACTCGCTGAAGGAGCAGCCCGTTTCTTTCCGAAAAATACTGCTGATGTAGTTCGCGTTGTAATGAAGACGGGCGGCGCAAGCCTCCAGGGTTAAATCGGTGTCGTACTCGTGGTGAATCAAATCGATAATTTTCTCCGAAATATTTTGGTACTGGGCGTTTTGCCGGTTATGAAAGATGCGGATCATCGGGTGAATGACCGTCGTCCAGAACCAATCCTCGATTTCTGCTTTGGTGTGCAGCCCAAACATCTCTTCAAACAAAGAACCGCTGCCTGCAGGCCGGATCTGGTGCAAGGCGATCCCCGCTTCCTGCATCATTACCAGCAAATTATTCAGCAGGCGGGTCAGCGGGATTTGATATTCCTGCGGCGTCAGCTCTTGGTTGAACATGGAGTTGAACAGCCGCGCATTCACTTCCTTGGCCTTCTCCGTTTCCGCCAGCTTAATGGCATCTAGCAGCTCGTTTTCCTTATGCGTCGGATAGTTCACGTTCAGGACATGCTTGCCGGAGTTGAGGTTCTCGTATTGAATAATGACCCCCGTCCCGAGCTTCATCCGATATTTTAATGCCTCCATCCCCTCGCGGTAAGCGATGGGCAGTTTTGAGATGGACTGAAATGACAAGCTTAGACCAATGCTGACATGGACTTTCAGGCATAGATGGATTTCGTGCTGCAGCTTCTCCGTCCAAGTATATACGGTTTGGTGGAACGAATCAGGCTCCTCTTCAGCACTTCCGATCAACGTCACGATGGTTTGGTCCATAATCACCGGGGTGAACCGGCTGCGGGGATCCAGCAACTCCTCGATGATATTTTGCGCGGCGAACAGCAGCAGGTTAAGATCCTTTTTGCCATAGGCTGAATCCTCCGTAAAATCCAGGGCTAAGGTAAACACCGTCATCGTTCGCCAAGCGCGGATCTGCTCCTGGTAGCCGTACTGTTCGAGCTTCTCTAGTAATTGGCTTTTGGTGTAGCGCCCTTGAAACGCTTCAATCAAGGAGAACGCCCGCACTTGTCGGATATGCTGCCGAACTTCCGTTTCAAGCTGCGATTTGGACTGGAACAAACGATCATACTCTTCACCAATGAGTTCAAACTCATCGGCATGGGTCCGGCGGACATCGGTTTTGCGCCGGCCGATGAGATGCAGAAGGCGTTCGATCGGCGAGTACATCCGGCGTGAGCCGAACCAGGCCAGCCCGACCGACAACACCAGCATAAACAGGCAGACATAGAAGGTGAACAGTCCAATTTTGCCGGCTTCCCGGGTCAGGCTGCCGATGGAGGTGACTGAGAGATACATCCATCCGTTCAGCTGGGAGCGCAAGTAGGTGACGGCATAAGCTTTCTTGCCGATGTGCGTCTGAAATTGCCCGGAGGGATGAGTTTCGTCCGCGAGCAAGGAGGTATCCTCCCATCCGGTTTCCTCCAGCTGACGGCCGATCCATGAAGGATCAGGATGCATCAGGATTTGCCCGTGCTCATCTGCGACAATCACCAGGTCCTCGGTCTGAACGTCCGTCGCCACAACGTCTTGCAGGCTGCAGGCAGGAAAATTGGCCAATGCCAGTCCGTATTTATGCAAGCTGGAGACCGGCAGCTTCTTGATCAGGCTGATGCTGTAATGGCAAGGTGCTGAATCCGCATTCTCCTCGCTATAAAACCAGGAGGACGGCGTTAACATCCAGGTGGTATCATTTGGCGTATCCATCAGCTGTTCCAGGCCCTCACGGTCCTTATATTCACTCATCCGATACAGCCCGGAGTTCTTCACCATCCAGTCCTGCTGGAGATTCATCAACACGACATCCTCCAGCTTCGTATCGAAGGATTGCATGTTGCGGATTTCATTCCGCAGGTCGTTATATAGTTTGAAATCGCTTTCAGATAACGGGTTTTGAAGAGCCCGCTTGAGCACGGTCGAGTTGACGACTTGATTTAACGTCTGGTTGACAGTTGTTAACTTCCGTTCTACATTGGAGTTAATTTGCGAAATTAGCTCAATTTTGCTTCGGTTGACATTTTTTTGGATTTCTCGGGTTGAAGTCAGATAGGAAAACGTTCCGATGAACAGGACGGGCAGTGTACTTACGGCGATTGTAAAAATCATCAGTTTGCTTAAGAAGCTTAAAGGTTTCACCAATCTCAGCACCTGACCTTATCGTTAAAAAGTCGTTAATTCCAAGTGTATGATGTCTGTCAAATAATAGCAATAATCATCTCGTGAGGCAATAATCATTTTGTATTATTCTTCGGTTTGAGGGGGCTTTGACCAATGATTAGAACCAAAGGCGGGGGCCGCGGATTATTCGCGACAGCGTTGCTCTTACTCGTGCTTGTATTCTTGGTTTCCTTGCTAAGCGGGTGTATAAACCGGGATAGGCAACTTCAGGCATCCGATTCGGATCGGCCGTATTTGTCCGTGTTGGTGCCGCTTCACTTTCCTCAGCCGCCATCGAAGGAGATGGTAGCCAAAATCGAGGAGTTAACCGACGTGCGACTGGATTTGAGATGGGTGTCGGAGGGCGTTTATACCGACAAAATGTTGACGGGGTTAACCACCAACTCCCTGGCGAAGGTCAGCTTTGTGAAAGTATCGGATTATCACATGGTGAAAAATGCGATTCGTTCCGACGTCTTCTGGGAAATTGGGCCGTATTTGGCAGAGTTCCCGAACCTGAGCAAGCTGGATCCGAACATATTAGATCAGACGGCCGTAGACGGCAAGATTTATGGGCTGTATACCGAACGCCCTTCCTCACGGCAAGGGGTCATTTTGCGCAAGGATTGGTTGGAGCGACTGGGGCTGGAGGAGCCCAAGAAACTGGATGAGCTTTATGAAGTGCTGCGGCAGTTTACATACGGAGATCCGGATGGCAACGGGGAGCAGGACACGCTTGGTGTCGTAGACCGGAACGATTTGGTTTACGGTATTTTTAAGACGCTCAGTTCCTATTTTGGCACCCCCAACAACTGGAAGATCGAGGACGGCAAGGTCATTCCGGAATTTATGACGGATGAATATTTGAATACGATGAATTTTATGAAAAAGTTGTACGACGAGAAGCTGATCAATTCGGATTTTCCGCTGACCAGCAAAGAGGTGCAACGAGATCGGTTCATCCGCGGGGAGGCGGGCGTTCTGATCGGAAGTATGACCGACGTGCAGCGCCTTGCCATTGAAGCGCGGGCCATCAATCCGGATGCGGATTTTACGCTGGTGAACCGGATTAAGGGGCCGTACGGGTACAAAGTGTGGTCGATTCCGAATTTTAACGGTTTGTATCTATTTTCGAAGAAAATGATTCCTACCGAGCAGGATCTCAGAGACGCGCTTCGGTTCTTCGACCGAACGATGGATCGGGATGTGGCTAATTTAATGAAATACGGCTTTGAAGGCAGACACTACCGGACGGAAAACGGGATGGTTATTCTGCCGGAAGAAACGTCGCAGCTCCGGGTGAACGAGGTGAATCCGCTATATTCGCTGATGATTGCCGATATCAGCAACCCCAATATTATGGAGGTTGCACAAAAAGAGCATTTGACTCAAATTGCCGAGCAGCTTAGCAAAGACAATGAAGCATTCCTGGTGGACGATCCGACGGTTCGTCTCAGCTCACCGACATATGATGAGAAGAGTGCGGAGCTGTCCACGATCATAAGCGATGCCACCTACAACTACATCCTGGGGCGCATCGACGCCGAAGGCTTCCACCAAGAGATTGAGCGCTGGAAGCAAAGCGGCGGTCAGGTCGTAATCCGCGAATTTGAGGAAGCGCTATCACACCGATAATCATTAGTTCAGGTTTAGCGCTGAGCCGCTGCCGTTATGAGGAAATGATTGTTTCCGTACCTTGGTCATGACGATACCGTGGAAGAGTAAGTAATCCAAACCATGGGAGGTCCAAAGGCTATGAAGAAACAATCCTTCATCCTCATTCTGACCGCACTGTTAGCGCTAAGCGTTGTGCTGGCCGGTTGTGGAAGCGCTAACAATAAGAAAGGCGGCAATTCAACAGCGGCAGAGCCGGCTGCAACCACGGCGGATAACGGCGCGAACCCAACCGCAGAAGCGGAGAAACCAACGGAAATTACGATTATGCTGCCGTTAAATACGTCGGAGACGCCGCCGGATACGATCAAAGCGGAACTAGAGAAGCTGACGAACACGAAGCTGAACTATCAGTTTTTCCCGGCAGACACGTATGAAGAAAAGCTGAACACCGCATTTGCCACGGGTTCCTTGCCCCAAGTGACCTATCTCAAAAACCAAACCACGTTTATTCAAATGAAAGAAGCGATTAAGGACGGACAGTTTTGGGAAATTGGCCCGTTGTTAAGCGAATTTCCGAATCTGAACAAATTGAAGCCGGAAATTCTGAACAACACGAAGGTGGAAGGCAAGCTGTACTCCCTCTATATCGGCAGACCGCTGGCCCGCCAGGGGATCATCTACCGCAAGGATTGGGCCGATAAGCTAGGCTTGTCCGCACCGGCTAATGTGGACGAATTGTTTGAAATGGCCAAGGCGTTTACGGAACAAGACCCGGACGGCAACGGTCAAAAGGATACGATCGGGATCGCTGACCGGAACGAGCTGGTTTATGGAGCGTTTAAGACGGTATCCGCCTGGTTTGGCACACCCAACAATTGGGGTGAGAAGGACGGCCAACTGTTGCCGGAGTTTATGTTCCCGCAATATATCGATACGATGGATTTCTTTAAGAAGCTGCGGGATAACGGCTACATGAACCAGGATTTTGCAGCGACCAGCAAGACCGATGCCGTCAATATGTTCACCAGCGGCAAGGCCGGGCTTTATATCGGCGGGTCGATGCAGGACATTGATTCCCTCAACAAGGATCTGATCAAAAATGTGCCGGATGCTGTACTCGACACGCATAGCATGGTAGCCGGTCCCGACGGGAAGTTCGCCCAGTGGATGATTCCGGGCTACAACAATATCATTCTGTTCCCGAAATCGGCGGTGAAGGATGAAGCGGAGCTCAAGAAGATTTTGGCGTTCTTTGACAAGATGATGACGCCGGAAGTAGCCAATTTGATGTACTGGGGCATTGAAGGCACGCACTATACGGTCGTAGAAGGCAAAGCCAAGGCTGCGGATAACAAAGAATTGATCGAGCGCGAAGTGAAGCCGTTTAAGGACAGCGTCATCGGGGAACCCGAAACCAACGGCATGTACGAAAGCTACAATACGCTGCCAGGCCGGATCCATGCGGAAGAATTAATCAAGGAAAACGTCAAGGTGGGCGTGCCTGACCCTACGGCGGCGCTGGATTCGCAAACCTACGCGGAGAAGGGCGTGGAGCTGCAGCAGTTGATTACGGACGCCACGTATCAATATATTTACGGTCAAATCGACAAGGCGGGCTTCGAGAAAGCGATCGAGCAATGGAAGAGCCGGGGCGGTTCGCAAATTATCGAGGAATATAACGCAGCGAGATAACGTCTTATTGAAGGAACATAGGAGGAGATTTATATGAGAGAGGCAACTGTTCCATCCTCCGTTGCGACGAAGCTTCCGTCGCCCGATCGACGCACGAAGGCCGCACAGCTTCGCAAGCGGCTGTGGCGAAATAAATGGCTGTATGTGATGCTGCTGCCCGGCGTGCTCTATTTTATCATCTTCAAATATTTGCCGATGTACGGGCTGATCATTTCCTTTCAGGACTACAAGCCGTATAACGGCATTCGGGGCAGCGAATGGGTAGGATTGGAGCATTTTCAGCGGCTGTTTACGGAACCGGATTTTATGATGATTTTGAAAAACACGGTGATCTTGTTTGCGCTCAACCTGTTTATCTATTTCCCGGTGCCGATCATTCTGGCGTTAATGCTAAACGAGCTAAGAGGGAACTTCTTTAAAAGGCTGTTCCAAACCTTCGTCTACTTGCCGCATTTTATGTCCTGGGTCATTATCGTGTCGATTACTTACGTGATGGTGACGATGGACGGCGGGATTATCAATGAACTGTTGGTGTACTTTGGCTTCGAGAAGATCAACTTCCTGCTGAACCCTGACTGGTTCCGGCCGATGTACATCCTTCAGGTCATTTGGCGGGAGGCCGGCTGGGGGACGATCATCTACCTGGCCGGCATGGCGGCCATCGATCCTGGATTGTATGAGGCGGCACGGATGGACGGTGCCGGACGGATGCGTCAGGTATGGCATATTACACTTCCGTCGATCCGGGGTGTGATCATAACGCTGTTTATTTTGAAAATCGGGCATGTGCTGGATTTAGGCTTCGAGCATGTCTATCTGCTGTTGAATTCGATGAACCGGCAGGTTGCGGAGATTATTGATACGTATGTGTACACCGCAGGGCTGCGGCAAGGACAATACAGCTACAGCACGGCGATTGGATTCTTCAAATCCGTCATCGGCCTGATCCTGGTCATGCTGGTCAACAAACTATCCAAGAAGTTCGGGGAGGAGGGCGTTTACTGATGGTGGAGGATCGATCGATCAGCGGTCGTATTTATGCGGCGATTAATTTTACGCTGTTGGCCATAATTTCGTTGATTACGGTGCTGCCCTTCGTGCATGTCGTGGCCGGTTCTTTTACGACAAACGCAGAGCTGGCGGCAAATAAATTCGTGCTGATTCCCAAAGTATGGAGTTTGGAAGCCTATCGGTTTATTTTTTCAACGAACACGATTTTTAGGGCGATGGGGGTTTCCGTTGGCGTCACGCTCGTCGGTACGTTGTTCAGCATGCTGCTGACAGCGCTGATGGCATATGGGCTGGCGCGTAAAGACCTTGATGGCCGAAGAACCATCAATTTTCTTGTTGTTTTTACGATGCTGTTTAACGGCGGCTTGATTCCGACGTTCCTGGTTGTGAAGGAGCTGGGGATGATCGATACGTATGCTTCCTTAATCATTCCCTCTGCGATCAGCGCATTTAATATGATCATTCTGAAGAACTTCTTTCAGAACATTCCGGAGGGCTTGGAGGAGTCCGCGCGGATCGACGGCTGCAACGACTTTGGCATCCTGTTTAAAATCGTGCTGCCGCTGTCCATGCCGGCCATCGCCACGATTTCCCTGTTCTATGCGGTGACGTATTGGAATACGTACATGTCGGCGATTTTGTATTTGAACGACAGCGCCAAATGGCCGATCCAAGTGCTGCTGCGACAAATCGTCGTGCTCGCGAGCGGGCTGGACCACAGCGCCGAATTGGATGGAACTGTGCCGCCGCCGGATCAGACAATCAAGATGGCGGTCATCGTGGTTGCCACTCTGCCGATTTTGCTGGTGTATCCGTATCTGCAGAAGCATTTTGCCAAAGGAGCTTTGCTGGGATCGATGAAAGGGTGAGGGGTCTATGGCGATGAAATCCGAAGCGGAAGGAGTTGGAGAAAGATGGGGCAACGTCCAGACTCTCCTATAGCTTGGGCGAAGAAGGCATGCGATTCGATGATGGACATATACCAGGATGCGGGAACTCTCCCTCCCGCTCATCGCTGGCATTATCATCAAGGCGTCTTTCTGTGCGGGATGGAACAGCTGTGGGAGGTCGTTCAGGAGGAGAAGTACATCCAGTACATTCAACAATATGTAGATGACTTGGTGGATGAGCAGGGCAATTTGATGTTCGCCCGCGATGAGCTGGATGCCGTGCAGGCTGGTTTGCTGCTGTTTCCACTATATGAACGAACCGGGAAGTCTAAATATCGAATCGCTGCTGAGAAACTGCGTTACTTGCTGCTGACGCTGAATCGCACGAGTGAGGGCGGTTATTGGCATAAGGATAAGTATCCGTATCAGATGTGGTTGGATGGACTCTATATGGCCGGGGTCTTTTCGCTAAAATATGCAAATGCGTTCGGGGAATCAGGGCTTCGGGCTGAAGTATTGCACCAGGAGAAGCTGATGCGCAAACATATGCTCGACGCCAAAAGCGGCTTGCTCTATCATGCTTGGGACGAGAGTCGGCGGATGCCTTGGGCGAATCCGGAAACCGGCTGTTCCCCGGAATTTTGGAGCCGCTCGCTGGGCTGGTACGGCTTGGCGCTGGCTCAATTCCTCGATTTGCTGCCGGCAGACGAGCCGGGGAGGGCGGAGCTTGCGAGGGCGTTCTCCAGTTTCGTGGATGCACTGATCCGTTATCAGGATCAAGAGAGCGGGCTCTGGTATCAGGTGGTTGATAAAGGTGATCGCCCGGATAACTGGCTGGAAACGTCGGGCTCCTGCTTGTTCGTATACACCTTGGCTAAAGCGGTGCAGCAAGGACTGGCCGGTGAAGATGCCGGGCGTGCCGCATTGCGGGGATACGAAGGGCTGACCCGAGTCGTGGAATGGGACGATAAAGGCCGTCTGGTGTTGCCGGATATCTGTATCGGTACATCGGCAGGGGATTATGACCATTACGCGGCGCGCCCGAAAGTGAAAAACGATCTGCACGGGGTTGGCGCGTTTGTGATGGCCTGCACCCAAATGGAAATGCTCCTCAGCAGAAAGGAAGATCCTGCGGATGTGCATGTATAATATCGTTGATTATGGGGCTGTGAAGGACAGTGGAGTTCCCGCAACCGCAGCCATTGCGGCCGCGATTACGGCGGCAAGTGAAGCCGGCGGAGGTACGGTGCTCGTGCCAGCAGGAACATTTGTGACCGGAGCGATTTTCTTGAAGAGCCATATCGAGCTTAGGTTAAGCCCTGGGGCGGTGTTGTCCTTCAGCACTAACCCGGATGATTATCCGGTCGTACAGTCCAGATGGGAAGGGGTGCAACGGGAGGTCCATGCCTCCTGCATCTACGGGGAAGATCTCGAGAATGTGTCTGTCACGGGGAACGGATGCATCAACGGGAACGGCCAGCCCTGGTGGGAGAAGCACCGGAACCGTCCGGAGGAGCTGCACTATCCGCGTCCGAAGTTAATCAGCTTCGACCACTGCAGGCGGGTAACGATTAAAGACGTCACATTGGTCGACTCCCCTAGCTGGACGGTCAACCCGATTTGCTGCCAAAACGTGACGATTGACAACGTATCAATTCTGAATCCGGCGGACTCTCCGAATACGGACGGAATTAACCCGGAATCGTGCTCGAACGTGCGAATCAGCAACTGCCATATCGATGTCGGGGACGATTGCATTGCGATTAAGGCAGGTACGGAGGAGACGGCGGAGCGGGTTCCTTGTGAGAACATTACCATCACCAACTGCACGATGATTCACGGTCACGGCGGGGTGGTAATCGGGAGCGAAATGAGCGGAAGTATCCGGAACGTGACGATCTCGAATTGCGTCTTCCAGCACACGGACCGCGGCATTCGGCTCAAGTCCCGTCGCGGCCGAGGAGGTATCGTTGAGGATATCCGCGTCAGCAACCTCGTGATGAATAACGTGATCTGTCCTTTTATTATGAATCTATATTATTTTTGCGGTCCATGCGGTAAGGAGAAATATGTGTGGGACAAAAATCCGTATCCCATCACGGAGGCAACCCCGCAGTTCCGCCGGATTCATTTCTCCGACATTACCGCGCGCGAAGTACATGCCGCTGCCGGCTTCTTGTATGGATTGGCGGAGCAGTACATTTCCGAAATCACCTTCGACCGTATCGAGATTTCCATGGCGAAGGACGCGATTCCCGGCCGTCCTGCCATGATGGATGGAATCGAGGAGATGGTGCGGCGCGGGTTCTACCTGGGAAATGTGCGGGACGTACGATTTAACCAAGTGTCGGTTGAAAACCACGAGGGTCCGGCTTTTTATATTGAACACGGGGAGGATGTAGAACTTACGGGGTGCCGCTCACTCCGAACTGCTAAGCCGGAGTCTTTAGTGGAGCGGCATTAAGAGGGGTGCAATTTTCGGGTTGAGGACGCAAATATCGGATTTTCCGCCCAGGCAGCAGCAGGGTGCTATAATGATGGCGTATAAACCGATCAACAGGGGGAGGACTCGAACGATGCACGAACATACGGACCGCTCGCGGGTGAAAGGCTTTCTCCGCGCAGAAGGAACAAAAATCGTCAACGGCGATGGAGAGGAGATCCTGCTGACGGGCTGGGGACTGGGGAATTGGCTCTTATGCGAAGGCTATATGTGGCTATCCCATCACTCCCGGTTCGATCGCCCGCGGCGGATTGAGGCCGTCATTCAGGAATTGGCCGGAGCGGATTATGCGGAAGAATTTTGGAAGCGTTTCCGAGAGAACTATGTGACCCGCGAAGATATCCGGCGCATGGCGGAGCAGGGGTATAACTCAGTCCGCATTCCTTTTAATTGGAGATTGCTGATGGAGGACGAGCCGGGCATCCGCTGGAAAGAGGACGGGTTTGCATTGATCGACCGCTGTTTGGATTGGTGCGAGGAGTTTGGTCTCTACGCCTTTCTGGATATGCATGGAGCGCCTGGCGGACAGACCGGAGCCAACATCGACGACTCGATCGACGATTTCCCTCGCTTGTTCACCGATGAGGAAAGCTGGAACAAAGCAATCGAGCTGTGGAAGGAGTTGGCGCGGCGGTATCGCGACCGCTGGATCGTCGGCGGGTACGACCTGTTAAATGAGCCGGTTCGTCCCGGTTTGATGGAAGGCAAACACGAGGATTACCTCGTTCGGCGGCTGGCGGCATTTTATGATGAAGTAATTGCAGCGATTCGGGAAATGGACGACCGACATCTGCTGTCGGTGGAAGGGCATCACTGGGCGACGAATACGGCAATATTTTATAAACGTTATGATCCCAATATGGTGATCCATTTCCATCGATACGCTTGCAAACCCGGCAAAGAAGCGTACGAGGAGTTCCTTAAGCTGTCCGAGACGCTGGATCAACCGCTATGGCTTGGCGAGACCGGGGAGAACGAGCTGGAGTGGTTTGCGGCGATGTATCCGTTAGCCTTGTCGCTGGGGATCGGCTACAACTTATGGCCGTGGAAGAAGATGGAGCGCGCCAACTCGCCGTATTCGGTGAACAAACCTGATGGCTGGGACGAGCTGCTGGCTTATGTCGAGGGCGGAGCACGACCAAGTTATGAGCGCGCACGGCAGATTCTTGATGCTTATTTAGATAACATCAAGGTAGAGAACTGCACTCCTCATCCAGAGGTAACCGCGGCGGTCTTCCGCAAGCCGGGCTCTCGGGTTCGCGGTACAGATTTTGATGAGCTGCCGGGCAGAGGCATCTCGTTCAGCGGACGCCGCACGGAAGGGAACATTTATAAATACCGGGCCCAAACGGGCATGAAAATCGTGCCGATCTCAGATGAGCCGCAACCGAAGAAGTTCGGGTTTGATTGCGGCTGGCAAAATCTCGCGCTCGAGCTTGCGGACGGCGAGTTTGCCGCCTATTCGTTCTGCGGACTCGAGGCAGGCAACACGGCGATGCTGGAGTTGATTTGCCGGGAAGAAACGGTGATCACATTGAAGCAAGATGGGGTTGAGCGCGCGCGTCTGACGATTTCTCCAAGCCAAGATGTCAGCCGCTACAGCGCCGTACTTGTTGAGGCCGCGAAGACCACGCTAACCGTTAGTGTGGAGACGGGCCGAGTCGAGTTGCATGCCATTACAGTGGAATAAATTGAAAAAAAGGCTTGACTCTTTTCGCGGCGCATGATATTTTATATCTTGTCGCCGCGAAAAATGGTTTAACGGCTTTCGCGGAGAGATCACATTAAGCGGTCGTGGCGGAATTGGCAGACGCGCACGGTTCAGGTCCGTGTGGGCTAACCCCCCGTGGAGGTTCGAGTCCTCTCGACCGCATCGTTTAAACTGCTAGAAGCTCTTGAATTCTCCTGTAGAATTTAAGAGCTTTTTTTGCATACTAGGCATAGTGAACAGCGGAGTGAAAGGGATAATCGCGTAAAGCTGCGGGCAAGAGAGTAATCCATACAAGCGAGGTGAGGCCGCATTGTTTCGAGTGGCGATTTGTGATGATGAGAAGCAACAGCGTGAGCAGATCAAGCAGATGCTGCTGGCGTTATCTTTTAAATCCAATATCGAATTTGACATCGAACAGTTTCCTTCGGGAGAGGCGCTGGTAGCCCATTATGAACAAGGGCAGACGCCGTTTCATATTCTCATTTTGGATGTGGAGATGGGCGGGATCAACGGCATTGCTGCGGCCCGCAAAATCCGGGAGCTTCAGCATCTGGATGAGCAGATTATCTTTTTGACGAGTTATCCTGAATATATGGTGGAGAGTTTTGACGTGTTTATTTTTCAATATCTGATTAAGCCCGTTGAGCCCTTCGTGCTGGAGGAGAAGGTGCTCAAGCTTTGTCATTACTTCCAAGCGCAAGAGAAGAAATTTTTGATCGTCCAGTCCGGCTATGAAGAAGTGGTGCTGAAGCATGAGGAGATTATCGCGATTGAATCCGCCAAGAGCCTAACGATGAAAAATAAACTCAAGTTCATCACCGTTTCCAAGGTGGTTGAAAGTAAGGGGCTGATCTCGAAGTATGCGGAAGCGCTAAAGGACAGCCATTTCTTACAAATCCATCGTTCGATTATCATCAACCTCAACCACGTGGTTAAATTTGCGGGCAATTTCGTACAGATGTCGAACGGGCTGGAGCTGCCAATCGGACGCTCGAAAGTGAAAGAAGTAAAGGATTTCTATACCAAATATAAGGTGATGAAGGATATTACCCATGATTCCATTTAATCTTCCGATTCTGATCAGCAGCGTGTTTGTGCTGGGGTTTCAGATTATTTTCTTCTTTGATTCAGTGTTTGGAAGAGCAACCCGTAAACCGCAGCGATTCGCGCATTTTGTTCTATTCGCGTTGTTGGCATCGGTTTATTTGACGCTTGATTTGGAGTGGTTTGCCTCCGGCGTGGCGCTGCTATTGATCTATAGTCTGGCGGATACGTACCAGGTAGAGTTAAAAAATAAACTTATGTTTACCGTGTTGTACGGCGTGTTGATGTCGATTGTGAATTCGCTGTCCATTTTTATTTTCTATACGCTCGATGCGGATGAATTTCGGGACTTTGAACCTACCAATTTTACGGCGTCCGCGAAAACCTTGTTGCTGTCCTGCATTTTGATGTTTGTCGTCATTCAGTTGATCCGGATGGTGGCCAAACGGCGGACGTATCCGTTAAAGCCCGGCTATTACCTGCTCTTTCTGTTCGTACCGGTGTTCAGCATTTATCAGGTCAATTTGCTGGCGGCGACCAGTGAGAAGAATCTGCATTTCTTCATTTGGGTCATTGGGTTGTTGCTCCTGAATGTTTTGGTGATCTATATGTTTGACACGATGATGGACAAATTCCAAATCCAGCAGGAGAACTTCCAATTGCAGCGGCAGATGGACTATCAGGACGCCAACTATGAAAAAACGGTACATAGCTTCAAGTCGATTAAACGCATCATCCACGATACGAACCAGCATTTTCTATATATCGAAGAGTGCATGAAGCGCGGGGATACGGCTGCAGCGTTAGAGCATATTCGGGTTACGCTAAATAAGGTCGAAGACGCGTATCATCGGGTAAATACCGGCCATCTCGTAATCGATGCGCTGGTGACCAATGCGCTTAACATCGGTGAAGCGAACGGCATTCGGATCGATACACAGCTGCAGCTCCATTCGCAGGAGCTGAACATCGACCGCTATGACCTCTGCGTTGTTCTTGGCAATATGCTGGATAACGCCCTGGAAGCTTCCAAGAAAGTCAGGGTGGCGGAAGATCGCTATATTCTGATTCGCATCCGCTCGGACGAGCATGCCCTCACGATTCAAATCCTGAACCATACGGAGCAGAACGTGACCCGTCTGCAGAGCCAGAAGCCGAACCGGGAGTTTCACGGCATCGGTCTCACCAACATCTCCCGCATTTGTGACAAGTACGGCGGGAACATGACGATCGAAACCGGCAATAAGACGTTTAATAACATGGTGATTTTGCCGTTCAGGGATTAAATTTTGCGTTTCGGAACCAAATACGTCTCTTCCCATCTGCCTTCCTGTACGATAAGACCTGTAAAACACAGATCAAGGTACAGGGAGGAATCATCACATGAAGAAATGGATCTTTGGCTTCCTGGCGTTCTTGCTGGTATTGATCGTGCCGGTAGGTCAAGGAAGCGTTCAAGCGGAAGCAAGCACCATCAAGGACAAAGCGCAGGCGCTGGCTCAAACCGTGATCGCTGATTACGATGTGACCAGCCTGCAATATGCGATTATGGACCACGGAAAAATCACGTTGTCGGATGGAGCGGGATTAGCGGATAAAGCGAAGGGAGCGCCAGTGACTCCTACTACGATGTATGGAATTGGCTCAGTTAGCAAAATGATTGTCGCTGCGGCGACGATGCAGTTGGTTGACGCCAATCTCGTTGACTTGGATGAACCGCTCACGACGTATATCAAAGACTTTAAAATGGCGGATGAACGTTATCGCCAAATTACGCCGCGCATGCTGCTAAACCACTCGTCCGGATTGTATGGGACCCACTATGAGAACAGCATGTTGTTTGATGACGACGATACGCAAAGCCATGACGAGTTGCTGCGCAAGCTGCGCTCCGAGCATTTGAAGTCCGATCCAGGCGCTTACTCGGTTTATTGTAATGACGGTTTTACGTTACTGGAGATTTTGGTGGAGCGGGTCAGTGGAATGAGCTATTCCGACTACCTGAATCAACATTTCAACCAACCGTTGGGACTGGTAAATACGAAAACGCCGCTGGACACCTTTGACCGCGCGAAGCTGGCGAAAGCTTATTTTCCGGGAGTGGAAGAGGTTTTGCCAGCTGAGAATGCCAATATCCTGGGTGCGGGCGGCCTGTACTCCACCGCTGAAGAGTTAGTGAAATATGCAGAGGTGCTGATGGGTGACCGCCCCGAACTGTTGTCCAAGGCTGCAGCGAAATCGATGCAAGCCCACGAATATCGCAACGGCATCTGGGTAGAAGAAGTATCCAATGTGTTTAACTACGGATTGGGTTGGGACGCAGTGGATTTGGCTCCCTTTGGTGATTACGGCATCACCGCTTTATCGAAAGGCGGCGATACGATCGTGTATCACGCTGGACTGATCGTTTTGCCGGAACAGCACATCTCGATTTCCGTCCTTTCTTCGGGAGGAAGCTCGTTCTATAACAGTGCATTTGCCGCTAGAGTCTTACTGGAGTATTTGAATGAGAAAGGCTGGATTGACGAGATTCAACCTGACCCAACCTTCGAGGCTCCAGTAAAAGTTGAAATGCCAAAAGAGCTGCAAGCATATTCGGGGCTATACGGCATGGTCGGCGAAACGATGAAGGTGGAGATCAAGCAAGGGGAATTCGAATTACCTGCGCAAATGAGCGGGCTGATTCCGGAACAAACGTATGTATATACAGGAAATGGCCGATTTACGAGCAGCGATGGCGCCACGAATGTCAGCTTTGTGAAGGAAACCAACGGCAAAATCTATTTGAAGCTGGACACTGATTTGAACTTCCCGGGGCTTAGCCAAATGCATATGGTATCCTACGAATATCAGAAATTGGAAGCCCAACCGCTGAGCCAAACGGTGAAGGAACTATGGAAAGCCAGAGACGGCCAAACGTACTATGCGCTGGACGAAAAAATCAATTCGATGTTCTACTTGTCCACGGCCATTATCAACAAAACGTTAGCGCTTGATCTGGATTACGGATATGCCAACGGTGCGAAGATCGTAGATGCGAATCAAGCGGTTAACGTGATGGAAATTCCAAATATGAACGGCCGGGATGCGTTTGATTTCAAATTTTCGAAGTCCAGCGGCGCAGAGATTTTGGATGTAAATGGTCAAACTTACATTCGCGAGGACGGGATTCCGAACCTTTACGGCGGTAAGGAATCGAAGATCACCATTCAACCAAGCGGCCAAGCAAGATGGTTTCACATTCAGCCGTCCTTGGCCGGGCGGACGATGACCGTGAACATGGAAGGTAGCGGCGGCTTCATCGTATATGACGAACAAGGGCTGATGGTCCACTCGTCGATCATTCGTAAGCAAAATTCCATTCCACTGCCGGCCGGCGGGAAGATCGTCTTTGGCGGGCAGGCAGGTGATGTATTCCGCATTCATTTAAGTAATAAGTAAATAATCCGATATGAATCCAAAAGCCGCTAGCCAAGCATATGATGCCGGGCAGCGGCTTTTTTCTATACTCAGGTGGGTTCTGGGCAGAAGCCTGGACTTAGAGTGGATAAATATTGGGCGTAACCCGGATCGAGCTTCGCCAGTTCAGCAAAATAGCTCCCGATTCCATGATTGGTAGATAATGAAGTGTCGGCGAAGTACAAAGGATACGAGACGGGGACATGTCGGTAATAGTAGGTTTTGGCTTGTTTGGGCAGCTTGAACACAGTTGGAGGGATGTGAGTCACCGCATCAAATTCATTATGAATCCGGTAGCTGTTGGGGACGTGCTGCGAAAAGGCCTGAACGAAATCCGGGTCTCCCACGCGAGGAGAACCAAACGTAAACAGGATGGGAACCCGGTTCGTATTGACAGCGATATCCATTGCACATAGCGTGGCTAATGCGGCCCCTAGGCTGTGACCGGTGAGATATAGCGGTTTGTCTTCGGGAAGCCGACGCAGCGCGGAGTAGAGCTGGCGGCGGGCGGATGCATATATCCCGGTAAATCCCTTGTGTGTGCTGCCAGCATCCTTGGCCCATTTGAATTTCTGCTGGGTTGCGATGGCATCAGCGATCCAATTGGAGGCCGAGCTTGTTCCACGGAAAGCAATGATGATCTCCTCCGGCGAATGCCAAATAAATCCGAAACGTTCCCATACTCCAATCAAAGATTTCGCTTCGAGCGTATCGTACAGCGCATAAGGAGGCGGAAGAACAAATGAACTGTCTGGATTTTTGAATTGCGCATAGGTCTGGCTGCACACCGCGGCTAAGAACATCGCACGCTGGACTTGATTCTGGTTAAGCTCCATCATCCACCCTCCTTGCGTCTTCCTGCTTTCAAATATATTAAGCGGGAGGAAGGAAGATGCTATAGTGCGCCATTGACCCGGTCTTATATAATAGGGACGACTGGAAATAACTATCGGCGGAGGACCCCATATGGACATTCAGATATCGGCCTTAAGTTCGGAGCGGCTGGAGGACTTCAAGGCGTATTGCCGGAAGCATCGTCAGGAGGTCGACGATTCCTTCCTGTATGAAGAGGATTTGACGGAATTTCAAATTCACGAAGAACACCCCACCTATATCGCTGTTAATAGGGAGGGAGAGTTGATTGGCACTGCTTCCATTATTGCTGATGCCTATCAGCGGAAAGGCCTGCAGGCGCGTTTTCGCATTTTGCATAGCGAGACGGGAGATCTGGCGGTGTATCGGCGCTTGCTTGACGAAATCGTGAAGCATGGCGAGGGCTTGGACAAGATGTTTATTTTTGTCCCGTCCGTCAATCCCGGGCTGATGGAGATCGTTCCGCAGCTTGGTTTTCAGGTGGAGCGGTACTCCTTCCTGTTGGTGAACGAGCAGCTGGAGCCTGTGCCCTATGAAATTCCGAAAGGCTACAGTCTGCGCGGGTTTCGTCCCGGGGAGGACGAGGGAGCCTGGTGCGCCGTGCGGAACGCCGGCTTCTCCCAGTTAAAAGGCAGCCAGACACCGATCACACCGGATATGGCGGCGAAGTATGCCAAGGAGGCGGATTATCTGGACGGCGGGATGATCTTCTTGGTTCATGAGGGACGGCCGGTCGGCATCGTGCGCTGTTCGGACGATGAATATCTGGATGCGCCGATCATGAACATCGGTTCGTTGGCGCTTCTCCCTGAATATCAGGGGAAGGGGCTGGGACGTCTGCTGCTGCGGCGGGCCATGGAGTTTGGCCGGGAAAGCGGCTATCACCGGACTATCCTGTGCGTGAATGCGGAAAATGAACGGGCGAAGGCCTTATATCTTCAAGAAGGATTCAAAGAGGTGGAATACGCTGTGAATTATCGGCTGGATCTGCGGTGTCGGTGAGCGGCGGGAGTCCGCCGGTTCACTTTTTTGTAACCGCTGTCATCAGGAGTGAACATTCATGGAAGCTGGGGGGATCGATATGAGAGAGCTTTGCCGGGTTCTGATCGTTGATGACGAGCTGTTGGTACGGCAGGGGATTAAGCACCATCTGGATTGGGAGCAGCAAGGATTTCAAATTGTCGGCGAAGCAGCGAATGGCAAAGAGGCGTTAAAGCTGGTGGAGCAACTGTCACCGCATATCGTCATTACGGATATTGTCATGCCGGTGATGGATGGGGAGGAATTTACCCGCGTGCTGAAAGCCCGTTACCCGCAGGTCGAGGTGATTGTGCTCAGCAGCTTTGGGGAGTTCGAGTATGTGCGTTCCACATTCCAGAGCGGTGTCGCGGACTACATCCTCAAGCCCAAGTTGGAGACGGAGGAGCTGTTGCAGGTACTGCAAAGAACTGCCCGCAAAATTCCCGGGCTGGCGCTCCAGGAAGCTGTGCGCGGTGACCTGCCGCTCGTCCGTTTGCTTGAACGGCTGATTGACGGATACGCGCCGGAGGAGGGGGATGCACGGCTGGCGGCAGCTTTCCCCTACGAGCGGTTCCTGCTGACCGGCACGGATGCCGGGTGGATGGCCGGGGAGCCGGAAGGGTACCTGGAGGGACTTGCGGCAGGGCTCGAAAGCCGATTACAGGAGCTGTCTGTTCCGGTGCGGCTCCAAAGTATTGTTACCGGGGACAAACGGTTGCTGATGCTGCTGAATTTTTCCGATGCCGACAGCCAGGAAGTGATCGAGGCGATTCGCGAGTACGCGCGGAACAAGGCGGAGGCGATGCCGGAGACAACGTGGGTGATCGGCAGCGAATTTGCGGAGCTAAACGATTTGGGGAGTATGTATCGGGAGGATTGGCTGAAGCTGCTGAGCTATCGGTTTTATTTTCCGGGGATAACCGTCCTACAGGCGGATGAGTTGCCCCCAGCTCGCGGTCTTCCTGCGTTCGATATGAAGGAATTACTGTCCGGGCTGAAGCGGGGGCAGGCGGAGGAAGTTTTTGCACGAATGCGAGAACTTGCCGCCGAAGCGGCCGGTTGTTACTTGCAAACGCCATTTGAATTCAAATCGTTCCTGGGGAATGCGGTCTTCCATGTCACCCTTGCTGCCTTGGAGCTTCATCGTGAGGCGAAGGAACTGGACGGGTTAAAATACGCTTACTTCAAAGCGATCGATGAAGCGCAGGATGCGACGGGTGCTCTGCAGGCGTTTAACACGTTCTTAAGCGAAGTAGAATCGATCGTTGCCGCCCGCGTTCCGCTCCCCGGCGACGGTAACATGAAGCTGCTGCTCGACTATATCGACGAGCACTATGGCGAGCCGCTCACTTTAACCTCGCTTAGTCGGCATTTTCACTTTAATCCGTCGTATTTATCGAGTTATTTCTCCGCTCACAATGATGAGGGGTTCAGCGAATATTTGAACCGGGTTCGGATTGCCAAGGCGATGGAACTGCTGCGTTCAGATGGATTGCCGATCTCGGAAATCGGCAGCCGCGTCGGTTATTCGGACCCGAGTTATTTCACCAAAGTGTTCAAAAAACATACGGGATTGTCGCCGCGGGAATACCGGCGGCAGCAGCTCGCCAAGAGGGGATGACGGATGAAGTTGATCGAAAAATTTCGCCGCAGCCGTCTGATTTCCAAACTGTTCATCGTCATGACCGTCAGCATCGTTGCCGTGTGTCTGCTCACCTCGTTGATCACCATCCGCATGGCGGAGCGGCTGTTTGCTGAGACGTTCAGTATCACCAACGGGAAGGTATTAAATCAGATCAATACTGGACTGGAATCATTTAACGATTCCGTCGTTAACGCCGTCACGTTTGCCTCGCAAAGCGGTTCGGTGAAGACGTATCTCACCGGCGGGGATACGAATTCGGTGGCGATGTCGAAGGTTTACTACCGCATGGCGGAGCAGATGGAGCAAATCTCGTCCAATCTGGGGGCATATGATGTTGCTGTCACCATTATCGGGGTTAATGGGCGCAGCTATTCCACCGATCCGAATTATTGGCCGGCGTCGCCGCAGGATCTTGCCGACGATCCGTTAACCCGCCAAGCTGCCGCCGAGCCGCTGCGAGTGTTGTACCAATACGATGAGCGGGACGGGAAAGCGGGCAAGGAACGGTTTATTGTGGCTACGAAAGCGTTGGTCGACCGAACCGGCGGGCTTAGTTACGGGATGCTCTATATCGCGATACGGGAGTCAGAGTTTCGGCGTTTTTTTGCCAACTTTACCAGCAACGGCAACGATGTTTTGGTGCTCGATCCTTCTGGAGTCGTGGTCTCCAGCAACCGCACGGAGCTGATCGGCGGCAAGTCGCCGGAGCTGCTACGCGATGTGGAGACGCTGAAGCGCGACCAGCTCGATTATTTAAACGGTACAGCGTTTGGTCAAGATGCCATCATTCTGGCGAATGAGCTTCCGCCTTATCATTTCTATCTGGTGAATCTGATCGACCGGCAGTACACCGCCGGGCAGATCATGAACATCCGCCAACTGGCGCTGATCTGCTTGACTATCATTGGCGCTGCGCTGCTAGTTGTGTTCGTGATCTCACGCCGATTAACGCTGTCGTTAACCCGTCTGGTCCGGCTGATGTCGACCATCACAAAGAAGGATTTCCGCAATTATATCGCTGTCAGCGGCAGTTATGAGGTAAGAGAGCTGAGCAAGGCGTTTAACTACATGCTGGACGAACTGAACGATTATGTGCACCGGCTGCTGGAGACGCAGAAGGAGCAGCGGAACGCCGAGCTCGCCGCATTGCAGCGGCAGATCAACCCGCATTTTCTTTACAATACACTCGCTTCGATCAAGTTGTTGGTGCAGAAGGGCAATAAGGAGACGGCCGCCGAGACGATTAATGCGCTGATCTCCCTGCTGCAAAATACGATCAGCAATGCCAACGAAACGATCACGATCGAGCAGGAACTGGAGAACTTGAAAAACTACGTATTTATCAAGCAAGTCCGGTACGGCGACCGAATCAAGGTAAGCTATTTCGTGTCGCCTGACTGTATGCATTGCAAGGTTCCGAAGCTGATGCTTCAGCCGTTTATCGAAAACGCCTTTTTCCATGCGTTTAACGTCAAAACCGAAGGGACGATCTACATCCTGATCTCGAGAACAGAGCACTCGCTTGTGTGCGAAGTGGCAGACAACGGGGACGGAATGGAAAATGGCGGACAAGAACTAATGCTGGAGCAGCACACCTCTGACGAATCAGTTTCGGGCGCTTCCAAGGGGCGGAGACGGAAGCCTGCGGGTATTGGTATTCAGAACGTTAATCACCGAATCAAGCTGTTGTACGGAGAGTCCTACGGTGTACAGATCTCCAGTGTTAAAGGGCAAGGGACGCAAATTCGCATTGTGCTCCCGTTAATGGAGGAAACGGAGGTTACCGGGGATGCGGTCTAAAGATTTTTCCATTTTCCAAAAAATAGACCACTGCCGCGAAAGCCCCTCCTTCACACGGACAAGAAAATCACCAAACCACACAAAGATATTCCTAACGGCCGGTTCGACCGCAATGCTATCCTAAAAGCGAGTAAAAGGAAGCGCTTACTTATAGGTTGAAAGCGCTGCCCATCATTAAACACGAGGGGGATGAACCGAAATGAGAAAAAGCTTGATTGTGCTGCTAGCCAGTTTACTGCTAACGCTGGTGGTGTCTGCTTGTTCCGGAGGTTCCGGAACTTCAGGAAACGGTGGGAACGCGGCAAATCCAGGTAATTCAGCCGATTCGAGTGCAGGAGACGGCGGGGGAGCGTCGCAAGGCAGCCAGGAAATCACGGTTTGGGCTTGGGATCCCAACTTCAACATTGCGGCATTGAACCTGGCCAAAGAACGCTATGAAGCGAAGCATCCCGACGTGAAGGTGAACATCGTAGAATATGCGCAGGACGATATCGTGCAGAAGTTGAACACCGGGCTCAATTCGGGAACAACCAAAGGGCTACCCAATATTGTGCTGATTGAAGACTACCGGGCGCAAAACTTCCTGCAGGCTTATCCGGATGCATTCCGTGATATGTCTGATGTGATCAAAGCAGAGGATTTCGCCGAGTACAAAATCGGGCCAACCAGCTATAACGGCAAGCAATACGGCGTTCCGTTCGATTCCGGAGCAACAGGGCTGTATGTGCGGACGGATTACCTGGAGCAAGCAGGTTATACCTTGGACGATGTGACGAACATCGATTGGAACCAATATATCGAAATCGGCAAGAAGATCAAAGAAGTTACCGGCAAAGATATGCTGACTCAAGATCCCAACGACCTCGGGTTAATTCGGGTGATGGCGCAGTCAGCAGGAGAGTGGTATCTGAAGGAGGACGGCAAAACGCCAAACTTGGCGGACAATCCGGTAATCAAGGAAGCGCTGGAAACGTACAAAGCGATGTTTGATGCGAATATCGTCAAGATGAATTCGGACTGGAGCCAATTCCTGGCGGCCTTTAACAACGGAGATGTCGCGACCGTGCCTACAGGTAACTGGATTACGCCGTCCGTCAAAGCCGAGGCCTCCCAATCCGGCAAATGGGCGGTTGTCCCAACGCCGAAACTGGCGGGCAGCGCCAATTCCGTGAACGCCTCGAGCCTTGGCGGCAGTTCATGGTATGTCATGAACCTGGACGGTCAGGACGCGGCAGCGAATTTCCTCGCGGAAACGTTTGGTTCGGACAGCGAATTCTACTCCCTGCTGCTGGAGAAGATCGGTGCGATTGGTTCGCTGAAGGCAGCCTCCAGCGGTTCTGCTTATGATAAAGCCGATGATTTCTTTGGCGGCCAGAAGATTTATGCAGATTTCGCGAAGTGGACGGAAGAAGTGCCTAAGGTCAATTACGGGCTGCACACCTATGCGATTGAGGACATTCTGGTCATCGAAGTTCAAAATTACTTAAACGGCAAAGATGTGGACAGCGTCATGCGCGACGCTCAAGCTCAGGCTGAATCCCAGCTGCAATAAGCGAAGCGAAAGGAACTAATGAAACCTTGGGCTGTTCCCAGTTCCAAGGTTTCACTGGTTCTGAGGCGGCCTTGCGGACTACAAAGAGAAGGAGATGAAATCAATGAGAGCATCCGGGCCTGCACTTCGCTTGCGCTGGAAAACTTCGATTATCGGTTGGTCTTTTGTCATTGTTGCGGTGCTGATGATCGCTTGGTTTTATTTCTATCCGATGATCCAAGCCTTCATCCTATCACTGCAAACCGGCACCGGTTCGAACCTGACCTATCACGGGCTGGGGAATTACCGGCGGTTGTTTACAGACTCCATGTTCCTGACCGCGGTCAAAAATACATTGATTTACCTGGTTGTTCAGGTGCCGATCATGGTGTTGTTGGCTTTGGTGCTGTCCGTCGTGTTAAATGACCGGAATTTGAAGTGGAAAGGCTTCTTCCGCACGGCAATTTTCCTGCCTTGCATCACGTCACTGGTCGCGTACTCGGTCATTTTCAAGTATCTGTTTGCAGGCGACGGATTAGTGAATCTGATGCTGCTGCATTTGCACCTCATATCCGAACCGATCCCCTGGATCACCGACCCGTTCTGGGCGAAGGTGACGATCATTATCGCGATCACTTGGCGTTGGACCGGATATAACATGATTTTTTACCTATCAGGGATTCAAAATATCGAGCCGACGATTTACGAAGCGGCCAAAATCGACGGGGCGTCGGCGGTGACGCAGTTTTTCCGGATTACGATTCCGCTCCTGAAACCGATCATCTTGTTTACTTCAATCACTTCGACCATCGGCACGTTGCAGCTGTTCGACGAAGTGATGAACATTACGCAGGGCGGACCTGGGAACGCCAGCTCTACGATCTCGCAGTACATCTACAATCTCTCGTTTAAATACTCGGCAAATTTCGGGTATGCGGCAACGGTGTCGTATTCCATTGTCGTGATGATCATACTCTTATCCATCATCCAGTTTAAAGTGGCAGGTGATCGCGATGCTTAGAGCGGCCAAACGATTTTCGATGTATGCCTTCCTCGCTGTGGCGGCGTTTGTCTCGATTTTTCCGTTTCTATGGATCATCGTGAGCTCAACGAACCCGTCGGTGGACGTCACCCGGGGCAAGCTGCTGCCGGGCTCCCATTTTGGGGCAAACCTGCGCAACCTGCTGGATTCCGTTGATATCCTAAATGCGCTTAAGAATTCGCTGGCCGTCTCCGTCTCCACGACGCTGCTCGCCCTGCTGATCGCTTCACTGGCGGGTTATGGCTTCGAGATTTACCGCAGCAAAGCGAAGGACATGGTATTTAACGTGCTGCTGCTGTCGATGATGCTGCCTTTTGCGGCTTTGATGGTGCCGCTCTACCGCATGTTCGGCCGAATTACCAATCTATTGCCCTTGATCGGTATCGACACGCTGGCCGCGGTTGTGCTGCCGACGATGACGACAGCGTTTCTGATCTTCTTCTTCCGCCAGAGCACCAAGATGTTCCCGAAGGAGCTGCTGGAAGCGGGCCGGATCGACGGTTTATCCGAGCTGGGGATGTTCTTCCGCGTTTATGTGCCTACGATGAAGACAACGTATGCGGCAGCGGCGATTATCACGTTTATGAGCAGCTGGAACAACTATATGTGGCCGCTGATCGTGCTGCAGACGCCACAGAAGCAGACGGTGCCGCTGCTGATCTCGACGCTGGGTTCCAGCTACTCACCGGATTACGGACTGATCATGCTGGCGATCGTTATTTCAACGCTTCCGACGGCCATGGTATTCTTCGTGATGCAGAAGCATTTTGTGGCCGGGATGATCGGGTCGGTCAAATAATTGAGAGACTCGCCATTAGTGATAAGTTGGCAGCCAATCGCCATGCGCTTCGATTAAGTCATCGCACAATGCGATAATATCATCGATGGACAACTCGGCGGACGTGTGGGGATCGAGCATGGCAGCATGGTAGATATGCTCCCTCTTACGGGTAATCGCCGTTTCGATCGTCAAGAGCTGGGTGTTGATGTTCGTCCGGTTTAACGCAGCGCATTGCGGCGGCAGATTTCCTACATAGGTAGGCGTTACGCCGCTGGCATCCACAAGGCAGGGAACTTCCACGCACGCTTCGGATGGCAGGTTCGGGATCAGCCCTGTGTTCATGACGTTGCCTCCGATCTTAAACGGAACATTGGTTTCAATGGCTTCCATGATGTACGAAGCGTACTCGTGCGTGCGTTCATGCTTCAGCTCCCGGTTGTTCACGAGCTCTTCGCGCATGCGCTCCCAATTCGAGATTTGCTCGACACAGCGGCGCGGGTATTCATCCAGCGGAATTTGGAAACGATCGATCAGTTCAGGGTAATTCCGTTTGATGAAATAGGGATGATATTCAGCGTTATGCTCCGACGATTCGGTCACGTAGTAACCAAATTTCAACATTAATTCGAAACGGACCATATCATGATGCGGCTGCTTTTGCTTCTCTGCCGCAAGTCGTTTGATTTCGGGATAGAGGTCAACGCCGTCCCGGGTAACTTCGAGCAGCCAAGCCATGTGGTTGATGCCTGCGATTTTTGCCTGAACCCCGGTTGCGTCCAGACCTAGGCTGTCGAACAATCCGGGCACGCAAACCTGCACGCTGTGGCAGAGACCCACGGTACGAACCTGGCCATATGTATTCATGACGTTGGTCAACACGGCCATTGGGTTCGTGTAGTTGAGGAACAACGCGTCGGGACACACTTCTCGGATATCTGCGGCAAAGTCCAGCATTACCGGAATGGTCCGCAGATTGCGGAAGATACCGCCGATCCCCACTGTATCGGCGATCGTTTGGCGCAGCCCGTATTTCTTAGGAATCTCGAAATCCGTGATCGTACATGGATCGTATCCGCCGACTTGGATGGCGTTGATCACGTACTTCGCACCTCTCAGCGCTTCCTTCCGATCGGTGTAGGCTTTGACGACACACGTGCTGCCGCTGCTATGCTTCAAATTGGTTAGCATGTTCTCGGAATCTTTGAGGCGCTGCAGGTCAATATCGTACAAAGCCAGCTCGAAGCCTTGCAACGCGGGAGTCAACATACAATCGCCTAGTACGTTTTTTGCGAATACTGTACTTCCAGCCCCGATAAATGTAATTTTGGACATGTTTGATCTCCTCCTTTTTCCTCCTCAATATAGCTTTCCGGCTGATGGAAAGGTATGGAGGAATGAAAGGGAAGTATGGAGGAATGTTGTATTTTGGTCTGCCATCCCTTACGCTAGGGAGAGCAGGCCACTATGCGTTCAGGAGGTTGTGAGGATTGTTTCCCGATCACGACTTGTTTGAAGTCCAGATGAACCCCGATGACCGAGAGCGGGATATCACGATTTTGTTTAGCGGACAAGGGCGGCCGCACCCGAACCATCGCATTGGGCCGTCCGTGCATGACTATTTTTTGCTGCATACGGTGTTTGAAGGGAAGGGGACGTATACCTGGGGAGGACAGGAATATTCTTGCCGGACGGGGGATACCTTTGTCATTTTTCCAGAGGGATTGTTCACTTACGAGGCGGATTCCCTAGATCCGTGGCATTACGCATGGGTTGCGTTAAGAGGACCGGGGGTCCTTCGGCAGTTGGCGGATGTTGGCATTACACCGGATAAACCGGTGGTAAGTTCTGAAGAGCCGGAGGAACTACGGGAGTTATACGCTCGGCTGCGATCATCGTTTCGTCAAAGCGACCCTCCGCATTTGGAGAGTCTTGAGGTAGCGGGCTGGATGACGCTGCTGCTGCATCATTTCGGAAGGGTGAATCGGGAGCACCTGCCTCGTAACGCAGCGAAAGAGCCAACGATGATCGACCGGCAGGTAGAGCAGGCGATCCGCTGGTTCCAGCTGCAGTATCCGCAGCAGATCGGTATTGAAGAGCTGGCGCGCAATTTAGGTTACCATCGCGCCCATCTGTTCAGCGCCTTCAAGGCCCGGACAGGACTGTCACCGAAGCAGTACTTGACGAAGGTCAGGATCGAGAAAGCGAAGGAGCTGCTCACCGGCCCGTTAACCATTGACCAAATCGCTTCCTCCGTAGGTTTTAACGATGCGTTATACTTCTCGCGGCTATTTAAGAAATCCACGGGTATGTCCCCTAGTGAGTATCGCAGCAGGAGTGGAAGGGGATAGGAGGACAGCGCTCAGAAACATGCAAAAGGCGCTGTGTGCAAACAACGCCTTTTGCGTGATGTTCTAATCCCCTGACCAGCGCTGCAGCACCATCAAGGCGGCTCCTGTGGCTACGGCGGATTCGGTCAGCTGCCCTTGGGTGAAGAGCGGATTATACTGAGGGTAATGGTACGCATTCTGCTTGGCGACCTCCACCGCAGTATCGAAGACGAGCGGGTGCGCGTTGATCAGCGGGCCGCCCAATACAACATATTCAGGGTGTAACGCATTAATCAGATTCGCCAGCCCGGTTCCGAGGCAGACCGCCGTCTCCTGAAATTGTTCCTTAACCAGCGGATCATCCTGCGACAACGCGTCCACCAGAGTCGCGAAGTTGATCTGCTCCGGGGCTAGGCTGGACAAGACGCTGCTGCGTCCGCTCTTCAGCTCTGCACGTACCCGATCTTCCAGCGCAGGCACGGACACGAAAGCCTCCAAGGCACCGGAGTTGCCTTTATTGCGGAGCTTGGGTCCGTTCATCTGAATGATCATTTGTCCAATCGCTCCCTCGGTATCGGCGGCGCCCCGAAGAATCCGGCCTTCTGACATAGCGGCGGACCGGATATTCACGCCGACGTGTACGTAAAGCGCATGGCGGATCGTGTCCGAGCGCAGGGCCCAGTGTTCGCCGATCAGCGCGGTGTTGGCGCCGTTATCTAGCTGGGCCGGGATACCCAATCTCTCTTCAAGCATGGCACAGATCGGGACGTGGCGCCAGGACGGCGCGGGGAACCACTCCGGTTCGAGGATGATGCCATTCTGATGATCCAACGGGCCTACCGCCCCGATGCCCAGGCCCAGTACGTCGGCGGATGTGATGCCATGCTCATGAAGAAACCTTTTGGCCGTATCGGTAACAAGGTCGGCCAGCACCTCCGGTGTCATGTGTTCATCCATTTTCCAACGAGCCAACGACAACGGGGTCAAATGCATATCATACAAACCGAGAACCGAGTAAATTCGGGAAATCTCCAACCCTAAGATATACCGGTACTTCGGATTGGTTTGGAACAAGATTGGCTTGCGGCCGCCGGTCGAGTTCCCCAGCCCGGAAATGACGAGCAACCCCCGGTTGGTCATCTCCTCCAGGAACCGCGTCATGCTGCTGGGGGTGAGTGAAAATTCGTTCATTAAATCGGCTTTGGAGACGGTGCCGAGAAATGAGATTCGGTCATAAATCTGTTTCTTAATAGAAGGATTGGAATGAGTCAACATTGATTAAGGTCTCCATTTCCAAGTTCATACTGCGGGATATTTTTAGGTATCAAATATAAAGTATAAAGGGAGTTGGAGTGTAAAACCAGCCCCTCTGAACTTTGATCAGAACGATAGATTAAGGATG
>NZ_BILV01000061.1 GCF_004000745.1 Paenibacillus barengoltzii NBRC 101215
CCCCGGGCGAAGCGGAGCTCCCGCCCGGGAAAGCGCAGCCGCTTGGCGCCGAAGCCGCTGCCACAGCCGCAGCCGTGCGCAGCGGCAGCAACGTGACGGCGGCGAGCACAGCTGCGCACGAGACGCTGAAAGGCCTTCTCCTGCAGGTGATGGCCTCAGACGATCTGCCTGCGCCGCTGCAAGAGGCGGCGCGCCAGCTTGTTCAGCAGCTGACCGGGCAGCAGCTGCTGCTCAATACCGACCGGACCGCGCCGTTTGCGCACGTGACGATGTTCCTGCCCTTGATCGGTCCGGACGGTCGGCAAACCGCTGCCGTGCACATCGAGTCGCGGCGCGGTCGGAAGGGTGAACTGGATCCGGCCAACTGTCGGTTATGGTTCGATTTGCAGATGAAGACGCTGGGTCAACTTATGGTCGACGTGCAGGTCGCCGACAAGAAGGTGCTGCTCAAAATCTATAGTGAGAAAGAAGCGACTGGAGCCTTCCTGGAATCCCGCCAGGACGAAGTGAGCGAGGCGCTGGAGAAGGCGGGATATCGCCTTTTATCGCTGAAGGCGGAGCCTTTGATCCTGCCGGATGAAGCGGAAGGCAATACAGCGGATTTCAGCCAGCCGATGTCTTACGCGCCTAGCGTATACAAAGGAGTGGATTACCGCGTATGAAGGAAAAACCGCAAGCATCCAGCTTGGCTTTCAAAAAAGCAGTCGCCTTGAAATACGATCCCGGCCAGGGGGAGGCTCCAGTCGTTGTAGCCAAAGGCAAGGGTCTCATCGCTGACCGGATCCTGGACGCAGCGCTGGAGCACGGGATTCCGATCCAAGAGGACGCTGCGTTGGTTGAGGTGTTATCCAAGCTGGATTTGGATCAACAGATTCCTGCGGAACTGTATGATTTGGTTGCCGAAATTCTAACCTTTATTTATCGATCAGATAAAATGGTAGAAAGAGGGTTGTTCTTTGAGTAACCTTGGCATCAATGGGCAAAGAGGGGATCGCCGCAAAGAACGCGGCCGAAAAGCGGAGCAGGCCGCTTGTGAGCATCTGATTTCACAGGGATATACGATTCTTGAGCGAAATTGGCGTTGCCGCAGTGGAGAACTTGACATCATAGCCAGCAAACGAGACCTTCTCGTGATCGTAGAAGTCCGAAGCCGCAGCCAACAGGCTGCGGCTTTCGGCACACCGGCTGAGTCGGTGAATGCCCGCAAAATCAAGCAGGTTCGTGACACAGCCGCGGTGTATTTGCATCGCAGAGGCCAATCAGACGCCAACCTTCGCTTTGATGTCATCGCGGTAACGTTTGGGTATGGCGATACGATCGCGCTGGAGCATATTCTAGCCGCTTTCTGACGGCGAGGGGCTTCATCCCACAACTTCATGCCGCCGGTCCAACTGCCGGTATTGGATCGCTTCGGCGACATGCTCGGCGCGGATATCAGCTTCTCCTTCCAGATCGGCAATTGTTCGGGACAGTTTAATGATTCGGTCATACGCCCGCATGCTCAGTCCCAGTGTAGCAAAACAATCCTGGAGGAGCTTGGTGGCGTCACGGTCAAGCGGTGCAAACCTACGCAACAGGCTGCCGGACAACTCGCTGTTCCGGGAGATTCGACAGCCTCGATAGCGTTCCTGTTGAATCCGTTCAGCCGCCATCACTTGCTCCCGCATCGCCGCGGAATCCAGCGGCTGCGGATCGTCCTGCCAACGCTGCGGGCGAGGCACCTCCACCTGCATATCAATCCGGTCCAATAAAGGGCCGGATATTTTTTCGCGGTATTGGGCGATTCGCCAAGGCGAGCAGGTGCAGGCGGGCAGCGGAGGTTCGGCCCCGAGGTAGCCGCACGGACACGGATTTAACGACCCGGCTAGCAGGAAATGAGCAGGGAACGTGAACGAAGCCCGGGAGCGGCTGATGGTGACGACGCGATCTTCCAGCGGCTGACGCAGTACCTCCAGCACATTCCTCGAAAACTCCGGCAGCTCGTCAAGAAACAATACGCCATGGTGAGCGAGGCTCACTTCCCCCGGCTTCGGGATCCCACCTCCTCCAATCAGGCCGCCGGCAGATATCGTATGGTGCGGCGAGCGGAAGGGACGGCGCTGGATCAGCCCTTGCCCGGAGTCGTTCAACTTACCGGCAGAGCTGTAGATTTTCGTAACCTCTAACGATTCTTCCAGCGTTAAGGGCGGCAGGATGGATGGCAATCGCTGTACCAGCATCGTCTTACCGGTGCCGGGCGGCCCGATCAGCACGATATTATGGAACCCGGCGGCGGCGATGACCAGCGCCCGCTTAATTTGCCGCTGACCAATTACATCGCTGTAGTCGAGCAGGGGAGGAAGCGGTGCCGCTGTCCCCGGGCCTTCCGTCTTTTTCTCAAGATGGTTTAATGTTTGAAGGATAAGCGGAGCCTGCCCATCTTGCTCGTGGGTGGAGTGCAATGGCAACGCATGGGCAGCCTCTGGGTCCTTGGCTTCGGGAGAAGGAGGAGCAAGCTCGCGCAAATGACTGAGCGCATAGACTCGAATGCCGCCAAGCAGCAGTGCTTCTTCGGCATTATTCTGCGGGAGCAGCACGGCTGTGAAGCCGTCGCGTCGTGCCCGATCCACCATGGACAGAACGCCGGGTACCGGACGCAGCGTGCCGTCCAGCGACAGCTCTCCGATGATCAACAAGCGCTCCTCCGGCGGCAATCTCACCTGGTCACTAGCCGCTAATATCGCCAGTGCAATGGCCAGATCGAAGGCCGAGCCTTCCTTGCGCAGGTCCGCCGGCGCTAGATTAATCGTTACGCGCTGAAGCGGAAAGCGATAGCCGCAGTTTTTGATTGCTGCCCGGACCCGGTCAATCGCTTCGCGAACGGCCGAATCTGGCAATCCGACGATGTTCGTTTGCGGAATGCCGCTGGATAAATCAACCTCGACCTCGATGATTACACCGTCAATCCCGTACAAACACGCGCTGTGCAATTTACCGTACATAACAAAAAACACCTCATTCCTATCGATTTGTGCCTTGCTTCGGCAAGGTCCGAATTGGAAAAAGGTGCTTCCTTATTTTCCCTATTCATTTAGCTACACGTATTCTAGGACGAACGTTAATGATTGTCAAGTTGAGGGTTTGGGTTCCAATCGGATGGAAGAGAGAAGAAAACTGACAAGCAATTTTTTCACAACTTACAATATTTCAAGAAATTGCTGATGTTCGTCGAAATTCATCTCATGATGAGATGCATGTGAAAAATATGTCGTTGTTAAGCTAAACCGATTCGCATGAATTTTTCTTGACCCTGCAACTCCTTGATACTTTGAAAGCGGTTTATAGAACTTCGGACTTTCTCCCCAGCTGCGTCAAGTATTCATCTCACTTTGAGATGAAAATGATATAAAAAAGTTGTGTATAAATGATGAACTTTTTGAGGAAAGCGTTTCAAAAAAGTGGTACAATAATCTGGGTTTCAGCTGATATTTTCGAGAAGGGGGACCACAAGCCGCAGGTTTTGGACCCTCTAAAATACCGCCTGTTGATAGGAGGATTTTACGCATGAATATCCATGAGTATCAAGGAAAAGAAGTCCTAAAGCAGTACGGTGTGGCCGTTCCTGAAGGACGCGTGGCGTTTACGGTCGAGGAAGCTGTCGAAGCGGCTCAAGCGCTGGGGACCTCGGTTGTCGTGGTCAAGGCGCAAATTCATGCCGGGGGCCGCGGTAAAGCCGGCGGCGTCAAAGTGGCCAAAAGCTTGGATGAGGTGAGAACCTATGCTCAGGAACTCCTCGGCAAGGTACTGGTCACCCATCAAACGGGACCAGAGGGGAAAGAGGTTAAACGCCTCTTAATCGAGCAAGGCTGCGATATCAAGAAGGAGTATTACGTTGGCGTTGTCGTGGACCGTGGTACAGGCCGCGTGACGATGATGGCCTCTGAGGAAGGCGGGACGGAAATTGAAGAAGTGGCAGCCGCAACTCCGGAGAAAATTTTCAAAGAAGTGATTGATCCGGCTATTGGCTTGACGTCGTTCCAGGCCCGCAGATTGGCTTACTCCATTAATATTCCAAATGAACTAGTAGGCAAAGCCACGCAATTTATGATGGCTTTGTATGAAGCTTTTGTGGACAAAGATTGCTCCATCGCGGAGATTAATCCGCTTGTCGTCACTGGAGATGGCAACGTCCTGGCGCTGGATGCGAAGCTGAATTTCGATTCCAATGCGCTGTTCCGTCATAAGGACATTTTGGCGTTGCGTGACTTGGAAGAAGAGGACGAGAAGGAGATTGAAGCTTCGAAGTACGACCTCAGCTACATTGCGCTTGATGGGAACATCGGCTGCATGGTGAACGGGGCCGGTCTGGCGATGGCGACGATGGACATCATTAAATATTATGGCGGAGACCCGGCGAACTTCCTCGATGTTGGGGGAGGTGCGACGGCAGAGAAGGTCACGGAAGCCTTTAAAATTATTTTGTCGGACGCTAAGGTGAAAGGGATTTTTGTAAATATTTTTGGCGGCATCATGAAATGCGATGTGATTGCTTCAGGGATCGTGGAAGCCGCGAAGCAGGTTGGTTTGGACCGTCCGCTCGTTGTGCGCCTTGAGGGTACGAACGTTGATCTTGGCAAGCAGATTCTTGCTGAATCGGGTCTGGCAATTGTTTCGGCCGACTCGATGGCAGATGGCGCTCAGAAGATCGTTTCGCTCGTTTCGTAATTTAGAGTGGTACCTCACATTGCAATCACCTATCCATAAGGGGAGGCTCGAAATATGAGTATTTTGGTCGATAAGAATACGAAGGTCATCACCCAGGGAATTACCGGGAAAACCGCATTGTTCCACGCCAAAGGAGCGCTTGACTACGGCACGCAAATGGTCGGGGGAACGTCTCCAGGCAAAGGCGGCACGAAGGTAGATATTACGTTGGAGAACGGCGAAACCGTCAGCCTGCCGGTGTTCAACACGGTTCGCGAAGCGAAGGAAGCGACGGGGGCTACTGCCAGCGTGATTTACGTACCGCCGGCATTTGCAGCCGATTCGATCCTGGAAGCCGTAGAAGCGGAATTGGATCTGGTCATCTGCATCACCGAGGGAATTCCGGTCCTCGATATGGTGAAGGTGAAGCGTTATATGGAAGGGAAAAAGACCGTGCTGATCGGTCCAAACTGCCCAGGCGTCATTACTCCAGGCGAATGCAAAATTGGCATTATGCCGGGCTATATCCATTTGCCTGGTCATGTCGGCGTCGTGTCGCGCAGCGGCACGTTGACGTATGAAGCGGTGCATCAATTGACGACTCGCGGCATCGGACAATCTTCGGCGGTTGGTATCGGCGGCGATCCGGTGAAGGGCTCGGAGTTTATTGATATTTTGCGCCGGTTTAATGACGATGACAACACGCATGCCGTGATCATGATCGGGGAAATCGGCGGAACCGCTGAAGAAGAAGCCGCCGAATGGATCCAAAAAAATATGACGAAGCCTGTCGTCGGCTTTATCGGCGGTGTGACGGCTCCTCCAGGGAAACGGATGGGTCATGCCGGTGCGATTATTTCCGGCGGGAAAGGAACGGCGAAGGAAAAAATCGCGAAGCTGGAGTCCTGCGGCATTAAAGTCGCGCCGACCCCATCGGAGATGGGCGCAACACTGGTCAGTGTTCTGGAAGAACGCGGCCTTTTAGAATTGTGCACGACACGATAAGCTATTTTTGATATAATCATATCCAAAGGTAAGCAACCTTCTTAGCCATACATGGCTCGAGGAGGTTGCTTTTTTTATTTTTCAAGGAGGGATTCGTTGTGGAGAAGAAATGGGTACTCGCGGGATTACATGAATTCCCCGGGGTAGGCTGGAAAACGCTGCAGCAAATCGTTGCATATGATGAGGACTGGGAGCATGCCATCGAGTTTACGGCAGCGGATTGGAGGAAGCGGGGACTGGGCCCAGGGCTGTCACTTCGGCTGTCGGAGCGGTTCACATGGGACTGGATTGAGGCCCAAATGGAACAGTATGAAGGTAAAGGGATACAGGTGATTACAAGGCTGGATTTGGAGTATCCTATTTTAATGAAGGAGACCGCTCAGCCGCCATGGGTTTTGTATTCACTGGGTGATACTAGGTTGCTGAACGGTCTTAATATCGCGATGGTAGGTACGCGGACGCCAACCGCCTATGGTCGAAAGGTAGGAGCCGCCTTAGCCGCTGACCTTAGCTCCTTCGGAGTAACGATTGTGAGCGGGATGGCCCGCGGGATTGACGGGGTTTGCCATGAAGCGGCTTTACAGGCAGGAGGAAGTACCATCGCCGTATTAGGTACGGCGATTGACGTAGCTTATCCACCGGAGCATGCCTCCATGTATCGACGAATCGCCGAGCAAGGGCTGGTCATCTCGGAATATCCGATCGGTACCCCTGGTCACCCTGGGATGTTCCCGCAGCGCAATCGGATCATTGCGGGAATTTCTTATGGTACGGTGGTTGTAGAGGCCGACGCTCGCAGCGGGTCCTTGATCACGGCGGATGAGACGCTGGATGCGAATCGTGACCTGTTTGCAGTCCCTGGGCCAATTACGTCGCCGAAGAGTCAGGGAACCCTGTCGCTTTTGAAGCAGGGAGCCAAACTCGTCACCGAAGCCAAGGATATTTGGGAGGAATATCAGGCCTTATTGCCTGTCGCGGAGGAGACGAAAAAGGAAGCGGTAACAGGAAACAAGTTGACAGATGAGGAGCGCCGCATATACCATATGTTGGAGCAGGGCATCACGAGTTTTGATGATCTGCTCGTACAAACCGGGTGGGATTTTGGACATTTACATTCAGTTCTGTTATCTTTAATCATGAAAAAAACGGCGGTTCAACTCCCCGGCTCAGTATACCAGCTAATATAGTCCATTCCTAACCGAGAGTGGCTTGAATATATGACTATATGAGTATTTTACCTGAATACAAGGAACACCAGTTTTAGAGTTTCGTATTGTTTGAGAGGAGGACGAACCTGTGGCGGATTCACTCGTCATCGTGGAATCGCCTGCCAAGGCGAAAACGATTGGCAAATACTTAGGCAGCAAATACATCGTGAAAGCCTCAATGGGTCATGTTCGCGATTTGCCCAAGAGCCAAATTGGGGTTGAAGTAGAGAACGACTTCAGTCCGAAGTATATTACAATCCGTGGGAAGGGTTCTGTATTAAAAGAATTAAAGGATGCCAGCAAAAAAGTAAAAAAAATCTATCTGGCAGCCGACCCCGATCGCGAAGGAGAAGCGATTGCCTGGCATCTGGCCCATGTGCTGGACGTGGATGAGAAGGATACATGCCGCGTCGTATTTAATGAAATTACGAAGCAAGCGGTTAGAGACGCCTTCAAAAATCCGCGCCCCATCAATATGGATCTGGTGAACGCGCAGCAAGCCAGACGGATTTTGGATCGGCTGGTTGGTTATAAAGTCAGCCCGCTGCTGTGGAAGAAGATCAAAAAAGGGTTGTCATTTGGCCGCGTGCAATCCGTAGCGGTGAAAATCATCTTGGACCGGGAGAACGAAATCTCTGAATTTGTTCCGGAAGAATACTGGAGTATTACGGCGAAGCTGAAGACGGGAGCCTCTTCGTTCGAAGCGAAGTTTCACCAGTACAAAGGTGAGAAGATCGAGCTAAAGAACGAACAGCAGGTACAGGAAATTCTGAAATCGATCGAGAAGGCCAAATTCAGCGTGGTCGATGTGAAGGAGAAGGAACGTCTCCGCCATCCGGCGGCGCCGTTTACAACCAGTTCCCTGCAGCAGGAGGCAGCGCGAAAACTGAATTTCCGGGCAGCCAAGACGATGTCGATCGCTCAGCAGCTGTATGAGGGGGTTGACCTTGGCAAAGAAGGGACCGTTGGTCTGATCACGTATATGCGTACAGACTCGACGCGGATCGCTACTTCCGCCCAAGAGGAAGCCAAGCAATATATCCTTGATAAATTTGGTGAAGCCTACGCGCCTGAAACGCCGCGTCAATATTCCAAGAAGGCCGCCAGCGCGCAGGACGCCCATGAAGCGATCCGTCCAACATCGGCGATGCGAGATCCGGAATCGGTGAAGGAGTTCACCACCCGGGATCAGTATCGGCTGTACAAATTGATTTGGGATCGTTTTATGGCCAGCCAAATGACTTCTGCCGTGCTGGACACGATGTCAGTGGATATTGCCGCTGGCGAAGCAACGTTCCGCGCGGTTGGGTCGAAGATCCGCTTCCCTGGCTTTATGAAGGTGTACGTGGAAGGCAACGATGATGGCAACGCCAATGAGGACGACAAGTTTTTGCCACCCCTGACGAAAGGGGAAGAACTGGCGAAAGAGTCGATTGAACCGAAGCAGCATTTTACCCAACCCCCGCCTCGCTATACGGAGGCGCGTTTGGTGAGAACTTTGGAGGAGCTCGGCATTGGACGTCCGAGTACGTACGCGCCAACCCTGGAAACCATTCAAAAACGCGGCTACGTAGCGATTGAGGACAAGAAGTTTGTCCCAACTGAGTTAGGCGAGCTCCTCATCGAACAGACGGAGCAATTCTTCCCGGAAATCCTTGATGTGGAATTTACCGCCCATATGGAAGAGGACTTGGACCATGTTGAAGAAGGTTCCGAGGATTGGGTAAGAGTGCTGAGCGAGTTTTATAAATCGTTTGAGAAACGTCTTCGGGTTGCCGAAGAGGAAATGAAGGAAGTCGAAATCGAAGACGAAGTCTCCAATGAGATTTGTGAAAAATGCGGAAGACCGATGGTCTATAAATTGGGACGTTTCGGGAAGTTTTTGGCTTGCTCGGGTTTCCCGGAATGCCGGAATACGAAACCGATCGTTAAGGACATCGGTGTCACCTGTCCGAAATGTAAGGAAGGGCATGTGGTCGAACGCCGGAGTAAAAAGGGACGGGTCTTCTATGGCTGCGACCGTTATCCGGAATGCGATTTTGTTTCGTGGGATAAGCCTTCACCAAAGCCTTGTCCAAAATGTGGTTCAATGCTCGTAGAGAAGCGAAATAAGCAAGGCGGGAAGCTGCAATGTACCTCCTGCGACTACGTAGAAGCCATTGAAGAAAGCGACGAAACAGATGAATAAGTTGAGCCCGCCGTTTGTGCGGGTTCTGAGACAGCTAAGAAATTCAGCATGAGATTTAGTAGGGGGACATGAACATGACGAATAAAGTAACGGTCATCGGCGCGGGATTGGCCGGCAGTGAAGCGGCATGGCAAATCGCGAGCCGCGGCATCCCCGTGGTGTTGTACGAAATGCGCCCGGTTGTGAAGACACCGGCGCATCATACCGATAAATTTGCCGAGTTGGTCTGCAGTAACTCTTTGCGAGCCAACGGGTTAACGAACGCCGTTGGCGTTCTCAAAGAAGAGATGCGAATGCTGAACTCGCTGGTGCTGGGAGCGGCGGATCGCAATGCGGTACCGGCCGGCGGTGCGCTCGCCGTTGACCGGGACGGGTTCTCGGGGGAGATCACCCGGACGCTGAGAGAGCATCCATTGATTGAAGTGGTGAATGAGGAAATCAAGGAGATCCCGCAGGACGGGATTGTCGTGATTGCCACCGGGCCGCTGACATCTCCTGCCCTTTCAGAGCAAATTAAGCGGTTGACCGGCGAGGACTATTTTTACTTTTACGATGCTGCCGCTCCGATTGTGGAGAAGGATTCCATCGATATGAGCAAAGTGTACCTGGCTTCCAGGTACGATAAAGGCGAAGCGGCCTACTTGAACTGCCCGATGACGGAAGAGGAGTTCGATGCTTTCTACGATGCGTTAATTAACGCGGAGGTAGCTCAGCTGAAGGACTTCGAGAAGGAGATTTACTTTGAAGGCTGTATGCCAATCGAGGTGATGATGCGGCGCGGCAAGCAGACAGCTCTGTTTGGGCCAATGAAGCCGGTGGGTCTCGTCAATCCGCACACCGGCAAGCTCCCATATGCTGTGGTGCAGCTTCGTCAGGATAACGCGGCCGGGACACTCTACAACTTGGTAGGCTTCCAGACCCATTTGAAATGGGGGGAGCAGAAGCGCGTCTTCTCGATGATTCCAGGCTTGGAGAACGCGGAGTTCGTCCGGTACGGCGTAATGCACCGGAACACCTTTATCAACTCGCCGAAGCTGCTCATGCCAACCTATCAGTTGAAAGCACGGCCATCACTCTTCTTCGCGGGTCAGATGACCGGTGTTGAAGGTTACGTGGAGTCCGCTGCGTCCGGTCTAATCGCAGGAATTAACGCAGCCCGAGCTGCCGCAGGTCAGGAGGGGATCGTATTCCCTGCAGACACTACTCTGGGCAGTATGGCACGCTATATTACCACTGCTGATTTCGAACACTTCCAGCCGATGAACGCCAACTTTGGTTTATTTCCGAAGCTGGATACCCGCTACCGCAAAAAAGCAGAGAAAAACGAAGCGCTTGCGAAGCGCGCGTTAAATAGCTTACGCTCCTTTATGGCAGAAGAACGGTTGGGTTAATCCACCGTTTTTTTGCAATCTAGGGGGGATACGGGTTATGCTGAAAACAAGGACGTTCATATGATAGAACTGGCCCATTAATATACGTAGTACTTGAACCCAATGCCTCAGTCCCTCCTGCGTATATCTAAAACGTAAGGGCTGAGAACCTACGAGAGAGGAAGGCGAAGTAACACATGGAGCTATCTTTTCACGCTACAACGATTTGCGCGGTACGCCACAATGGCAAGGGCGCCATTGCCGGTGACGGGCAAGTCACATTTGGGCAGAACGTCGTGATGAAGCAAACGGCGAAGAAAGTCCGCCGGTTGTACCGCGGTCAAGTGGTTGCGGGGTTTGCCGGTTCGGTCGCCGATGCCATCACGTTATTTGAGAAATTTGAGGGGAAGCTGGAAGAGCATTCAGGGAACCTGCAACGGGCAGCGGTTGAATTGGCCAAAGATTGGCGCCAGGATCGTGTGCTGCGTAAGCTCGAGGCTTTGATGATTGTCATGGATAAAACCGGGATGCTGCTGATTTCCGGCGGCGGGGAAATCATTGAACCGGATGATGATGTACTGGCGATCGGATCAGGGGGCAACTTTGCGCTATCGGCTGCGCGGGCGCTGAAACGGCATGCCACGGGGTTGGAAGCGAAGGATATCGCCCGTGAAGCCCTGCAGATTGCTTCGGAAATCTGCGTATATACGAACAACAACATTATAGTTGAGGAGCTTTGAGTATCGTTGATACTATCGTGTCAGGGGGACGAATCATGACCGAAAGAAACTTAACGCCAAGACAAATTGTAGCCGAACTGGATAAATATATCGTAGGACAGAAACAAGCGAAAAAATCGGTTGCTGTTGCCTTACGGAACCGTTATCGGCGAAGCTTGCTGCCGGAGGAGGTTCAGGATGAAATTGTACCCAAGAACATCCTGATGATCGGACCGACCGGGGTGGGGAAGACGGAAATTGCTCGTCGTCTCGCCAAGCTGGTTGGTGCTCCTTTTGTTAAGGTGGAAGCCACGAAATTCACTGAAGTTGGTTATGTAGGCCGGGACGTTGAGTCGATGGTACGTGATCTCATCGAAACGGCGATCCGTACCGTCAAGCTCGAGCGTACCGAGAAGGTGAAGGATAAAGCGGAGGAGCTTGCGAATGAACGTCTAGTTCAGATCTTGGTCCCTTCCGAAAATAAAGCCAAAGGCGTTCGTAACCCGTTCGAGATGTTGTTTGGGGGCGGTAACGGAGCAGGCTCCACCGCTCAGGAGCAGCCGGAGGAAGACAGTGCGCTGACCGAACGCCGGCGTCAGGTGCGCTTTAAATTGTTGTCTGGTCAGATGGAGAACGACATTGTGGAAGTTGAAGTTGAGGACAACACGCCAACGATGATGGATATGTTTGCCGGTCAGGGCAACGACCAGCTTGGCATGAACATGCAGGAAATGTTTGGAAGTCTCTTACCGAAACGGACCAAGAAGCGGAAGCTGACCGTCAAGGAAGCTCGTAAAGTGTTGACGCAGGAGGAAGCGGCGAAGCTGATCGATCAAGATGATTTGATTCAGGAAGCGATCACACGGGCAGAGCAATCCGGGATCATCTTTATCGATGAAATCGATAAAGTTGCCAGCCGGGGACAGGGCTCCGGTCCCGACGTCTCTCGCGAAGGCGTACAACGCGATATTTTGCCGATTGTGGAAGGCTCGACGGTGATGACCAAATACGGTCCCATCAAAACAGATTATATTTTGTTTATTGCGGCAGGAGCTTTCCATATTGCCAAGCCATCTGACTTAATTCCTGAGCTCCAAGGGCGGTTCCCGATCCGGGTCGAGCTTGACAGTTTATCGCTGGAGGACTTTGTGTCGATCTTAACGGAACCGGAGAACGCCTTAACGAAACAGTATATTGAATTGCTGCGCACAGAGGATCTGGAAATCGAATTCTCGGACGCCGCAATCCATGAAATCGCTCGTATTGCGGCCATGGTGAATGCAAATACGGAGAATATCGGTGCCAGACGCTTGCATACGATCCTTGAGAAGCTCCTGGAGGATCTCTCCTTTGAAGCACCTGAACTGACGTTGGATAAAATGGTCATCACTCCGGAATATGTGCGGGAGAAACTAGGAAATATTGCCCAAGATCGAGATCTGAGTCAATTCATTTTGTAATGAGAATCGTAAATTGTGGGTTAAAGCCTTGTTCTCCAAGGACCTAATCCATTTTCACAATTTTGACAAAAAATAGGCCACTCTGCCGTAATGGCGGGTGGTCTTTCTTTTTGGATTTTGCTGGATGATGGCGATAATTATGTAAAAAATAGTTTTTTGACCAAAAAACGAGATAAACAATTGAAAGATAGGGCTTTTTTCTTATTGTAAATATGTCGAATCTCCATGAAACTTAGGATATATGACATTATTAAACAGATTTCATGCTAGGACGTAAGAAAGACAAAAAGAAAGACAATAAATAACAATAAATTGTCGAAAAAAGAGGAATTATTCATTGTTTGTAGAATCATTAATGATTAAGATCGAATGAGACTAAGGGGGGAATTAAAGTGCAGTTGTTGAACGGACTGGGATTTGACAGGCTTGAGACTGCTATCCAGGCCGCAAATCTCCGGCAAGGGGTCATCGCTAACAATATTGCGAATGTGGACACCCCTTACTTTAAGCGATCCAGCGTGTCCTTTGAAAGCATGTTACAAGCGGAAATGAACGGTAATATGCCGGCGCTCCAAGGAAGGAGAACGGATGTAAGACATTTCGTTATAGGACCAATGACCGAGGTTCCTGAACCGGTGGTTAGTGTGGATCAGACGACAGCAATGAACAACAACCAAAATAATGTCGATATCGACAGTGAGATGACCAAACTTGCCGAAAATCAGTTGAGATACAATGCGTACATCGAACAATTGAACTATATGATCAAAATGAAACACACCGTCGTGGAAGGGAGATAATCGGACTTGAATATCAGTAATAGTTTTGGGGTTAGTTCTTCCGCCTTAACCGCACAGCGTCTTCGCATGGATGTGATTTCCTCCAACATCGCGAATGCTGAAACAACCCGGGCTAAGATTGTAGACGGCAAGGCCGTTCCTTACCGACGCAAAACGGTAGTCATGGCCCCCAAGGAAATGGATTTCGACAGTGCCTTGAATTCAGTAATGGGTAAGGAAGTGAGCAGTCAAGGGGTGAAAATTACCAAAATTCAAGAGGACCCCTCACCGCTTAAACCGGTTTACAATCCAACCCACCCTGATGCGGACAGTGAAGGATATGTCTATATGCCTAATGTTGATATTTTGAAAGAAATGGTAGATATGATTTCGGCAACTCGCTCTTATGAAGCAAACGTAACGGCGCTTAACGCCAGTAAGGCGATGTTTACCAAGGCCTTGCAAATCGGGAAATAGCCCAGAAGTAAACTTACATAAATTGTGATTGGGAGTGTTGCACGTTGATCGAGAGAATGAGTTTTGACTCCTTGAAGCCGCTAACCGGGATGCAGACGTCCGGTAATGAACAGAACCTCACGCCTGCGCAAGCGATAAAGCAATTTAGCTCCTATCTAAACAATGCTCTAGAAGGAGTTGCTGCTCAGGAAGCCAATGCCCAACAAGTGAACAATCAGTTCCTGTTAGGGAAAGTCAATGCCGACGAGATGATGATCGCCTCGGAGCAAGCCTTGTTAAGTTTGCAGTTAACTACGCAAGTCCGGAACAAAGTGATCGAAGCTTACCAAGAGATTATGCGTACGCAAATATAAGGATTGAAACATGCTCGGATGAGGTGACATTGTGAATGAGAGAATTACACAGTACCGGGATCGATTGTTAGGGTACTGGAACCAATTTAGTAAAAAACAAAAAACGTTATTAGTCTCGACGGCGACTTTTATCCTGCTCGCGATCATCTTGCTGACGATTCAATTTTCCAAAACGGAATACGATGTAGCCTTTACGGGTCTCGATTCGACTGATGCGGCAGGGATCATCAATTACTTGGAATCCAGCGGAATCTCGTACAAGCTTGGACCTGACGGTACAACCATTTCGGTTCCTAGCAAAGACGCAGCACGAGTTAAGGTTGATGTTGGTTCCCAAGGAATCGTCCAGAACGGTTCGATCGGATTGGAAGCTTTTAATGAGAGTTCTTCCTTGATCGGAATGACGGACAACGAATTTAACGTCAAGTACAAAAACGCCATTAACGGTGAGGTCGAACAGCTGCTAAAGAGAATGCAAGGCGTTAACGATGCCAAGGTTCTCATTAACTTGCCGGCAGAAAACGTGTTCGCCAGCCCGGATGAACAGGAGAAAGCGACGGCATCGATCGTCCTTACGTTCAAGCCGGGATATCGTCCAAATCAGGAAGCCGTTGATGGATATTTCAACTTGGTTAAAACGTCGGTCCCTAACTTGCCGGTGGAGAATATCTCGCTATCCTCGAGTGATGATACGATCTTACTTCCAAGCGGTCAAGGCGGGACGACAGGCTCTCTGACTTCGGCGGTTCAAGAGAACATGGCGTTGCAGAAGAAGTTTGAAAGCGACGTACGCCAAAGTGTAAAGCAATTCCTATCCAGACTGACCGGGCCGGATAAGATTGAAGTATTAGTCGCTTCCAAGTTGAACTTCGACCAGGTTAGCCAGAAAGACAATCTGGTCACTCCGGTGGATACCGAAAACATGAAGGGTATCGAGATCAGTGCACAAAAAGTGCAGAAAAGCTACACCGGATCGGCAACCCCAACGAGCGGGGTACCAGGAACTGGGGAAGAGGATGTTGTTAACTATCCTTCGTCGGAAACAAACGGCGGGTCTTCATCGGAAGAAAGTTCGTCGACGATTAACTACGAGGTTAATCGAATTACGAAGGACATTATCGCCAGTCCCTATGTTATTAAAGATTTAACCATCAACGTGGCCGTTGAACCACCCGAAGGTCAGGAAACTTTGGATGAAAATACTCGGTCTGCGATCGAAAATATTCTGAAAAATATCGTTGGATCCTATTTGGCTGACTCTGGTACTACATATACAGACGAAGAATTGCAGAGAAAAGTTTCAGTGTTGTCTCAGCCATTTCATTCGGATACTGTCCAAAAGGCTGGGTTGAGTTTATCGAGCCCGCTGGTATGGGGAGTGGGAGGCGCTGCTCTGTTGGCGCTGGCCGGCCTTGGGATCGTCTTGTTCCGCCGCCGCAAGCAAGCGCAAGAAGAGGAAGAAGAAATCGCGTTGCCTCTTACGCCTGAGTTTCCATCGATTAATTTGGATACAGTCACGAATGAGAACCAAGTGCGTAAACAACTGGAAACGTTGGCCAAGAAGAAGCCTGACGAATTCGTTAACTTGCTTCGCACCTGGCTGGCTGAGGAATAGAGGTGAATGTATTGTCCAAAACATCGAGTCCGGTTTTGACCGGGAGACAAAAGGCAGCCATTTTATTAATTACGTTAGGACCGGAAGTATCGGCTCAAATCTTCAAACATTTACGGGATGATGAAATTGAGCAGCTCACCCTGGAGATTGCTAACGTCCGTAAAGTCGACAGCGCCGAGAAAGATATGATTATGGCGGAATTCCACCAAATCTGTTTGGCGCAGGAGTATATCACCCAGGGGGGCATCACTTACGCCAAGGAAATTTTGGAGAAAGCGTTGGGCCAGTCCAAAGCGGTGGACATTATCAACCGTTTGACGGCAACCCTTCAGGTGCGTCCGTTCGATTTTGCCCGTAAGGCTGATCCAAATCAAATTCTGAACTTTATCCAGAACGAAAACGCGCAGACGATCGCTCTGGTGTTGTCCTACTTGCAATTTGAACAGGCGGCAGCGATCTTGTCTTCACTGCCTCAGGAGAAGCAAGCAGAAGTTGCACGGAGAATCGCGATGATGGATAGCACGTCGCCGGAGGTTATCGCTCAAGTTGAACGTGTGCTGGAGCAGAAGCTATCTGCTACGGTAACCCAGGATTACACCAGCGCCGGCGGCATCGAATCGATCGTCCAAATCTTGAATGGTGTCGACCGGGGGACGGAACGAACGATTCTCGATTCGCTCGAAATTCAGGATCCCGAGCTGGCTGAAGAAATCAAGAAGCGGATGTTCGTCTTCGAGGATATCGTCAATATCGACAACCGTTCCATTCAGCGGATTATCCGCGATATCGAGAACAGCGACTTGCAGCTTGCCCTCAAAGTGGCCAGCGAAGAAGTTCGCGAGGCGGTCTTCCGCAACATGTCGAAGCGGATGTCCGAGACGTTCAAAGAAGAAATGGAATACATGGGGCCGGTGCGGCTGCGTGACGTGGAAGAAGCACAAACCCGCATCGTAGCTACTATTCGCAGGTTGGAAGAAGCGGGTGAAATTATTATCGCCCGCGGCGGAGGAGATGACATCATTGTCTAATTTGATCAAGGTGTCTCAATACGTGCCGGTTGAAATCTTGAAGCAATTGAATGTAGCCAAGGTTCATCCGACAACCGAGGACCCGTCATCTGATCACGCCGAGAATCCGGTTATACAAGGTCCTTCCGCTGAAGATCTTGCGGCCGAAGAGACGAGACGTCAGATGTTGGCGGATGCGAAAGAGTTCGCCGAACGTCAAGTTAGGGAAGCGGCGGAGCAAGCGGAACGCATGCTGGAAGAAGCACAGCAGCAAATCGACACCTGGTGGCAGGAGCGCCGTGAGCAGGATGAACAGATGATTGAAGCTGTCAAAGCGGAGGGCTTCACTCAAGGTTACGAGGAAGGGAAAGCGCAGGCAGAAGCAACGATGCGCGCCAAAATTGAAGAGATGATGAATGAAGCGAGTTCCGTTCTCCAGCAGGCTTATGAGGAGAAAGAACGTATCATTCTGGAAGCCGAGCCGTTTCTGGTCGAGTTAAGCTGTGCGATTGCCGAGAAAGTCATCGATAAGCAGCTTGAGCTGAAACCGGAATACGTTATCGAGCTGATCAAGAAGAGTCTGGCGCGTAAACGCGAGCAAGGAACCTTGACACTGTGTGTTTCACCAAAGGATTTTGCGTTCGTGCAGGCGGCCAGGGAGGAGCTTAGTCTTGCAATTGACTCGCAGGCAGAACTTCAAATTTTGCCGGACCCAACCGTCAAAGATCGCGGTTGTGTTATCCGTTCTTCCTTCGGCAGTGTAGACGCCAGAATTGATACCCAATTGACGGAGATTAAGAAGGAATTGTTGCGGGTTTCTCTACAGATGGAGGAGCGGGGGCAAGCGAATGACGAGTTTGAAAGCTGAACGTTACATTGATCATCTCAGACAGCTTGATCCGATCCGAATCAACGGGAAGGTGACACAAGTCATCGGACTGATGGTTGAATCCGAGGGCCCTGATGCCAGCATCGGCGATCTTTGTTATATCTATCCGAGTAAAGGGGCTCAGCCTTTGCAGGCGGAGGTCGTCGGTTTTCGCGACAACAAGGTATTGCTGATGCCGCTCGGTGAACTGCAGTCGATCGGACCTGGTTGTGACGTTGTTGGGACCGGTAAACCTTTGACGGTACAGGTGGGGTCGGAGCTCCTAGGTAAGGTGCTGGATGGCTTGGGGCAACCGCTAGACGGTTCGTTGCTTCCTTCTCGGATGGGTCACTACTCGACCTATAATAAGCCGATGAATCCACTGGATCGTCCGCGAGTCTCCGAACCAATCGGCATAGGTGTACGAGCCATCGATGGTTTGCTCACGATCGGTAAAGGTCAGCGGGTGGGGATTTTTGCTGGCTCTGGGGTTGGGAAGAGCACCTTGATGGGGATGATTGCCCGCAATACCTCGGCCGATGTGAACGTGATTGCCCTCGTTGGGGAGCGGGGACGTGAGGTGCTTGACTTTATTGAACGGGATCTTGGTCCTGAAGGGTTAGAGCGCTCGGTTGTCGTGGTTGCAACCTCCGATCAGCCAGCATTAATTCGGATGAAGGGGGCGTTGATCGCCACAACTATCGCAGAGTATTTTCGGGATCGCGGGCTTAACGTCATGCTGATGATGGATTCCGTCACTCGTTATGCGATGGCATTGCGTGAGGTGGGGTTGGCTGTAGGCGAACCTCCTGCGATGCGGGGGTACACCCCTTCTGTATTTGCCGCTTTACCGAAGCTGATGGAGCGGGCAGGGACTGGACCAACCGGTTCAATTACCGCCTTCTATACCGTGCTCGTTGACGGTGACGATATGAACGAACCAATTGCGGATGCTGTCCGCGGGATCTTGGATGGACATATCGTTTTGAACCGCGGGATCGCCAATAAAGGGCACTTCCCGGCGATTGACATTCTAGCCAGCATTAGCCGGGTAATGAAGGATATTGTTTCGGATGAGCAAAATGAGGCAGCCGAAAATCTGAAACGGTTGATGGCTGTTTATAAGGATTCCGAAGATTTGATTAATATCGGCGCTTACCAACCCGGATCGAACCCGGATATTGATGAAGCTATTGGCGCCATTCAGCAGATCTGGAGCTTTACGAAGCAGAAGGTGAATGAGAAGGTGACGCTCGCCGAAGTTCAGGAACGGCTTATTTCCGAATTCGCAAGGAGATGAAACGTAGAGAATGAAGTTCCGTTACGTGTATCAGAAAGTAGTTGATTTGAAATCCAACGAAAAAACGCAGGCCGAATGGATGTTATCTGCAGCTATTGGGCGATTGCAGTCAGAACAACGCTCGTTGGAGCAGTTGCTGGAGGAGAAAGCCAATACCGCAGCGGTAATCGCTGCCGAAGCGGAGAGTACTGCCTCCATGATCAAACTGCAGGAACTTCAGCGATACATGGATTTTCTTGACCAAGCGATTGAGCGGAAGCTGGCGGATATTCGCGCAGCGGAGGTCAACGTCGAGCATAAGAAGACGATTTTGAAGGGGAAAATGCTGGACGAAAAGGTATGGCTTAAAGCGAAAGAGAAGGCCATGGATAAATTTCGGCACGAAATGCTTCTTCGGGAACAAAACGAGCTGGATGAAATGGCTACAGTCCGGTTCGCCATGAGAGCCCGATAAAGTAACGGGCGCCCATACGGTTGTTCGAAGGAGGGATAGAGATGGCAAAAACGGTGGTGGACGAAGAATTGGATGAGGAGACAGGGGGCGGATTTTCACGCTTTCTGTTCTTCATGACGCCTATTCTTTTTACGGTTGTTCTGCTAGGGGTGTTATTAACCTTATTTAATATCGACTTTCGTAACACCATGATTGATTGGGGGAACCGGATTCCGCTGGTGAAAAACCTGGTTCCGGATCCAATTGCTCCAGAGGGTGAAGCAAAGGATGCTGCGAAGGAAGAGCAGAAGCAGCGGGAGAGCACTGAAGCTACTGTGAAGGAACTAAAGGAGCAGTTGGCTAAGCAGCAAGCTGAGCTGCAAACCGCGAACCAACAAGCAGCCGAACAGCAGGAGAAGGTAAAGGAGCTGCAGGAGCAACTGGCTTCCGTTCAGCAGAAAGAGAACGATCAGCAACAAGCGGCAGAATTGGAGGCCTATCAGAAGGAAGTTAAGAAGCTGGCCAATCTGTATGCGGAAATGAGTCCTAGCAAAGCGGCAGCGATTTTTAATAAGTTGACAACGGAAGAGTCGCTGCAGATGTTAAGCGTTATGAACAATGAGAGTAAAGTAGCCATTCTAGAGAAGATGGATCCGCAAAAGGCAGCGGATATTTCGATTAAGCTGAAGGATGTGAAGACGTCCGAGGACTTGGCGATCGCCGCGCTGCAATCGAGACTCAAAATGGAATCAACAGCGGATACAGCAGCTGCTGCAAAAGGAGCAGGGCTAAGCGATACGGAGCTGGGGCAAACCTTCTCCTCGATGGCTGCAGCAGACGCCGCCAAGCTGGTGCTTCAGACGTACAAGCTAAGTCCCGAGAAGGGGCTGAAAATTCTGAAATCGGTAAACGGAACTGCTCGTTCTAAGATTTTGACGGAAATGGCGAAGTCCGACGAGAAGACATCGGTAAAGATCCTGAATCAGCTGGTAAGTAAGTAATATAATGAAGGTATTTAGTCTTGAAAGGAGGTGAAATAAAATGAATTCATCCATTTCGCAAATAAATGCAAGCAAAACCGGAACGGTAAACTCGTTGTGGTACGGATCGGCTGGCAAGGCGGAAACGGGGCAAGCGGCTGCTTTGTCATTTGATCAGAAGCTTCTCGCCATGTTGCTTGGTAATGCCCAGCCGCAGGAAGGACAAGCCTCAGCACAGATGATCTCGTTAGCTGGATTGCCAAGTGGTACGGAAGGTACATCTTCCGAAGCGACTGAAAATACGCTTGTCGCGACAATCGAAGGATTGTTGGAGCAATTGTCTAAATTGGACGATGCACTTCAAGCGGATCCTGCGTTGTTTTCGTTATTGCAAGGTTGGTTGCAAAGTGTTCAACCCCTATTGCAACAGGCAGGTTTGTCTGACAATGCGAGTTTAGGAGCTGAGGGCGACAACGCCCTGCCTGTGCTAGCTCAGCAGCCGGAGACGATGCGGTTTGCGGTTCAGGATACTCTTGTTCAACTATTAGCAGTTGCGGAGTCGAACGGAGGTGCCGCTAAGCTGACCGCAAGTGCACAGGGGCAAGCCGTTACTATGCTGGATTCTCTACAACAAGTGCTAGATGCAATATCGGATTCGGCGGAGGCGAAGTCTAATGGCGGAAAAGGGACGGAAGCAACAGGATTACAACCTCGTACCTTCACGACAGATCCAGGTGCAACAGCTAGCCAACAAGGACGTGCAGGCCAAAATGGGGACATGCTGAACAGAGGAGATGCTCGTGCTGTTCAATCGAGTTCACAATCTAGCAATTCGGCAGCATTCCGCGTCAATGATCTGGCATTCGAAGCCGATCCGGCAGTTGACGGGGGGACCTCGGAAGCTAAAGTACATGAAGATCCCGTTCAAACTGGTCAAGTCGTGACCGCAGGACAACTGGCACTCCGGGACAGTGGAATTAAGTCCGTGAAACATGTTGCCAAACCGGTACCAGTTGAAAATTTCGCGAAAGAAATGAGCGGTTTCCTGGTCAATAAACTGGAGATCGTGAATCTGAAGGGTGTGTCCGAGGCGAGAATTTCACTGTATCCGGAGCATTTGGGCCAGGTTGACGTACGCATTACGATGCAAAATGGCCAATTAACTGCCCAATTTATGACGGAGCACGCTTTTGCTAAGGAATCGCTGGAACAACAAATGGCACAACTTAGATCGGCATTGCAATCTCAGGGTCTTCAGGTTAACAAACTGGAGGTTACACAAAATACATCATTGTCGTCCCACATGTACCATGATGGCCGGCAATCCGGCGGAGGCACAGGACAACAACAAAGCGAAAAACGTCGTCCCGTAACAGAGGACGAAACCCTGGCCATCCATGACTTGAACGAAGAATGGAACGAATGGGTAGCTGAAGTCAGAGCCAAAGAGCAAAGCTACGGCAGTTCCTTTGTTGCTCGGGCTTAAATCACCTTTTATTTCGCAGAAAGGAGGTACCTCCGTGGCTGACACGTATTTTTCTTCGGTGTCGTGGCCGAATTACTCGCAAAATAACATTCAGAAGGCCAGTACGAAAAACAACGAGTTGGGTAAAGATGCTTTCCTTAAACTCATGATCGCCCAGATGCAAAATCAGGATCCGTTGTCCCCAATGGACAATACGCAAATGGTTGCACAAATTGCCCAGTTTACTTCTGTCGAGCAGTTGACTAACATTTCAGAACAGATAGCTGCATTGGGAGAGTCCTTAGGCAATGATTCCGGACTGATCGGAAAAGAAGTGACATGGGTGACTGAGACCAAAACAGGTAATTACGATGTTTCCACAGGTAAAGCTGAAGTCATTATTGAGAAGGAAAGTGGCATTGTAGAATCCATTATCGTTCGCAGTGGTGTCCACTACGTGAAAGTAGGAGATAAGGAGATTAAAATCTCCGATATTGAACAAGTAGGCGTACCTGCTGACGCGTCTGACGGCGCTGGCCAAGGAGCGGATCTGTTATGAACGAGCCGATCCGAGTAGGCCAGCTATATGCGGGCAGAATCGGGCCTAATGCACTAACGGCAAATAAAAGCATGCCGCTAAATGCTGCAAAAAGTAACTTTAAGGAGATGCTGGAGGATCGACTGGTCCATTTCAGCAACCATGCGGTAAAACGTTTGGAGCAGCGCGGAATCGAGCTGAAGCCGGAGCAGTTAAACAAGATTGAATCGGCGATTGACAGCGCGGCGGCTAAAGGAGCGAAAGAGTCCCTTATTTTATTGAAAGATATGGCCCTGATTGTGAACGTCCACAATCGGACCGTCGTTACCGCGATGGACGGAAGCAGCATGAAGAATAACGTATTTACTCAAATCGATAGCGCCGTCATCATTTCTTAAAATTGGCTGGACCGGTTACGGGAGCCAATCGGCTGCGGATCGACTGAAGCGGCCGAAGCAATCATTTTAATCAGTGGAAGGGATGAGAGCAAATGTTAAGATCAATGTATTCTGGCGTATCTGGAATGCGTGGTTTCCAAACCAAGCTTGACGTCATTGGCAATAATATTGCAAACGTCAATACGGTAGGCTTCAAATCAGGACGCGTTATGTTTAAGGATATCATGAGCCAGACGGTCTCCGGGGTTACGGCTCCAGTCGATGGTGAATCTGGCGGCGTGAATGCCAAGCAAATTGGACTTGGGGTCTCCATCGGCTCTATCGATACATTACATACTGGCGGCAGTGCGATGACAACCAATAATCCGCTGGATATGCGGATTGACGGTGACGGATTTTTTCTTGTAAAACTGACGCCCGATCAAGAGGTTCCTTTCCTGACTCGTGCGGGAGACTTTCATCTAGATGCTGCGGGCCAACTGGTCACTTCGGACGGTTTGCTCGTTTGCAACAGCGATGGTGACGTTATGGAGCCAATCGATTTCGAAGCGGTAACAGCCTTTACGATTGCATCTGATGGTACGATGATGCTGAAAAACCCTGAAGGGGGAACAGATCCTGGTGAGATTATTGGGGTAGCTCGGGTCACGAACCCGGAAGGTCTGGAGAAGATTGGTGGTAACCTTTATCGGGTCACCTTGAATGCCATCGCAGACGGAGAATTGACGTATACGAACCCGAATAACGCAGAAGAGGGGACGGGTGCTCTGATTGTCGGCCAGTTGGAAATGTCCAACGTCGACTTAACGGGCGAGTTTACCGAAATGATCGTAGCGCAGCGGGGGTTCCAAGCGAATTCGCGGATCATCACGACCTCGGATGAAGTGCTTCAGGAAGTTGTTAATCTGAAACGTTAAGCGAAGGGGTAGTCGGGGAAAGGGTTAACCGCCGTTCCCCGACGGCTCTCCCCGCTTCCTTGATCGCTTAGGAGGGAAATCATGATTTCAGTAACACGCCTTAACGGTTCTCAAATGTGGCTAAATGCCATCATGATTGAGACCGTGGAAGAAACACCGGATACATACGTCACCCTGGTCACAGGGAAGCGGATTATCGTGCTGGAGAAGGCGGCCGATGTGATTCAGATGATAAGCGATTATTATCGTGAGATCGGCATCCACGCAGCAACTATTAAAGTGCAACAAACGGAGGAATGGTCATGAAAAGAATGCTGCCATGGTTAATTACGATTTTGCTCGCCATCACATTGATCGTATTGGCCGCCTTCCTGCTGGTGAATCAAATGAATAAACCTGCACCAGGTACCGAAATGAATGCTGCTGTTGACAGTGTAGCAGTACCGAAGAAATTGTCGGCCGACGAACTCGTTCAGGTGACATCTACGATTGACGATATCAAGACGAATTTGTCCGATCCGGATTACGTGGTAGTCATTGATTTTGCGTTCCAATTGGATAGTGCGACTTCCAAGGAAACCTTCGATAAAATCAAGGATTACAAAATCAAGCCGATTATTATCAAAACGTTGGCGGATACCAAACCGGAGGAATTGACGGGGGCATTGGGAAAAGACAACCTGAGTTCCAAATTGCTCAACCTGATCAACAAATCGCTGCCGGAAGGGAAATTGATTCAGATCGATATTACTGACTTCATCATGTCAACGATCTAACGAATATCGAACGAATAGAGATTTTTCTAAGGGGGTGAGATGGTTGGTTGATGTGTTGTCGCAGAACGAAATTGATGCGTTGCTAGCTGCGTTATCGTCGGGTGAAATGGACGCCGAAGAACTGAAAAAGGAAGATACGCAGAAGAAAATCCGTTCGTATGATTTCAAAAGAGCGGTGAGATTTTCCAAAGATCATATTCGAAGCTTAACCCGAATACATGAGAACTTTGCCCGTTATCTCACTACCTATTTTTCGGCTCAACTGCGCACGTTCGTGCAAATTAACGTTGTTCAGGTCGAGCAGCTTCCTTATGACGAGTTTATCCGCTCCATTCCCAAAATGACGATTTTGAACATTTTTGAAGCGGAGCCGCTGGAAGGAAGAATGGTGCTGGAGGTGCATCCCAACGTCGCTTTTGCTATGCTGGACCGGCTGTTGGGCGGTCTCGGAACAGCTCCTTCGAAAATCGGATCGCTAACGGAGATCGAAACAATTATTATGGAGCGGATTTTTAGCCGGGCTTTTGAAAGCTTGCAAGAAGCTTGGAAAACCGTTGTGGACATCAATCCACGGATGGAGGCGCTGGAAACCAATCCTCAGTTCATGCAAATCGTATCGCCTAACGAAACGATTGCGCTGATCTCACTAAGCACGAAAATCGGGGATACCTCCGGGATGATCAACCTCTGTATACCACATGTTGTAATTGAACCGATCATGCCAAAGCTTTCGGTTCACCATTGGTTTGTCTCTCAGAAAAAGTCGCGTGCTCCAGAAGAAGTTGAAGCGTTGCGAAACCGAGTGAACAAAGCTAAGCTTCCGATCATCGCGGAGTTGGGCGAATCACAGATTACGGTCCGTGAATTCCTGGGATTGTCCGTTGGGGACGTCATCTCATTAAATAAACCGGTCCAGGAAGGACTGCAAATCCGGGTTGGCGATCGATTGAAATATATAGGCAGCCCGGGTACAGTAAAGGATCGGATTGCGGTCCAAATCGATGAAATTGTCAGCGAAGGAGTTGAGGAACTTGACGAGCAATGATTACTTGTCCCAGGAAGAGATAGACGCATTATTAAAACAAGCCAATCAAGAGACGCCCCAAGAGCTGTCGGTAAACGACGTTCTAACTCCGCTAGAGCAGGACGCCTTGGGGGAAATCGGGAACATCACGTTTGGCAGTGCTGCCACGGCGCTCTCCACGCTGTTAAATAAAAAAGTGGATATCACAACGCCGAAGGTTTCCGTGATCACTCGTTCCCAGTTTGAGTCCGAATTTCCAAAACCGCATGTTGCGATTCACGTTCAATATGTGGATGGCTTTGAAGGCATGAACTCTTTGGTCATCAAGACGAGAGATGCCCAAGTGATTGCAGATTTGATGCTGGGCGGGGAAGGGAACCCGGAAGAGGAAGAGTTAAATGAGATTCATATCAGTGCCGTGCAGGAAGCGATGAACCAAATGATGGGGTCTTCTGCGACATCAATGTCTACCATTTTTAATCGCTTCGTCAATATCTCGCCGCCAGGCGTTGATATTTTGAACATGTCCAATGGGAACGGCTTGAACAGCTTGCCAGAATCGGACCCGCTAATCAAGATCTCCTTCCGTTTGACGATTGGGGATTTGATCGATTCGACGATCATGCAGCTGCTAACCGTGAAGTTCGCAAAAGAGATGGTAGATAGTCTGATTAGTGGATCAGCGGCAGAAACAAAAGCCGGCGCGAAGGAAAGCGCCGCAGCGGCCGCGCCTCCTGCACCAGCGTCTGCACCAACGCCAGCTCCGTCGCCTGCGCCTCAGGCCCCAACGTATCAGCAGCCGCCTGCACCGTCTCAACCGATGATGCAGCAACCGCCGATGCAAGAGAGTTATGGTTACGGGCAGCAAGCGCCATACGGGTATCCTCCACAAGGTCAACCTTACGGCGAACCCCATCATTATGGGCAGGCACCTGGGCGAAATTTGAATGTACAACCTGTACAATTTGCAAATTTGGGGAACTCATCATTTAACCAGGTTGACGAAAATAATTTGAACTTACTGATGGACATACCCCTTAGAGTCACCGTAGAATTAGGTAGGACCCAACGGCAAATTAAAGATATCCTGGAATTGTCCCAAGGATCGATCATCGAATTGGACAAGCTTGCTGGTGAACCGGTAGATATTCTGGTGAACAACAAACTGATTGCTAAGGGCGAGGTTGTCGTCATTGATGAAAACTTCGGCGTACGCGTCACGGATATCATAAGCCAGTGGGACCGCATTCAAAAATTACAATAGTAGAAGTTTAGGGAGGATTTTAGATCAATGGCTAACCGAATTCTTATCGTAGACGACGCAGCATTTATGAGAATGATGATCCGGGATATTTTGACGAAAAACGGGTTTGAAGTCGTAGGGGAAGCACAGGATGGTGCGCAAGCGATCGAGAAATTTAAAGAACTGCATCCGGATTTGATCACGATGGATATTACGATGCCCGAAATGGACGGAATTGCGGCGTTAAAAGAGATCAAGAAGCTGGACCCGAACGCGAAAGTGATCATGTGCTCTGCGATGGGGCAGCAAGCGATGGTTATCGATGCGATTCAAGCGGGTGCGAAGGACTTCATCGTGAAGCCATTCCAATCGGATCGGGTTATTGAAGCGATCAACAAAACGCTTGGGGTGTAAACTGAGCGATGAATAACTCGCAAGATTCTTCCCCGTTTTCTGGGGACGTCAACCTTTGGGGGAACTTGTTTACCGTCATCGTAGTTCTTGGCCTGCTCATTGCATTAATTATTATACTGGTCCGTTTTCTTGGGAAAAGGAACCGGTATTTGTCCCAGAGCCATGCGATTCGCACTTTGGGCGCGATTGGCCTTGGACCCAACAAATCCCTGCAAGTGATCGAACTCGGGGGGAGCATCTATCTTGTGGGTGTCGGTGAGGACATTTCGCTGGTGGACAAAATATCCAACCCGGACGAAGTAGCCTCTCTGGTTCAAGCCTTCGAACACGAAGGAATGGAACTTGCCGGATTGTCATCGACTTTGTCCGGCTTGATCTCCCGGTTTCGAAAGGAACCACCTCGGGAGGAAGAAGAACTGGACGGTGTCGCTTTCCACGAGGTGTTTCAATCGCAACTGCGGAAGATGCCGGACCGAAAACGACAAATGGAGGAACTCTTGCAGGATTCGGAAGAACATTCTACAGATCGGTCGAGGGAGTCATGAAGAGAAAATTGTTAATTGTCGGCTTGCTGCTGACGATATGGAGCATACTCGCGGTCTCCGTAGCATCGGCCGAACCGGTTGACCCGATTCCGAGCATCGGCATTCAAATCGGTAATTCGGATTCGGGCGGGGCGTCAGGTACCACTTCGTTGTCGATTCTCTTAATGATTACGGTACTCAGTATCGCGCCGGCAATATTGGTGCTGATGACGAGCTTTACTCGCATCGTCGTGGTACTGGGGTTTGTCCGCAGTTCATTAGGGACGCAACAAATGCCGCCAAATCAGGTATTAATCGGCTTAGCTTTGTTCTTAACATTATTTATCATGAGCCCCACGCTAACCACGATTAACGAGGTGGCAGTGCAGCCTTATATCAAGGGAGAAATCACCCAGACCGAAGCGTTGGACAAAGCGGCGGTTCCCATGAAGAAGTTCATGTACTCGCATACGAGAACCAAAGATCTACAGCTGTTCATGGGATATACCAAAATGGAAAAGCCGAAGAGCTATGAAGACATCCCGCTTTCGGTGATGGTGCCTGCTTTTGCGATTAGTGAACTCAAGACGGCGTTTCAAATGGGCTTTATGATTTTTATTCCTTTTTTGATTATCGATATCGTCGTTTCCAGTGTACTGATGGCTATGGGGATGATGATGCTGCCGCCGGTCATGATCTCACTGCCGTTCAAGATCTTGCTGTTCGTGCTGGTAGATGGTTGGTATCTGATCGTCAAATCACTATTAGTCAGCTTTAATACCTAGAGGATAGGTTCAGGTTCAGGGAAGGAGAAAACGGTGTATGAGTTCGGAATTTATTATCGGTTTGGCCGGACAAGCCGTATATACCGTGTTGAAGGTCAGCGCACCGATGCTGGTGATCGCTCTCGTGGTGGGGCTCTTGGTAAGTATCTTTCAAGCGACAACGCAAATTCAGGAGCAGACGCTTGCCTTCGTTCCCAAAATTGTTGCTGTTTTACTAGCGTTGCTGTTGTTTGGTCCTTGGATTTTGACGACGCTGGTTGACTTCACCTACGGAATTCTAAATAACCTATCTAGTTATATCGGTTAGGTTGCCGAAGTTATGGATACGATACTGCACGGAATTTCTATTTTTATGCTTATTTTTTGTCGAATGACAGCCTTTTTTGTAGTTTCGCCTATATTTTCATCCCGATCGGTGCCGAATACGTTTAAGGTTGGCTTTGCCGGTATCATCGCGGTTGTCATTCTGTTGACCATTGGTCCGAATCAGTCGATACCAAACGACTTGGGATACATATTGGTGATTATTCGTGAAGTGCTGGTAGGTCTGTTGATGGGGTACGTGGCAAATCTGATCTTCTCCGTTATCCAAATGGCGGGCTCATTTATCGATATTCAAATTGGTTTTGGGATCGCGAACGTGATCGACCCTATGACCGGTGCGTCTGCGCCCGTTTTGGGGAATCTCAAGTATATCATCGCCACATTGGTCTTCCTCAGCATGAACGGCCATCACTACTTACTGGATGCGGTTATTCGGAGCTACAACTGGGTCCCTTTATCCAATCAAGTGTTCCAACAAATTTATAACGGGAACTTGTCCGAATTTTTAGTTCAAACCTTCAGCCAGGCGTTTATGCTGGCATTTCAAATGTCAGCTCCGCTGGTGGTAGCTCTGTTTGTCACCGACGTAGCGCTTGGATTCTTGGCTCGAACTGCACCGCAATTCAACATTTTTGTTATCGGGATTCCGGTCAAAATCATCGTGGGGTTACTTGTGCTGTTGGTGCTTGTGCCGGGCTTTATCGTTGCGTTTCAAGCTTTGTTCGAGGTGCTGTTCCGAGCGCTTCATGATCTGCTCGGAACGATAGGACAAAGGCCGCAGTAGGATGGAGGATCGCTATGTCATATCGGTATTCGCTTGATCTGCAGCTGTTCGCTGGCGAAAAGACGGAAAAAGCGACTCCGAAGAAACGTCAGGAGGCCCGAAAAAAAGGTCAGGTGGCCAAGAGCCAGGAACTGACCGGCGCCTTGTTATTAATGGCCGGATTCCTATGCTTGACTGCATTTGCTGGTTATTTCAAGGACCGGTTGATTGGCTTGTTTGTTGACGTGTTTTATCATCGGCTGTCCATGGAGGTAACGAAAACGAACGTGATGGCGATGATGGGGGAGTACGCAGTGCAGGTGTTGTTGCTGCTGGCTCCAATCTTCCTGATTGTCATCGTCGTGGCTGTTGTTGCCGACTATGCCCAGATCGGTTTCATGTTGATCGGAGAACCGCTCAAAATCAAGTTCAGTAAGCTGGATCCGATCAAAGGGTTTAAAAACATCTTTTCCATGCGGTCGTTGGTTCAATTTATCAAAACGCTTTTTAAGCTGTTGATCATCGGGTATCTCGTCTACTCCACGATTTGGGGGTACCGCGGGAGCTTATCCGCATTAGGGCATGTATCGGTGGATGATACGTTTCATTTTACCGCCCAGTTAACGATGAATTTAGGGTTAAAAATCGCAGCCGCTCTAATCGTACTCGCGGTACTGGATTATATGTATCAGCGATATGAACATGAGAAGAATCTGAAGATGTCCAAGCAGGATATCAAAGATGAATATAAGAAAATGGAAGGCGATCCGCTCATCAAGGGGAAAATTCGGGAACGTCAGCGGCGGATGGCCCTGCAGCGGATGATGCAGGAAGTGCCGAAAGCCGATGTAATTATCACCAACCCGACTCACTTTGCGGTCGCTCTGAAGTACGACGGATCCAAAATGGATGCCCCGCAAGTCATTGCCAAAGGGCAGGATTATGTGGCGCTGCGCATTAAGGAAATCGCCAAAGAACATGGCGTAATTACGATGGAAAACAAGCCGCTGGCACGGGCGTTATTTCAACGAACCGAAATCGGGGAGACGATCCCTGCGGATTTGTTCCAAGCTGTTGCTGAAGTGCTGGCTTACGTATACCGAATCAAAGGCAGACCCAAATCATAATGGGATCGGAGGGGAACTTACGTGAAGAAATTTAAAGATTTATTTATTCTAGTTGGTATAATTGGCATCGTTTTGCTGATGATCGTTCCGATCCCGACTTGGCTGCTGGATATTTTGTTGATCATCAATATTTCCCTCGCTCTGATCATTTTGCTTGTTGCAATGAACACCAAGGAGGCCTTGCAGTTCTCCATCTTTCCAGCCATGCTGCTCGTGACGACCTTATTCCGTTTGGCGTTAAATGTATCGACGACCAAGCTGATTCTGGGACAGGCCAAAGCCGGCCACGTGGTGGCTACTTTCGGATCATGGGTATCCCACGGTGAACCCGTTGTCGGTTTTGTCGTCTTCCTGATTCTCGTGGTCGTTCAGTTTATCGTCATTACCAAGGGGTCGGAACGTGTTGCTGAGGTTGCTGCACGGTTTACCCTCGACGCCATGCCAGGGAAACAGATGAGTATTGATGCCGACCTGAATGCGGGGCTCATTAATGAGCAGCAAGCCCGTGAGCGCCGAGGGAAGATTGAGCGGGAAGCCGATTTCTACGGTGCCATGGATGGTGCGAGTAAATTCGTCAAAGGGGATGCCATTGCGAGTATCATTATCCTCCTGATCAACCTGATCGGGGGCTTTATTATCGGGATGACGATCCATGGTATGAGCTTTGACGAAGCGCTTTCGACATATTCACTCCTGACGATCGGGGATGGCTTGGTCAGCCAGATTCCGGCGTTGCTGATTTCTACCGCAGCTGGTTTGATCGTAACCCGGGCTTCTTCGGAGGGCAACCTGGCAGACGATATTACGGGGCAGTTGTTCACCTATCCGAAGCTGTTATTCGTTGTAGCCGGGACGATCGCCCTACTTGGCACCTTTACGCCGATCGGTATTTGGACAACTTATCCGTTCGCGATATTGATGGTCTTTGCTGCAATTAAGATGCAGAAAAATATGGACCGGCGGCAAGTCGAACAGGAGCAACAGGAGGAGGAACAGCAAATCGAAGAAGTTCGGAGCCCCGAGAGTGTCATCAACCTGCTTCAGGTAGATCCTATCGAATTCGAATTTGGTTATGGGCTGATTCCTCTTGCCGATACGGGGCAAGGCGGGGATTTGCTGGATCGGATCATCATGATCCGGCGTCAATGTGCGCTTGAACTCGGTTTGGTTGTTCCCGTCATTCGCATTCGCGACAATATTCAACTAAAACCGAATGAATATGTCATCAAAATAAAAGGAAATGTCGTAGGCGGTGGTGAATTATTACTTAATCACTATTTAGCCATGAGTCCAGGGGTGGATGATGACTCGATTACAGGTATCGAGACCCGCGAACCTGCGTTTGGCTTACCGGCCCTTTGGATCGATGAAGCGACCAAGGATCGGGCAGAATTGGCGGGCTATACCGTAGTTGATCCACCGTCTGTCGTGGCAACGCATTTGACAGAGCTGATTAAGAAGCATGCGCATGAGCTGCTGGGCCGTCAAGAGACGAAAGCCCTGGTCGACAACCTCAAAGAAAATTATGCGGTTCTTGTCGATGAATTAATACCGTCGGTGTTGTCGATTGGTGACGTCCAGAAGGTGCTGGCCAAATTGCTTAAAGAGAAGATCTCGATTCGCGATATGGTGACCATTTTCGAGACACTGGCAGATTACGGAACCTATACCAAGGATCCGGACGTGCTCACCGAATACGTCAGACAAGCGTTATCCCGACAAATTACCCAGCAATATACCCAACCGGGTGAAACGATGCGCGTAATTACTGTGGGACCGAACCTGGAGAAGAAAATCGCCGAGAGTGTGCAGCAGACCGAACAAGGCAGCTATCTGGCCCTGGACCCAGCTTCAACGCAAACGGTCTTCCAGAAGCTGACCGAACAAATTAACCGTTTGGTCCAAACGGGCCATCAACCGATCCTGCTCACCTCGCCAACGATCCGGATGTATTTGCGCCAAATCATCGAGCGCAGCATGCAAGATATTCCGGTGTTATCTTACAGCGAGTTGGAACCTAATGTTGAAATTCAAAGTGTCGGGGTGGTGAATTTATGAGAGTAAAACGATATATCGTCGACACGATGCCTGACGCCATGTTGAAAATTCGCAGTGAGCTGGGTTCGGATGCGGTCATCTTGAGCACAAAGGAAGTGAAGCTCGGCGGTTTCCTCGGCATGTTCCAGAAAAAGAAGATTGAAGTGATTGCTGCGACGGAGGAAAAGGCGGCACCGGCACCCAAAGCCAAACCGCCTTTGCCGGCACAGCCGTCGGTTCCGGCTCCTGTGGCACGCCAAGCCGTGCCGGAGGCATACCGCAAAACGTCGCAGTTAGCCCAGCCTGCTGCCTCGCCGCAGGCTGTGTCTGCTTCCCCGGTTCTCACGACAATAGGCGGTCAGGAACGAGAGGAGCCGATCATCACCGCGGTTATGCCGCCAGTGGCGCAGGCGCCGGTGACGGAGCTGGGAATGCATCAAACCTCCATTGAACCCACTTCCAGCGGTGCTTCAGTGGCTTCAGCTCGATTGGAGGCGGCGATCGCACGAGCGACAGATTCCGAGCAACTCCTAAGCAAGACGGATTTAGGGGGCGCCAACTCCGAAAAAGAAGAGCGCTTGCTGGAAGAAATTCAGCAAATGAAGATGTGGCTCAGCGAGCTGGCGAAGAAGCAAGCTGACAGTCGGGTATTCCCGCCGGGTTTACAGGCGATCCAACAACAGCTGATGAACCAAGAAGTGGGCATGGAGCTTGCCGGTCGGTGGGTAGAAGAAATTTACGAAGCCTGGTTAAGCTCAGGCAAGACATTAAGCGATGACGACATGCGGGCTAGGCTTCAGACCATCGTTACCAGCTTCCTAGATCACCGAATTGATGCGGGGATCGGCGATCAGACAAAGATCGTATATATCGCCGGACCGACCGGGGTTGGGAAGACGACAACCATTGCCAAGCTTGCGGCGGACCAAATTTTCCGGTTGCACAAAAAGGTAGGGTTCATCACGGCGGACACTTATCGAATTTCGGCCATAGAGCAGCTGCGGACGTACGCAACGATCTTAAATGTGCCTCTGGAGGTCGTTCAGTCCCCCGGTGATGTACAACGGGCTATGCAACGCTTAGAGCACTGTGACTTGATCCTGATGGATACGGCCGGAAGGAACTATCTAAATGAGCTGTTTGTGGCGGAGCTGCACAGCTTACTTGCTCCTTCGGATGTCAGCGAGACGTATTTGGTCCTTAGCTTGACCTCCAAAGTGCAGGACATGAAACGGATTACCGAGCACTTTAGCAAATATAAATTGGATAAGTTGATTTTTACGAAGCTGGATGAAACGGAAACGACCGGCGCGATCTTTAATTTGTTAAGCGAGTACCCGTTCAAGGTGTCTTTCCTGACCAATGGTCAAAATGTACCTGATGACCTGCTGCAGGCGGACGCTAAGTTAATGGTTGAACTGCTGCTGGGAGAGCGGAAGCCATGAATGACCAGGCCCAAGCACTCAGACAATTGGTATCTTCGCATCGAGAGGCGGCAGGGGCAACCGCCCGCAAGGATTCAGCCCGGATCGTGACAATTAGCAGCGGCAAGGGCGGCGTAGGCAAATCCAACTTCACGTTGAATTTTGCTTTAGCACTAAAGTCGCTTGGACGCAAAGTACTGATCTTTGATGCGGATATCGGTATGGCAAATATCGACGTGTTAATGGGCATCAGGCCGAGATATAACTTGTACCACCTGCTGAAGGGAGAAAAGAACATTACGGAAATCGTGGAGCTGGGCACGCATGCATTACCCTTTATTGCGGGCGGCTCCGGGCTCGCCGAACTGTTCACCCTGTCCGAAGGGGATCTGAATTACTTCACCTCGCAGATCGAGATAATTTCCGAGGAGATGGACTTCATCCTTTTCGATACAGGTGCCGGTTTGTCGAAGGAAACCCTCAAGTTCATCACCGCTGCCGATGAGTGTCTGGTCGTTACGACACCGGAGCCAACCTCGATCACCGATGCTTATGCCTTGATCAAGGTTGTTCATGGAATGGATCAAAATTTGCCGTTCCGGTTAGTCGTTAACCGGGTTTCCGGGGAGCTTGAGGCGAAGCAGGTTGCCGATAAAATTTCGTTGGTCGCCAGCCGTTTTCTCGATATGGAAATTTCCGTGTTGGGCTACCTCAACGACGATCCGCATGTGATGCAGGCGGTCAAGAAGCAAGTTCCTTTCTCCATCGCTTTCCCCGGTTGCTCGGCAACGCGCGATATTCAGCGATTGGCGTTGGCTTATCTGAATGTTCCGCAAACCAAGCCGAAGGATACTTTATCGGGAATCAAGGGATTTATGCAGAAATGGTTAAAACTGGCAAAATGATTCTTCGTAAAGGAACAGGAGTGGAACGTTGATGTCTTATCGAGTGATGGTGGTAGACGATTCGGCGTTTATGCGTAAGATTATCTCGGATCTGATCGAACAGGACGAGGCTTTTCAGGTCTCGGCAACGGCCAAGAACGGACGTGAAGCCATTGAGCAAATCGCACAGGTTCGACCGGACTTGGTGACGATGGACGTGGAAATGCCGGAAATGAACGGTCTGGACGCGCTCAAGGTCATCATGAAGGAACATCCGTTGCCGGTCATTATGTTATCGGGCATCAATGAACAAGGCATGCGGGAGACGATCATGGCACTGGAGCTTGGAGCCTTCGATTTCATCCGCAAACCATCGGCCACGACCAGCGAGCATGACATCCTGCAGGTCGGCCGCGAGCTGCGCGAGCAGATGCGCGCCGCGATGCAGGCGAAGGAGCGGCGCGATGCCTGGACGGCGGCGCAACTCCGCAGCGCGCCGGTGCTGCCGGCGGCCGGCAAGCCGCCACAGGCAGGCGTTGCCGCGCTAAAGCC
>NZ_BILV01000062.1 GCF_004000745.1 Paenibacillus barengoltzii NBRC 101215
GGCAACCGCAGCAGGCGCAGGGCCGCGGGCCCGCGGCGCCGGTGAAGCACGGCGAAGCGCAGCTCGCCGCGCTGTGCCGCAGCCTGCCGCAGGTGCAGGCTGCGCTGGAAGCCGGCGTATCGTTCATCTACGCCGACTTCGAGTTTATCAAGCAATTCCCGGCAGCCGTTGAAGCCGTTCGCGCAGCCGGCGCTCAGATTGCGCTGGCGACGCCGCGCATCCACATGCCGGGCGAAAACGGCTACCACAACAACATCCTGCGTCTCCAACCCGACGCGGTGCTGGTGCGTAACACCGGGGCGCTGTATTACTACCTGCGCCATCGGCAAGAGAACCCGTCGGCCGTGCATCCGCGGTTGATCGGCGATTTCTCGCTGAACATCGCCAACCACCTGACGGCCGAGCTGTTCCTGGAGGTCGGCTGCGACGTGGTCACGCCGTCCTACGACTTGAACATCCAGCAGATGGTCGATCTGCTCCGGGTCAGCCCGACGGCCGACATGGAGATCGTGATCCATCAGCATCTGCCGATGTTCCATACCGAACACTGCGTGTATTGCACCTTCCTCAGTGAAGGGACGGACTACACCAACTGCGGTCGCCCGTGCGAAAAACACCGCGCTTCTTTGCAGGACCGCATCGGCATGTCTCACCCCGTCCGCGTGGACGAAGGCTGCCGCAACACGGTGTACAACGCCATCGAACAGTCGGGCGCGGAGTATCTGAATCATTTTCTCGAGCTGGGCGTGTCCAAATACCGTGTTGAGTTCCTCGAAGAAACGCCGGAGCAGGTGCATGAGGTCATCGACCTCTACAACAAAGCGTTACGCGGAGAAATCAGCGGCACCCAGGTATGGAAAACCCTCAAAGCGACCAACCAACTCGGCGTCACGCGCGGACAGTTAGTAAAATAAAAAACGAAGGGAGTCCCCGTAGTTCGCGGTAGTTATACCGTGGGGGGCTCCCTTTTTGCTGTAACACGAGAAAATACCATTACTTAACAAGTATGGTATAATATTAGATAAGCAATAGAATAGGCTTGCAAGGGCGGTCGGCTACCTCTCATTCTCTAGGAAGGGAGGGATGCCAAATGGAAGTTTATCAAGCATTAACGCTAATGATCTCATTCGCGACATTAATGGTCCTGATACTTTCCTTCCATAAACACAAATAGACCGCCCTCGGCAAAGGAATCGGTCTATTTGTACTGAGATCCTACACAGCCTGCCGCCCTTAAAAGCGGCTATTGCCCGGAGCCGTGCCCTGTAAGCACGGCTCCTAAATAATTACTTTCATTGTATCACAATCGATACAAAATATACACGTTTGCGAACTTTTTTGCAGAGGAGCCCAACATTACTCGTACTCATCCGATTCGCTCCTATCTTCCAAGGTTTGCGAGATTTAAGGGGTGGAAGGATGCCGGACAAGCTCATCTGTACCGGTGAGTACTTCCGTGAGGAGGGAGGCGCCAAGCCTGAAACCGTATTTAAACACTGCCATCGAATGCATGTCGTTAGCTTGTGCCTGCAGATCCATCAGGTATTCCAGTTCGCTAAATTCTTCTTCGGTCAGCTTCTTACGCCATGATTCCGTAAGCTCCGAGATTTGCCGGCATAGAGGACGATACTTCGGATCTCGGGAGACAATCATTTCGTCCGGCAAAATATGCCCGGTATAAAGCTCTTCAATCAGACTACTCATACGCATCCTCCTTATTGATAGAGAGGCAGCGCCTTGAAAGGGAGGGCAGCACATGGTAGCATATTTATGCGGCCTTCCTTTGGAGGGTTGCCTCTGGGGGGAAGTGGCGTCGTTCTTTGTGGGATGGGCGCCGCTTCCTTTTACTTTTGTTCGGACAAAAGCAGTTTCAATCCCCGCCGAATTGCTTCTGCTTTAGTGACATTATGCTTGTCGCAATATGCAATCAAAGCGTTGTTCATGTCTTCCTCAAAGCGCACCTTGATACTGACATTCTTGGGATTGTCCTTCTTTGGCCGTCCTGTTCGTGGACTCAGAATGCTCACCTCACTTTCCGTACTCCACAAATTAATACTACTTTTTGCACCCCTAAAAGTCAAACAGAAAATTCCAGAATATTGAAGAAAAACACCCTGCAAAGACACCTGTTTTCCTATCAAATACAACTTGTGGAAGGTTTGTGAACTCGCTGTTCAAAGAGACGATAGCCAATCTTTATCGCTTATAAAAAACTTGTCGATACGCTATAATGAAAGCGTAAACAAATTAGTTATAGAGCGGGTTTTCGTGGTATTGGAATCGGGTTGAAAAGCAAGGCGTTATCCGTTGAATCCTAACGAAATCTCGCTAGTACCTTAGTTTTCACAAACCTATAGGAGGGTGAAAGTGATGTTTGAAGGTTTCCTCGAGATGCAGTCGGTTGTGACTCGTGTACACGGACAATTGGAACTCGACGGCGAACACGAATACCGCAAAATCGAGTTCGGCACCGAACGTTTCCTGCACACACCGGAACCGGGAAATCGGATTCGCAACGAGGAACAGCTTCCTCAGCGCTTCACATGGTGGAAATTTTGGGTTCAATAATCCCATTCAAAAACTGCAAAAATCTTATTTAAAACTTAAGTTGGACTCGGGGGAAACCCTGGGTCCTTTTTGCAAACCTCCACCTTGGAGTATGATATAATGGAGTTAGATAGATCATTAAGAACAAGGGAGTCACTATTTCATGAAAATCCGCAAAGCCATCATTCCCGCAGCTGGGCTGGGAACGCGCTTCTTACCTGCTACGAAAGCCATGCCCAAAGAAATGCTGCCCATCGTCGACAAACCGACGATTCAATATATTGTAGAGGAAGCCGTGGCTTCGGGGATTGAGGACATTATTATTGTAACTGGTAAAGGGAAACGGGCAATTGAGGACCACTTTGATGCTTCATTTGAACTAGAGTATAACCTGAATGAGAAGGGCAAGTACCAATTACTTGAAGAAGTCCGCAAATCATCGGAGATGGCCGATATTCATTACATTCGTCAGAAAGAACCGAAAGGTCTGGGTCATGCCATCTGGTGTGCACGGAAATTTGTTGGTGACGAGCCGTTTGCGGTCTTGCTCGGCGATGATATTGTGGAGTCGGAAGTTCCTTGTCTGAAACAGATGATTGATGTATTCAATGAACATAAAGCGTCCATTGTAGGAGTCCAGCCTGTCGATTGGGAAGAAGTTTCACGTTATGGGATTGTAGATCCTACAAGGATAAAAGACAGAGTATATCTTGCGAATCAACTAGTCGAGAAGCCAAAAACCAAAACTGCCCCCTCTAATCTGGCAATTATGGGAAGATACATTTTAACACCAGCAATTTTTAGTATCCTTGAAGAACAAAGGGTAGGCGTCAATGGAGAAATTCAATTAACCGACGCTATTTCACGGCTCAGAGAAACCGAACAGGTACTGGCCTATCACTTTGAGGGCACCCGCCACGATGTTGGTGAGAAACTTGGTTTCATCAAAACTTCCATCCACTACGCCCTCGAAAATCCGGAGCTTCGCGATGAGTTAATTAAATATATGTCAGAGATTATCTTGGATAGCTTAAACTAAATAAAGCCGGCCTCTCCTTAAGGAGGGACCGGTTTTTCGTCTACTGCATTAAAATGTTAAGTTAGCTAACTGCTCAATCGATGCCTTTTCGGATGGATCAACCTTCAGCAATCGGTCGTACACCGCTTGGTCGGTAGCTCCTGTCTTCTGCAAAGCAGCTAGGTACCAACGGGCAATTTCGCGGTTTGTACTATCGGACAAATCATCCTTAATTCCAACTTTGAAGATTTCAGCTGCCTTGGCCGGTTCATTCATCATAAATTGCATTTTACCAGCATTTAGGACCATCGGCTGCGTAATCTCAAACGGATTCCCCTGCATTTGCCCCTTAGGCAACGTCTTCAGATGCTCTACACCATCGACAACATGCTGATAGGCGGCTAATCCGGTTTGGAAATATTGCTCTTTCTGAGCGACATCCTGTTCGCCAAGCTTTTGATATCCAAGCTCATAGGATTGGACGATCAGGGTTTCGTACCAGCTCATATCATAAGCATAACGATCTGCATTATCGCGGTAAACCTCATAAGCCTTGTCGTATTCGCCTTTGGACTGGTACAGCTTAATCAGTTGTTTGTACATATCCTTGTTGAAAGGCTCTTTTTTCAGCGCATTCGTGAGGAGAGTTTGTTCCTGATTGTAGAATGCTTCGTCTTTCGTTTGATCAAACCCGGCTTGCAACAGAGAGCTTAAGTACAGTACCGCATCGGGTTGGCCGCTGCGTTTCTTGAGCGCTTTATCCAAAGGAGCCTTGATCTCCTGGAAATCTGTGCTGGTCGCGATCAATTCTTTGCCTTTGGCCGCAGCACCGACGGCTTGAATATTCCGGATCGATACAAAGATCAAGATCAGGGAAGCGACCACCATGATCGTACTGTACAACCCGCGCATCATTCCCGGTTTAACGGTGAATTTTTCGACCGGTCGGCTGTCCATCGCTGCTGCCATCCCTGCAAGCCCCAGGAATACTAAGATGCCCAGGAACACATAGCTCATGTTAAAGTCCATCAAGCTGTGCATCAGGATCGAAAGGACAATGATGAAGTAGACGAAATAGGACTCCTGCTTCTGTTCATCTGCTTGGATATATCCACGAATATATTTATAGAAAATAAAAGCCAAAAATGCGATCAACACAAGGAAGCCTAAGAGGCCTACCTCAACCAAGTACTGCATCACAAAGCTGTGTGCTTGACGGCTGGTGTATGGGTTGTTCTGGTATTTTTCATAGATCGACGCCCAGGCACCGCCGCCGGCCCCAATAATCGGATAGTCTTTGACCACCTTCGCTGCATCCTTATAGAAAGTCATCCGTTCCAGGAAGCTGTGCTGCTGCAGGTTAAGGTTCTCCAGACGTTCCCCGATGTTCCCCGGCAAGATATGCTTCAGGTTCGTCCCGAGGAATAACGCAGCTAAGACAGCAACCGCAAGTACCGAAACGAGAGGCAGCCACAAGCTGGCAAGTTTCTTGCCTGCCCATTTACGAGTTCCGTTCTCCAATCGAGGAGCAACAAAGCGTTGAATCAGGCAAGCGATGACAGCCAGCACGATGGAAGCTGCCAGGACGTAGAACCAGCCCTTGGCTGGATCACTGATCTGTCCCAGATGGAATTGCTGGCCCAGCTCTGTGACAGGCTTAGCAATGACCAGCGTACCGATTCCGGCGATCAAGCAGTAGATGATCCAGAGGATTTGTTTGGCCGGCTTCAGGAACAACAATAAGATGATAAAAACGATCGGTAAGAACACCAAGCCGCCACGGGATAATGTTAATAGAATCGAGAGGGCCATCGGGACAAGCATGAATGCATGGATAGCTTGGCTATACCATTTTTTTGATCGTGTAATGGCGAAGACCGCTACAAAGAAAAACGCCATCAAAAATGCCGCATACGTATTTGGATACTGGAACACTGAAGCAAGTCGCGGACCGTTCGCATCCACCCAAATCGCTTGGGTGTATTGTCCGTTAACAACCGTACCTGTAAACCAGCCAACGATGGCGGACACCGTTTTCCCTTGTCCCAACCAGTTGAACAGGCCGAAAAGCACAATGATATATCCAACGGTAATTACCGTCGTCTCCATGACAAGGTTCGACTTGCGGTTTTGCAGCAAATACAATGAAATGACAAACATAAAGGCATAAAGCGACTGAATCAGCACCATATTGGAAGCAAAGTACTGGCTTGCTGCTGAAATCAGTGCGATAATGTAAGTTATGGGAATAAGCAGAACGAACAAAACCGTCCAATCCCGCTGGTCTTCTAGCTTGAGGCTTTTGAAATAGGTGGCAACCCAGCCTAGCATTAGTAGGCTTCCCGCAAGCACCGCCCAATAGATGGGTCTCTCGAAGTCTAGGACAAGCCCGTTAAACAGCCCTGCTTGGAACGGCGCCCAAACCAGGAACAAAATCAACCCAATCATCAACACCAACAGCGCCGCAGGTAACTTCTCCCGATTTCTCGACGCTGCGGCCATTTTACCGTATACTGGTTTCGACACGTGTTTATCTCCTTTGCGAATAGATACCTTGTTATTTTAGCATAGAACAGTTAATAGAAACTAGCTAAAGAGAGAAGGCTACCACCACGTACTGAACTGCACCCCGTCAAGTAGACAGTACATAAATAAAAATTATACTAAGCGGCCTGCCTTGGTCCTAAATTCCATTGGACTGAGGCCGTTGAGTTTTACTTGTAATCGTTCGTAATTGTAGAAGTGTATGTAGTCCTCAATATCCTTCCTGAGCTCCTCAAAGGTACGGTAGGTATGTAAATAATACTTCTCACACTTCAGCGTCCCCCAGAATGATTCCATCGGACCGTACGGGACATACTCTGCGTCATCTTAGCTTCATCCAACAGTTCCTTGAAACGCAGCTATGTATACTGGTATCCTCGGTCACTATGTATCAAAGGGGTACTATCGGGAGCTGCCTGCAAAGCCAATTCCAACGTCTCAAAGACAAGAGAATTGTTGTTGGAGTGTCCCAATACATAGGAGACAATCGACTTATCATGGAGGTCTAGTATGGCACTTAAATAAGCCTTCTGGCCATTACCATACTTAAATTCAGTGACATCCGTTACCTATTTCTCATTCGGCGCTTCGGCTTGGAACTTACGGTTAAGGAGGTTCTCTGGTTCTCCGTCTCTCTCAAACTAGGAGTACGTTTAAGCCACTTGTAATAGCTCGCTCTAGGAATCCTAGCAACTGCGCACAAAAGCTTTATGCTGAGCGATTCCTCCTGGTGGACAGCTTGAATAGCAAGGTAAACGTTTTCTTGCCGATACTGACTTAAGGACGCCTCCTTTCGAGCTCCTGTAACTTTTTTAAGAAGGCATTCTCCGCTCGTAGCCGTTCAATTTCATATTCCAGTTTCTTCATCGCGAGCTTCTGCTGATCTGCTTCGGTTAGCTCCTCAGGCGCCTTGGTACGTCCTCTGCCATCCCGTAAAGCGCCTCGGCCCCCGACTTCAAACTTCTTTACCCATCCGTACACCTGCTGGTAAGAAACCTTAAACTGAGCTGCTGTCTTTGCGTAGTCTTGTCCATTGGCAAGGCAGTACTGAACAATGTCGATTCTCTCTTGCCATGTTGTAGAACGTCCCTTGGTCATAGCTCTTCCCCCCGAATAAGCTCTTAAGTTGCTATGACCATTATACTTCATAATCCAATTGGCAAGTTGAGTTCGACTCGCGATCTTGTATTTATCGATGATTTGGTATTGCGACAATCCTCCCTCCAGATAATCCAAAACAGCTTGATGCTTAAGCTCTTTGGAGTAACAACGATTGTGAGTACGAATCTCCAATCCTTCGTATCCGTACAGGGGTAGCCTTGTATTAATTAGCTTGGTATCTTTCACATACTTCCTTGGAAGGGCCGATTTCTTTGACAGTACCTTTTTCAAGCCAAAGCACCCTATCACACATGCTCTTCATTTGCTCGATGGAATGGGATACAAATAGGACAGTCGTACCTGATCCCATTAAGGATTTCATCTTCGTTTCCGATTTTTCCTTGAATTTATGGTCACCTACTGCCAAAACTTCATCGACGATAAGAATATCGGGCTTTACTAGAGTAGCTATAGAAAAACCTAAACGTGCTCTCATGCCGGATGAGTAATTTTTAATAGGCGTATCTATAAATTTGCCGAGTTCAGAAAACTCGATAATTTCATCCATCTTTTCTTTTATGAATTTCTTGGAATACCCTAGAAGCATGCCATTTAGATAAATATTTTCAGTACCGGTAAGTTCGGCATTAAATCCCCCGCCTAGTTCAATTAATGGAACCAAGGATCCATATCTTTCCACAGTTCCTGAAGTGGGCTTCAGAATGCCTGCTACAATTTTCAGCAAGGTGCTTTTCCCAGCCCCGTTTAATCCAACGATCCCGAAAACCTCGCCTTTTTGAATCTCAAAACTGACATCATCCAAAGCGGAGAATTCTTCGTACGTAATTTTACGGGTCATGGCATTAATGAAAACCTGTTTTAACGAGTTGACTTTCCCGCTCATTAGCTTATATTTCATGGAGACATGATCTACCTTTACGGCTACATCCTTCATAATTTCAACTCCAGTTTGACTTACAGATAAAAAATGAACTTGTCCTGTTTTTTGTAAAAAATGATGAGTCCCAATAATATTGTTATTACTCCATAAATCAAACAAAACAGATGACTGCCAAGAGAAGGAGTCACATTGTAAATCAAGTAATTACGAAACATTTCCACAATAGAAAATATAGGATTCATCTTGATTATGGGTAAAAATCTTTCCGGGATTATATTTGCTGGATAAAAGATGGCTGATGTATACATAACAATTACTAGAACAAGCGAATAAATATGTTGCAAATCTCTAAAAAAAACAAAAATAGTTGATAAGATCAAACCAATGCCTATAGAGAATAATAGCAAATAAAACAATGGGAAGATTACACCCAAATTTGTCCATGAAAATTTAGGCCCGCTAAGCATCATAACCGGAATGATTGAAATCATTGCTAACAATGAATTAATAAACGAAGAACATACCCTCGATAAAGGAAAAAAGTATTTCGGCACATATATTTTCTTTAAAAGCGAAGAATTATTAACTACAGATTGCATTGCTAAGTTTGTTGTCTCCGAAAAGCATGAATATATTAGTCTGCCAGATAAGACGTAAATTGCAAAATACTCGATAGAAGTAGAAAATAACTCAGAAAAAATTAATGTTAATACCATCATAAATAACAATGGATTGAGAATACTCCATAAAACACCTAAAATTGAGTTTCTATATTTTAATTGGATATCATTCTTTATCAATTCAAAGAATAAATCTTTAAATTTACTAAAATTCCTTAAATATGTTAGCATTTAAATTCTCCTCTTAGAGCAAGAACACTAGTCTTTATTAATATACCCCAGCTTTAATGCGAGTTTCTGTGCCATTTTCCTAGATGAAATATCTTCGTTTGGTGGTAGTTTTGCATTCTCATCATTTAACCCATAGCACTGACTGTCCAAATACTTCATTTTGCTAAGGATTAGTTTATTAATGGACTTGTTTTTTCTTCCGAAAAATTCCAATATGTTACTTTGTAGTATAAATAAATCAATAAGTGTGACATAAACGTAATCTGTTTCCGAATAAGCTAGGTTATTAGATTCATCAAGGTATATTTTATAATAAAGATCATTGTTCTCTTTAATCCAAGACTCACAGGTTCTTTCAATAGCTTTTATTAGTGATTTGGCCACTATTAAATACTTTTCGTTAATGGTAAATTTCGCCTTATCTAACAAGTAATTGAGTATACCTAACTGATGATTAAGACTTGAATGAGTGATTTTAGCATCATTATTTAATGCAAAATAATCAGGGAAAAAGTAAGCATCCTCTGCTACAAATAGCAACTGTCCTGAGTTGGAATATACAACTAGAAAATCAGCGTAATTCAAATGAAAATTCTTGAGGTCCGGAAAATCAATAAATTTTAAGTAGTCTTGGATGGCGAGTGATAGGGTCTCATTTAATCGAGTATCGATGTACGGAGCCCTAATATTGTAGTCTTTTTTCAGCCAAGTTGACGTATAATTAGTCAAAAATAATCCTCTATGGGATGGTCTATACCCGAAAAATTGTATTATAGCGTTGTACATTAAATCATAAAAAAAACGATCTTCCTTATCTTTGTAATGACGCATTAACTCTTTTTTTGACATATGATGGAGGTTAATACCATATCCATCAGGGCTAAACGGTTCAATAGAATAGGGAAGTTTAGTATAAGTTCCCTCAGCTGTAATCCACATATTATATCGAACGTCATTATTTTCGATAGATGTCCCTAAATCAGAAAAGAAAGAATGAAAGCTGTCCTCTGAAGAGAATAACGATTGCTCACTTATTAATAGAAAAAAATCCATGTTATTCCCAGTAGGTATTTTGATTTCAATATTGACATGCAATGCTCCATTCCGCAGGGAGTATTTTATTGGATCTGTTTCATTTATCAACTTCTTAGTTATACTTTGAGTTAAATCTTCGTAGTTCATAATATTATCATGGTAAAATATCGCCTTTGATAAAACAGTTGAACCCTTGTTTGTTGAGATATATGAACTAGGAGTTGATAACTTATTCTCTCCATAGCGATTACTGAAGCTTGGAGGACGATAAAAGGAACTTAGTTCTCTAGCATTAAAATTATCAACTTGTAGAAATACCAATGAAAATTTTAAGGTATGCTCTTTTTCTGTATGATTTTTTATGTTTAAAAAAATGAAGGCGTCATCGTTATCGATTGTTCGCTGCGTAATTCTAAATTTAACTCTATTTGAAGAATCACTGTATAATGATATTTTGTCAGTTGTTGAAAGTATAGCCTTTTCAGTATGCCCCCCGGTCAATGTTTCAGAAAACTCAAGATAATAATTAATAGCGTTATTAAGTTTACCAGATTGAGTTTTATATTTTTCTATAATGGGAGCCCAAAATATGGTATTCATTTATATCAAGCACCTCTCAATTTAATTTTTCTTCAAAAAGGTACTTTCAATCAGGTTAGTAAAATATTGAGCTACTTTTTCGATATTATAATAATTTGATACAAATTCTCTTCCTTGTTTACTAATCTCCTCAAACAAACCGTTTTCATTTATATATTGAATTTTATTAGCCATTTCTATAATGTCATTAACTATAAATTCTTTTGGATAGATGTACTCAACACCAGGCCAATTCAGTAACAAACCAATAGAACCAGAAGCCATCCCTTCAGCAGGTGCTAAATGAAAACTTTCAGGTTTTTCTGCATCACTCACTGATAATACATACCCAATTGATTTAAGATATTCCGAGCTGTCTTGCCAACCGCAAAAAATAACAGCATCTTTTAATTTATTATCCTTACTAATTCTTTCATAAATATTCTCATAATATTTTCTTTCATTCTCTGTTCTCCACAACCAATCAACTTCTTCAGGTTTCGAACCAATAATATGAAGTTTGTATCTGCTGTCTTTTTCTAGAAGTTTTGAGAGTATATCAACAGCCAAGTCGATTCTTTTTCGAGCAGGGAGTCCCCCTATAACAGCAAGATTATACTTAATGTCAATTGATTTGGACTTTTCTTTATTAAATTTCTCAACATCGACATAGTTAGGTATCAAATGCATTTTCTCACGAGGAAATTGAAACTTTTTAGTAAATTGCTCATAGTAGTACATCCCAACTGTAATAAAAGCATCAACCTTTTCAACATCAATATTTTTTCCATAGTTTTGATACAACTCGAACCTATGCATTCTTATAAATAATAGTTGGTCATTTCTTTTTTTGTTTGTGTACCAAACAGCATTTCCCAACAACCACTCACAAAATATGATATCCGCCCACTCTAAGAGCTGTAAGCTCCGTTTTTCATCATGAATATTATGGCCTTGCCATTCATCAATTTCAACTAAGTAATACTTTTCCAACCACGGAATTAATGGTTTAATGAATTTTAAGTCATAGCCATTAATTACAATACGTTTTTTTGTGCATTTTACAAATAATTCAAAATCTTTCTTGATAATAGCATCCACAATTTCTAGTAGTCTAGGAGCTAAGCTCATATTAGTGAGTACTTGTGAGTTTTCCGTAAGAAACTCATGTAATTTCATAAAGTCGTCTTTTGGAATTTTGCCGTTGGAGAAGTAAAGCATACTTTGTAACGCTGATCGGAAGCCAACTGGCAGTCTTAATTTATAGTAATCTAACCCAATGAGCTTCATATTCTTCTGAGCTTCTCTCCATACATACAAATGGTCATTTAATTCTCGAGATCCATAAGATTGAGTAGAGGAGAGATTATTTATATCATTTCCCTTGATGTAATTATAAATGCACTCATCAATATAACTAATATTATACGTTTTTGAATAACATTTACTTAGGAATATTGTATCTTCTCCCATTCTAATATTTTCATTAAAAGTTATATTATTCTTTAGTAAGAAGTCTTTTTTGTAAATACCTACTACAGTAGTGCTCTGTTTTGAGATAAGAGCTTCAACGAGTTTCTTTTTTGAGACAAGATCATCTTCATTTAACTTATTGGCATAGTATGAAATATTTCCGTTAACCACACGAAGATAACCTCTAACTATATCGTAGCCTCCCGCCTTCGCCTCCGTGTACAGACGATTGCAAGCATTTTCAAGTAGTGTATCATCGCTATCCAAAAAAACAATATAATCCGAGCTTGCTATACTAATTCCATAGTTTCGGGGTTTTGACGGGCTGCCAGAGTTCTGCTCCAATTGATACAGCTTAATGTTAGGATAAAAATTAATGTAATTTTGAATAACTTCAACAGATTTATCTGTTGATCTATCGTCAATAAAAATAAGCTCAATATCTTCAAATCTCATCGTTTGATTCATTACAGAGGAGATAGCATGACGAATCTTTTTTTCTGCATTATAAACTGGAATAATAATACTAACCTTGAACAATTTAACACCAACTTTATTGATATTATTAAACAGTGATCTTTGATTGATTTTGGAGATTATTGTTTTCAGGTGACAAAACATTAAATTCATCTATATTAAAGACTTTAAATCCGATTTGATGAAGTTTCATAACTAAATTTTCCTTATTTGAGGAAAGAGGGTCTAAAAAATGTAAGGCTTTCGTTGGAAGTACTGCAGTATATAAAGGGCAGCTGCTCACAAAGCTATACTGAGCTTGAGATGGATCTTTTGCGATGATTGTATCGTGATCCAAATATTTATAAGAAAGAAGCATATCTGTCAGATACTGTGGTCCATAATAATAGTTTATATCCATTATAGTGATAAAGTCAGATTCAATTAATGCGTCAAAATTAGTAAATTTTGTCAACATATCAATATCTGAAAAATCAATATAATTATTTCCGTATTTGGCTGACCATGATGCTGTCTGGAGATTGTCATTAGTAGTGTTTACGATAAGCATTTTTTTATTTTGATAGGTTTGGTTAGAAAATAAAAATAATGCCTCCTCAAGTTCTTCATCACTTTTTACAAACACAATAATCGTTACCATCATAGGGGACTTACTTATTTTGTAACCAATCGTTTCTAGGATAAAAGAAAATCTATCTTCATAAGTATGATTAAGCAAAACATATCGAAGAGCTTTTAACCTTTGCTTTCGGTAATCACTGGTGCTGAAAAGTGTTAACTTTTCTTGATCGTGTTCGGATCCATTCAATAAACAGAGTAAGTCACCAAAATTGTTATCCAATCCCTTGGAGTAATTGCTGATAACAAGAGTATTAGATGCCATTAGCTCAAATACTCTTCTAGCGAACATTGTTTTTGATTCTGTTTCGGTATTGATATTGATAGCATATTTAGAACCTTTATAGGCTTTATCCAACTTTGTATAAGAAAGCCGCGGTAATATATATTTATTATATTTTTCAGGGAACTTATGATTTAAATCATCATTATAATATTGTCTGTCATAGATTAGTAATTTCATATCATTAATAAGTACTAAATCGAAAATTTTATCCATTTCAATACATCTAGCAGGATGCTGGCGATAATAACTACCGGCAAAAATAACTTCATCTTTTCTCTCGCAGGTTTCAATTGGATTGAAGAGTTTCGGTTGTACTGCAAACATTAGTGGGAATACATTTTTGTGATTATATTCCTGTTTGTATCTTTCAACACATTCTTCTGATGTGGTGAAAATGTAGTCGAATTTCAAGGCAGTATCGACAAAATTATGGATCTTATCTTCATAATGGGAAGGATCTTCTTTATTCCAAAACACCGTTTTTATTCCGCGATCTTTGCAATATTGAAGTATTTGAAGCAGTTCTTTGCGGTTTTCGTTCTTAAAGTTAATACTGCTGTAAATTTTTCCTCTCCATTCTCTAATATCCGGATCAATGCCTGCCCAAGCAGATTCACAGAAGAAAATATCCGGATTACAGTTTTCTAAAGTTTCTCTCCATGTATTAGGACTGAGATAAACAGCATTACACTCATACTTCAGACTTTCGAATGTAAATTCATCAACAACCATAGCGACAGTAATATCCTTAGCATGAACTGTCTTTTTTAATTTAGATCCTTGTTTAGCAGTTCTATAAGGGAAGTTGGGTTTTATTTCAAGCTTGGATAATTCGAATTTCCCTTGCCCGCTTATTCGTATAGCTAATCGAATGCTATCGATGTCATCAACTGTGAGAGTCACTGTTGAATTTAAAGCAATGGAATGGGTTTGGTATTTACTTTGTTGTTTATAGGTAAATAAATAAAGATCGACAATGCAATTACCTTCAACTGTGCCATAAAAGTCAACTTCTATTTCATTATAGCTCTTTATAAATTGCAATATCTGATTGGTTGGTTGGATTGAATAGCTATTATTCGACTCACGATATGAAATGTAAGTTACTTGGTCGTTTACCTTTTTAATTTTATTCTCTTCAATGATTATATGATTTGACGGGAACCAGTTTTTATTATCAAGGACAACGTTTTTATAATCTTGTTCTGATTTGACTTTTTGTTCTTCAATATTTAATAGGCGAAGACGCTGCATTATTTGATTAATATCCAAATCAATAGCTACCTACCTTTTTCTGAATTTCTTTAACAATTTCCATGCTTTTATGCCAACTTTTCCGATTAAAGAGTTTTTTAATCTCATATAACGACGTTCTATTATTTGATAATGATCTTGTATTCTTTTAATTTCAAACAGTAAATTTCTCTGTTCTTGAATATGATTTAATATTTGATTGTTTAAATGATATTTTTCTGATACAAGTTTATCAATTTCAACTTTCTGATCTGCTAGTTGTTTGTTTAATGCGTCGATCTTCTTTTCAAGATTTTGGAAATTACCATGAATTTCATGCAATCCCGCTATAATGTCCAAAGATACTGTACTATTTTCGTTATCAAAAGACCTTTCAGTTGCTTTTGAAAAGGGCAACAGAATAGGATGAGATGCGATAGTTTCTAAAGACTTCATATAATATTGTTCCTTCTGCCTTAGCTTAGCACGCTCATCGGCAATTTCTTTTTCTAATCTAGTAACCCTTTCTTTAGAGCTGTTTAGCCATTTATTTAGATTCCATTTGTCAATCAAAAGTTGGTTGCTTTCTTTAATGATATTTTTCTTGAAATTCTCTAAAGTTGCAATTCGATCATCTGTATTCTTAGTTTTTACATAAATATGATTAAAGTTCAGTTTGTCAATTAGTTCATAATTGAGTTGAGATAAAAAGCTGTCAACCTCATTGAAATTATTGTTAATCTCTATCCAAATGACAGGATTATATTTGGTAAGAGTATTTGACATGCCCTTGAGGACATTTAATTCATCCCCTTCGACATCTATTTTTACAAAGTCTGGAACATCAAAATCTTGTCCATCAATTGGTAAGACATCAATGTTTCCGGCAGGGCTATCGTATAATTTACATTCCCCCATATTTGTTTGATTGGTGATTACAGAAGATTTTTTATAAGTTTCACCAACTCCAACATTAAAAAGCTCAATATCTGAAAGGCTATTTTCAAATACATTCTTCTTAAGAAGCTCAAAATTGGTGGGAACGGGCTCGAACGAAAATATTTTACTTGCTTTATAATATTTTTTAAAAAAAACTGTATGGTTCCCTATATTAGCTCCAATATCGTAAATAACGGAATTATTTGGTATATACTTTACAAATCGATCCAAGTCTTTTTTTTCATAATATTCTTTGTTCGATTTTAAATTTGAATAGATATATTCTTTTTCAATACCCCAAAAAGTACTTCCATCTAAAAGTGTAACACTTGAAATGTTGGGTGTTATCAATATTTTCCCTCCAATAATAAAAAAATTATCTCTGAGGAGTTTGATGTATTGGAACTTTGTTCAAATTGTTTGATGGGTTTCCCAATAGATGTACTTCAAACCCATGTTCAGCCCATAATTTTCGTTCAAGCAAGTTCCTAGTATCAAATACGATTTTATTTTTCATTAATTGTGAAGCAAAATTAGGCGAAATTGACTTGAATTCATCATGATCAGTTAATAAAAGCAAAACATCAGCATTAATCAAGCATTCTTCGTAAGTATCTACTTTTGAAGTCCAGTTTTCTTTTACGTGTGGATCATAAATAGAAACTGAAGCAAACTCGGAAATTTTTTTAATTGCTAGTATGGCTGGACTTTCTCTCGTGTCATCCACATTCCCTTTGAATGCAAGCCCCAAAGCAGCAACTTTTGGATTATTGATACCTTCCAGAAGTGATTTTGTTTTCTCTGCAACAAAACTAGGCATATAATCATTAGTCAATCTGGCAGTATGGACTAATTTAGCAAGTTCGGGAGTTTGTTCATAAATGAACCAAGGATCCACGGCAATACAATGTCCTCCTACACCAGGACCAGGTCGATGAATGTTAACTCGTGGATGAAAATTAGCCAATCGTATTGCTTCCCAAACATTAAAGCCAATTTTTTCTGCTATTAAAGCCATTTCATTTGCAAAGGCAATATTAATATCTCTGTACGTATTTTCCATTAACTTTACCATTTCTGCCGTAGTCGCATCTGTGGAATGCATGTTTCCTTTTACAAAGCAACTGTAAAGCGTCTTTGTCAGATGGACAGACTTTTCGTTGATCCCACCGATTACGCGGTCATTATTAATTAGCTCTTCAAGTAATCGACCTGGGATAACTCTCTCGGGTGAATGGGAAATGAAAAGCTCTTCACCGATTCGCAAATGACTTTTCGACAAGATCGGAATAAGGTGATCCTCCACCGTGCGTGGCGGGACAGTAGACTCTAATACTACCAGGGTTTGTGACTTTAAATAAGGTATAATAGAATTTGTAGCAGAACGTACGTAATCAATATTCGCTGTATTGTCAGGATTAATTGGTGTAGGTACAGCTATGATGTACGCGTCAGCAGTGACAGGAGTAGTTCCAAAGGTCAGGTTTCCTGCAGCAAGCACCTCATCAAAGATGTTTTGTAAGCCGGGTTCTTCAATGTGGATTTCTCCTGATTGAAGTTTTTCAATTATTTTATGATTAATATCCACGCCATGAACCGTCATTCCATGCTTTGCAAAAGTAATTGCAGTTGGAAGTCCGATATAACCCATGCCTAAAACACATAATGATTTCATTAGTTAGTTAGCCCCTTTTTATTGGAAGTTTTTACTTTATAATATTAAAGTTTTACATATTAAGTGAATCTATCATGTAGTACTATACTACATGATAACTTAGTATCTTTAGAATAACATAATTCTTATTTCATGATTCAAATTTATTGACATTCCAATGATTTTCTAAATTCGAAAGGGTTGATATAGATGGGTATAAACGAAACAAAACGTGTTGATAGAAATATTGAAGGGAAATTAATAGTTTGTGGCAATATTATTTCTTACAAATTCGAGGGTAACTTAATTGAATTAAGCAATATCCTGGAGGAACATTCTCGTTTACAGGTGTTAGTGACATTAGATAGAGATTGGCTTGATCATAATACTGAAAAACTTATGGAATTATTAGGGCTCATTTGGCTGGAAAGATATTTTATTTTTGACGAATGGTTATTCTTAATCGGGGGGACGAACAAGGGGAATATAAAGCTCAATCAAGTCAATAAAGATGTAAAAAATATTATAGAGAATTGGAATGGTCCCGAAGGTTCTAAAGAGTCAGAACAACAACAAAAATATAATAATGAAATCAATGCATTAGAACAAAAAATCACAGAATTAGAACAAAAAATCGCAGAAAAGAATTTAGAGATTTTACACAGAATCAAAAGTGAAGAGGAAATCCTCTCTAAATATAAGAACGATTTATTTAAATTTAATGAATTAGATGCTAAATACTCGAATTTAAATAAAAAATATAATTTGCTTAGTAATTCCAAATTGGGAAAACTTACTTTGAATTACTGGAAGTATAAGAAAAGAATACCGAAGGACTTCTGAAGATGAGGAGGGTTTTACAATTGGACTTGGATTTTATAGAGAAAAAGTTAAATGAACTTAGAAGTTTGAAGAAAAATATACTCAATGAAATGAATGGTAACGAGACAACATCAAATGACTTTGGAAGTAGCAGCGGCTTTAGAAAAGATTTTGAAAGTATTAATGAAATGAAAATTGCGTGTATTATGGACGAATTTACCTTTAATTCATTTTCTCCAGAATGTGATTTAAAGCAAATTTCCCCTGATAACTGGGAATTCGAGCTTCAAGAGTTTAAACCAGATCTGTTTTTCTTGGAATCTGCTTGGGAAGGTAAAGATGGATTATGGCATACCAAGGTCGCATTTTTTAGTAATGAACTAGTCGAGGTCCTAAGTTATTGTAAAATTAATGGTATCCCTGTTCTATTTTGGAATAAAGAAGATCCCGTGCATTTTAACACCTTTATCTCTGTAGCTCGGCATGCCGATTATGTATTTACTACCGATGTTGATTGTATAGGAAAATATAAAGGAATATTGGGACATTCCCGTGTATATTTCCTACCTTTTGCAGCTCAGCCGAATATCCATAATCCACTTGAAAAGTGTCCCAGAGAGGATAAATTCAGTTTTGCTGGGGCCTATTACAAACATTATCCTGAAAGAGTTAAAGATCTAGAAAATATTTTGAATTTAGTCACTAAAGATAACCAATATAACACAGTCGATATTTATGATAGAAATTTCCGAACAAAAGTTGCAAATTATAAATTCCCTAAAAAATATCAAAAGTTCATTCGCGGAAAATTGAGCTCAAAAGACATTGATAAGGCATATAAAGGTTATCGGTTCAATATAAATATGAACTCAGTGAAGCAATCTCAAAGTATGTGTGCGAGACGCGTATTTGAGGTACTTGGTTCTAATACTGTTTTAGTTAGCAATTTTTCTAGAGCAGTAAGGAACTTATTTGGAGATTTGGTGCTATGCACAGATGATATGGTTTATTTACAGAAAGAATTAGAGTTTTTATCTGAAGACTTGTATTATGAGAAGTTTAGATTGGCAGGATTGCGGAAGATCTATTCTGAACACACATACAGGCATAGACTGGAGTTTATATCAGAAAGGGTATTTGGTGAAACACCTAGTAAAAATGAATATAGAGTAGCGATTTTGGCTGCAGCTTTGTCGCGAGAAGATATAGAACGTATCATTGCAAACTATACTAGACAAAAATACTTGCATACTCAACTATTTGTTGTGACCGAAATAGATTATGAGGACAACACAGACATAATATTTACAAATGAACTATCTATTTATTGTGATGATATTAGAAATCAATATGACTTCTTGGCTTTTTTCTCTAGTCAAGATTATTATGGTGAAAACTATATCAATGATATGTTGCTTGCAGCGCAAAACACGAATTATAACGTAATCTGCAAGAATGAGTATTATATATTTAGAAATAATGATTTTATTAAAAGTGATGAAAATAAAAAATATATAGTTTGCAACAAGGCATTCATTAGGTCTTCATTAATTAGGATTACATCCTTTTCTAACCAAGAACTCTTACAATTTAGTAAATCCATCGATATTGGGACTTTAGATCGGACATGTTTATCTATTGATGAGTTCAACTATTGCATGAATTACATTTCAGATAAGTGCAGTATAGTTGATGACCTTCCAATTCTAGACACTGGATTGAAATTAGAGGATATTCATAATAAGGCAGCTGATATTCCAGCATTGGCAATTTCGCAGGATGAAACCACAAATAATTATGTTAGTGGTTGTTTTTTAGCTAAATCTAGAGTGTTGCTGATCACAGATAATTATCCCGATTATAATGATTTGTACAGGTATGCTTTTGTTCATTCTCGTGTTATGGAATACAAAAAGAATGGATATATCGTTGACGTATTCAAGTTTAATGAAAGATATCCAAAAGGATACTCAGAGTTTTATGGTATTGATATTATGACGGGTTATTATGAGGAAGTTACAAATTTACTGATGACCTCGAATTACCATACGATATTGATACATTTTCTTTCTGAAGCAATTTGGGAAGGAATAAAGAGCTTTGTTAAAGGCAAGAAAATTATCGTTTGGCTTCATGGTTCTGAAATTCAAGCTTGGTGGAGAAGAAAGTTTAACTATACTAGTCAAAAAGAAATTGATGACGCCAAGAAATTATCTGAGCAAAGAACTATATTTTGGAGGAAAATTTTTGACTTGGCCATCAACAATGAAGAATATCATTTCCATTTTATTTTTGTTTCAAATTCTTTCGCTGAAAGTGTATTTGATGATTTAGATTTAAGACTGCCAAGGGAAATGTATAGTATTATACACAATTTTATTAACAACAAACTATTCGAATACGAAGAAAAAGACATAGAAATGCGTAAAAATATACTGTCTATTCGACCGTTTAGCAGTAAAACGTATGCAAATGATCTGACTGTTAAAACTATATTAAGACTATCTCAAGAGCCTTTTTTTAATGAACTAAACTTCAGAATAATTGGTCAAGGTGAACTATTTAAAAGGACAATTAAGCCAATAAAAAAGTTTAAAAATGTGACTCTAGAGGAGCGATTTTTAAGACAGGAGGAAATCTCAAGTCTGCATAAAGAATATGGTGTTTTTTTAGTCCCTTCGAGAGTGGATTCTCAAGGTGTCTCCAGAGATGAAGCTATGTCCTCAGGTCTTGTTCCTGTAACCAATAGAGTAGCTGCCATACCAGAATTTGTAGATGATGATTGTGGAATGGTAGTTGACCCGGAAGATTTTTCGGCGTTAGCAGAGAGCATTAAAACTTTGTATCATAACCCTGAATTGTTTCAGCAGCTATCAAGTAAAGCTGCTGAACGTGTTCGTAAACAAAGTGGCTATGAAAGTACAATACGCAGAGAGATAGAATTAATTAAGTGGTAGTTTAGTTTAACATTCTAGGGAGGGGGATCTCTTGCCAACCAAATCTAAAATTGCCTACCTCATGCACGTAGACTGGGATTGGATTAAGCAACGCCCCCATTTTTTGTATGAGGAGTTGACTAGGTATTATGCTGTAGATTTGATCCATACCGACAAGATATATGATAAGCATTCCGGCAGAAACCGAAATTCTCGAAATGTTCATTCGGCATCGGCTATTTCTACACTGAGAAAGCTTCCATTGTCGGGGCGGTTTCAAGGTCTGAGACAGGTGGAAAAGTTGCTAAACCGAAAGGTAATTCGGTCATTAAGTCAGTATGATTATATCTGGATCACATCGCCAATTTTGTTGGACTTTATCTCATTGGAGCCATTAAAACAGAAGATTGTGATATACGATTGTATGGATGATTTTTTGGGATTTTATCCGGATTCGTACAAGCTAAATCGGCTTCGGGAGTTAGAAATATGCTTAGTAGAACGAGCTGATGTAATGTTTACGTCCTCTGAGTACTTGAAGTATAAGATGGTAAAGTCATACGGCAAGTATATGAAATCTGAACCGGTTGTCATCAATAATGGGATTAGCAACACACTGTTAAAAGACGATAGAGCAGTTTCATATATCGAGCCCGAAAGGGACACTTTGCATTCAAACTTGCTGAATCTCATGTACATTGGCACAATCGGGAAATGGATAGATTTTGCCATGATATTACATATACTGGACCAAATTCCTGATTGTATGTTGACTATGGTCGGGCCAGTAGAAACAACGGTTCCCGCCCATTCACGAATGCACCTTACTGGCTCGGTTAAGCATGATGAGTTGACAACTTATGCCCGAACAGCGGATGTCTTTATTATGCCATTTGTTTTGAATGAGCTAGTACGTGCGGTTGATCCAGTAAAAATATATGAATATATTTCCTTCGGCAAACCGATTATTGCGATTAATTATGATGAAATGCACAAGTTCCTTCCATTTGTTTATCTTTATTCGAATGAGAAGGAATTCACTTCACTAGTCAAGCAGGCTGGCCAAGGAAAATTAACAATGTATGATCAACATTTAGCCATGGATTTTCTGCAAGCCAGCACTTGGGAAGAAAGAGGCAAGCGCATTATTTCAATTCTGGAAGGGGTACACTAGTGAAAGCGATCATCTTAGCCGGCGGAACGGGTTCCCGCCTTTATCCATTAACCAAGGTCACTAATAAACACCTTCTTCCCGTCGGAAAATATCCGATGATCTTTCATTCCGTGTATAAGTTAAAGCAGGCGGGACTTACAGACATCCTTGTCGTTACGGGGAAGGAACATATGGGAGATGTCGTTAACCTGCTTGGCAGTGGAAGTCAAATGGGTGTCAGCTTTATGTATAAAGTTCAGGATGAGGCTGGAGGAATTGCGCAAGCATTGGGTTTAGCAGAGCAGTTTATTGGACAGGAGCAGATGGTCGTTATATTAGGGGATAATGTCTTTGCGGACGATATCACCCCTTATGTAAATCACTTCCGTCAGCAGAAAAAGGGTGCCAAAATTTTGTTGAAAGAAGTCGACAACCCGACCCGGTTTGGAGTTGCTGAGTTACAAGGGAACCAAATTGTATCCATTGAAGAAAAGCCCCAGTTTCCTAAGTCGAATTATGCCGTAACAGGGATTTATATGTTTGATCATTCCGTCTTCCAGATCATAAAAAAACTCAAACCTTCTTCACGGGGGGAGTTGGAGATCACAGATGTAAACAATGCATATATTGAACGTGGAGAGTTGACTTACGATATCTTAGATGGATGGTGGACGGATGCCGGGACACACGCTTCATTGGCTCGAGCCAATGAACTGGCTAAAGATGTGATATTTGGCGATGAATTCGGTAAATTGAAGCTATAGCGTAAGGGGAGAACAACATGAACGTAACTCCATTAAGACTGGAAGGTGCTCTTTTAATTGAACCGGTGGTTCATGGGGATCATAGAGGCTTTTTTATGGAAAGCTTTAATGAGGCAACACTACAAAAACACGGAATTACTTGTCGATTTGTTCAAGATAATCACTCATTATCAGCAGAGGCAGGGGTATTACGGGGGCTGCACTATCAATTGCCTCCTAAAGCACAAGCGAAACTGGTCCGTGTATTAACTGGAGCTATTTACGATGTGATCGTGGACATCAGGAAGGGATCTCCAACTTATGGAAGTTGGATTGGAGTTATCCTTAGTGAGTACAACAAGAGACAACTGTTTGTCCCCAAAGGCTTTGCTCATGGATTTTGTACTCTCGTTCCCAATACTCAAGTTTTGTATAAAGTAGATGAGTATTATTCGCCTGAACATGATAGAGGAATCCTGTGGAATGATCCACAATTACAGATTGATTGGCCGGTCACTTCTCCTGTTTTATCGGACAAAGACCGAAGTCATCCGTTGTTGATTCATGCAGAGTTGGATCTTAATTGAAATGAATAATAACCATGAGTGGAAGGGTTCTGTACGGAATGGCTCGAATCAAAGTTAGGGTAATGCTATCGACATTTAATGGTGAATTGTATCTAGCCGAACAATTAGAGAGTATCCTGGACCAGCAGGGTATCGATCTTCAGTTGGTTATTCGCGACGACGGCTCCACGGATCGAACGCTTGAGATACTGCACCAGTATCAACAATTATATCCTGAAAAAATTGTGTTGCTTACGGGAAGTAATCAGGGTGTACCCGGAAGTTTTTTTGAACTGCTTAAGCTGGAACTTGAAGATTTCGAGTACTTTGCGTTCAGTGATCAAGATGATGTGTGGAAGAACGATAAACTTGCTCGCGCAGTGGCCTCATTAAGCTGCAATTCTAAGAATCAACCTGTTATGTATTGCTCTTCAACCACCATGGTAGATGAGAATTTAAATGTTATAAAAGTTTGGCCGGATCAACCTGGAAAAGGATTGTCGATGTATAACGCCTTAATTGAGAATGTTGCGGTGGGCTGCACCATGGTATTAAATCGAGAGGCCATGAAATTGGTTCAAAGTCACATCCCTGAAAATTTGTCCGGTATTATTATGCATGACTGGTGGATATATTTATGCGTAGCCTCATTTGGTAACGTGATCTTTGATCCGATACCTTCCATATATTATCGACAACATGCATTGAATGTGCTAGGTGGACAATCTGAGAGCGGGTTTTCAAAATGGGCTAAAAGGCTACAACGATTTTTAGGCGGGAAAAATCATTATATACTTAGCCGTCAAGCTAAAGTTTTTCTATCCCGTTTTGGGCATAGTCTAACATCGAATCAAAAAAAAGATATAGAACGTTTTTTGCAGAATCGACATAAAAATGTATTATTGCGTTGTTGGTATGCAATCGTAATCTCACCTTTCTATAGACAAGCGTTTTTGGACAGCTTAATTTACAGGTTAGTTTACATTATGGGGAAGATCTAGTTTCAAATGGGTGCAGAATAAAAATTGGGAGGCCTTCTTCATGAAACTGCTTGTTACAGGTGGTGCCGGATTTATCGGCAGCAACTTCGTCATTTACATGCTGATGAAGCATCCGGATTATCAGATTATTAATGTAGATGCACTGACTTATGCCGGAAATCTGGAGAATCTGAAGTCGGTGGAAGGTAATCCTAATCATTCTTTTGTGAAGGCGGATATAACGGACGCTAAAGCAATGGATGGGTTAATTAGCCAAGATGTTGATATTGTCGTTAACTTTGCGGCAGAGTCGCACGTGGATCGCAGTATCTTGGAACCGGATATTTTTGTGAAAACGAATGTACTGGGGACGCAAGTCTTGCTTGATGCGGCGAAAAAGCACGGGGTCAAGAAGTTCGTTCAAGTCTCTACTGATGAAGTTTATGGAACGTTGGGAGAAACGGGATTGTTCACGGAAGAAACGCCGCTTGCTCCGAACAGTCCTTATTCGGCAAGTAAAGCTGGCGGGGATTTGCTCGTTCGTGCTTATCATGAGACCTTCGGACTTCCTGTAAATATCACGCGCTGTTCCAATAACTACGGCCCTTATCAATTCCCGGAGAAGTTAATCCCATTAATGATATCCAGAGCCCTTGGGGATGAAGCGTTGCCTGTGTATGGGGATGGTCTCAATATTCGCGACTGGCTTTATGTAGAGGATCATTGCAGTGCGATTGACCTCGTCATTCATCAAGGACGTGATGGCGAAGTTTACAATATCGGTGGAAATAACGAGCGGACCAATTTGCATATTGTACGTACGATTCTTGAACATCTGGGTAAGCCGGAATCGTTGATCAAGCATGTGCAGGATCGTCCAGGGCATGATCGCCGCTATGGAATTGATCCTACTAAAATCATGAAGGAGCTTGGCTGGAAACCAAAGCACACGTTTGAAACGGGGATAAAGGAAACCATTCGTTGGTATTTGGACAATAAGGAATGGTGGACCCGGATTCAAACGGGGGCCTATCAAGAGTATTATGCCAAACAGTACGGTCATCGTTTGGGTGATCCATCATGAGAGTGCTTGTAACCGGAGCGAATGGTCAGCTGGGCCATGATGTTGTGGAGCTTTTTGGGAGTGCAGGGCATCTTGTGCTGGGATGTGATCGGGACTCGTTGGACATCACTGATGAGACGATGTGTCTCGAAAGTGTACAACAGTTTAAGCCGGATGCGATTATCCATTGTGCAGCATATACGGCGGTCGATCAGGCGGAAACCGATGTTGATGCCGCATATGCCGTGAATGCTGTAGGAACGCGTAACATGGTGTTAGCGGCAGAGCGAGTGAAGGCGAAGTTCTGCTACATCAGTACGGATTATGTTTTCGATGGAACTGCTGTTTCACCTTATCAGGAATACGATAATACCAATCCCCAGAGTGTATATGGGAAGTCGAAGCGAGCTGGGGAAACATTGGTTCAAAGCCTGTCTTCCGCGTTTTTTATTGTTCGGACATCCTGGGTATTTGGTTTGCATGGACAAAATTTCGTGAAGACGATGCTGAAGCTTGGTCAGGAAAAGCCATTACTTAATGTTGTAAACGATCAAAAGGGTTCCCCTACTTACACGGTAGATCTGGCTGCATTTCTGCTGGAATTGATTCAGACCGAGAAATATGGGATCTATCATGCTTCAAATACTGGGGAATGCACATGGTTTGAATTTGCACAGGCCATTTTTGAAGAAGCATCTAGCGTGTTTGGGCAAGGTTATTCGGTACGTGTAGAGCCATGTACAACCGAAGATTTTCCGCGCCCAGCTCCAAGGCCTCGAAACTCGGTTATGGATCATCTATCCATTCGCACAAATGGCTTTCAGGATATACGGCCATGGAGAGAGGCGCTTAAAGCATTTCTGATTGAACTAAAAGCTAACCAGGAGATATAAATTCTGGTTAGCTTTTGCTTTTAACTTCTGAATTACCACGATACATAGAGGGTTTGATATAATACCTACAAGAAACCATAGCAAAGGAACCTCACCCCATGAATCCAACCGTCAGCATCCAAATCGTTACCTATAACAGCGCGAAGGACATCGAGGAATGCCTGAACGCCGTTCGACAACAAACCTATCCAATTCAGGAGATTATCGTTATCGATAATGCGTCCACAGATGGTACGGTGGAGCGGGTACGAGCCTATGTTGAGCAGACCCATACGAACAACATCCACTTGGTAGCTAATTCAACAAACACCGGCTTTGCTCCAGCCCACAATCAGGGGATTCGCATGACGCAAAGCGATTATGTGTTGGTGTTGAATCCGGACGTACAGCTTGGAACTGAATATGTTGAGCGGCTTGTGAGGGTGATGGAACAACGTCCGGAGGTGGGAAGTGCCACGGGGTTGCTCATCCTAAAGTCGTCCCCGGATATCGTGGACAGTACCGGTTTGCTGATGAATGGGATATGGCGTGCTTTTGATCGTGGGGCAGGGGAACCGGCGAGTCGATGGAGCGCATCCGGCGGAGTATTTGGCGTATCGGGTGCCGCGGCCATGTACAGACGCAAGATGATCGAAGAGCTATCGATGGATGGCGAGTTTTTTGATGCGGATTTTTTTGCTTACAAAGAGGATGTTGATGTCGCTTGGCGAGCTAACTTGCTTGGCTGGAAAGCCTATTATTGTGCGGAAGCCGTAGCCACTCATGAGAGAGGGTGGAAGAAGGGGAGCCGTCATACGCAGCCTTTGTTCATTCGCCGGTATTCTTACATCAACCGATATAAAATGATTTATAAGAATCTATCGGGAGCACGATGGATGAAGCATTTGCCGAAGCTGCTGGCTTATGAGCTGGCGAGCAATGGATATATGCTATTAAGAGAACCTAAGGTGCTTGGGGTCTGGAAGGACTTTTTTGATAAAATGCCAGAATTGAAGAAGAAACGGCGGGAGATCCAGCGCAGAAGATTAATGGAATAGCTGCAATGTTCACCTTTTCTTCCGCTTTCTCCCTCTTTCACCTCCCTCATGCCATGATGTGCTATAATGTCGATAGATTAATTTATTTGTAGATTCGGAGCGCACATATCATGGATTTAAGTATATTGATCGTCAATTATAATACACGCCAGCTGACGTTGGACTGTCTGCGGTCGGTATACGACTCCGAGACGGTCTATTCGTATGAAGTCATTGTCGTGGACAATGCTTCAAGGGATGGTTCGGTGGAGGCAATTCGAGCTGAGTATCCGGAAGTGGTGCTGATTGCGAACCAGGAAAACACGGGATTTGCCAAAGCGAACAATCAAGGGATGGCGATCGCCAAGGGACGCTATGTTCTTCTCTTGAATTCAGACACCGTAGTGCAGCCCGATACTTTTCAAATTATGGTTTCCTATATGGATGAACACCCAGAGCTCGGGGCATCAGGATGCAAAGTTATCCTGCCGGACGGCTCGCTGGATAAAGCGTGTAGAAGAGGATTTCCTACACCGTCCGCGTCCTTTTACTATGCTTTCGGACTCTCGAAGCTCTTTCCAAACCATCCGCGGTTTAATCAGTATCAGCTCGGTTTTTTGGATCCGAATGAGACATATCCGGTCGACTGTCTGGTTGGTGCCTTTATGCTCGTGAGACAGGAAACGATTCGCCAGGTTGGCGGTTTAGACGAAACCTTTTTTATGTACGGAGAAGATGTGGATTGGTGCTATCGCATCAAGCAAGCGGGCTATGGGATACATTACCATCCCGCCACATACATTGTTCACTATAAAGGAGCTAGCAGCCGGCGTAAGCCTTTTAAGATCATCTATGAATTTCACCGCGCGATGTGGGTTTTTCATAGGAAGCACTACGTTCGCAACTATTCTTGGGTAACGAATGCAGCTGTGTATTGTGGGATCGCATTAAAGTTCCTCTTATCTCTAGCAAAAAACAAACTACTCCCGGTAGGCATGAAATCTCCATCAGGGGCAAGCCAGCCGGAGTTGGCGGAAGTCAAAGCGGAGGTGAAATCATGATCCGTAAGAACCAACGGTTCTTAACTCAATTGTATATTCTCACGGATTTTGTTTTTATCCAAATTGCCTTCCTGCTTGCTTGGTGGGTGAAGTTCGAAAGCGGTTGGATTCAGTACGAGCGGCCGCTTCCCGTAGAAATTTACGCCTTCTGGAGCGTTGTCTATGGTGCGATTGCGGTGTTTGTGGGGATCTTAATTTCCTTGTACACTCCAAAACGCAAAAAGCGCTTCGCCGATGAAGCCTGGAAGATCCTGCAGGTTCATGTTGCAAGCCTGTTCCTGTTGCTGAGCTTGATGTTCTTCTTCCGGCAAGTGGACATCTCCCGTCACTATTTGGCGTTATACGTGACGTTCAATTTGCTCTTGATTATGTTCTATCGGTATTTTTTGAAAAACGCCCTCAAGCAGCTGCGGAGGAAGGGTTACAACAAACAGTTTGTCCTGATTCTTGGAGCGGGATCGTTGGGCCAACGCTTTCATGATAATTTGCGGCAATATCCTGAACTTGGCTATGAGATCGTTGGATTTTTGGATGATCAGAAGGTTTGGGAGAGAGGCGAGGCAGCTCGCTATAAGCCGATCCTTGGAAAAATTGATGAGTTGGAGCGTGTCCTGGAACAGAAGTTGATTGACGAAGTGGTTCTGGCACTCCCGCTGGAGGCACATCATCGATATGCTCAGATCATAGCCGTATGTGAAAAAGCCGGCGTAAGAACGTTAATCATCCCGGACTACTTTGATTATTTGCCGGCCCGGCCTTACTTTGACAATTTTGCGGGCATGCCGATGATTAACGTTCGAGATATTCCGCTGGATTTGGCCGGTAACCGCGTCGCCAAGCGGATATTTGATATCGTCTTCTCGCTGCTGGCGATCATCATCACTTCACCGATCATGTTGATGGTTGCGATTGGGGTCAAGCTGACCTCCAAAGGCCCGATCATCTTTAAGCAGGAGCGGGTAGGGCTGAATCGTCGGACGTTCCAAATGTACAAGTTCCGTTCCATGCGGGTATTGCCCGAAGGAATTGAGGACACGGGCTGGACGACCCAAAACGATCCGCGTCGCACCAAGTTCGGGGCGTTTATTCGGAAGACGAGCCTTGATGAGCTGCCGCAGTTCTTTAATGTATTGGCGGGGCATATGAGCGTGGTGGGACCGCGTCCGGAACGACCTTATTACGTGGATCAGTTTAAAGAGGAAATCCCCAAATACATGGTGAAGCACCATGTGAGGCCGGGGATCACCGGTTGGGCGCAAACCCATGGGCTTCGCGGAGACACGTCGATTGAGGAACGGATTAAGTACGATATTTTCTATATTGAGAACTGGTCAATTTTATTAGATATCAAAATCGTACTGAAAACCGTCGTAAATGGTTTCGTCAACAAAAACGCATACTAACGGGCTATCCCATCACAAAGAAACGGTCTCTTCATTTCGAAGAGGCCGTTTTGCTTTTAGATCCTTCCATCTCCTCACCCCGCCATCCCTCGATCCGCACCAACAGGAACCTTCCGCCAACGATCTCTCATTTTTCGGTAACCGATGCACAATCCTACGCTGACGCAGGCACACAGGATAAATGAAATGAGGGTTTGGGCGTATACGCCTAGGCTGCCGAGATAATTTAAGGCCAGCAGGTTCGTATATCGCAGAATAAAGGCATGCACCAGATAGGCGCCAAAGGAATATTTGCCAATGAGGTTTAATACAAGTCCCACCTTGGTGGGCCGGGTGAGCAGGCGTTGTACCCCATAAAAAAGAAACGGAAGCATTGCAAGCGTGGCCCACAGCATCAGCGGCTTCAGCGGCCCTGTAACGTTGGCGCTAGTCAAATAGTCGCCAGCTGCCGCGCCTTGGTTGATGGCGGCGATTTTGGTGCCGATATCGATCAGGAAAAGTACAGTAAGCACCAAGCTGATGCCCCAGAGGGAGCGTACGGCCTTTTTCCAGCGTTCATAATACAAGCCGACCAATCCACCCAGTACAAAATAAAACGTCCAGAATAGAAAATTACGGTCTAGATAGCGATAGAGCGTGTGCAAGATAGGTTGATCCGATTGAAAGACACCCTTCCTCAGTGCTTCCAGCAAAAGCAAGTTGGCAGTCAGAAACGCTAGAGTGACAAACAAATTTACCTTAGCTGGTCGTTTGCCTGACAAGAGCTGCCGGAATACGGGAAACAGCAAATAAAACGGGATAATCATGACCATGAACCACAAGTGATACGAGGCTTTTCCCGTCAGAGCCAGCTCCAGCATATGCAGGAGATCTTTCCAGCTGCTGAAAATAGCATCTCCGCTGCGAAGACTCACCCAGATATAGTAGAAGAACGTCCAAAACAGATAAGGGAGGACGACCTGTTGCCCTCTTCTTTTTAAGAAGCGTCCAAATTGAAAGGATCGGTCGTAATTATAAAACAACACTACGCCGGTGATAAACACAAAGAGCGGGACAGCGAACCGAATCAATCCCAGAAAGGTTGTCCCCAAGCTGACGGATAACGGCGATATGTCGGGTTGAACGAACAATCCGGCGATAGCATGCTGCAGCACGACTGCCAGGAAGGCAATCCCGCGAAGGGCTTCAATCTCCTCCAGTTTTGCTTTTCTCTCCATAATGTCCTCCATTGGGGTTTGGCATAGAACGACCATAAAGAAAATGTGTGCATTCGTCAACCGTATTCCTGAATCTACCGGGAACTCTATCACTTGAGAGATTGTGAGATATGCTATAATGTCCATAAACTAGAAACGTAGATAGGATCACATTCTCATGAAAAACAAACTTCTCAACAACCTCCTTCTGATCTTGGGTATTGTGCTGTTGGTGCTCAGTTGGCTCCCGGAGACACCGAAGACAGGGAAGGGCGACTTTCGAGCCCATCGGATGGTGGCCCACGCCATGGGTGGGATTGAAGGTTTGACGTATACGAACACTTCTGATGCTTTTCTCACAAACTATGATCAAGGGTTCCGCGTGTTTGAAGTCGACCTCCTGCTTAGCAGCGACGGGAAGCTGGTGGGGCGCCATGAGTGGAGCCAGAAGTTTACTCAATCATTGGGAGAACAGGATGAGCTGACGGAGGACCAACAAAGTAAGGTAATGAGCCACGCCGAGTTTAAGGCGGCAAAAATTCAAGGCGTCTACGAGCCCTTGGATTGGGACGATGTGCTGGAATTGATGGAGCAGTACCCGGATGTGTATATCATCACGGATACCAAGCAGTCCAGCCCGGAAGAAATTCAACAGATTTTTACCCAGATCGTTGATCAGGCCAAGGCGAAGGACCCAGAGCTCTTGAAGCGGGTGGTGCCGCAAATCTATAACCGCGAAATGTGGGAACCGGTTCAGGCGATTTATCCGTTTGCTTCGGTGATTTTTACGTTATATCAAACGCATGATACTGACGAGGAAGTAGTGGCTTTTGCGAAGGACAAGCATCTCGCAGCCGTCACCATGTCGGATACGAGGGCGAACGCACAGCTGATCGAGGAGCTCAACCGGATTGGCGTGCCTTCTTACATCCATACGATTAACGACCTGAAGACCATGGCCAAGTTCAAAAGGATGGGGGCTTACGGGTTCTACACTGACTTTTTGACGGAGGCAGATTTGGCAAAAAACACGGGAATGCTGTCCTTAGTAAACGGATTTGCGTGGTAAAAAACGTATCATGAAGGGGATCTCATAGAGGTTGCAGGTCGTCCGGCTCTCATTCTCGCGATTATCCCTTTACATCAGGGAGTGGAGAAGGAGCCTCATCGACTAGAATTCCTCGAAGATCACACCAACGATCCAATGACCCCTCCCTGAACAAAAGGGATAATCCCGCAAAGAGATGCCAGAAAGTGATAAGGGCCATCATAGATCTAAGAGCCGCAAGAACTGCGGCATTTTTTTGTGTTCGCATCGGACGCGAACATTGACAGGGTATCCCCGGTAACATAGACTAGAAACAGAACTGGAAATCTAGTCATGAACAGTAGTCATATATCAGATGGATGAGAGAGCGGGGCGGAGCGAAAAGCCCCGTTTTTCGCGGTCCTTCTGCTGAATTTATCGTTGGAGGAATGGAAATTGAAGCAGATGATATCTGGCTGGCGGCATGTGTTTAAGCTGGATCCGGACCGTCAGCTGGACGATCGGTCACTGGAAGCGGTGTGTCTGTCGGGGACAGATGCTGTGATGATCGGCGGATCGAGCGGGGTGACCTATGACAATACGGTGGACCTGCTGTCTCGCGTGCGTCGTTTTGAGGTTCCTTGCGTGTTGGAGATTTCCAATCTTGAGGCGGTCGTACCGGGATTCGACCTTTATATGATTCCGATCGTGCTGAATGCAGGACATCAAGATTGGATCATCGGGCATCATGCCAAGGCAATCGAGCAGTACGGGCACCTGATTCCTTGGGAAATGCTCGTGCCGGAAGGCTATCTCGTGCTCAATCCAGAGGCGACGGTCGCTAAGGTAACGAAGGCGCAAGCCCTATTGGAGCCGGTGTCAGTCCGGTCATATGCCCAAGTGGCGGATCGTTTGCTTCAGCTTCCGATTGTCTATTTGGAATATAGCGGGCAGATCGGAGATTTTGAGTTAGTAGCGGACGTAAGGCGGACACTGGATCAAGCCCATCTATTCTATGGCGGCGGGATCGTGGATGCGGAAACGGCGTGCCGCGCAGCTGCCGTGAGCGATACGGTGGTTGTCGGCAACGCAGTGTACGATAACCTGGAGCGGGCGCTCGAGACGGTGGCGGCGGTGAAGGGCTCCGCTGCAGCTGAGAGCTAGAAGCAAGCGGGGAAGAGGGGACGAGCTGAAAACGCCAGCGTCGCCATCTGCGTGGAGAGGAAGGGGCTCCAGCTTTGTAACGGACACCACGGACCTTATTGCTCGGAATAACGAGCCCCGGCGCAGCTAACGGACTGAGAAGACCTTATTTGCCCAAATCTGGCCCCTCCAGACTCGGTTGGGGTGAAATAGCGTCGTCTGAGTCCGTTACATCGGGAAATCCGTGGGAAATGAACGAATAACGGCTCTGGAGTCTGTTATCAGTGATCGCAAAGACGAAGACGAAGAAGATGTGTGTCTATAAAAGGAAGGAGCAAGTTTGATGCAACCTGTGAACATACAAGAGGCGGTAAGCCGCCTGAATCCGCAGCAAAGACAAGCCGTCGAGGCGACCGAAGGGCCGCTGCTGATTATGGCCGGCGCCGGCAGCGGCAAGACGCGTGTGCTGACGCACCGCATCGCCTACCTGATCGCAACGCGCAAAGCCCCGCCTTGGGCGATTCTCGCGATTACGTTTACGAACAAAGCGGCCCGTGAAATGCAGGATCGGGTATCTCGGTTGGTAGGCGGTCCGGAGGGACGGGACATTTGGGTGTCGACGTTCCACTCGATGTGCGTGCGCATTTTGCGGCGGGATATTGAGCGGATCGGGTTCACCTCCAACTTCTCCATCCTGGATTCTACGGACCAACTGTCGGTGATTCGCAACTGCATGAAAGAACAGAACATCGACACGAAGAAATTTGAGCCGAAGGCGGTTCAAGCGGCCATCAGTGCAGCGAAGAACGAACTGATCACGCCGCAGCAGTATGAACAGAAGATCGGTGATTATTTTGAAGGTATTGTAGCGAAGATCTATATCCAATACCAGAAGCAGCTGCGCCAAAACAACTCGCTGGACTTCGACGACCTGATCATGAAGACCATCGAATTGTTTAAAGCGGCTCCGGATGTGCTCGATTTTTATCAGAAAAAATTTCAATACATCCACGTCGACGAATACCAGGATACGAACCGTGCGCAGTATATGCTGTGCCGGATGCTGGCAGACAAGCATCACCGCATCTGCGTCGTCGGCGACAGCGACCAATCGATCTATCGTTGGCGCGGGGCGGATATCAGCAATATCCTGAACTTCGAGAAGGATTATCCTGAGGCCAAGACGATTTTGCTGGAGCAGAACTATCGTTCCACCTCAACGATTCTGAATGCGGCCAACGAAGTCATTGGAAATAACACCGGACGCAAGCCAAAGAAGCTGTGGACCGACAAGGGCGACGGCGACAAAATCAAGGTTTACCGCGCGGATTCGGAGCATGACGAGGGGTATTTTGTTACCACGGAAATTCATAACAGCGTCAAAAGCGGACGGAACTACCGCGATCATGCCATTTTGTACCGGACGAACGCGCAGTCGCGGGTGATCGAGGAAATTTTGATCAAATCGGATATCCCGTATCAGATCGTGGGCGGCATTAAGTTCTATGATCGCAAAGAGATCAAGGACTTGCTCGCTTACCTGCGCGTGCTGTCTAACCCGGATGATGACATTAGCTTGACGCGGATCATCAATGTACCTAAACGGGGCATTGGCGACACAACTGTAGCGAAGCTGGCAGATGCTGCAGCGCAGCGAGGGACTTCGATCTACCGCGTGCTTGAAGTGGTGGACGATCTGGGCTTTGCCGGGCGGACGCGGAATGCGTTGGTTGAGTTTTTTGACATGATTCATGGGTTGCACCAGATGGTTCCTTACCTGTCGGTTACGGAGCTGACGGAGAAACTGCTGGAAGTCACCCAATACCGGCTGGAGCTGCAAAATGAAAATACGCTCGAAGCCCGTTCGCGGCTGGAGAATATCGACGAGTTCCTGTCCGTGACGATGGAATTCGAGAACAATAATGAAGACAAGTCCCTGGTTTCCTTCCTGACCGATCTGGCGCTGATCGCCGATATCGACAGCATGAACGATAACAGTGACGCGGAGAAACCTAACGACGACGCGGTTGTGCTGATGACGATGCACAGTGCGAAGGGCCTGGAGTTCCCCGTCGTGTTCATCATCGGCATGGAGGAAGGCGTCTTCCCGCATAGCCGGGCGTTCCTCGATAACGAGGAACTGGAGGAAGAGCGCCGCTTGGCGTACGTGGGCATCACCCGCGCCGAGGAGAAGCTGTACCTCTCGTGCGCGCAGATGCGCACGCTGTTCGGCCGCACGACGGCGAATCCGCCGTCCCGGTTCCTCGATGAAATCCCCGAGGAACTCAAGGAGGACGGCGGTCGCGTGCCGCGCGACCGCTACGGCCGAGGCGCCGGCGTGGGCGGCGCCTACAGCGGCCGCGGCTTCAGCAGCGCC
>NZ_BILV01000063.1 GCF_004000745.1 Paenibacillus barengoltzii NBRC 101215
GCAGTTTGGCAACAAGGGGTTATACCCCAAGAGCAAACCACCCGTTGGACGGGTGGTTATGATTTTTCCTCGACAAATTTGAGAAAAAGGAAGGAAATAAGCGGAAAATGTTGAATAGTACAACTCATGACGGATCGATAAGTACTTACCTCCGGAGGTTGATACGCATTGAGGATTAGGGCAGAGGAACGAACGACAATCATCCAAGGGGTAATCGGATTGGCGGCGATGATCGGGGTTGTCCAGTTGTCGGCATGGAACAGGTTTCCGCCAGGAACGGCCGAGGTTGTCCAAACGCTGCATCTTTTGACAGGTCTCATGTGCATGGCCATATCCTTCGCGATCTTCGCACAGGGATGGATTCTGTTTACCGACAAACTTTCCAAGCAGCGACTTTACACGGCCGTGTTATTTTCAGTGATCGGGATATTGGATATTCTGTACACTGTTTCGTACGGTGATATCTCGCTGCTTGGCTTCGAACCGAACGAAAATTTGGCGACCTGGTTTCTGGTGATCTCCCATTTACTAGGAGCTTTTGGGATGCTGCGGATCTTTGCTGTGACGGATCAGCAGGTGTCCGGGCAGCAGAAAGTGACGATGTTCGCCAGTGCCGTCTTCTTGACGCTGTTAGGTCTGTTTGTGTTAAATCGATATCAAGACCGCTTGCCGCTACTATTGGAAACGGAGCTTCTGCAACTGATGATGCAAGCGGGGATTCCTCTGCTGTACCTCCTTGTCGCTACGGCTGTTCTTTATCGACATCGGACGGAGCGCCCTTCAGCCATGATGATGGTAACCAGGGCACTGCTCTTCATGGCGATGGGTCATGTCTTGCTGATCTGTCCGCCGGGGCAAGTGGAGGGGTTAACTCAGGCGTTGGGGCAAGGGTATATGGCCATTTCGTATTACATCGTATTAAAAGGGGTTTACCGACTGACGATTGAAGAACCGTTGCGCGATCAACTGTTCGTGGAAGCCCAGATGAAGCATATGGCCTACCATGATGATTTGACCGGACTGCCGAACCTGCGACAAATGAAGGAGCAGTTGGACGAGCTCTTGGTTTTTTCGCGAGCTTGTATCGGTGTGGCGGTGATCAATATCGACCGGTTTAAGGCGATTAACGACTCGCTAGGTTACAGTGCGGGGGACAAAGTGCTGACCGAGCTCGGAAGTCGGTTAGCGGTGCTTGAAGGCCCTCAGCAATGGGTGTACCGGGTGGGCGAGGACGAATTCGCCGTGGTCTTCTCCGAGCTGCCGGATGTTTCGGCCGTCGAGGAGCGGGCCAAGCAGCTGTTAGCCTCTGTTGATCCCGGGGTCCTCATCGATGACACAGAATATCATATTTCCTTGAGTATGGGGTTGTCTGTATTTCCGAATGACGCCGACTCGGTCAACCAGTTGATCCAATTTGCCGATATGGCAGTACACCATGCGAAGGAGCAAGGCGTAGAGTTTCTGCGTTATCATGCATCGATGAAACAGCGCACCCAAGCGAAGGTAGAGCTTGAGAATGATATGCGCAAGGCGCTGGAGCGGGGGGAATTCTTCCTGGAGTTCCAGCCGCAGATCAGTTTGGATACGGGGAAAATGGTTGGGATGGAGGCACTTGTCCGTTGGAACCATCCGAAGCGGGGACTGATACCTCCAAGTGAATTCATTCCGCTAGCCGAAGAGAATGGGCTGATCGTTCCTCTTGGTGAATGGGTGCTAAGAACGGCTTGCCAGTATAATAAGAAATGGCAGCAGGAAGGATTCGAGCCCGTTTGTGTGTCCGTCAATTTGTCGATGCGCCAGTTCCGGCAATATAATTTAGCGGAGCACGTGGACGCAATCCTGCGTGAGGTAGGGTTAGATCCACAATATCTCGAGCTGGAAGTGACGGAAAGCATGACATACGATATTGAAACCGCGCTGGATCAGCTTCATCGCTTGAAGCGTTTAGGTATACATATCAGTATCGATGATTTTGGCACAGGCTACAGCTCGCTATATTATTTAAAAAGTCTGCCGATCGATCGGTTAAAAATTGATCGTGCCTTCGTCAAAGAGGTCATGTGCGACGGAAACGACGCGGCGATCGTCTCCACAATCACCACCATGGCTCATCACTTAAAGCTGAAGGTGACGGCCGAAGGTGTTGAGAACGAGGAGCAACTGGAGTTTCTGAAGCTCCAACGTTGCCATGAAGGACAAGGATATCTGTTTAGCAAGCCGGTGTCTGCCGGGGTGCTGGAGAGTGAATTCCTTAGCCGGCTAGCCGGCTAAGGAATTTTTTATGATTTTAGGTAAAAAAAACGAAAGGGCTGAATATTGACTTTCGATCGAACGTTCGATTATAATGTGGCCATGAAAAACAAATCTGATAACAAATCCGAACTGATCTATCAAACAACAATTGAACTTCTCAATGAAATTGGACTATCCGAGATCTCCATGTCCAAAATTGCGAAGCGGGCAAACATCTCGTCGTCGACCATTTACTTCTATTTTGAAAGTAAAGAAGACTTGTTGATTAAGCTATACTTTAAGCTTAAGGAACAAATGCATGAGAAAATGTTTCTTGGCGTTACGGAGGACATGTCAGTCAGGGCTGCCTTTGAGAAGATCTTGCGGAATTACTCCAGTTACATCGTGAATAATCAAGCTAATTTTCTGTTGATGGAACAGTTTTTTGATTCGCCATTTATCCAAAAACACTGTAAAGATCAAAGCGGTGGTGTATTTAAGCCGATGTATCCTTTATTCGAAAGGGGGATTAAGGAAGGGCTGTTTAAGGATTCGGAAACGAATCTGTTAGTTACTTACTCCTGCTTGCCTTTTGTCCAAATGGGCAAAGAGTATATTAACGGTGAGTATGAATTCACCCCAGACAACATCGACAAAATGATTCAAATGAGCTGGGATGCGATCAAAGCATGAACAGCCTCTTTTTTCACTTCAATAGATCGAACGTTCGATCGAGTTGATGAGTTAACTTTAATTTGCATCAATTTGATCGAACGTTCGATAAAATAAATATTTTTAAAGCTATTTGAACGAACGTTCGATAAAAAGGGGAGGTGAAACTAATTACAATTAAAATCTAAGCATGTAGATCATTGTGAAATGTTATTTCTTGACATAAAAAACAAAAGACAAAGGAGAGATATTTATGGAAAAAAGAGCCCTGGGGTCAAGTGGACTGAAAGTCTCAGCGATGGGATTAGGCTGCATGACGATGTCTGATTTTTACGGCAGTGACCGGGATGAACAGGAATCGATAGGGACGATTCATCGAGCATTGGACCTTGGTGTAAACTTCTTGGACACTTCAGATCTGTACGGTAACGGAGAAAATGAGAAGCTGGTAGGAAAAGCGATTAAAGATCGGCGTGACGAGGTTGTTTTAGCAACCAAGTTTGGGGTTGTACGTGAGGGAGGCTATTGGGGCTATAACGGCAGCCCGAGATATGTGAAGGCAGCTGCCGAAGCAAGCTTGCGCAGATTAGGTGTTGACCACATTGACCTGTATTATCTGCACCGGATCGATCCTTATACCCCCATCGAGGAGACGGTAGGGGCGATGGCTGACTTGGTGAGAGAAGGGAAGGTCCGTTATATCGGTCTTTCGGAAGCCCCGGCTCAACTAATCCGCAGAGCACATGCAGTTCATCCAATTACGGCAGTGCAAACGGAATATTCCTTATGGTCTCGCGACATTGAAGACGAAGTTCTTCCTACTCTCAGAGAGCTGGGCATTGGATTTGTCGCCTACAGCCCGCTTGGACGTGGGTTCTTAACCGGGACAATTCAGCGATACGAGGATTTGGATTACAGCGATGTAAGACGTAACTTCCCAAGATTTCAAGGACAAAACTTACAGAAAAACCTTCAATTTGTTGCTCAGATTAAAGAAATGGCGGCAGAAAAAGGATGCACTGCACCCCAATTGGCTTTGAAATGGATTTTGATGCAAGGTAACGATATTGTGCCTATTCCAGGAACGAAAAGAAGAAAGTATTTAGAAGAAAATATTGCGGCTTTGCAGGTTGAGCTTACAGATTCGGACCTTCAACGTCTTAATCAAATCGCACACAAAAACGTTGCTGCCGGACATCGTTAATTACAGAAAATGAAGGAGGATCATCATGACGGAATCCATAGATTTTGAACTAGGTATTAACACCTTTCTAGAAACTTCACCAGATCCTGTAACGGGCAAGCGGGTCAGCCATCCCGAGCGGATTCGAAATGGGATCGAAGAGATCGTTGTTGCTGATCAGGCTGGTCTTGACGTGTTTGGGATCGGAGAACATCAACGGTTTGATTTTGCCTCTGAGGCTCCAGCCGTCATCCTTGCTGCTGCAGCTGCTTTAACTAAGCGAATTCGGCTCACGAGTGCTGTCACCGTCCTTTCCTCGGATGATCCAGTTCGGGTCTATCAATCATTCTCAACGCTGGACAGCATCAGTAATGGGCGGGCCGAAATTATGGTCGGCAGAGGCGCTTTTGTTGATTCGTTCCCGTTGTTTGGCTACGACTTAAATGACTACGAGGAATTGTTTGAAGAACATCTTGAACTGCTTCTTAAGATTAGAGCTTCAGAAAAAGTCACATGGCGAGGCGGTCATCGTCCGGCGATTCATAATCTCGGCGTCTATCCACGATCTGTCCAAGACCCGCTTCCGGTGTGGGTTGGATCTGGAGGACGACCGGATTCGGCTATTCGAGCAGGAGCGTTGGGATTGCCTATTGTCTTTGCGATCATCGGCGGAAACCCGGAAAGATTTGCGCCCCTCGTCGAATTGTATAAACAAGCAGCTGCGAGTGCAGGCCATGATGTAAGTAAGCTTAAAATTGCGACACACTCGCACGGTTTCGTTAGTGAAACAACCGAGGAGGCGGTTCGGTTACACCGACCTTACCAGGTCGTTCAAATGAACGAACTCGGCAGAGTATTGGGCTGGGCGCCATACACCGAAGCATCCTATGAGCTAAATCGCAAGATGGATGGTTCCCTCTATGTTGGTGATCCTGAATATGTTGCAGAGAAGATTCTTCACACCCGCAAAATGCTAGGAACCAACCGCTTCTTCTTGCATCTGAATATTGGCACAATGCCTCATCGTGAAGTCCTGCGTGCCATTGAGTTGTTTGGCACCCGAGTCGCACCGATTGTTCGAAAAGAAATCGCCAAAGAAAACAAGCAGACGACCGTTTAAGTATCCTTTCCATCGTGGAGTCTTAAGGGAGTCATATATAAGGGAGTTTCGATGCGTATGTTACAAAAGTCAGCAATTGACGACAACGAGAATACATCCGAGGAACCTGGAGTTGCTTTGAAGTTAGAGCATCATGTTGAACTTGCCCTGCCATCGGTTAGAGCTGGATTTACAGATGATGGACGTCTTGCTTTACAAGTTGGTTCTGATTATTTGATAGGTGACATGTATCTGGCGAACGTATTGAAAACGATCATTGCAAATGAGAGCTTCGTTTATATGTATTTGAATGAGGATGTGTCACATCTTTGCGATTTGTTGATAGAGTCAGAGTTAAACTTATTATCTGGGCGGCTTAAGGAACACTTTGCGCTAACGATGAATTATCCGGCAGACCCTTTTCAGCCAGAAGGGATCGCCAGATTATTAGGGCTTGATGCTGAATCCATAGGCAATGAGGCCAATCGAAAGCTTTTGCTAGAGCATCTGGATCATTTATTGGTGAGACGATTCGGTAAAATCTCCGACACAGGCAAGTATAGAGAACCCACTGGCTTGAACAGAGCGATAGAGCTTTATCGTGAAGGAACTGCTAACCCTGCACTTAAGATTAAGTTGAACAAGAGTGAGGGCGAGCTTATATTCCTTGACTCTCATTTTAAAGCAGAAGTTGCTTCTCCATACGGAATTTCAGCGGCAGGTACATCAGAGACGGTTACAGCCATGGACAAAACGATCACGACATTTGAACGCATCATTCCTCGGTTGGGAATATACTATGCTCTATCCCAAGCTCAGATTGCTTTGTTCCGCTTAGGATGGGGATTCAAGGACATCCAAGCAAGTGATACTGTGATCAAAAGCTGGATTAGCGAGGTAACCGCTCGTTTGATCCCTGCAAGTCGAATGCCTAGTGAAACGACGATATTATATTTTATTAGGGCGACTTTACCGGATGGTTCCGAGGTGAACGGGATGTGGCCGAATACATTGTCAGCCGAATTATTCTACAACCTCGAAACTGGACGTGTAGAACATTATGTTTCAGAGCATGAGCATGAATTGGAACTGAAAGATGGATACCGATTTACTCTCGCCAACACGGCTGATGGTGGTGTAGCTGTCAGAACCGTTCCAGCCGATACGCAGGATACCCATCCTACACTTCAGTTCTATAACGATAGAGAACATTTGGATAAAGGTTTGATATTGCCAGCAGAAGACCAGTCAGTCTCTCTAATGGGCAAAGTTAATCCTGGAGCCGGTCATTTTAAAACATCACATTTAAGAGCCCCTAAGGGCAAGGAATTTAAGATCGTCTTGCGGGGATCCAATCATTTTGATGTTTATATCGTGGATGCAGGTCAGGGCGGAGTATATATGATTAACGATAACTCTGTTTCATGAATGCGGAGGATCGCAAGCCACCTGCCGGCACAGAAGCTGCCGGCAGGTTTCGCTTGCGCTCGCAGGCGAAACGTGATATATTAATTTCTGCCTTCTCAAAAAGGCCTAAAACTAACGGGACGTAGCTCAGCTTGGTAGAGCACCTGGTTTGGGACCAGGGGGTCGCATGTTCGAATCGTGTCGTCCCGATTGTAAGATTGCGGGTGTAGTTCAATGGTAGAACTCCAGCCTTCCAAGCTGGTAGCGTGGGTTCGATTCCCATCACCCGCTTTGCAGTTATTTTCCTCTGAAACCCTTGCGCCACAAGGGTTTTTCTTTTGCGCAAAATTCGACAAACGATAGACGACTTTAGGTTCATGGTGCAAAATTCAGGATTCAGATTTTCGAGCGGATCCATGAGCGCTCGATTGACCGTTTCTGTCTCGGCTCGGTCAGTTAAGCCTGATTTATAAAGGGTTTTGAGGTATTAAGGACGTGTTCACCCAGATTTTACCCAGTTATTCACATAGCTGGCGTAAAGGGTGAGCGCGTCTTCAGCGCTCAAATGTGCGGCCAGGCACTCGGCTCAAAGCCGGGACGCCGGCCTTTTTTTTTTGTTGCTCCCCGGCAGACAGCGGTTCTAATCTGGGAAAAAAAGAAAAGACCACCAAAGCACCGTCTAAAGTGGTCATATCAGATAACCGCTGAAATAGTTATCTTCTCTTTTTGTGTTTTTTAAGGCTGGATACATGACACATTACGTCTTTGACGGAATACTCATAAATGTGTTGTGGAATGGGTACACAGTGATGCTTTCTAATGATTTCAATGGGGTGAATAACTTGAACCAATTGAGGGTGATAGTAGTTTTCGTAAATCGACACTGGGGGATCAACAACGGTTTGTGTTGGACATGTCGGGCAAAAATACATTAGACTCATCTCCCTATAGATTAATTCAAAATATTGTATGCAAAGAGCAAAACAGTGACTGTTTATTTGTCCATGTTTAAAAACTTCACCTGCTCAACGAAGCCCACTTCGGTAAGGATTTTTTTGTTGTGAGAGAAACTAGTTCAAAA